>NZ_JBEOSI010000016.1:0-137307 GCF_040302845.1 Streptomyces sp. NPDC096323
GGCGGTCGGTGTGGAGATATCGATCAACGAGATCTTCGACGCGCCCACCGTCGCGGAACTCGACCGGCTCCTGGACACGCTGAGCACCGAGGTCTGACGACGAGCCGCTGCCGTACGGCCTGACGGCCGGCCATTGCCCGACCTCACCCGACAGATTCTGGAGTGTCACCGTGGACATGTATCCGCTGAGTTCCCGGCAGAGGGACCCGATGGGCCTGCAGCGCTCACCGAAGCACGTCTGCGCACACGTGCTTCGCATCAAGGGCGAACTGGACGTCGACGCGCTCAGGGGCGCGCTCGACGATGTGGTGGCACGGCAGGACGCCCTGCGCAGCCAGGTCCACTACGACGAGAGCGGCATGGGCGGATCTCTCAAAGTGCTGCCGCCGATGCCGGTTCCGCTCGCCGTGCGCGAGATACCCGAGGTTCCCGGCCGGTCCCGCGACGAGATCGCCGCCGAGCTGCTCCACGAGGTGAACGAGGAGTCGATGGACTTCCTCGAGGCGCCGTCGCTGCGCGCCGTCCTGCACCGGTTCGACGACCAGGACGCCGTGCTCACCCTCCTGAGCCACCACCTCTACAGCGACGGCTGGTCGGTCGGCGTCCTGCGCAGCGAAATCGCGGCCTGCTACCGGTCCAGGGTGACCGGGGTGCCGCACACGCTGCCGGCCCCCGTCCCGTTCAGCCAGTTCGCCACCTGGGAGCAGGAGTTCCTGCAGAGCGAGAAGGCGGCCGAGGCACGCCGCTACTGGAAGGACAAGCTGGCCGGCGCCACGATGTCCACGATGCCCACGGACCGGCCCTACGACCCCGAGAAGCAGTCGGCGCGCAGTGCCGTGCGGAACTTCTCGCTCGATCCCGACACCCTCGCGAAGGTCACCGCGGGCGCGGCCCGGAACCGGTGCAGCATCTGGCACGTCTGCCTGGCGGCGTACATGGTGCTGATGGAGAGGATTTCCGGCCGGACCGACATCACGCTGATGACCGTGAACAGCGGCCGGCCTGCCGGGGAGTACTACAACACCATCGGGTTCTTCGCCAACCTCGTCCCCGTCCGGCTGGAGTCCGACGGCTGCGAGACCTTCCTCGACCTCATGCTCTGCGCGCGCCGGGCGAGCGTCGAGGCCCAGCAGCACCAACTGCCCACCGAGTCGCTCCTCGGCATGTACCCCACCCTGATGAACCCTCCCGCCGATCCGATGGTGCTGCCGTCGGGCTTCAACTACGTCAGCGCGCCGGCGGACAACCAGGACACCGACTTCACCACCAGCGTCGAACCGGTGGCCCTGCCGCAGGAGGAGGCCGCCTCCTTCCGCCGCGGCGTGATCATCTGGACCTTCCTCGTCGTTCCGGGAGGCGACTTCCGCTGTGTCATCGAGTACGAACCCGGCTCGGTGGACTCCGCCACGGTGGACAGCTGGGGCTCGGACTTCGTGGAGCTGGTGCAAGCGATGACCGACCGGCCGGAGCAGGCATGGCACCGCGGCACAGCCGGAACGGTGGCTGCCCTCTCCGCGCGGGATCAGCAGTAGACCGCGGCGAATCCATCGACGCGAAGAGGACCCACCGCGCAAGCCGGCCGTTGTGACGCCGGGCGACCGCGGTGGCCATGACCGGCTGGACCGAGCCAATGGGAATGAGGTTGCCGTGTCTGATCCGCTCGAGGACCGTACGGCCGACGACGCGTCCGCGCGGCGCCCGCTGTCGGCCAACGAGGAATTCATGTGCGCCTTCGACCGGGGTGATGACCTCGGTGTGTTCGGCCCGCGAGGGATCGTCCTGGCCGGCTGGCGCGTACGCGGGCTGCTGGACGTGGCGACCGTGCAGCTCGCGCTGGACGACGTCGTCGCGCGGCACGAGGCGCTCCGCACCACCATCATCAGGAACACCGACGCCCCCTACGCACGCGTCTCCCCGCCGTGTCCGGCGTCCCTCACCGTCGTCGACCTTCCGCCGGCGGTGACGGAGGCCGACCGCGAGCGCCTGGCGCACGAGTTCCTCGACGAGGTCGACCGGGACGGCAGGCTCGGCGCCAAGGAACTGCCGTTGCTGCAAGCGACCCTGGCGCGGTTCGACGACGGCGACGCGGTGTTCGTCATCGTCACCAACCATCTGGCCAGTGACGGCTGGTCCATGCAGGTGCTCATGCGTGACTTCACCATCTGCTACGCGACCCGTCAGGGGCTGCCCGCTCCGCGTCTGCCGGAGACCAGTCAGCTCGGCGAGTACGCCTACTGGCAGCAGGAAGCCCGCGACAGCGAGTCCGCCACCATCGCGCGCGAGTACTGGAAGGACACGCTGTCGGGCGGCGAAATGCTGATCCTGCCCACTGACCGGCCACGGCGGCTGGACGTCCCACCGGTCTACTCGGTCTACCGGTTCGTGCTCGACAAAGAGCTGGCCGACGCCACCACGTCGCTGGCCAAGTCACTGCACAGCTCGCCGTTCATGGTCCTGTTCGCCTGTTTCAACCTGTTCCTGCACCGCAGGACAGGCAGGACCGACATCGTCTCCCCCGTCATCACCTCCGGCCGCACCGAGCCCGGCTTCGAGGACACGGTGGGGACGTTGTTCAACTTCCTGCCGATCCGGACCGACGTATCCGGCTGCGCGAGTTTCGCCGACCTGGTCCGCCGGACCCGGGCTTCGCTGCTTGAGGCCTACTCCTACGAACTTCCGTTCGGCGAGATCATCGCCAAGTCCGAACCGGAACTGATGTCGGGCCCGATCATGAACGTGAGCAGCGTCGTCTCCGCCTTCCAGATCTCCCAGTTCCCGGCGGAGGAGGCCGACGACATCGGCGGCCTCCGGCTCTCCGCGCTCCGCCGTCGCCTGACATCCCTCGTCGACGTGTCGGAGATCCCCGACGGCAATCTGTGGGAACTCGACCTGCACCCGGACGGGGACGTGGTGGGCGTCGTGAAGTACAACAGCCTCGACTTCGACCTGCCGACCATCGTGGCCATGGTCGACGAGTACCGGGAGCTGCTGCTCGCGTCGCTGACGTCCCCCGACTCGGCCCTGCCGAAACAGGAATCCAGCGCGTGAACCGGGAAGGGAACATCCATGCGTGCCGTCGTCGGTACCCAACCCCTGTGCAGCCGGCTCAGCTCCGGGGACAAAGCGGCCATCCTGGTCTCCGACTTCCAGCCGCTCACCACGGCCCCGCGGCTCAGCACGCTGATCGCTGACGCGGCAGCAGGTCACTCCGTCCATCAGGTGGACCCGCGCGGTGCGCTGTCGGGCGACCGGCTCTATGCCACCCTGCCGGACCTGGCTGACGAGGCCGCTGCCGCCTTCCGTGCCGGTGAGGCCTCCGCGGCGCCCGGCCGGCCGGTGTTCGTAGTGGCCCATTGCAGCTCCGCCGCCCTGTCCCTGCAGATCGCCGACCGGCTGGCGGGGGAGCGGGATGTCACGGCCATCCTGGTGCAGCCGACGTGGCCCGACACGGCCCACGTCACCGAGATCTTCACCGAGTTCCAGGGAAAGCTGGGCGCGGTCGGGCGGCCCTCTCCCGACCTGGACGGCGATCCGCTGTCCTGTGTCCTCGGGATGGAGCAGCGCATGAGCGAGGACCTGGCGGCGATGGCGGCGCGGCTCGGCCTCGGCAAGGCGCCCCTGGCCTTCTCCGAACTGCTGGTGTCCTACCGGACCTGGCTGGCCTTCCTGCTGGCCTGCCGCAACGACCGGCCCGTGACGGTGCCCTCCGGCGCGGTCGCGATCACGGCGCTGACCGACGAGCCCGGCTTCGTGCTGCCCGGTAGCGTTGCGCAACGGTGCCGCACCAAGGTACCGCCGCCCGCGAACCGGCCCGACGCCGTGACCCCGGAACTGGTCGCATCCGTGCTTGCGGAAGTCGACAATCAGCCACTGGATCACCAGGGGTTGTAAAACATCACCAAGTGGTGTCGAGTGCGTCGGTAGCGTTCGTCAAGGCCGAGTGCGCCCAGGACGGGCGCCCCCGAAATAACCGAGAAGGACGTTGTCTTGACTAGTTTAGATAAGCCTGACACGGAGACCGTGCCCGCGCCCGTCTCCCGCCGCCGGATGTGGGCGATCCTGGGGCTGGTGATCGTTGTCGACGCTCTCGACGTGATCGACGGAACCGTCACCAACATCGCGGCCCCCACCATCGCCGCCGATCTCGACGGCGGAGTGAGCCTGATCAAGTGGCTCGGGCCGGCGTACATGCTCGCCATGGGCATCCTGCTCCTGGTCGGCGGACGGCTGGGTGACAAGTTCGGCCAACGCCGGCTCTTCCTGATCGGCATCGGCGGGTTCACCCTGGCCTCGGCACTGGCCGGCTTCGCCCCCGACCCGGTATTGATCATCATCGCCCGAATCGCCCAGGGGGCGTTCGGGGCTCTGCTCATCCCGCAGGGCATGGCGATCATGATGAAGGTCTTCAGCCCCGACATGATCGCCAAGGCCTTCGGCCTGTTCGGCCCGATCCTCGGTGTCTCCGCCGTGGTCGGCCCGGTCCTCGCCGGCCTCATCATCGACGCGGACATGCTCGGCCTGAGCTGGCGCCCGATCTTCCTCCTCACGATCGTCCTCGGCCTCGCCGCGCTGCTCGCGGCCATCAAGCTCCTGCCGCGCGACGACGGCGACCGGACCGTCGTCATCGACGGGTGGGCCTCGGGCCTGCTCGGGCTGGCCATGCTCGGGATGATGTACGGCCTGATCGAGGGCTCGACCAACGGCTGGACGGCAGGCCCCGTCGCCTCGGTCGCCGCCGGCGTCCTGCTCTTCGCCGCCTTCGCCTATCGCCAGCGCACTGCGGCGAGCCCGCTCATCGTGCCCTCACTTCTGAAGAACCGGGGTTTCACCTCCGGCATGCTCGTAGGACTCGTCTCGTTCATCGCGGGCACCGGCCTGTTCTTCGTACTGTCGCTGTTCATGCAGGAAGGGCTGCACGCCAGTCCGCGGACGGCCGCGCTCAACATGGTGCCGCTCACCGCGGGGCTCATCGTCGCCACATTCGCCGCCATGGGCGGACTGGTCACCAAGCTCGGCCGCACACTTGTCTTCGTCGGCCTGGGCATCAGCATCATCGGCAGCGGCTGGCTCCTGGCACTTGTCAACCATTCCGGTGCGGACGTCAGCCTGTGGGCACTGGCCCCGGCGTTCCTGGTCATCGGCATCGGCACCGGCCTGTGCTACACCACGATTCCGACCATCGCCCTCGGCGACGCGAAGCCTGAAGAGGCGGGCAGTGCCAGCGGTTCGCTCACCTCGATGCAGCAGCTCTCCACGGCGATCGGCTCGGCCGTCATGGCGTCGGTCTTCTTCGGATACGCGTCTTCCGGATACGCCCACGCGATGCAGGTCACCCTGGTCGTCGTCATGGCCGCCACGGCCCTCAGCATCCCGTTCGTCGTCCTGATGCCCCGCCGGGCGCAGGCCGAGCCCCCGGAAGAGGGAACGGAGGGGGGACCGGCCCCGGAGCCGGCAGCCGCGTAGGACGGAAGCGGTCTGCCGGCGCGGTGTCTCCCACCTCGCCGGCAGACCGTTCTTTGCCGTTGGAACCATTACATTGAGACAGCTGATGCCGTCGGCACCAGCCGTCTTGGAGGTTGACGATGCATTCGACAGTTGACACGTTCCGCACGCCCCAAGGCGTCACACTCGGCGTCGAGCACTTCGGTGACGAGGCGGAGCCCCTGGTACTGCTCGCGGGCGGTACGACCATGTTGTCCTGGCCCGACGCCCTCTGCGAGGCGCTCGCGCGCGGCGGACGGCACGTCGTCCGCTACGACCTGCGCGACGCCGGCACGTCGACGACCGCCGACCCCGGCGCACCCGCGTACACGCTCCGGGACCTCGCCGCCGACGCGGCAGCGCTCGCCCGCGGGCTCGACGACCGCCCCGCACACCTGGCGGGGATCGGCGTCGGCGGGATGGTCGCCCAGGTGGCCGCCCTCGACCACCCCGAGGCGTTCTGCGCGCTGACGCTCGCCGGGACGCGGGCCGTCGCTCCCGGCCCGGTCGACGACGACCTGCCCGACCACGACCAGGCGGCGATGAAGGAACGCTTCACGCTCCCGAAGCCCGACTGGTCCGACCGTGACTCGGTGGCGGAGTGGGCGGCCGCCGCGGCCGGGGTCTTCGGCGACGACCCCGACGAGGCGCGGACCACCGCCGGACGGATCTTCGACCGCACACCGGACACGTCGCGCCCTGTCCAGATGGCCAACCAGCTCGGCATCGTGTTCGCCCACCTGGACTGCGGGCCCCGCTGGCGCGAGCGACTGCCCGAACTCGCGGTGCCGACGCTCGTGGTGCACGGCCGTCGCGACCGGTTCTTCCCGGTCGGCTGCGGCGAGGCGCTTGCGCGCGACATCCCCGGCGCGCGTTTGCTCGTGCTCGAGCAGGCCGCGACCGCGATCCCCGCCGCGTCCGCCGACGAGGTCGCCAAGGAGATGCTCAAGCTCTGACCTCGGCCGCTGCGACACCCCGGGGCAGGGGCCGGGTTGCCCGGTCCCTGCCCCGGATGGCTGCCGCAGCACCGGACTGCCGCCGGCCGGCGACGCCCGGGCGGGGGGGGGGGGGGGGCCCCCGGGGGGGCCCCGGGGGGGGGGGGGGGGGGGGGGGGGGGGCCGCGGGTGGGGCCGGGGGCGGGTTGCCCGGCCCCCGGCCCCGGTGGGCCGCCCCCCCCCGGGCTGGCCGGCGGCCGGCCCCCCCCGGCCGGCGCGGGCCGCCGGCCGGCGGCCCGCGCCGAAGCGAAGGGGTGGCGGCCGCGGGTCTCCGCCACCCGCCCGGTGCGCGGATCAACCGCGCCTACGCAGCCCCGCCCGGTGCGGGCAGCTGCAACCGCGCGTGGCTGTTCTGGTAGGCGGCCAGCCGCCATTCCCCGTCTCGCCTGACGACCACCCAGGATGCCCTGATCGACTGCTCGTCCGGCACCTCGGTGTGGCCGGCCGGCAGCACCCCGCCCTCGGTGAGGAGGATGCCGGAGTCCGCGCCGAGCAGGCGCAGGTCCAGCGGGCGCCCGGTGACCTGGGTGCCCTTGTACTGCCCCGCGAAGGACTCGGCCAGGTAGGCGTGAATTGCTTCACGGCCCTTGGCGTACATGCCGGGCAGGATCATCGTGCCCTCCTCGACGAAGAGGTTCGCGAAGGAGTCGGCATCGTTGTAGGCCCAGGCCGCGATCACCTTCTGGGTCAGTGCGGCGATCGCCGCCATGTCCGCCTCGGGCGCGGTGGTGCTCGGCTCGGTGTCGGTGTCGGTGCTCATATGCTCACTCCTGTCAGATGTAGGCGGTGTTCGGGTCAAGGCCGCACAGCACGCGTCCGTAGAGCTCCGCGTTCGTGTCCGGGTGCATCAGCGCGTGGAGCGTGACCGCGTTCAGGTCCCTGACATAGCGCTGGATCGGCACGCTGGTGTAGATCGAGGAGCCACCGCTCGCGGTGCCGAGGATGTCCGCCGCCTCCTTCGCCAGCCGGCCGGTCGCGCCGAGGTCGGCGCGGGCCAGCGCGCGCTCGCCGATTTCCCATGCCGAGCCCTCGGCGCTCTTCGCGTCGAGGGTGGCCGACAGCCGTTGCGCGTGGAACGCCGCCTCGTCGATCTTCATCGAGGCCTCGGCGATCTGCAGATGGGTGAGCGGCGCCTCGGACTGCTTCTCGTAGGCGGTGTAGGTGATCTTGCGGTCGGGCAGCCGCTTGACGAAGGCGTCCATAGCGCCGCGGGCCATACCGACCAGCGGTCCCACGGCGGAGGCCGAGGCCACCGGCAGCAGCGGGGCCCGGTAGATCGGCGAGTCGGCGTTCAGCTTGGACGCGGACTGGGCCTCCAGGATCGCCGGCAGCGGCAGTACGCGCTCGGCCGGGATGAACACGTCCTGCGCGACCGTGCTCACGCTGCCGGTGCCCCTCAGCCCGGAGGTGTGCCAGTCGTCCACGATCAGCAGGTCGCTCATCGGCACCAGCGCGACGATCGGATAGGGCTGGCCCTCCGGCGGTACCAGGATCGCGATGATCTCCTGCCAGTGCGCGTGCTGCGAACCGCTCTGGAAGCCCCACTTCCCGTTCACGACGACGCCGCCCTTGGTGGGGGTGGCCGTCGCCGACGGGCTCAGGGTTCCGCACACCCGGGCGTCCGGGCGGGCGAAGACCTCGTCCTGGACCTCGTCGGGGAACTGGCAGGCCATCCAGCCGGGGATCCAGTAGACCGAGGCCACCCACGCCGTGGAGCCGTCCGCGCGGCCCAGCTCGGTGGCGACGTCGACCATGGTCGCGCTGTCCGCCTCGAAACCGCCGTAGCGGGCCGGGAGGCGCAGCTTGAAGACGCCGGCGTCGGTCAGCGCCTCGATCGACTCGTCGTGGATGCGCCGGTGTTCCTCGTTCCAGGCGGCGTGCCCGCGCAGCAGCGGCGCCAGCTCAGCCACCCGGCGAACCATTTCCTGCCGGGTCGGCACTTCGATGTCGGACACGGAACACCTCCTGGGGAAGGGGAGATCTGTCGTCTGGGACCAGCCGCTACCGGCACGGGTGTCCAGGCCCCGTACGGCGAGCCGCACACCCTCACGACGGGCCGGATCGTCCCTGATGCTAAGAGCCCCGCGATCGTGGTGTCGTCTCCGAGAGTGCTGGCGCCGGCCGGGACGCGCGTGCCCGCCGCGGCGGTTTCCCGTACCGAGCAGGTGCGATGCGGCGCAGGCGCCCGGTCCGGCGTCGTCTCCTGGCAATCCCGGAGATGCAGGTTCACGTGCCACGGCGCAACGATGGGCGCAACGGCGGGCAACCTGACATACCCACTTGGAGAATCCGTGAGTGACGCTACGAAATCCCGCGCGGTGGTACTGGGTGGCAGCATCGCGGGCCTGTTCGCGGCCAGGGTGCTTGCCGACGCCTACGACGAGGTGCAGATCGTCGACCGCGACAGGCTGCTCGATGCCGAGGAGCCACGGCGCAGCTGCCCGCAGGGCAAACACATCAACGGCCTGCTGGCCCGGGGCCAGTTGGTGATGGAGGAGTTCTATCCCGGGATCACCCAGGAGATCTTCGCCGACGGGGTGCCCACCGGCGACCTGTGCGGCAATGTGCGCTGGTACTTCAACGGCGTGCGCATCGAGCAGGAGAACGCGGGTCTGACCTGCGTGGCGGCCAGCCGCCCGATGCTGGAGAAGCACATCCGCCGGCGTACCGCGGCGCTGCCGAACGTGGTGTTCGTGGAGGAGCACGACATCCTCGGCCTGGCGACCGCCCCGGACCGGGGCACCGTCGTCGGCGCACGCGTGCTGGCACACGGTCACGAGCACGAGCACACCATCGAGGCCGACCTGGTCGTCGACGCGACCGGCCGCGGGTCGCGCACCCCGGTGTGGCTGCAGGAACTGGGCTACGGAACGGTCGAGGAGGAGAGCAAGAAGGTCGGCCTCGGCTACGTCACCCAGCACTACAGGCTCAAGGCCGATCCCTACGGCCCCGACCTGTCGATCAACCCGGTCGCCAACGCCGCGCTGCCGCGCGGCGCGATCTTCACCAAGACCGACGGCGGCCGCGTCGAGCTGACCGCCTACGGCATCCTCGGTGACCACCCGCCGACCGACCAGCAGGGCTTCTACGACTTCGTCAAGACACTCGCCGCGCCGGAGATCTGGGAGACACTGCAGCACGCCGAGCCGCTGGACGAGCCGGTCGCCTTCCGCTTCCCGACCACACTGCGCCGCCGCTACGAGAAGCTGGCCCGCTTCCCCAACGGCCTGGTCGTCGTCGGAGACGCGGTGACCTGCTTCAACCCGGTCTACGCGCAGGGCATGACGGTGGCGGCGCTGTCGGCCCTGACCATGCGCGCGCATCTGCACACCGGGGCGGCCCCGCAGCCACTGCTGTACTTCCAGGACCTGGCGAAGAACGTCGTCGACCCGGCCTGGGAGATGACCAACATCATGGACCTGAGTTTCCCCGGGGTCGAGGGCAGCCGCACGCTGCAGGTCAGGGCAGCACAGAAGTTCCTGAAGCTCATTCAGATCGCCGCGACACGCGACAAGAAGGTCGCCGCCGCGTACATGCGGACGGCCGGCCTGATCGACCGGCCCGAGTCGCTGCAGAAACCCGCGTTCATCGCGCGAGTGCTGTGGAACGCGCTGCGCGGACCGGCCAAGAGTCCGACGCCACCGGCGCTGGTGCCGATCAGCCCGGTGGAGACCTGGTCCACGCAGAAGACGGCGGTATAACCCACGGCGCACCTCGCGCCATCGCAGCCGGCAGGCGAGGCGGGCGGCCAGGACGGGTTCCGCCGCGGTACAGGCGCCTACCCGCGGCCTTCGCGCTGAGCGCTGTGTTCCTCGGCCGGATCACATGCTCAGCCGAAGGCCGCCCGCACCTGCGGCGGTTACCGCTCCGGACTGCCCAACGGCTGTGACGCCTCAGGCCGACTGCTCCGCCGAGACGCCCAACAGGGCCAGGTTCCACAGACGTTGGAGCTGTTTCACGGTCCCTTCGCACCCGTGCTCGGTTCTGGGTGCCGTGCGCAGCTGCGCCTCGGCGCCATTGATCAGGTACTCCACCAGGGAGGTGACGTCCTCGGGCGGGGCGGTGCTGCGGAGCTGGTCGGCTGTGTGTGCCTCGTCGAGGAGGTTCTGGACAGCCGGGAGCCAGCTGCTGGGCCAGGACGAGGGAGCAGTCCGTTCCCGGGCAAGACGGGCCGTGGCGCGGACCGAGGGCTCCGCCTCCAGGAGCCGGACGAGGTCGAGCGTGAGGTCGGCGACCCGGGTGAGCGGTGGCGCGGTCTGCACGATCACCTGCTGAACGACGGCCTTGATGAGATTGCCGCCCTCCTCCTGTACGGCATTTGCCATCGCTGCCTTTGTCGCGAAATGGAAGCCCAATGAGCCCATGGATACGCCTGCGGTCGTGCTGATTCGAGAGAGCGATGTACCGGCATAGCCGCCCTGACCGAACTCGACGGCCGCGGCCCGGATGATGGCGGTGCGCGTCCGTAGAGCTCTGTCCTGTTTCACCATAGTTTCTCCAGGTGGGTACTTTTTAGTGGATGCACAAAGCTGCGAGTCCACGTCAACAGGTGTGTGAGCAGACGAAGTTGTCCGATCTTGCATCGGTTTGCAGAAGCCGCGACGCCATTACCGGATCTTTTCCGGCTCGTACGCTTTTGCGAGTCACGTACTTCTGTGCGGTTCTTGGTGTGTATCGGGGTGGCGAAGTGGGAACAGTTGCCCTTGTGGAAAAAAATGAGGGCGCTCCTCTTATTTTTACATCTCGGTAGTTGGGATGATCAGGCGGTATGACGTTCGGTGTGTCGTGGTAACGGATGGGGCAAGTGCCGGCCCAGGCCGCGAGTAGGAGTGGTATCTCGCGGACAGATCTGGGCTGTTGCTGCCCCTTTTGTGAGACTTTGGGCAGTCGTTGCAGGATGTGGAAGACATGGGACGGGGGGACGGGGGGACATGGCAGGGCCGGCTGTTCCAGGTGCGACCCCCGACGTGGGCTCTGCCGGGGGTCTGTTTCCTCCCGCGACAGCCGTGCTCGATGTTCCTCCCGCGACAACCGTGCTCGATGCGCCGGGCCCTGCCCCTGACGTCCCGCCCGGCTCGCGACGCCCGGCACTTCCCCCCGCACTCGGCTCCGTTCAAGCTGCAAAGACCCCATTCCTCGCCGCGCCGGCCGGTGTCTCTCGTACGGGACGTACGAGAGACACCGGCCGGCGCGGCGGGAAGCGGGGTCTCTCCTGTTCGAGGGGGGCCGGGAGCCCGGGGAAGCACCGGACGCCGCGGGGCGCGTCCTTCGGGCGTACGGCGCAACCGTGCCTCGTCGAGCATGCCGAGGCCGGGCCGCCACCAGGCGACCGCCACCGGCCCGTGGTGCGAGGCCGGAACACGCGCGAACAGCTCGAACGTGTCCGCCCGCCCCCCGACTCGCTCCGGGCACAGACTCGTATTCACCCGGTGTCACACACATCCCACGTGACACCGAGCCTGCCGGACACCCAGGCACGATGACCGCAGCCGACCTGACCCGGCACCAGTAATGCTTGCTCTTGCAAGGATGGGGGAGACGCCATGGAGACGCCTGCCACGACTCTCGCACAGGCCTCACTGCACGCGTTCGCCAGGAGTCTGTTCGAGCACCTGCCGAGGGCCGACCAGCGCCGCTGGGCGCAAATCTATCTGGAGGGGCTGCTCAATACGCCGGGAAAGAAGTCGGTGCGGCGCATCGCCGCAGCGGTCTCAGGATCTCCCACGGCCCCCCAGTCGCTGCAGCAGTTCGTCAACGCGAGTCCGTGGGACTGGATGCCCGTCCGGGAGAAACTGGCCCGTTGGGTCGAGCGGCGACTGCCCCTGCGGGCGATGGTGATTGACCGGGTCATCCTGCGCAAGCGTGGACAGCACTCCTGCGGAGTGCACCGCCGCTACCTGGCTTCCACAGGGCGCTCGGTGACCTGTCAGGTGGGGGTCGGAGCCTTCTTGGCGTCCGACGACGCCGCTCTTCCGGTGAACTGGAGCCTGCTGCTTCCCCGGGCGTGGACCGAGGATCCGCTGCGGCGGGCGCGCGCCCGCATACCGGACGGGGCGCGGGCCTGGCCTTTCGCGGCGCATGTGCTGGAGCTGGCCGGCCAGGGCGCCACGGGTGCCTGGCCGAGACCGCTGCCGGTGGTGGCCGACCTGGAAGGCTTATCCGGAGCGAGCGCGGTGATCGGCCGACTCGACGTGAACGAGCGCGAGTTCGTCGTCTCCGTTTCGGGAAAACTCAGGATTGTTCCCGGCAGCGGCCGGATGGCCCACTGTCATGTCAACGCCTCCTTCCGCGGACCGCTCCTGCCGGCGTACAGGCTCCATGAGCGCGACCCCGGCTATCAGGTCCGCACCGAGGAAGTGGTCGGGTTCGGCGACCTCGGCGCCGAGACCGTGACGTCCTGCCTGGTGCACGTGCCCGGAGCGGCCCCGCGCACCTACCGGCTGCTCGCGGTGCGGAACGGGGCGAAGGGCCGCTCGGCTCAGCTGTGGCTCACCAACATGCTGGACACCTCTACCGAGGAGGTACTCGCTCTGGCGGGAACGCTGTCCCGCACGGCAAGGGCGGTACGGGACATGGAGGAGCATGTCGGCCTGCTCGACTTCGAAGGGCGGTCCTACCCGGGGTGGCACCACCACATGACCTTGGTGTCCGCGGCCTACGCACACCGCCTGCTCAGCTCCGCCCCCCGACGGCAGGGCGTTCACCTGCTGCCGCGTGAGCGAATGCCCTTCGCGCACGCGGCAGCAGGTCCGTGACCGCACGCGGGGAGTGGTTCCGCGCGCTGTGCGGGCGCGGCGGCCGGGTGAGCGGGGCCGCCGGTCCGGCGGCCGCTGTGGCGGGCATTCACCGGGATCGGGCACTCCGCCCTTCCCGGGCTGCCACGAACGCCGTAGTGCCCGGCGAACTGACCGAGCCGGCTCAGGCCGCCCAGGGCGCGATCGGGTACCAGATCAGGTCACGGACCGCCAGGATCCGCACATCCCAGTACAGAACCAGGAAGACGCCCGCCACGATGAACCCTGCCGCCATGAGCGCCGCGGTACGGCCCGGCGAGGCTTCCATCCACCTGTGCAGCCGGTCTCCGAGGAAACCGGTCACAAGAAGGAACAGCGCCGACATGACCAGGATGTTGCCCAGGCTCTGAAACGCGAAGGCCGCCGCCCCGTAGAGCACGTTGTGACTCTCGGCGGTGTCCCGGAACAACTGGCGGAAAAGCGGAAAGGGCCGTCCGACGAGAAAGGCCCCGATCAGTCCGCCCATGAACAGCATCGGTGCACTGGGGTACTTCTCCGACACCTTTGCCAGAGGGTCTCGCACGATGCCCAGCGTCGCCAGGCCGAGGTACGTCATCACCAGACCGATGATTCCGAAGACCACCATGGCCTGAATCAGCCGGCCCGAGAGGCCGCTGCCCTGGCTCTGGTCGAACTGGGACATGTCCGTTCCGGTTATCGCGACCACCACGCCGTACAAGGCCGACACCACGACCGCTCCGGCGGCAAGATGTCCCAGCGGGCGAAGCCCGGCGGCCATCCGGCTGCGACGGGATGTGGCCCGTCCGCCGGTCAGCGGCGCCAGCGCGCTGAACACCGCGATGTTGCATGCGGTGAATGTTCCGGCGATGCCCGTGACCAGAGCGAACAGGACACCGGCCAGGGCGCCCGCGATCGGGGTGCCCTTAGCGGTGTGGCCCAGCAGCGTGTCCGCGATCGTGTCGCCGATGGTCCGGTCGACGAACTTCGCCGACCACACCACTGTCAGGGCGAAGCCGAGAACGGCGCTGGCTGCAATCACCAGCACCCGTCGGCGGGGCGCATTTCCGTTGAAGAAAAAGGACGGGGCGGCGTGTTCGGTGGACACGGACCTCTTCCGTCCTGCATCGACCTTGGCGGGTATCTGCGTCATGACGTGCCGCCTTCTGAGAGGTGGGGATACGCGGCGATACGGTATGGGTGCCGAGGCTCCGCAACAGGTATCGCGGGCATATTCAGCACGCAGGAAGAAAATCCCGGGGTCGATTTGTAAAGTTGATCCCGGAACCTGCTCCGGTCGCGCGCGGATCGGGTCGTTTCGGCGAAGGTGCACGCACGACTTCCGGTCTCACGAACCGCCCGCCGAAGCCCTCCACCGCAAAACCCGCATTCGAGACGACTCTAGGCGTGCTCGATGCGTTGGAGCTGGGGAGTGTGCTTGTAGCCCATGATCAGTACGTCGCGGGTGGCCGGCTCGTGGTTTGCTGTCCGGGTGGGCTGTACGGCGTGGAGGATCTGCCGGTCCGCCCAGAATATGGTGTCCATCCGTTCGGTGAGGGTGAACTCGGTGAGCAGTTCCTTGTCCGGGGTGTAGACCTGTGACTGGCAGCCCTTGGTGTTGGTTCGTCCCATCAGGTGGATCACGCCGTAGTCGACTTCGTCGCGGTGCGGTCCTTCGGGGGTCGGCTCGCCGATCTCGTCGGGGGTGCTGATGATGCGGAACTGATGGCACTGCACGCCCCAGGGTTCGTCCAGGCGGGTGTCGTCGTCGGCCAGGGGGAAGCGGGCGAAGTCGTCGCGCATCAGCCGGGTCAGCAGGGGGTTGGCGAGGGTGGCGGAGCTCAGCGGGGCCACTTCACGCTGGATGCCGCCCGCGTAGTCGTTGGCGCCCGGGGGCTGGTAGGAGGGCCGGTGCGGGCGCAGGCGGATCTCGCCGGTGCGGGGCAGGAAGTAGAAGCGGTCGTAGCGGCGCTCGCGGGAGCGTGAGCCGTTCGTCAGGTACTGGTCAGTCTCCAGCCGTTCCCACTCGTCGGCCAGTTCCTTCACCAGCGGCTGCAATTCGGGGGCCAGGGCGAATTGGCCGGCCGGTACCAATGCGTAGCCGTTGGCGCGCAGTTCCTCCCGCGTGGTCCGCGTGATGCTGTCCATGTCGTTACCCTCCGATGCGGATGAAATGGGTACCACAACTGCGCCCGGCCATGACAGAGCGCGATCACTGGCCCTCGTGGCGGATTTTCCACCGGCGAGTCGACCGGCGGCAGGCCGCGCCGGCGGCGCCGCCCCGGAGTGCCGGCCCCGGGGCGGCCCGTGTTCTACCGGCTGTCGGCCGCGGTCGCGGCGGGCGCACGCCGGTAGCGGACGCTGCCCGCCACCGCGAGTACCGCCACCGCGCCGGTCACCCCGGTGACGGTCCACAGTCCCGCGCGGTATCCGTTCAGTCCGCCGTCCGCGCCCAGGGTCAGGGCAGTGGCGGTGAAGGCCACGACGATGCCGTTGCCGATCTGCTGGCTCGTGCTGAACAGGCCCGAGGCCAGACCCTGTTCGTCTTCACGTGCCTGACCGACCGCCGCGATGTTCAGGGCCGGGAAGGCCGCGGCGAAGCCCAGGCCGCCCAGCACCTGCTGGACGAACATGATGAGCAGGGTGGGAGCGTGGCCCACCAGCAGGGCCCAGACCAGGTAGCCGGCGGCGAGCATGACCAGCCCCGCGCTCGCGACGGGCCAGGCGCCGTAACGGGTGACCAGGGTGGCCGCGTACCGCGCGGTGCCCCCCGTCAGTACTCCGCCGAGCAGGAAGGCGAGCCCGGCCTCCAGCGGTGACCAGTGCAGTTCGCTCTGGTAGTACAACATCAGCACGAATTGGAAGGCCACGTACGCCCCGACGAACAGCAGGCAGACGTTGGCCCGCGCCAGCTGGGGCCGGCGGAAGATGGACAACGGCACCAGCGGGTCCGGATGCCGGCGCTCCACCAGCAGGAAGAGCCCGAGCAGCACGACAGCGGCGATCAGCGTGGTGACGGTCCAGATGTCGCTCCAGCCGTCGGTGGCGGCGCGGCTGCACCCGTAAACCAGGCAGATCGCGGACCCGGTCACGGTGAGCGCGCCGAGGATGTCGATGCGACCGCCCTTCCGGTCGCCGCGTCCGCCGGGGATGGCGAAGGCGGCGAGCACGGCGACGGCGAGTCCGAAGGCGCCCGGCAGAAAGAAGATGAGACGCCAGGACACGTTCGCCAGCGCGCCGCCGAACACCAGGCCCAGGGAGTAGCCGGTCGCGGCGACTGCCATGAACGTGCCCAGCGCCTTGTTGCGGGCCGACTCCTCCCGGAAGGCGTCCAGCAGGACCGCCATCGCCACGGGGGCGGTGATGCCGGCGCTGATGCCCTTGCACAGCCGCGCGAGGGTCAGCACCAACTCGTCGTCCGCCAGGCCACCCGCGCAGCTGGCGAGCGCGAACACGCCCAGCCAGATGATCAGCAGTTTTCTGCGGTCGTAGAGATCGGCGAGCCGGCCGCCCAGGAGCAGCAGGCCCCCGAAGCCGAGGGCGTACGCACTGACCACCCACTGCAGTGCGGCGGCGGAGATGCCCAGTTCGTCCTGGATCAGCGGCAGGGCGGGGCCGACGCTCGCGATGTCCATCGAGTCGAGGAACTGTACGGCGCAGGCGACCCCGAGCAGCAGGGTGAGGTTACGCGGGGAACGGGCCCCCGCAGGCGCGGGCACCCCCGTCTGCGTATCGGACGGTGAGAGTTCGGTCATGCTCGGTCTCCGGGTCGGGGTGGTCGCGGGGTGGGGCGGGGCGCGGTTCTCACCAGCACACCGGCAGCCGTCGTACACCGCGCATCAGCATGCCGGGTACCCAGGGCAGTGTGGCCGGGTCCGCGTCCGGGGCCAGGTCGGGGCAGCGTTCGAGCAGGGAGCGCAGGGCGATGCGGCCTTCCATCCGGGCCAGCGGGGCGCCCAGGCAGTAGTGGATGCCATGGCCGAAGGCGATGTGCCCCCGGGCGTCACGGCGGATGTCGAACTCGTTGGGCGCCTCGAACCGTTGCGGATCCCGGTCGGCGTCAGCGATGGCGATGAGCACGGTCGAGCCGGCCGGGATCAGCACCCCTCCCAGCTCGACGTCGGACAGGGCGAGCCGTCCGGTGGACGTCTCCACCGGGCCGTCGTACCGGAGGAACTCTTCGATGGCGCCGTCCAGCAGGCCGTCCGGATCGGCGCGCAGCAACGCGGCCTGGGCGGGGTGGGCGAACAGCGCGCGCATGCCGCCGGAGATCAGGTTGACCGTGGTCTCGTGCCCGGCTATCAGCAGCAGGCTGCACATCCCGATCAGTTCGTTCGGGGACAGCCGGTCGCCGCCCTCGTCCACCGCGTGGATCATCGTGCTGAGCAGGTCCTCGCCGGGACTGCCGCGCTTGTCCGTGATCAGATCGGTGAAGTAGGCGGTGAGCGCGGTGTACGCGGCGGCCTGCTCGGGACCGCTGGTGGGCGCGATCGCCTGGGTGGACCAGCCGCTGAACGCGTCGCGGTCCAACTGCGGGACACCGAGCAGCTCGCAGATAACCGTCATCGGCAGGGGAAAGGCGAACGCCGCCACCAGATCGGCCCGCCGGCCGGGGCTCTCCAGCATGGCGTCCAGCAGATCGTCGGCGACCTGCTGGACGCGCGGCGCCAGTGCGGCGATCCGGCGCGGGGTGAAGTCCCGGGAGACCAGCCGCCGCAGCCGGGTGTGGTCCGGAGGATCCGCCATGAGCAGATGCGCCAGATTGGGATCGTCCTCGTCGGTGCTCTTGATCTGATGCATGCGGCCGGACCTGCGCCACTCCCGGCTCAGCCGCGGGTCGGTGAACGCGGCGCGGCACGCCTCGTGTCCGACGACGAGCCACACATGGTCACCGTCAGGCGTCCTGACGTGGTGCACCGGAGCCTGCCGGCGCAGTTCCGCGTACACCGGATACGGGTTGCTGACGAACTCCGGGCTGAGCCGCAGCAGATCCGTGACGGGCGGCTGCGCCGCCGTGCTCACCATGATGTGATGTCGCTCCCTCTCGCGTGGCGATCTCCTGTCAGCCGACCTTGAGGCTTACCTCGATGCCGTTCCGCGTCATGTTGGAGTACGGACAGATCGCGTGTGCCTTGTCCAACAGCCGCTGTGCGACCGCCGGTTCGAGACCGGGGAGGCTCGCGGTGAGGTCGGCGATGATGCCGAAGCCGTCGTTGTTCTTGCCGATCGAGACCCGGGCGGTGACGCTGGATCCGGTGATGTCCACCTTCTCCTCGTCGGCGACGATGGCGAGAGAGGCGTGGAAGCAGGCGCTGTACGTGGCGGCGAAGAGCTGCTCGGGGTTGGTGCCGCGGCCGGTTCCGCCGAGTTCCTTGGGCTGGCTGACGGTGACGTCGAGCTTGCCGTCGTCGGAGGAGACGCGGCCCTCGCGGCCGCTTTCCGCGGTGGCGACACCGGTGTAGAACAGGACGTCGCTGTGCTGAATGGGCATGACTGGCCTTTCCGTTCGTTGGTCGGGGGGTTGTGATGAGCCGGGCGGGGAGCGGGGCACGCTCTTCCCGGCGCGGCTAGGAGAGGGGCGCGAGCACGGGCAGCGCGCCCGCGGATATCCCGATGGTGCAGCGCGAGAAGTCGCCGGTCTCCGGCTCGCCGTCGTACTCGAGGACGAGTGGTTCACCGTCGGTGCGTTCCACGACGATCTCCGTTCCCTGGGCGTAGAGCACCCCGGGACGCTCCAGATGGCGTCCGCTGCGGCTGAGCTCGAGCAGGTCGGCGAGGTGCTTGCCGTCGGTCATGACGCAGATGTCGAGCAGGCCGTCGTCCGGCACCGACCGGGGCAGCAACTGGTAGTGCCCGGCCCGGTAGCGCCCGCCGCCGACGTTCGTCAGGTGGATGTCGCCCTCGTGCAGGAGCGCGCCGTCCACCTGGATCCGGCCGGGGTAGGGCTTCGTGCTGCGAAGGACCTCGTCCAGGGCCCGCCGGTAGCGTTCCCGGCCGGTGACGCCGGCGTGCCGGGCGGCCGCGTGGGTCACCTCGGCGACGAAGCCGGAGCCGGTCCCGAGGACGACCGGGGTGCCGGTCTCCCTGATCTGCAGCAGGTCGACGTGGCGGACGCGGGAGTTTCCGGGGGAGAGGGCGGCGTCCAGGGCGTCCGGCCAGGGGCGGTCCGACCAGATCTCGCGGTAGAAGGAGTTGCCGGTGCCGGCCGGCACGTTCACCAGCGCCGCGCCCGGCGAGTGCGGCTGTTCCCGGTGGGCCCGCGCCAGACCGGCGGCCGCCTCACGGGTCGTGCCGTCACCGCCGACCGTGATCAGGACGTCGGTCGCTCCGTCGGCGGTCGCCGCCGCGAGCTGCTCCGCGTGACCGGGGTAGGCCGTGCGCACCACGCGTACGTCTTCCAGCCGGCGGGAGCTGTGGCGTACCACCGCGTCGATGAGATCCGCACTGCGCCTGCCCGCGAGGGGATTGGCGACCAGCAGCCCTCTTCGCGCCCGCCGGCCCTGCACCATGCGTCCTCCCAGACGTGAACGGTCCGCCCCTGCGTGATGCTGGGTGCCTTCACGATGACTGCCCGTGATGACACGGTACTGACGGGGTACTCGGGTCCAGCTCGAGTCCCGGTCGGATTCGCTCGTCAGCGCCGCTCGGCCACGACCATCCCCATGAAGTCGTCCGCGCTGCAGTACGGATCGGCGCCGCCGTACTCCCGCATCAGGTCCGGTATCCGCAACTGCGCGGTCGGCCAAAAGCCCGCCCGCCGTACGGCCTCCCCGGCGGTCTCCGGGGTGAGCCCGGTCAGGTAGGGCTCACCCCGGGCCCCCACCTCCTGTGCCTTGGACAGGACCGCGGGGTAGGGCGTCGTGTGGTCGAGCACGGACTGGTCCATGTAGTCGAAGACGAGCGTGCTGCCGCTCGCGCACAGCTCCGACAGTTCCTTCAGCGTGTGCCGGAACGCGTCGGGGCGCAGGAAGAAGGCCACCCCCAGCCAGCCGACCACGCACGGCTCCTGGGGGTCGAACCCGACCCCGGCGAGCGCGTCGGCCAGCGATGCGCCGGCTTCGAAGTCCACCGGCACGTAGTGCACATCCGGGGTCTCGATCCCGCTCTGGCCCAGCAGTTCGAGCTTGTCGGCCTGGGTCGAGGGGTGATCGACCTCGTACCAGCGCATCGCGGTGAGGTCGGTCAGCCGCAGCGATGTCGAGTCGTAGCCCGCCCCGAGCAGCACGGCCTGCCGGACCCCGGCGGCCGCCGCCCGCCGCAGATAGTCCTCGAAGCAGCGCTGGCGCAGCAGGACGATCGCGAAGAACGGACCCTCCTGCCAGGCGTTCTCCGTCAGCCACCGCTCCGCGTCCGCGGGCGTGTCGGGCAGCTCCATGCCGGGGATGAACGCCCGCGCGTACGGGTCGTCGAGCATCCGCCGGCCGGGTTCGAGCGCGGCGTCCACGGCCCGGATGCGTGCGGTCAGTCGAGCCGTGTTGCTGGCCAGGCCCGCGGTCATGCGGGAGGGCTCGTGTGGGATGAGCACGGAGGGGCCCCTTCACGTCGAGAATGCGGGCGGCAGGCGCCACCCAACGGCATTACGCGCTCGTGCCGCGCCGCCCTCATTTTCGTTGTGTCGGGGGGCCGGCGGTGTCCGGGGCGTAACACTGGGCATGACCCTCACTGAAGAACTCTCGGCCTGGGCCGCCGGCGTCCGCTTCGGCGACGTCCCCGGGGACGTCGTGGAAGTGGCCAAGCTGCAGATCCTCTCCCAGTGCGCGGCGATCCGCTACGGCGCCGCGCACCCGCTGGGCCGGCGGCTCGTCGCCGGCTTCGGCGAGCCGTTGCAGCAGGACAGCCGGCGGTCCGCGTACGTGCTGGCGGGACTCGGCTCGTGGCTGCACTTCGACGACACCGCGTATGCCGGGCACCTGTCCAACTCGACGGTCGCCGTCCCCATGGCCTACGCGGCCGGGCAGCGGCTGGACGGGGCGGGCCTGCTGACATCCGTCGTCGTCGCCACCGAGTGCGCGGCGCGGGTGACCGCCGCCGTGACACTGGGTCCCTTCCGCGGGCAGACCGCCGCGCACACCCATGTCGCCGGCGCCGTCGCCGGCCGGCTCCGGGGCGCCGGCGTCCCCGCGGAGCTGTGGGCGAACGCGTTCGGCCTGGGACTCGGCCTGCCGCCGCGCACCGTGATCGCCGGCTTCCTGGGCGGCGATTCCAAGGTGTTCAGCGCGTCGACGCCGGTAGCCGTGGGGCTGGACGCCTGCGACGCGGCCGAGGCCGGGTTCACCGGCTGCCGGGATCTGCTGGAGAACCCCGACGGGTTCCTGCGCGCGTTCGCCGAACTGCCGCTGCCCCAGGCGGTGACCGAGTGCCTGGGCGAACGCTGGCACACGCGGACCACGTCCTTCAAGGTCCATCCGGGCGGCCCCGGCATGGACACGGCCGTGGACTGCGGCATCGAGCTGTACCGGGAGCTGGGGGCGGTGCGCGCCGGCGATATCGAGTCCGTCGAGGTCGCCACCTCGCTCTACACGGCGCTGGTCGCCCGATGGGCGCAGGAGCGGATGTGCGGCCCCGACTCACCGGTGGGCGCCCTGGTGTTCGCGCTGCCCTACCTGCTGGCGACCACGCTGCTGACCGGAGAGCTGACCGTCGCGGACTTCACGGCGCCGGCACTGGAGGAGCCGGAGCGCTGGGAGCTGGCCGACCGCGTCCGGATCGTCCTGGACGAGCAGATGACGTACGACCTCTTCCACAGCCTCGTGCCCTTCGGCCAGGGGCTGCGGCAGGCCGGCGACAGGGCCGCCGAGTGGCTGGCCGAGTTCGGGGCCCGCTGGGAGGGCGACGGCCGATGGCTGGTCGACCTGGTGGGCGAACTGCCGCCGCCCAGCCGGGATTTCCGGGACGTGCGCAAGGTGACACCGTCCCGGGTGACCGTCCGCCTGCGGGACGGCCGTTCGGCGACCCGTCAGCAGGACGTACCGGTGGGCGGCGTCGGCGCGACGGGGGGCACGCCGACGGCCGCACTCGTCCGGGAGAAGTTCCTGGGCGCCGGCGGGAGCAAGGAGGTGGCCGACCGGATCGCCGAGCTGGAGCGGGTGCCCGCCGAGGAGATTCCCGGGCTGCTGCGCGCGGCGCTCGCCTGACCGGGTCACCGGTCGTACGGGGTCAGCAGGCCAGGCTGTGGTCGTGCCAGCGCCGCAGCCGCGCCCGCGCCCGCGTGTAGGCGCCCTCCACGGCCTTGGCCGAGATGCCGTGGAGGGCGGCGTACTCGCGCGTGCCGATCCCCTCCCGGCGGGCCAGCATCACCTCGCGCTCCAGACCGGTCAGCCGCCCCACCTGCCGCAGGATCCACGCGTCCTCCGCCCGCGCGCAGACCGCCTCCTCGGGGCCCGTCGGGTCCCCGGGCAGCACCCGGTGCAGCACCCGGCGCGCGCGCTCCTCCCGGCGGTGCACATCGGTGCACAGCCGCAGGGTGACGGAGGTGAGGAAGGGGCCGATGCGGCTCTCGTCCAGCGCGTCGAACGCGGCCGCCCGCAGCAGCGCCTCCTGGGCGCAGTCCTCCGCCTCCGCCGCGCCGCGCAGGCGGGAGCGGGCCAGCCGGTGGATGCGGTCGTGATGGCTCAGCAGCTGCTGCCAGCGAAGAGCGGGCGTCGTCATCGCAGCTCCTCCTCGCCGGCCCGGCCGACCCAGTGGGCGAAGGTCCCAGCGGGCCCCGGACGGCCGTCCCGGTCGCGGAACCGTCCGTGCCGGCCGCCCGGGTCGATGGCGGCTAACCCCTGCCGCTCGTACACCCTCTCGATCCGCTCGCGCACCCGCAGCGGGTCCTGGGCCTGTTTCATCCCGTCGTTCCCGTTCAGCGCGGTCCGGCCGCCGAGCGCCCACCGACCCCCGTCGCGCCCCGCGTCCGGTCTGCGCCGCCTCGGCGCCGGCCCCGTGGCCATCACGCCCCCTTCTCCTTGAACGGTCCCGCCACCGAGGCGATCATCCCGTTGGGCAGCCAGTCGGCGGTCGTGGTGCCCTTGTGGCGGTGCTCGCCCGCGCCGGGGCCGGACAGCGGTGAGCCGGGGATGTACATCACCGCGGTGGCGTAGAGCCGCACCGAGCTGGCGTCGTCTGTCGCGGCGCCGCCCATGGTCCGGCGCCACCCCTCGTAGCCGGCCCCCGACGGATATTCGCCGGGCAGCAATGCGGACAGCGCGGACACGTACGCCATGGGCAGCTCGGTGCGCGGCGCGTAGCGCAGCGGAATGAGCTGGCCCGCGCCGGGCACCAGCAGCGGACGCGTCAGCAGCCAGGGAGCGAGGTAACTCCCCTGCGCGCGCAGCCGGCCCGCGGCCACGGCCCGGATCGTGCTCTCCGCTTCCTGCCAGCCCGCCACGACGATCAGCGGGCGGGCCGCCTTCGCCGTGCCCGGTCCCTTGGTGGGCGCCGCGAGGGTGATCCGGGCGTCGGCCGCGGCGGCGCGCACCACCGCGGCGGCGGCCTTTCCGCGCGGGGAGCCGTCGCTGACGAGCGCCGCCGTGCGGGTACCGCGCCCGGCCAGGAAGGCCACGACGGAGCGCAGGGCCGAGCGGTCGGTGGCGGCGAGGCTGTCCGAGGGACAGCTGGTGAGCGTCCGTACGGAGCCCGCGACCAGTGCGCCGGTCGCGGCGGCCGCGCACTCGGGGCCGTCCGCCCCGCGCAGCGCCGCGGGAGTGTCGGCCCGTGCGCCGGTGTTCACTTCGATCGAGGTCTTGGCGCCCGCGGCGGAGACCCACAGGCGGCTCTCGCCCGCGGGCAGGTTCACCGGGACCCACTTCTGGGCGCTGCCCGCCCGCACGGTCCCCGCGGTGAGACGGTCGCGGTCGGCGCCGGCCGCGACCGTCTCCGCGCCGCCCACCGCGACGAGGTTGGGGCCGGGCCTGTTCGGCACGACCATGACGGTCATGTGCTGTCCGCCGAGGTGCAGTTTGTGCACCGAGGGAACGCCGGGCCGCTGGGGTGCGGCGGTCTGCTGCGGTTCGCCGCGGTCCGGCAGGGCCGCGCCCGCGAACACGGCCCCGGCCACCACGGCGGCGAAAAACGCCGTGGTGGCCGGGATCCCACGCAGCCGCCTGCCCCGCAGCAGCAGCAGCCCCAGCGTGCTGCCCGCTAGCAGCACCGCGGTGGCGAGCAGCAGCGCGCTGCCGAGGACGGGAGACGAGTCGGTCATTTCAGTACGCCGTCGCTGACCGTGAACAGCACGCCGTGCGGCCGGGCGTCGCCGTTGTCACCGTGCGGCCAGGAGGTCCGGTTGAAGCTCACACACGGCTTGTGCGTGTTCTCGTCGCGGAACGACCTGTCCATGCTCAGCTTGCCCTGTTCGGTCAGGTTGAGCATGCAGACCCGGTGGTCGCCGTCGCCGCCGAACGCACCAGCGATGAAGTAGTTCGCCACGGCGAGCCGCTTGATCTTCTTCGTCTCCTTCCAGGTTCCGTTGGAGTTCTGGGCGAAGTTGTCCATGGCGCCCCAGTGCGGGCCACCGTCGGTGACGTCGCGGATCATCTGGGTGCCCACCACGGCCGGGCAGTCGTGCTCCTGACCGCCGTCGAAGACCTCCTTGAGCCGGTCGACGGAGCACTTGGGATTGTCGCCCGAGGCCAGCAGCTTGCGGATGTCCAGGACGTAGACCATGCCGGTGGTCTTGTCGAGCGGCTGGCCGTAGGCCTTGGGCACACCCATGACCGTGTGGAAGAGGAAACGGTCGTCGGGGCTGACCATCAGCCAGCTGGAGTTGTCGCCGCCGCCGCGGACGTCCGGTTCGGCACCGGCCTCGCGGTAGGCGCTGGTGTCGTCGATGATCTCTTTCCACACCGGCTTCGGCGCCTTGATGTCGGGCGTGTAGAAGACGGCGCCACCGGTCATGGAGGACACGAACGCGCCCTTGTGTTCCGGCTTGTTGGGCAGTGCGGGCTCCATCAGCACCCGTGACTCGTACCAGATGGGGTCGCTCTCCAGCTGTGCGCGGGGACCGTCCGGCACCTTGCTCACGGAGAGCATCTTCGGGTCCTTGCGGTTGCTGATGTCCCAGACCCGCACGGTGGGCCGGGCCAGGTCCTCACGCAGCGGGGCCTCGGGCGAGGAGAAGTTCGCGGCCTCGACGAAGTCGCTGGCGACCAGGATGTTGCGTCGCTCGTTGACCATGATTCCGTGCGGGTTGGCGCAGGTCGCCTTTTTCAGCACCGGCACGTTGCCGCACAGCTTCGGGTCCTCGCCGGCGGCGGTGGCCGCGGGGATCTCCGCCAGGGTCTTGCCGTTGCGGTCGAAGAGAACGATCTCGCCCGGCGACCCGGCGGCCCCGTTGCCGGTCCTGACCTGGCCGTTGGTGTAGGTGCACGGCCCGGCCACGTCGCCGCCGCCGAGGAAGGAGCCGTAGGCGGTGCCGTCCCGCATCACCTGGTAGGCGTCCGGCATCGTGCCGCACGGCGTGTCCGATGCCACGTTGACGCCGGCCAGTCGCAGGCTGGGCAGCTGGCTGGTGTCGAAGACGAAGGTGGTGTCGGACTTCAGGCCGCCGGCGTACAGCCGGTCGCCCTTGTGCCAGACGTATTGCATGTGGTGCGCCTCGTTGGCCAGGCCGGGCCCCAAGGTGACGGTGTTCACCACCTCGCCGTAGGAGGCCGACCCCTTGGTGGCGTCGAGGACCGCCATGAAGTCCGGCTTGGTCGGGTCGGCGGAGCCCGCCCAGGCGAGCATCCACTCGCGGCCGTGCCCGCGCGCACTGGGAAGCAGGTGATTGGTCGCCGTGTACTGGGTGCCGTCGGATGCGGTGATCCGGGACGTCGACTGGGCGGCGGGGGACTCCTTGGCCTGTCCTGCTCCGGTGAGGAGGGTGGAGGTCAGTCCCACCATGGCGAGACCGAAGGACAGACGCCACAGTTGCCTGCGCCGCAGACGGGGCTTTCTCATGATCCGTACGCCCTCTCCTGGAACTGTCGGTGATGATGTGACGATGAGGGGGAGTCCACTGCAAGGGCAGTGGTGCGCCGCACCTTCGCAGCGCCCGCTGACCGAGGACTGACACCGCGCTCGACACCACCCTGAGCACGGCTGCATCCGCCCCCGCCCCGGCCGCGGAGCGCCGCAGTCCAGTGAGACTCGAGCACCCGGGCAGATACTCGGCCGGAGGTCTTTAGGGGGAGTCATGCCGGATCAGTCCCAGCACACCTTCACTGACGTGGTCGCTCGCAACGTGCGGACGACGCCCGGCAAAGACGCCTGCGTTTTCCTGCACGAGGCGGCCGGCGGACGGCTGGCGGCCGACACCATCAGTTACGAGGAACTGGACCTGCGGGCCCGCGCCGTCGCGGCCTGGATCGTGGCGCACGGCTCGGCGGGCCGGCCGGTGCTCGTCGCCCCGACCCGGGGACGGCACTTCGCCGCCGCACTGCTCGGCTGCCTCTACGCCGGGGCCACCGCCGTACCCGTCGACGCCCATGCGCACCGGGCCGAGCGGCTGCTCGCCGTCGTCCGTGACTGCGGCGCCGAACTGGTCCTGGCCGAGCGCGCGGACGCGCCCGCCCTGACCCAGCAGCTGGCCCGCGCAGGACTCGGGGACACCGTCTGCCTGGCCATCGAAGCGGCCGACTCCGACGCGGTGGCAAAACCGCCCCCGCCCGGCCCCCGACCCGACGACGACGCCCTGCTGCTGTACGGGCCGGGACCGGTGACGGCCCCGCGCGGGACCCGGCTGACCTACCGGATGCTCGCGGAGGGACAGTCCTGGGCGCAGCGGGTGCTGCGCTCCTCCGCCCGCTCCCGGATCGGCGGTCTGCTGCCCTACCGGTACGGCACGGGTCTGATCATGCACCTGCTGCACCCGCTGTGGCTGGGCGCGACAGGCGTGCTGGTCCCGGTCGGCGACCCCGGGGGCAGGCCGGCCCAGTGGCTGCGGGCGATCAGCGACTTCGGCATCACCACCGGCCTCACCAGCACGTACGGCTACCAGCTCGCGACCGAGCGGACCACGGACGCCGAGCTGTCCGCGCTCGACCTCGGCCGCTGGGAGACGGCGGTGATCTGCGCCGCGCCGCAGCAGCCGGACGTCAGACGCGCCTTCGGCGAGCGCTTCGCCGCCGCCGGCTTCCGCCCGGAGGCGTTCGTCTCCTGCCTGGCGCCCCCCGAGTCCCCCTTCCCGGTGGCGGCACGCCCGGTAACGGACTCCGGCAAACCGTCCGCCGCCCGGCGGGCGGCGGAGAAGGCACTGAACCGAGGTGTGATGCGCGACGCCGCCCCGGGCGAGCCGTTCAGGACCCTCGTGAGCGTGGGCAGCAGCGTGGGTCCCGAGCTGCGCGTCGCCGCCCCGGACACCGGGGCCGAGATGGCGGAGGGGCGGGTGGGCGTGTTGCGGGTGAACGGGCTGAGCACCGGCGACGAGGCCGTCCGCTACGACGGCGAGCTCTATATGAGCGGGTGCCTGCGGGAGGGCATCAAGGTCCCGGGGCGGGCCGCCTGTGTCCTGCTGGTGCACCCGGAGGACGTCGAACGCTCCGTCCGGGAGAGCAGCGAACTGTGCCTGCACGGGGCCGCGTTCGGCGTCCCGTTCGCACCGGGCAGGGACCGGTTGGTCGTGGTGCAGGAGGTGCGCGACGGGTTGGGCCACGATGTGGACCTGTGGGGACTGGGCAGTGGGCTGCTCCGCCGGATCACCACGGAGTTCGAGGTGGGACCCGGCACGGTGGTGCTCGTGCGGCCGGGCACCGTGCGCCGCAACTTCCGCGGCCGGCTCTCCCGGTCCGCCGTGCGCGGCATGTTCCTCAGCGGCCGCCTCCAGCCGTTGCAGGAGATCTCCAGCGCTGAGGTATGAATTACTCAGGCCATGGTCGGGAAATCTTCACGCATTCGGCATGAGTCGGTAGCTGTCCCGGCCTTCCACGCCCTGTGACGCTTGGCCCAGCCACCGGTACACCGTGCCGGAGCCATATGCCTGCCTGAGGAGTTGATTCGGTGGAGATCAAATTACTGGGGGCGTTGACCGCACATGAACGCTGTGGATCCTTCGCACCGTCCGCGGCCAAGCCCCGCCAAGTCCTGGCCCTGTTAGCCCTGCACGCGGGTCAGGTGGTCCCGGTCCCCTCGCTCATCGAGGAGCTGTGGGGGGAGCACCCGCCGCGCAGCGCCATGACCACGCTCCAGACCTACGTTCTTCATCTGCGCCGGGGCATCGACCGTGCGCTCGGCCGTGACGAGGTGCTGTCCGCCAAGGAGATCCTGGAGACCGCGCACGGCGGCTACCAGCTCAACGCCCAGCCGGGCGAGGTGGACGTGCACGACCACGAGCACCTCATGATCGCCGGCCGGGCCGCTGTCCACGCGGGGGACGACGAGTCCGCGTCCCGGCTGATGGGCCGGGCACTTCAGCTGTGGCGTGGACCGGCCCTGGTGGATGTCGTGGCGGGGCCGCTGCTGGAGATCGAGGTACTGCGGCTGAACGAGGCGCGGCTGGGCGTGGTCGAGTGCCGCGTCGCCGCCGAACTGCGGCTGGGCCGGCACGCGGAGGTGCTCGGCGAACTCACCGTGCTCGCCGCCCGGTACCCGCTGCACGAACGGCTGTACGAGCAGCTGATGATCGCGCTGTACCGGGCGGGCCGGGTGTGGCAGGCGCTGGAGACGTACCAGAAGCTGCGTACGACGCTCGACCGCGAGCTGGGGCTGGAGCCCTCCGAACGGCTGCGCAGGCTGCACCAGTCGCTGCTGTCCGGCGACGAACGGCTGTACGTACCTGACGACGTACGGGTGCACGCCAGGCCGGCGTGACACGGGAGATCACGTGCGGCAGCCCCGCGGGGTGCGTCAGCGCGCCCCGCGGGACGGCGCCCGCCGCCGTCAGCCGGCGGCACCGAGCACGGCGTCCAGATCGTTGAGCGCGGCGTCCGCCGCGGCGGCCGCGTCCTCGTCGTCCGGGGCGCCGATGACGGCCAGGAGCGACGCCACCAGGGCCTCCTGGAGTTCTGCTGTGGACTGCTGTTCCGGCATGGGGTCCTCCTCGAAGGCGCGGACTCAGAAGGCATTGCAGGCGCGGAAGATGTGGGCGAAGGAGACGGGCGACGCCTGGCCGCGGAAGGCGACGTACTCCGGCAGCATCACATCAGGAGCCCACTTCTCCTTGTACGCGAGCTGCGTGCGGGCGGGATACAGGTCCTCGCCGTGTTCCCACAGAAAGCTCATCAGCCAGGCGAAGGCCGGGCTGTGGCAAGGAAGTTCGTGCGCCGGGTCCAGGCCCGTGAACGGGGTGAAACCGAAGTGCAGCCACGGCACGCCCTCGGCGCGGAAGACCTCGATGGCGGTGCTGTTGATGGCTTCCATCACCCCGGGGGAGCCGCCGGGCAGACGCCGGCTCAGATCGTGCATCCAGCCCGCCCGGTCGCCGAGGACAGGCGAGTACGAGATGTAGCCGACCGGCGCGCCGTCGATCGTTCCGACGAAGAGCCTGCGGTGCCGCTGGGCGGCTCCTCCGGTCTGGCCGACGAGGAATTCCAGCGGCCGGGCGTGCTCGCCCTTGTCGGCGAGCCAGCCGGCGTCGATTGCGGCCAGCGCCTCCCGCACGTCCCCGATGTCAGTCTCCCGCACCTGGAGGCCGTTGCGGAACGCCCGGGAGATCTTGTTGCGCAACTGCATGAACCGGGTGCCGCGCAGCGTGAAGTCCGCGAGGCCGACGGCCCACGAGGCACCCATCTGGTTGACGGTCCACCCCATGCGCGCGTAGAGCTCGGCGTCGGCGTGCTGGAGCTGTACGGCCACCACCCGCAGTTCCTGCTCCCGGGCGTACCGGTCGAAGGCGGTGAGCAGGCGTTCACAGCTGTCGGGTGCCGCGAAGGGGCCGCCGAACTGCACCAGATGGCGGGCGGCCCGCCGGTACACCACGATCCCGTCGGTGTCGGGGAGGGTGAAGAGCTCGTTACCGGTGTTCATCGCCAGGAACGAGCTGGGGTTCCCGGCCTGGGTGTGTTTTCTGATGGCCTCGAGAATGACGTCGGACGACGCCTCTCGGGTGGCTGCCGTAGTCATACGGCCTCACTCGCTTTCCACTGGTCGGTTCCGGCGGACGGGGAGGAGTGAAGCACTGCCCGCTGGAGCCTGGATAGAGCCTTTTCCGCGTCCCTGCGGTGTCAGCCGGATATCAGCGCCGAGTCAGCCCTGTACTGCAGAGTCATGTTTGTGACCGAGACCGGGAAGCATTCCGGACGGACACGAGGAGAGGTGCCCGGAGAGGCTTATCGGGGGCCTAACCCATGGTTTGGTCGGGTGGTTCGCCGCCCGCGCAGGTTCGAATCCTGCCCTCTCCGCAAAAATCACACGGTAGTACGAGAAGCGGTCACGGAGAATTCCTCCGTGACCGCTTTCCTGCTTTTCCGCGTGTGTCAGTAGCGGGTCAGTCCGCAGTCAGACCTCGTCGCCAGGATGCAGTTGTTCACCAAATTTCGAGGCGGTCGAATGGAAGGCTGACGATGGTCGAGGGCCGTGAGAAGCCGTTGCGCAACTACAAGCTCTACATCGGCGGCAAGGACGTCGAAGGCACAGGCTGGGTGTACACGGTCAGTGCCCGCTCCCTCCTGGAGGACGTCTTCACCAGCGTCCGGCTCAAGCGGTCCCTGGAGCAGGACGAGCGGTCCGACGCGGCCGACCACCCGTACGTTGTCGGCCGGTGCGCGGTGGCGGGTGACACCGCCATCGACCTGGCCACCCAGGCCGCCGCAGCGGCGGCGCCGGCCTGGGCCGCGGTCCCGCTGGAGCGGCGCATGCGGCTGGGTGTGCGCTTCCGGGAGGAACTCCTGCGCCGCCAGGAGGAGTTCCTGGAGCTCCTCACCGCGGAGGCGCACCCGCTGAAGCTGGCCCGCTGGGAGCTCAGCTGTCTGTTGCAGGTATTCAGCGAGGAGAGCCTGGGCTGGTACCAGGAGCGGATGCACACGGAGTTCCGGCACGGCGGGCGGCGTCTCATCGTGCGCCGGCAGCCGGACGGCGTCGTGGCGTTCAACCCGCCGCAGAACGCGCCCGCCCCCAGCGCGGCCCTGTCCGTACTGGCGCTGATGGCCGGGAACGCGGTGGTGGTACGAGCACCCCGGTCCATCGCGCTGAGCACGATGTTCGTCCTGCGCGAGCTCATCGCCCCGCTGCTGGACGAGGTGGGCGCCCCGCCCGGCACGCTGAACGCGGTGTGCAGCAACCCGGGTCAGACGATCGACCGTTGGCTGCAGAGCCCGCTGATCCAGGACATCTTCTACATCGGCGGCACCGAGGAAGGTCTGCGCTTCCAGCAGCGTTGCGTGGCCCAGGGCAAGAAACCGATCCTCGAACTGGCCGGCAACGACGGCGTCGTCGTCTGGCGGGACGCGGACATCCCGTACGCGGCCGAGGCCATCGCCGAGGCCTTCTACGGCTCCGGGCAGATCTGCATGGTGCCGAACTGGGTGCTAGTCCACCCCGACCGGGCGGACGAACTGATCGCCGAGATCAAGCGGCGGGCCGAGGCCGTGCGCCCCGGCTATCCCGAGGACGAGGACGTGCTGCTCTCCCCGGTCCGGCGCAGCGAGAGATTCTTCGCCCTGCTCCGCCAGTCCCTCGACGCCGGCGCGGAACTCGTCACCGGTGGTCGACGCACCGAGATCGACGGCACCCCCTCCGAGACCGGCGTCTTCCTGCAGCCCACGGTGGTCCGGGTGAACGGGCTGAGCGGAGCGCGCAGCCACGAGATCGTTCGGCACGAGACCTTCTTCCCGCTGATTCCCGTCATCGTCCCCGAAACCGCCGACGACGACAAACTTCTCGACAGTTTCATCGATTTCGTCAATACCAATGAATACGGACTGCGCAACTCGTTCTGGGCTCGCGACTCCAACGTCATCGACACCGTCGTGCAACGGGTCGTGAACGGCGGCCTGCTGAAGGTGAACGATTCCCACATCGGCTTTCTGCCCTATCTGCCCAGCCACGGTGGCACCGGCCTGACCGGCGGGGCTTTCGGCGAGGCCAACTATCCGATGCTCAAGACCTCGCACCTTCAGGGTGTGAGCGTCGCCCGCGACGTCAGCCCGCGCACAGCGGTGTTCGGCGACTGACGTGCCGGTTCCACCGGCGGAATTACTGGAGGTGCAATTCCTGTGCGCAGCCTCGACACAGCGCGTGACATGGTTGAGTTCTACCATCCCGGGCTGGTGAAAGCCCTCGCTGATATCCCCTACGCCGAGCGGGAGGCCCCGGACAGCCCGGTCATCGATCTCTTCCGGACTCATCACGGCGCCGGACTGCTGGTGCCCAAGGAGTACGACGGGCACGGCGCCTCCCTCGTGGAGGCGGTCCAGGTGCAGCGCGGCCTGGGCTCGCTCTCGCCCTCTCTCGCCGCAGCGGTGACCATGCATCACTTCACAGTGGCCACGCTCTACGCGCTGGCGGCCGAGGCCGACCGGCTCACCCCCGCCCAACTGGAACTGCTCGCCAGCGTGGTGTCCGAACAGCGGTTGCTGGCGTCGGGCTGGGCCGAGGGCAGGACCCAGCAGAACATCCTGACCCCCTCGGTCACCGCCGAGCCGGTCCCCGGCGGCTTCCGTCTGAACGGCGCGAAGAAGCCGTGCAGCCTCTCCCGCTCGATGAGTGTGCTCACGGCGAGCATCGCGGTGCCCGGCCGGGACGGCCGGCCGGAACTGGCCCTGGCCCTGGTGCCGGCCGCGACGCCGGGGCTGTCGGTGCATCCGTTCTGGGGCAGCGACATCCTCGCCGCCGCCCAGAGCGACGAGGTACGGCTGGAGAACGTCATGGTCCCCGACGAACTCGTGGTGCGGACCACGGCCGAGGACCCGCACCGGCTCGACGATCTGCAGACCGCCGGGTTCATCTGGTTCGAGCTGCTCATCTCCGCCGGATACGCGGGGGCCGCCGCGGGGCTGACCGAGGAGCTGCTGTCCAGCGGCCGGGGCAGCCCCGAGGAACGGGCCGACATCGTGATCCAGACGGAGTCGGCGTTCGAACTGGTGGTGGGCACGGCGCGGGCGATCCGCGACGGGCTGGCCGGCGACGCGGCGGTCGCCGCGGTGCTCATCGCCCGGTTCGCCGCCCAGTCGGGCCTGGTCCGTGCCACCGGCCAGGCGCTCGAACTCCTCGGCGGCATGGACTTCATCCGCTCCGGGGACCACGCCCGCCTCGCCGCCTCCGTGCGTCCTCTCGCCTTCCACCCGCCGTCGCGGGCCAGCAGCGCCGCTGCCCTGGTGCAGTACGTCGACGGCGGCCCCCTCGAACTGTCCTGAAGGAGGCCCATGACCATCACCAGCCACTCGTCCGGGGACACCGCCACGGGCGCGGCACCGGACAACGAGGCGGACATCCTGGCGCTGTACCGGGCCAGGCTCAGCAAGGGCCGCGCCACCCTGGCCGAACTCTTCGGCAGCCACATGGAGGTGGCATCCTCCGGCTCCTGGCTCACCACCAGCGACGGAGAGAAGTTCCTCAACTGCGGCGGCTACGGAGTCTTCATCATGGGCGCCCGGCACCCGCGGGTCGTCGAAGCCGTCCAGCGCCAGCTGAACACCCACCCCGTCGCCACCCGGATCCTGCTGGAGCCGACCGTCGCCCGCGCCGCCGAGGCGCTGGCCAGTATTGCCCCGCGCGGGCTGGAACGGGTGCACTTCTCCCTCTCCGGCGCCGAAGCCGTGGAGACCGGCCTCAAACTCGCCCGCGCCGCGGGGCGCCGCAGGATCGTCTCGATGCGCGGCGGCTACCACGGCAAGACCATGGGCGCGCTGTCGGCCACCGCCAAGGCCGTGTACCAGGACCCCTTCCGCCCGCTCCTCGCCGACGTCGTCCATCTCCCCTACGGGGACCCCGAGGCACTCCGCGCCGAGCTGTCCGCACACCCCGGCGAGGACTGCGTCATCATCGAGCCAGTGCAGGGCGAGGGCGGTGTCGTCCTGCCCCCCCAGGGCTACCTCAAGCAGGTCGAGGAACTGGTCCGGGAGTACGAGGGCTTCCTCCTTCTGGACGAGGTGCAGACGGGCATGGGCCGGCTGGGGGAGTGGTGGGGGGCCGACATCGAGGACATCCGCCCCGATGTGCTGCTCGTCGGCAAAGCCCTCGGCGGGGGCGTGGTCCCGGTATCGGCGGCGATCGCCACCGACAAGGCCTTCCGCCCCTTCGACAAGGACCCTTACGTGCACACGGGAACGTTCTCCGGCCAGCCGCTGCTCATGGCCGGTGTCCAGGCGGCGATCCAGGTCATGCAGGAGGAGCGGCTGGTCACCCGGGCCCGGGATATCGGCGCCCGGCTGCTGCCGGAGATCACCAGGATCGCCCGGCGCAATCTGCCCGGCCTGGTCACCGAAGTCCGCGGCCGCGGGCTGCTCATCGGCGTGGAGCTGGCCGAGCCGGGACTCGCGGGCGAGCTCCTCATCGAACTCTTCAACCACGGGGTGGTGGCCAACCACTCCATGAACGGCAACTCGGTGGTGCGTTTCACCCCGCCCGCCGTCCTCACCGAGGCGGACGAACGCTTCCTCCTCGACTCGTTCGACAAGGCCACCAGGGACCTCGTCCGACAGGCGGCCACCATGCCGGAAGGCGGTAGCTGACATGCGACATGTGCAACTGGACGCGATGGTGTACGGCGAGCGGCTCGCGGACGTCTTCGAACGGATCGTGCAGTGGGAGCGCTACGCCGAGCTCGCGCCGCACGTGCAGTCCACCACCGTGCACGAGGGCCGCCCCGGTCGGACCGGCTCCTCCAGCTGGGAGCTGCACTTCCGCAGCGGCCTGCTGCGCTGGACCGAGGCCGAGCGGTTCGTGCCGGAGCGGGGCGAGGTCCATTTCGAGCAGACGGACGGCGACTTCGACACGTTCTCCGGCCGGTGGCTGCTCACCGCACAGGGCGACGACGTCGCCGTGAGCTTCGGCTGCGACTTCGACTTCGGCATCACCAGCCTCGAAGGCATCCTCGACCCGATCGCCGAGCGGGTCATCAAGGAGACCGTCGCCTGGGCCGTGACGGGCCAGTTCGCCCGCGTCCGGCTCGCCGGCGAACCCGATCCGGGCGCCCCGGTGATCTCTGCCGCGGGCCTGCCCGCCACCGCATAGGAGTGAGTCATGGACCAGGCCAACCCCTTCGAGACACCGCGGACGTTCTCCCTGCACCGCGCCGAGTACCTGGTGGGGCTCGCGGTGACCACCGGCTTGATCGTCGCCCACGCGGGAGAGATCCGCTGGCTGCCCGCCATCGCCCTCTTCCTCTACATCGACCTGATCGGCTACATCCCCGGAGCCATCGCCTTCAAGCGGGCGGGCGGCCGGCCGATCGCGAAGGCGTACTACGTCCTCTACAACGTCATGCACAGCCTCATCACGCAGGGGGCCGTCGCCGCGCTGTGGTGGTGGCTCATCGGGCCGGAGTGGGCGCTGCTGGTGCTGCCGTTCCATCTCTTCGGCGACCGGGGGCTGTTCGGGAACTTCCTCAAGCCCTTCTCGCTGCCCTTCGAGCCGGTCCGGCAGCCGGGATACCTGCGGCTGCTCGACGACCTCGGCGTGCCGCGGCCCCGGCCGGCCGGCCACACCGGCTCCCCGGTCCCCGTCGGACACCTTCCCGCCACTGCCGCCACCCCGGGCCGGCAGCCGGAAGCCGCGCAGTGACGGGCGCTCGCACCTCCGCCGTACACCGGCTGGCCGGACCGGTCAGCATCCTGACGGTACGTCACGACAGTCGTGTGCACGGCACCACGGCCTCGACCACCACCCTGGTGTCCACGAGACCGCTCATCCTCGCTACGAGCCTGCGCGCCGGGTCGGTCCTTGGCGAACTGGCCATCGCAGCAGGCTGGTTCTCGGTCAACGTGCTGGGCGGCGGCCAGGCGGAGCTGGCCCGGTGGTTCGCGGACAGCCGCCGCCCGCCGGGCATCGGGCAGTTCGCGGGGCTCGCCTGGCGGCCGGACCCGCTGACCGCCGCACCGCTGCTCGAAGGGACGCTGGCGCACTACAGCTGCCGGGGCGCCGGCCGGTTCGTCGTCGGCGACCACGAAGTCCTCCTGGGGCGGGTCGTCGAGTGCGACACCGGATCCGGCGATCCGCTGCTGAGCTTCGCAGGCGACCTGCGCACCCTGACCGGAAAGGACGGTTCCACCCCATGACCACGGAACAGGACATCGGGCGAGTGGCCCGAGAGGCCGACTGGGACGACGCACCCGGCCTGCTCGACGGGGCGATGGAACTCACCCTGGGCCCCGCGGATTGCGACCTGCCGTACTGGATCACCCAGGTCGCGCAGGGCACACTCCGCGGCCGGGGAGCCAAGGGCCACGCGCCCGAGGCGGCAGTGCCGCAGTTCCTGCGCGAGCCGGGGCCGCTTCGCGAGGCGCTGATCCTGGAGTTCGGCTTCCGTGGTCTGGCGGAGGAACTCGCCACCCGGCTGCTGTCCGACTACGTCGCCATCGCCCCCGGCATCCCCGAGATGGAGTTCTACGCCACCCAGCTGATCGACGAGGCGCGGCACGCCCGGGTGTTCCGCGACCACCTGGTCGAACTGGGCATGCCCGCGGCCACCCTGGTCGGGGACATCGCGGAGCTCGCCGCCGACTACCGGCGGCAGATCCTCGACCCCGTCGTGGACTTCACCCGGAACATCGTCCGGGAACAGGCCGACTTCGCCGGCGGCGTCGCCGTCTTCGCCATCGTCATCGAGGGCGTACTGGCGCCCGCGGCCGAACTGAGCGAGCGCAAGTGGACCCCCCTCTCCCCGGCGACCGGCGAGATCTCCCGCGGCGCCGCGATCGACGAGATCCGCCACCTGACGGTCGCCGCCACCATCCTCAAGGACCACCTGAGCGCCCATCCGCAGTACCTGCCGCGGCTGGCGGAGATCCTCCGGTCCGGCCGGGAACTGTGGGACCGGCTGCCGGACCGACCGTTCGTGCTGCACCGGGAGGAGCTCTTCCAGAAGGGCATGCTCGCGCACGCGGAGCTGATCGGGGACTACGAGATCTGGCCCGGCGTGCGCATGCTCGACACCACGCCCGCACAGCGCTACGACATGGCCGAGGCGTGGACGGACCAGATGGCCGCCACGCGCATGGCCTACATGGGCATCCCCGCCGGCATCGCCGCCGGACAGCAGCGATGAGGGCGTCGGTCGTCTGCGGCCTGGGCGGCTACGTGCCCGAACGCCTCGTCACCAACAACGATCTGAGCGAACGGCTCGACACGACCGACGCCTGGATCCACAGCCGGACCGGCATCCGGGCCCGGCACATGATCTCATCGGACACCGCCACCTCGGACCTGGCCGTGGAGGCCGGCCACCGGGCGCTCAAGTCCGCGGACCAAGCCGCGGTGGACGTGGTGGTCCTGGCCACCACGACCCCGGACCGCCCCTGCCCCGCGACGGCCCCCGAGGTGGCCGCGCGGCTCGGGGTCGGCACGGTCCCCGCCTTCGACGTGGCGGCCGTGTGCAGCGGCTTCCTCTACGCGCTGGCCACCGCCGCGGGACTGATCGCCTCCGGCACCGCCGACCGGGCCCTGGTGATCGCCGCCGAGGCCTTCACGACGATCATCGACCCGCAGGACCGGACCACGGCGGTGATCTTCGGTGACGGCGCGGGGGCGGTGGTGCTCCGCGTCGGCGACCCGGCGGAACCGGGTGCCCTGGGGCCGATGGTGCTGGGCAGCGACGGCGACCACAGCGACCTCATCGAGGTTCCGGCCGGCGGCTCCCGGCAGCGGGCCTCGGGCCGGCCGGCTGCCCCGGGCGAGCAGTACTTCCAGATGCGCGGCCGGGACACCTACCGGCACGCCGTCGAGCGGATGACCGCGGCCAGCCGGCAGGCGGTCGAGCGGGCCGGATGGACCACCGCACAGGTCGACCGGCTCGCCGCCCACCAGGCCAACGCCCGCATTCTCGACGCCGTGGCCGAACGGCTCGGCATACCGGCCGAACGGCAGCTGTCCAACATCGCCTACATGGGAAACACCGGCGGCGCGTCCATACCGCTGCTGCTCGCGGACACGGCCGCCAGCGGCCGCCTGCGGGCCGGCCACCGGGTGCTCCTCACCGCATTCGGCGGCGGTCTGGCCTGGGGCGCGGCGACGCTGTCCTGGCCGCGGCTGGGCCCCGTGACCGATCCGCGCACTCCGTAGCACCGTCAAGGAGGACTGTCATGTTCGAGACCCTCAAGGAAATGCTCGTCAGCAAGCTCAAGGTGGACCCGGCCAGGATCACCCCCACCGCGACCAGGGAGGACATCGAACTCGACTCGCTCGCCCTGGTCGAACTCTCCATGCTGCTGGAACAGGAACTGAGCATCCACGTCAGCGACGACGACCTGATGGCGACCGAGTCCTTCGGCGCCATGGTCGAGTTGATCGAGAGCCGGCGGGCGGGCGTGTGAAGCGCTCGGTCGCCCCCGCGCGCCGGACCGCGCCGGGCATCGCCGTCACCGGCATCGGGCTGGTCACACCCGGCGGCATCGGCACGGAGGCCAGCTGGCGCGCGGTGTGTGCCGGCCGGCCCGCCGCCGCCCTGGACCCGGCGCTGCCCCCAAGCGACACGGGCGTCACCTGCCGGGTGCCCGGCTTCGACGCAGAGGCGCTGCTCGGTGGCCGCAAGGCCCACCGGCTCGACAGATTCACGCAGTTCGCCCTGGTCGCCGCCGCGGAGGCGGTGGCGGACGCGGGCCTCGACCCGGCGAGCTGGGACGGGGCCAGGGTGGCCGTGGTTCTCGGCTGCGCCGACGGCGGCCCCGAGACCGTGGAGGCACAGCACCAGGTGCTGCTCCGCCACGGCCCCGCCCGGGTCTCGCCCCTGCTGCTGCCCATGCAACTGCCCAACATGCTGGCCGGGCAGACCTCCATCGAACTCGGCGCCACCGGGCCCAATCTGGTGGTCGCCACCGCCTGCGCCTCCGGTGCCACGGCCATCGGCATCGCCCGCGACCTGCTGCTGCTCGACCGCTGCGACATCGCGCTGGCCGGCGGCAGCGAGGCCATGATCACTCCGCTGGTGATGGCGGGATTCGCTCAGATGGGAGCCCTCTCCCGGTGCGCCGGTGATCCGGCCCGCGCCTCCCGGCCGTTCGACATCGACCGGGACGGCTTCGTGGCAGGCGAGGGCAGCGGCGTTCTCGTACTGGAGCGCGCCCGCGACGCCCGCGCCCGCGGCGCCCGCGCACACGCCCTGCTCGCCGGCCACGCTCTGAGCGCGGACGCCCATCACATGACCTCCCCGCACCCCGAAGGAGCCGGCGCCGAGGCCGCCCTGCGCACCGCGCTCGCCGACGCGGGCGCCGGGCCGCAGGACGTCCGGCACGTCAACGCCCACGGCACCTCGACGCGGCTCAACGACCTGGTGGAGGCGCAGGTCCTGTGCCGGGTACTGCCGCACGCGCCGCTCGTCACGTCCACCAAAGGCGTCACCGGCCATCTGCTGGGCGCCGCCGGCGCCGTGGAGGCCGCCTTCACCGTCCTGAGCGTCGAACACTCCCTGGTGCCTCCCACCGCGGGCCTGGCCACGCTCGACCCGAAGATCCACATCAACGCCGCCACCGCGTCCGTCCCGCTCGACATCCCGCTGGCGGTCTCCAACTCCTTCGGCTTCGGCGGCCAGAACGCCGTGCTCGCCTTCGCCGCGACCTGATCCGACCAGGCCCATCTCCCCGGAGCCGACCATGCGACAACACCCGTCCACCACCCCAGTCAGACACCTGACCACCTGGCACATCGTCTTCGTGATCGTCGCCGCGGCCGCCCCGCTCTCCGCGATGGTGGGCACCGTCCCGCTGGCCTTCGCGGCCGGCAACGGCGCCGGCGTCCCCGCCGCGTTCGCCTTCGCCGGGCTGATCCTGCTGTGCTTCGCCGTCGGTTACGCGGTCAGCGTCCGCCGCACCGGGGGCAACGGCGGGTTCTACGCCTCCATCGCCGACGGGCTCGGCAGACCGGCCGCCGCGGCCGGCGGATATGTCGCCGTGCTTTCCTACAACGCCGCCACCATCGGACTCGTCGGCGCCCAGGGCTACTTCACCCGTCTCGTACTCGCCTCCCACGGCATCCACGTGCGGTGGGAGGTGTGCGCGTTGGCCGGGGTGGCGCTGGTCGCCGTGCTCGGCCGCCGGGAGATCACCGTGAGCGCCCGGCTGCTCGCCCTGCTCATGGTGGGCGAGACCGGCGTTCTGCTGGTTCTGGACGTCGCCGTGCTCGCCCGGCACGGCAGCAGCGCGCTGCCCGCGGCGTCGTTCGGGCACCAGGCGACGGGGACCGGGCTCGGGGTCGCCCTGATGTTCGCGTTCGTTTCCTTCATCGGCTTCGAGTCCGCCGCGCTCTATGGCGGCGAGGCGAAGCACCCGCGCCGCAACGTGGTCCGGGCCACCTACGCCGCCGTGCTGCTCATCTCGCTCTTCTACGCCCTGACCAGCTGGCTGGCCGTGGGAGCCATCGGCGCCGGGAAGGTCCGCGCGACGGCGAACGAACAACTGGGGAACCTGTTCTTCGTCCTGGCCCAGGACTACCTGGGCACCGTCGGGCGGATCGTCCTCGAGGTGCTGCTGTGCACCAGCCTCTTCGCCGCGATGCTTGCCCTGCACAGCGCCGCCAACCGCTACACCCAGGTGCTGGCCGCGGACGGCCTGCTGCCCGCCTCGCTGTCCGCCCGCCACCCCAGGTACGCGTCCCCGCACCGGGCGAGTGCGGTCCAGGCCGCGCTCGACATGGCCGCGGTGGCCGTGTTCGCCCTCGCGGGCCTGGACCCGTACGCCGACATGACGACCAGCATGGTCGGGCTCGGCACCCTGGGCATCATCGTGCTGCAGGCGGCCGCGGCGCTCTCCGTGATCGGGCTGCTGCGGCACGGCGCAGACGACGGCGTCGGACTCGGGCAGAGGCTGGTGGCCCCGCTGCTCGCCCTGGTGGGCCTGACCGCCACGGTCTGGCTGATCCTCGGCAACTACACGCTGCTCACCGGAACCGACTCCGCGGTGGTGGGAGCGCTGCCCTGGACCCTTCCCGCCCTCGCGCTGTCCGGCGCGGGCTACGCGTGGTGGCTGCGCACCGCCAGGCCCGAAACCTACCGAAGGCTCGCCGGGCTGGACGGCGACGGGCGCACGGCGCCCGCGCCGGCTGCCCCCGCGGCGGCGGAGGTCTCGGTCACTCGTCCAGACTGAGCGCCATGCCCCGCAGGGGCTCCAGCGCGGGAGCCTGGTTGAGTATCTGCCGGAACAGCTCCCGCAGCCGGAGCGAGGGCTCGATGCCGAGTTCGCCGACGAGCCTGGCACGCATCGCGTTGTACGTCTCGACGGCCTCGGCCTGCCGGCCGGTCCGGTAGAGCGCCAGCATCAGCAGCTCGGTGATCCGCTCCCGCCAGGGGTGCATCATGCCTAACCGGCGCAGCTCGCTGATCACGTCGGAGGGCGCCCCGTACCGCAGCTCCAGCTCCAGCCGGGACTCCTGAGCCGTCAGATAGTCCTCCTCCACCTGCACGGCCGCGCTGCGGCACAGCGGGCTGGCGGCCAGCTCCTGCGGCAGCGGCCCCCGCCAGAGGGCGAGCACCGCCTCCAGCAGGTCCCTGGCCATGGACGGGTCCTGCTGGACGGCGGTACGGGCCTGCGCCAGTCTCTCCCGGAACACATGGACGTCCACGTCCATGGGCGCCACCAGGAGCTGGTACCCGGAGGGACCGCCGATGAGCGGCGGCGGCTGCATTTTCTCACCCGCGTGCAGCCGCAGCGTGCGCCGCAGCCGGGACACGTGGGCCTGCAGGGCGTTTTCGACCGACTCCGGCGGGTTCTCGCCCCACAGTTCGGAGTAGAGCTGCTCGCTCGGCAGCAGCCGGCCGGCGGTGAGCAGGAGGGTCGTCAGCAAAATCCGCTGCCGTGCCCCGGTGATGGCGACGAAGCGCCCCTCGACGACGGTACCGATCGATCCAAGAACAGTGAAATTCATGCCGGGAGAGTTGCACCGCATTCTCGTTCGCCGCTCAAGTCCTGGTCGGACGCTGCCACAGCCGCGCGCCCCCGGTGGAGCAGCGGCCGTAAGAGCTCCGGCGCCGCGCCCGGGACCCGGTGGAGGAGGTCTGCTCGCGCGGCATCCGCCGCGATCCGCGCGTGCAGGCGGCCGGGGCGATGGCACAGGAGCGACGACCACGTGCGGTACGCCGTCGGCGCGCAGCGCACGGAGGGCGTCCCAGGTGCCTGGCAGCGCCCGCACGGCTGCGAGCAGCGCGTGAACACCCACCGCGTGCCGCGGATCGCGGCTGCGGTGGGCGAAGACCAGGAGAGGACGGCGGCAGCCCGCTCAGCTTCTCGTCAGCAGACCGCAACCGCGCAGCACATCACGCTCCAGCAGACCGCAACCGCGCAGCACATCACGCTCCAGCGGGCCGAAGACCAGCAGATCGATGACCACCAGCAGCTGCCAGACCGAGGACGACCGCGACGGCGACGACCGGCGGCAGGACCTTCCACAGCAGCCTCTCGCGCAGCGTCCGGCGGCCGGTCCGTGGGGTCTCCAGCGCGTCGAGGCCGGCCTCCAGGCGGCGAAGTCGTTGCCGCCGCCGGGGCGGCGTCAGTACTGGCCATGACGGCGGATCTCGTTCCGCAGCTCTTGGGTGATCTCGACGGACAGTTCCGCTACCGCGGAGTCCTCGATGCGTCGCGGGCGGCCGATGGTGACCTGCCACCAGCGGGCGACGCGGCCGGGGCGCGAGGACATCAGCACGACGCGCTGGGCGAGCCGGACGGCCTCGCGGACGTTGTAGGTGACGACCAGGACGGAGATGTTCGTCTCCTGCCAGAGCCGGGTCAGCTCGTCGTGGAGCACGTCGCGGGTGATGGCGTCCAGAGCCGCGAACGGTTCGTCCACAGCAGCCGGCTGTCCTGGGCGAGCGCGCTGGCGAGCGCGACGCGCTGACGCATGCCGCCGGACAGCTCGTGCACCCGTTTGCCGTGCGCGCCCCGCAGCCGTACGAGATCCAGCAGCTCCTCGGCCCGGCCCCGCCGCTCGCGCGCGCGGTACGCCGCGCGGTTTGAGTGCCAGTTCGATCGGCCGACAGCCAGGGGAACAGGGCGTGTTCCTGGAACAACAGCGCCGGTCGGGCGGCCGGGAGGGCGATCTCACCGCCGGTCGGCCGGTCCAGTCCGGCGAGCAGGCCGAACAGCGTGGACTTGCCGCGCCGGAGGCTCCCAGGAGGGCGACGAATGCGCCCGGCGCGCCATCCAGGCTGATGTCGTCCAGGACGAGCTGCTCGAGGAGACCGTTGCGAAACGACTTCGAGACGTGGTCGAGCCGCGCGGCGAACCCGGCCTCGGTCTCCGCGGCGGCCGGGCCGAGGGCGGTGGTCATCGTCATCCTCGTCACCTCCGAAGTGGCTGGGTCCTGACGGACGCCGGGCAGGGCGGCGGGCACACGGTGTCTCACGGACCGTCCCCCCGGTCGCTCCCGCCGCCCCGTGCGGTGAAGGACTCGCCGGCCATGCCGGCGGCGAGCGTGGTCCCGTCGGCGGGGTCGAGGAGCAGGAAGCAGCCGGTACCCCGGTTCTCGGCGTACGGGTCGACGGCCAGCGGCTCGGCGGTGCGCAGCACGACGCGGCCGATGTCGTTGGCGGTCAGGCGCCCCGGCAGCGGATGGGGCGCGGTGCCGTCCAGTGCGTAGCGGTACGGGATCTCCTCGACCACGGCCTGCACGGTGCGCGTGGTGTGCTTGAGCAGGATCGGCGCGCCGGCCCGCAGCGGACGGTCGGCGAGATGGCAGACGGTGGCGTCGATGTTCCGGGTGAGCGGCGGGGGGTCCGCGGCCGGGACGATGAGGTCTCCCCGGGAGACGTCGAGGTCGTCGGCGAGCGTCAGCGCCACCGACAGCGGGGCGCGGGCCTCGTGGACCTGCTCGCCCAGCAGGTCGATGCCGGTGATGACGGACGAGCGCCCCGAGGGCAGCACGGTCACACGCAGGCCGGTGCGCAGGATGCCGGAGGCGATCTGCCCCGCGTACGTCCGGTGGCCGGGAAACAGCGGGCTCTGCGGCCGGATGACGTACTGCACGGGAAAGCGCGCCGCCAGCTCCGCGGGGTCGGAGCGGACCGGGACGGTCTCCAGGTGCTCCAGCACGGTGGGACCGCCGTACCAGTCCATGCGGGCGGAGGCTCTGACCACGTTGTCCCCCCGCAGCGCGGACACCGGGATCACCGTGACCTCGTCGATCCCCAGTGCCTCCGCGCACGCCGTGAACTCCCGTGCGACGGAGGCGAATACGGGCTCGGAGTAGCCGACCAGATCCATCTTGTTGACCGCCAGGAGCACATGGGGCACGCGCAGCAGCGCGGCGACGGCGGTGTGCCGGCGAGTCTGCTCCAGTACGCCGTTGCGCGCGTCCACCAGGATGATCGCCAGCTCGGCGGTGGACGCGCCCGTCACCATGTTGCGGGTGTACTGCACGTGGCCCGGGGTGTCCGCGAGGATGAACCCGCGGCGGGCGGTGCTGAAGTAGCGGTAGGCGACGTCGATGGTGATGCCCTGCTCGCGCTCCGCCCGCAGACCGTCGGTGAGCAGGGCCAGGTCCGGTGTGTCCTGGCCGCGCTCCTTGGAGACGCGTTCGACGGCCTGCAACTGGTCCGTCGGCACCGACTTGGAATCGTGCAGCAGCCGTCCGACCAGCGTCGACTTGCCGTCGTCGACGGAGCCGGCGGTGGCGAAGCGGAGCAGTCCAGCCGCCGCGGGGACGGTTCCGGTGTCCGGCGTCATCAGAAGTACCCCTCGCGCTTGCGGTCCTCCATCGCGGCCTCGGAGACGCGGTCGTCGGCCCGGGTCGCACCGCGCTCGGTCAGTCTCGATGCCGTGATCTCGACGATCACGGCATCGGCGGTGCGCGCCTGCGAGAGAACGGCTCCGGTGCAGGACATGTCGCCGACCGTGCGGAAACGGACCATCCGCTTCTCGGCGGTCTCACCCGCCCCCGGCCCGCCCCAGGGACCTGGGCTGAGCCACATGCCGTCCCGGTGGAACACCTCGCGTTCATGGGCGTAGTAGATCTCCGGCACGTCTATGGCGTGCCGGGCTATGTACTGCCATACGTTGAGCTCGGTCCAGTTGGACAGCGGGAACACCCGGACGTGCTCGCCGGGAGCATGCCGGCCGTTGTAGAGGTTCCACAGCTCGGGGCGCTGGCGGCGCGGGTCCCAGCCGCCGAACTCGTCCCGCAGGGAGAACACCCGCTCCTTCGCGCGGGCCTTCTCCTCGTCCCGGCGCCCGCCGCCGAACACGGCGTCGTGCCGCTCCGCGGCGATCGTCTCCGTCAGCGGGAGCGTCTGCAGGGGATTACGGGAGTTGTCCGGACGTTCGCGCAGCACACCGCGGTCGATGTACTCCTGCACCGAGACCACGTGCAGCCGCAGGCCGTGCTCGGCGACGACGCGGTCGCGGTAGTCGAGCACTTCGGGAAAATTGTGGCCGGTGTCCACGTGCAGCAGCGAGAAGGGGAGGCAGGCGGGGGCGAACGCCTTCAACGCCAGGCGCAGCATGACGATCGAGTCCTTGCCGCCGGAGAAGAGCAGGACCGGGCGTTCGAACTCCCCTGCCACCTCACGGAAGATGTGCACCGCTTCGGACTCCAGCACTTCGAGGTGCTGCACGGTGGCCGTGAGCTGCGCCGTCATGAGTGCGGTCCGCGTTCCGTCTTTCCCGGACCCGCCCGGTGCCCGGCGCATGCGTGCGCGCCCTCCCGCACCCGGCGGGTGCGGGAGGCACAGCCGATCCAGGGACAGCCCTTTGGCAGAGGCGGATCGGTCAGTACGCCGTGTCCGGCCACGGATGCCACTACGGCCTCCTGGGTCCAGCGGGCGATCGGCGCGGCCTTCACCTTCTGCCGCCGGGCGTCGCGGGCCGCCACCGGGGTGTGCGCCCGGGGCGGCGACTGGTCACGCCGCAGCCCCGTGGCCCGGGCGTCGTACGCCTTCAGCCCTTCCGCCGGTAGCGCCACCGTGCGCAGGCCGCAGCAGCGGTCGGGGGCGCGGTCGTGCGGATTCGGCCCGTACCGGGCGTCCTGCGGTCTCCTGCCCGCCCGTGCCGCGAGTTGTCGAAGTCCCTGCACCGCATGCCCCCTTGGCTGAGATACGGCCATGGCAACACGGGACGGTGACACTGCACTGACGAGCGGCTGACCCGGCTGTCGGAGGGCGGTGGAAGGCGGACCGCGGAGGGCGGGAACCGTACGAGGGGAGGTGCGCGGAGTAGCCGAGGTATGGGGTAGGCGCCCCGGGCGTTGTGCGCGCCACCGGGGCCGGTCAGCCGGGGAGCCAGCCCGCGTCCTGGGCGATGCGTATGGCGTCCACGCGGTTGCGGGCGTTGAGCTTGGCCACGACGGCGGTCAAATAGTTGCGGACGGTGCCGATGGAGAGGTGGAGGGCGGCGGCGATCTCCCGTGCCTCCGCGCCGCCGGTCGCCAGCTTCAGCACTTCCGTCTCGCGGCTGGTGAGAGGGTTCTCCGCGCAGTCCCACGCGGAGAGGGCGAGGTCGGGGTCGACCACCCGCTGGCCGGCCGCCACCTTCCGTACCGCCTGGGCCAGCTGGTCGGGCGGGGCGTCCTTGAGGAGGTAGCCGTTCACCTGGCCCGACAGGGCCCGGCGCAGCGTCCCCGGCTGGCCCATACTGGTGAGGATCAGGGACTTGCACGAGGGCATCCGCTCACGCAGCCGGGTGGCCGCGGTGAGGCCGTCCAGGCCGGGCAGGCTGATGTCGATGATGGCGACGTCGGGAACTGTTAATAAGGCGGTGGGCAGTACCTCGTCGCCCCGCCCGATCTCGGCCACCACCGTGAAGTCGTGCTGGAGGCTCAGCAGGGCGACCAGGGCGCCCCGCACCATGTGCATGTCTTCCACCAACAGGATCCGGATCACGGAACCCCCCCGTTCCCCCAAATAGAATTCTATCAGCTATTCGAACTGTTCGACTGTGTCGGAATCACCGCCTGTACCCGGAACTTGCCGCCGGGGGCCAGCCCGGCGGTGAGCCGTCCCTGGACCACGACCAGTCTCTGGGTGAGGTTGCCGAGGCCGTTGCCGCTCTCCCGCGACGCGTCCCGGTAGGACGGGATCACGCCGTCGTTCTCGACCGTCAGCCGCAGCGCGCCGTCGTCCTCGGTCACTTCGATCGTGCAGTTGCGTACTTTGCTGTGCCGCAGCAGATTGGTGACCGCCTCCCGGAGCACCGCGGCCAGCACGGTGTCCACGTCCTGCGTGGGCGGATCGAAGTCCGCCACCACCGTGGTCCGCACGTCCGCCGCCGTCAACAGGGATTTCGCGGAGGTCACCTCCTGCGCCAGGGACATGGCGCGCAAGCCGCTCGACAGCCGGCGCACGTCGGCCAGCGACTGACGTGATGTGACCAGCACATCCTTGAGCTCGTCGAGAGCCCGTTCGGGGTGGACCGGCACCAGCCGGACGATCAACTCGCACTTGAGGGTGATCGCGGACAGGCTGTACCCCAGCAGGTCGTGCAGATCGCGGGAGAACCGCAGGCGCTCCGTGATCACGGCGATCCGGGCCACCTCCCCCCGCGCCTCGTTGAGTTCCTCGACCAGCTCCACGAGGCGGGAGAGCCCGAACACGACCACGCCGGTGAGCAGCGTCGACTGCCCCAGATAGATGGACTCCGTCACCGCACGTCCCTGGAGCAGCGCGATCACCAGGATGCTCGCTCCGGCCGCACCGTACAGCGGCCACGCGTACCGTCCGGGCACCAGCAGCAGGAGGGAACCGGCAAGGAATCCCGCCATCGCCCCCCACTGCACCTCGAAGAGCGCGATCGGCGTGTAGGCCAGGACGAATTGAGCGCTGAGCGTCAGCACTCTGTCGCGTGCCGGTCCGTGGCGGGCACCGGGTTCGGAGTGACGGAGCTGGAGCACGAAGCTCACCGCGAGCGCCGCCGCCGCGCAGACGAGTTCGACGGGTCCGGACGCGGAGTCGACCGCGTTCAGGAGCATGATCACGAGGAAGCTGGTGAGGGTGGCAAAGAGTACGCCTTTGGCGAGGCGTGGGGCGGGCGACACGTGGACGTTCGGCGTACGATCCTGCACGGCTCGTCATGCTCTCTCTCGCCGAGGGCCCTCTTTTCCGTAGATCGTAGGCCGCCGGCGTGCAGTTTCATGTTGTGTTCACAATTACGAGAGCGGCGGCCGCACCGTTTCAGACGAAAAGCGGCACCGGGTTGAGATCGCCGTAGGAAGTGGCCTGCGGCAGCCGGCCCAGCGCGACCGGCACGTCGTAGAGTCTGCCCGGCGCCAACCGGGCCCAGAACGGGCGCAGTCCCGGCACGACGACCCGCATGGCATGCCGATGTCCGGGCGGGTGAGGTTGTGTACCAACAGGCCCATGCCACGGGCCCGGACCAGCTCCACCATCGCGTCGACGTCGTCCCGCAGGTCCTGGCGAGGGGTGTAGTCCCAGTGCGCCGGGGCCCGCGGCGACTGTTGCGGGCCGGGCCGCAGCCAGGCCCGGTCGGCCGGGGTCACCTGCCTCGACCACTCCGTCAGTGCGGGGTCCCGCAGCGGTGACCGGTCCCGTCCGCGCAGACGCCGGCGACGGCCGGCAGCAGCCGGCCCATATCCGTGACCGCCCGCCGCAGCACGATCTCTGGGTCGAAGTGGGAGCGCTTAGAGGTCCTAACAAAAGCCTCAGATGATGTGACTGTCGGCTTGGTTGCTCGTTGGGCTGTTCGTGGGGAAGAGAGAGTCGCGTCCGTGGATCGTTTCGGACGAACTGTGGTCGCTGGTCGAGCCGTTGTTGCCTGTTCCGGGCCCGAAGCTGGTGGCTGGTCGGCCGCGGGTGCCTGACCGGCAAGCGCTCTGCGGGATCCTGTTCGTGCTGCATACCGGGATCCAGTGGGAGTATCTGCCGCAGGAGCTGGGCTTCGGTTCGGGCATGACGTGCTGGCGCCGGCTCGCTGCCTGGAACGAGGCCGGCGTCTGGGACCGGCTCCACGTCGTGCTGCTGGCCAGGCCGCGAGCAGCGAAACAGCTCGACTGGTCGCGGGCGGTGATCGACTCATCCCACGTCCGGGCCGCTCGGCGCGGCCCAAAAGCGGCCCCAGCCCGGTCGACCGCGCGCGGCCGGGCAGCAAGCACCACATCCTCGTCGACGGCCAGGGCATCCCGCTCGCGGTGTCCCTGACCGGCGGAAACCGCAACGACGTCACCCAGCTGATGCCGTTGCTTGCCAAGATTCCGTCGGTCCCGGGGCTCGTCGGGCGGCCACGTCGACGGCCCGATGCACTGCTCGGTGGCCGCGGCTACGACCACGACAAGTACCGCCGCCTGGTCTGGGCTCGGGGCATCAAACCGGTCATCGCCCGACGCGGTGTTCTGCACGGTTCTGGCCTCGGAGTTCACCGCTGGGTTGTCGAGCGCACGATCGCCTGGTTCCACGGCTTCCGACGTCTCCGCATCCGCTGGGAGAGACGTGATGACATCCACGAAGCCTTCCTCGGCCTCGCCACCTGCCTCATCACTCACCGCCACGTCCAACGCCTTTGTCAGGACCTCTAAGCCGAAGACGATGTCCTCCGCGGGCCTGCCGACGCGCCGGGAGAGCGCCGCCACCCCGGGGATTGCGAAGTCCGACGTGAGGTCCAGCGCCCACAGTTCGCGGCCGATCCGCCGGTAGGCCGCCACCAGCCGGTCGAGGTACGGCGCGTCGAACGCGCTGACCTCGACCGCCGCCTGACGGGTGCGGTTGTACCACCACAGGGCCACCGCGTCCCGTTTCACGAGCTCCAGGAATCCCTGTACGAGCGCCTCCTCCTCGGTGCCGCCCTGCGCGGTGCCGTTGGAGTCGGCGCACACCCCCTGTACGTGGGGCTGCTGCTGGCCGGGAAAGTACAGCAAAGAGGTCGGCAGAAACCGGTGTGCACGCCGGGTCAGCGACCGGACGGGGGTCCACTCCATCGGCGGGTCTCGTCCAGGGGCGGCGGTACGCACCGGAAGGGAGAGCCGTCCGCGTTCCAGCGGTCGCGCTCGCGCAACTGCCGTTCGTGGCAGAGCCGGCAGGAGTTCGGGTGCACGGCCTCGGCTCCCAGCGCCCGGTAGCTGTCCACGACGACCGGCTCGTCCCCGTGCCGCGTGGCGCTGTCCCGCTCCACGGCCTCGCCGAGCTCCCCCGTCCAGGCCTCGGCGGGGCTTACCCCCTTGCCGCCGCTGAGGGTACGCAGACCGGCGCGCAGCGCGGCGAGGGTCCGGGGACCGAACACGAGATTGGGACCCGAGACGTAGCTCTCGGTGAGATCGGGTGCTCCCGGCGCACGCCGGATGTCCTTCACCATCCCCGTCACACTGTCCACCAGATGCCCGTACCGCTCCCGGACCCTGCTCCCGCATACGCGCGCGGTGCCCGCGGCCGCCCCCCTCGGCCTTCGGCCGTGAGACCGGCCGGAAGGGCCTCATCACCTGGGCGGCGACCAGGCCCGGATCGCCGCACACGGCGCACTGCGGCCGCCGTGTCACCGGGTGGACGCGGGCGCTGAGGCCGGTGGTGTCGAGCGTGAAGACGGCCGCCTGGCCGGGATTCCGGGCTCCCGCAAGCCACTTGGCGGCCTCCAGAGAGGCCGGACCGGTGGCGATGAGCGCGGTGGCCGGCAGGGCCGCGCCGGGCCGGACCGGCGGGCGGTCGAGGCCGAAGTGCTGCTGCAAGGGCCACTCGGAGCGCCGGTGGCCCCGCAGCCGGACCGTCAGGCAGGCCAGGCAGGGCCCATCGCGGTGCTGGAAGACCGGGCCGATCCAGGGCTCGACACCGCACAGTTTCACCGGCAGCCAGGGCACGCCGCGTGCCCGCAACTCCGCGCCCGCAGAGACGAGTTCCGGCCTGAGGTAGTCATCGCAGGCGACCAGCGCCAGATCGGCGCGGCCCTCGGTGACCACCGCGATCCCCGCGTTCCCGCATGCCTCGGCCACCGCGTCGATGGCGACCTCGCCGACGGCTCTGACCAGAAGCGTCGATCCGGCGAGGCGGGACACCGCCTGCTCGCCGTCGGTCCCGGCCAGTTCCCAGTACGCCTCCCCGAAACGGTCGGCGGGGGTGAAGGGAACGACGTCGTCATCCGGCCCGGACACGCGGTACCGGAGCAGTCCGGCCTCGGTCAGTTCGCACAACCCCTCACCGCACTGTTCCGGGCTGAGCCAGGGCCGCGCGTCGCTCAGCAGGCGGGTCACCGTACGGCTGCCGTCCAGCAGCGGGGCCAGTACCCCGGCCCTGCGGCCGGGCAGCGCGGTCATTCCTTTGCGGGAGACCAGGTACGTCGCTTCGCCCGGTACCACCAATGCGTGGAGACGTGGCCTGAAGCCGACCAGGGTGCGGCCGGCTCGAGCCCCGTCGGCCGACGCCGTCTCGTACGCCTTCTGGGCCGTCCGGATTCTTCCATCAGCAGTATCTCCACGGTGTGCTTCCTTCTGCCGGTGGTCACGCGAGACGCTGCTGATTCCGCGTGGCTTTCGAACATCCAAGACAGTGAGGCGTTCAGGGCCGGACGGTGAGATTCTCATCCACAGGCACTCGACCAGGACTCCGGTCGGCCCCGACCGGCCGCCGTTAGCTTCCCCGCACGCGACGGAGAGCCGAGGACCGACCATGCCCTTACACCCGCAGGCGCGGGCATTGATATCCCGCTTCCGAGCACAGCGGCGGCCGACGGTGACCGAGGTGCCGCTCACCGTGGCCCGCGCGATGACGGGCGACTGGATATCCCTGCAGGGCGATCAGGAGCCCGTCGCCCGGGTGGGCGACGCTCTCGTACCCGGGGCGGCAGGACAGCTGCCCGTGCGTTTCTACCGGCCTGCGGCCGCCGTCGGCCGCAGGCCGCTGCTGGTGTACTTCCACGGCGGCGGCTGGATCGCCGGCGGCCTCGATGTGGTGGACCGCCCCTTGCGCAGGCTGGCCAACGCCACCGGCGCGGTCGTCGCCAGCGTGGGGTACCGGCTGGCGCCGGAGACACAGTTCCCCGGTCCGGCGGAGGACTGCTACGCCACACTGCGAGGGATACGCGCGCGGGCCGCCGAGTGGGGGGCCGACCCGGACCGGCTGGCGGTCGCCGGCGACAGCGCGGGCGGCAACCTCGCCGCGGCGGTGTGCCTGATGGCGCGCGATCGCGGGGGCCCGCGGATCGGCGCCCAGATACTCATCTATCCGGTCACCGCCCCAGCGGCCGGCTCCACGTCGGCCTCGTACCGGGAGCACGCCGACGGCTGTCTGCTCACCCGGGACATGCTGCTGTGCTACTGGCAGCACTACGCACCCGGCGCGGCCACCGACCCCCATCCCTATGCCGCGCCCCTGCACGCCGGTGACCTGAACGGCCTGCCGCCCGCCCTGGTGCTCACCGCGGAGTACGATCCGCTGCGCGACGAGGGCGAGGAATACGCTGGCCGGCTGCGCGCCGCCGACGGCGTGACGGAGGCCGTGCGCTACGACGGTTTCATCCATAACTTCTTCTGGGCGTCCGAGGCACTGGACGCCTTCGGGTTCGCCGTCCGCGACATCGCCCGCACACTCGACCGGCACCTCCCCGGTGGATAGCACGCTCCTGGCGCTTCTTTGCGGCGTCCCGGCGCCCGGTACACACCCCCGCCGCACGGCGGAGGGACACCACGCCCCGCCTCCCCACGCACCGCTGCGGAACGCCGTGATCCGCAGTGCGCCGACCCGTGACGACCCCTTTGGGAGCCGACGATGAAAGCCGTCCAGTACCGCACCGTCGGGGGCGCGCCCGAGGTCGTCGACGTGCCTGTGCCCGTACCCGGCCCCGGTCAGGTCCTGCTCGCGATGACCGCCGCGGGGGTCTGCCACTCCGACTTCGTCGTCATGGGACGCACGGCCGCGGAGCTGCGCTTCCCGCTGCCGCTCACACTGGGGCACGAGGGCGCCGGAATCGTCGCCCAAACCGGTGCGGGCGTCACCGGCGTCACCGAGGGCGAGGCCGTCGCGGTCTACGGCGCCTGGGGCTGCGGCCGTTGCGGTCCGTGCGCACAGGGCCGGGAGAACTACTGCCCGCACGCGGCCCTGCGGGGGATCTTCTCGCCGGGTCTGGGGGCGCCGGGCGCCATGGCCGAGTACATGCTGATCGATGACGCCCGCCATCTGCTGCCGCTCGGCGGCCTCGACCCGGTGCGGGCGGTCTCCCTCACCGATGCCGGCCTGACGCCGTACCACGTGATCAAAGCCCTGCTGCCCGGCCTGCTGCCCGGCGCCACCGTGGCGGTGATCGGCGTCGGTGGCCTCGGGCACGTCGCGATCCAGCTGCTCCGGGCGCTCACCGCCTGCCGGATCATCGCGCTGGACGTGTCCGCGGAGAAGCGGGAGCTGGGCGTTGAGGTGGGCGCGCATGCTGTGTTCCGGTCCGATGCGAGCGCGGTGGATGCCGTTCGGGAGCAGACGGGGGGTCTCGGGGTACGGGCGGTTTTTGATTTCGCCGGTACGCCCGCCTCCGTCGCTCTGGCCGGAGCGGTGGCGGCGATCGACGCGGACATCTGCCTGGTCGGCATCGGCGGCGGCAGTCTGCCGGTGGGCTTCGGCCGGCTGCCTCTGGGTGTCCGCGTGCACGTGCCCTACTGGGGCAGCCGGGCCGAACTCGCCGAGGTGCTGGAGCTCGGCCGCTCCGGCGCGGTGGAGGTGAGGGTGGAGACCTTCGCCCTCACCGAAGCACCGAAGGCGTACGAACGACTGCACCGCGGCGGCGTCCGCGGCCGGGCTGTCCTGCTTCCGGACGCATGACCCAGGAGGAATTCATGTCCGATACCGATACCGAATGTTCCGCAGTGCTCGACGCGGTCGTCGTGGGGGCGGGCTTCGCCGGCCTTTACCAGCTCCACCGACTGGACGGACTCGGCTTGCGGGTCCGTGTCTTCGAGGCCGGTGACGACGTCGGCGGTACCTGGTATTGGAACCGCTACCCGGGCGCTCGCTGCGACATCGAGTCGATGGCCTACTCGTACTCCTTCTCCCCGGAGCTGGAGCAGGAGTGGCAATGGAGCGAGCGGTATGCCACTCAGCCGGAACTGTTGAGTTACATCCGGCATGTGGCGGAGCGTTTCGACCTGCGCCGTCACATCACCTTCGGCGCCGCGGTGACCCGTGCGCTCTACGACCGTCACACGCACACCTGGACGGTGACCACCGACAGCGGCGAAGAGGTGACCGCCCGCTTCGTCATCATGGCGACCGGCTGCTTGTCCCGGGTCAGCACCCCCGACCTGCCCGGCCGCGACCGCTACCGCGGACCCGTTCACCACACCGGGCGGTGGCCGCACGAACCCGTCGACCTCACCGGCCGCAGGGTCGCGGTGATCGGCACCGGCTCCTCCGGGATACAGCTGATCCCGCTCGTCGCGGAACAGGCCGCCGAGGTGACCGTCTTCCAGCGCACGCCCACCTTCAGCACGCCCGCCCGCAATCGCCCGCTCACCCGTGAGGAGAGCGACGAACGCAAGGTGGGGTACGGGGAGTTTCGGGAGTGGCTGCGCACCACGTCCGTCGGTATACCGAGGCCGCTGCCCGTGCACAGCGCCCTGGAGGTGTCGGCGGACGAGCGCGAGGCCGCCTACCGGTCGGCTTGGGACGCGGGCGTACTGGGGGGCATCCAGGCGTCGTTCACCGACACCCTCACCAGCCGACGGGCCAACGACCTGGCGGCGGAGTTCGTCCGGTCCAAGATCAGGCAGATCGTCGACGACCCGCAGACCGCGTCCGTGCTCTGCCCCACCGGCTTCCCCTTGGGCACCAAACGCCCCTGCCTGGACACCGATTACTACGCCACCTTCAATCTGCCCCATGTCCGCCTGGTAGATCTCCGCAAGACCCCCCTGGTCTCCTTCACGGAGCGGGGCGTAGAGACCACCGAGGGGGAGTACGAGGCCGATGTCGTCGTCCTGGCCACCGGCTTCGACGCCATGACCGGCGCACTGCGCGCGATCGATGTCCGAGGCCGGGACGGTGTGGCGCTCAGAGACGCGTGGGCGGCCGGCCCGCGCACCTACCTGGGACTGCTCACGGCCGGCTTCCCCAATCTCTTCACCGTCACCGGGCCGCTCAGCCCTTCCGTGCTCAGCAACATGCTGATCTCCATCGAACAGCACGTGGAGTGGATCACGGACTGCATCGGCCACCTCCGCAGCCACGCCCTCACTGAGATCGACGCGACCGACGAGGCGCAGGACGACTGGGTCCGGCATGTCGCCGACCTCGCTGCCGGCACCCTGTACCCGGAGGGGGCATCCTGGTACCAGGGGGCCAATATTCCGGGCAAACCACAGGTGTTCATGCCCTACGTCGGCGGGATCGGCGCCTACCGCGAGGTGTGCGCGGCGGTCGCCGACACCGGATACCGCGGCTTCGCACTCAGCCGGCTGCCGGACGAGCATCCAAGAACCTGACGGCCAGTCAGCACCCGACGGCTCTTAACGCCGGGAGGGGGTGTTGGTGTTCTCGGTCGTTGGTGGGGCCCGGACGTCAGCCCGAGATCGAACGGTACCGATAGCGTGCGGTACAGCCCTCCGCTGTGAAAAGAGACCTCAAGCACACGCTCCGCCCGGCTGTAGCCCACCGATCGGACGTTGGAGGAGCGAACCGGCTCATGCAACAAGGTGCCTCCTGCGGCCTACGTGCTGGGCGTTGCACCATTGACCGAAAGGATAGCGCTGGACTCGGCCGCGCCAGCAACGTCCGAAAGGCTGCTCGCCTTCGTAGGGCAGGCGTGAATTGAGAGTGGTAGCGACGCAGGGCGGTACGGGGTGTCTGCGTTCGTGACGTCGCGGCACTGAGCCGGAACGTCCGCAGCTGTGCGCGCCTGACCGCCCGCCATACCCACACCGCCCTGGAGCGCACCGGACGCTCTCACGTTGACCAGAACGTTTTGCGCTGGGCCTTCAGCAGCCACAGATGACCGCCTTCCCTATGCCCACTCCATGCCCAGCCCCCGCAGCGCGTCCATGTAGAGGGGCGGTTTTTCTGATCAGTGGGTGGTGGGCTGGCCTGCGCTGATCAGTTTGCGGTGTGGCGGTGGGCGGGGGATTGCAGTGCGCCAGTAGCTGCGGTGGTGGTGGGCGCCGCGTTGGACCAGGGGCCTGGCCTGTGGCTTTGTCAGTTAGCTGGTCGGGCGATCAGGTCGTGTCAGCTGCGCTGCGCAAGGTTCAGGTGCAGTGGTCGTTGGTATATGGCGACGTTTGGACGCGCCGCCTGCTTGAACTGGTCCGTCATCGCCGGACACTTACCTCTGTCGGCCCTGCCGACGATCACGCGTGAGGGTCCCGGGTTCCGGGGCGTGCGCCGTGGGATCGTCTCGTGTTACAGGCTGTCGGCCCATGAGGGGACGGGGTAGGTGTGGACGTCGCCGAGTGCGAGGCGGAGCGGGCCGAGGAGGCGGCGGGCAAGGCTGGGGGAGAGGTCTTCGACGGCGAGGGCCGCGGCGGCGAAGCAGACGGTTTTCTGTTCGTCCGAGAAGTCCCGTACGCGTTTGCCGTGGGTGCGGGCTGCTCGGGCCAGTGCTGCTTCGGTGTGCTTGATCAGGGCGTTCTTCAGCTGTGCCCGGTTGGCGGTCGTGGCGAGGTCCTGCGCCTCGTACCAGGCGGGGTCTTCGCGATCGGTCGGCCATGCCTTGTTGTAGGAACGGCGCAGGGTGAGGACTTCGTCCCAGGTCAGCTTCTCCAGTTGGGTGAGCAGTGCTGCCGCCGTTCGCCCTTGGGGCCCCAGCGCCCACCAGGCTGGTACCCGGGACCATATTCGCTGGCCCCACGTTTGTCCGGAGCGCTCCTCATCGTCGTTCGGGACGAGACTGACGATCCACAGCCCGAACGGAATCTCGGTCGCGAAGGGCAAGTAGTTGGCACCTGATGAATGTGGTGCTGCACGGTGCCACGGCTGCTTGCGCCGCCGCAGCGGTACGCCGGGTGCTTCGTCGATGAGGATGCGACGGCAGTCGCGCAGGGCGGCGGCGTAATCTACCGGGTCGTCGTTGAAGCCGCGGCCTGAAGGGCGTGTGACCTTCCAGCCCCAGTCGGCCGGCAGACGGTTCGGATCCACTCTCGCGACTGTCCAGTCCTCCCATCCAAGACCAGGCATCTGCTCCTCCTCTGTGACGATGGTGAGGCCCCACTGGAAGCACCTCCGGTGCGTGCTCGGGCGCCAAGGGAGTTGCTTATGCACCGAAGGTGACGCTGGGCGTAAGTGCGTGGAAGAGCTCAGTAGCGGAAGCCGAAGAGTCCGCCGGTCGGGGCGTCCGTCAGGATGGTTTCGAGGGTGTACGGCTCGGCGTCGAAGCCCAGGCGGGTGGCTTTGGCGAGGTCGTCGGTGTTGAGGGTGGCGATGTACTGCATGTTCTCTTCGCGGGTGACGTCTGCGGCGAGTTGCAGTGCGGCTCTGAGTTGCCGGTCGTCGACGCCGTCGTACAAGTGGCTGTCGTGGATGAGGAAGTCTGGGCCGCGTCCGTGCCGGTGGGCGAGGACAGCAAGGGTGAGGTCGAAGCAGAAGATGACCATGTTGCCGATGCCGCGGCTGTTGTCGCTGTCGATACGTGGGGTGATCGTCAGGCTCTCGCGTCCGGCCTGGATGGCCAAGAAGGCCTCGCGGGGCCCGTAGAGGGCCTGGGCGAAACGGGAGAACAGCAAGGTGGCTTCGCGGGTCTGCTGTTCGCGTTCGTCGAGATCGGTCTCGACGGCCTGCTGGAGCTGGATGCGTCTGGCGGTGATCTGGCGGGAGCTGGACTCCAGGGTCTGGGCCGCGTCGTAACGGTGGCGCAAGGCACCAAGGGCTGCTTGCTCGCGGGCGAGGGCCTGCTGGAGGGACGTCAGCGCTTCCAGAGCGCCGCCTTCGTCGAGCTGGCGCAGCAGTTGTGCCTGTTCCTCACCCAAGCGAGCGCGCTCAGTACGGCGCTCGGCGAGCCGTGCGGTGAGCTCGCTGATCTCTTCGTCCAGGAAGCGGCGCCGGTTGCGCACGATGGAGTGATGGAAGGCCTCGACCTCCTGGAACCTGCGGCGGACCTGGTCACTGAGAACGATGCCGAGCTCACGGTAGGCGGGCTGGAGGTACTGGGTGTCGACGTCGGCTGTCTCGATGACTGCCTGTTGCAGTTCGTCGAGGTTGTACTGCTCGATGACATCGTCCTGGGAAAGCTGTTTGATACGGCGACTGAGCTCGTCGGCCTGGTCCTTGAGGTGCTCGTACTCGGGTACGACCTGGAAAGCGGCGACCTGGCCCTGCAGGCGTTCGACCTGGGCCTCGGCCAGCGCGATCTGGCCACGCAGGTCCGCGGTGGAACCGACGATCTGTTGTTGCGGCTCGGTCAGAGGTGAGCAGGCCAGGTTCTCTGGGCTGGGCATTGCTCACTTCGGTGAGCGCATCCCTTTGTAGGGACTCGGCGTATGGATCTTCCGCTGGCCATAGATGAGATCGCCTGAAGAGCTGCCGGCCTGCGTTTTCCAGGTTGTTCGTGGGTGGGAGCTGTGTTGCTCACAGGGAGCGGATGTTGTGCAGCTCCACCGAGCCGCCGGTGCAACGGTCGAATGTCCATGGTGCGGCGAGACTGCTTTTGTCGGCTTCAGGCGGTCGGCGACACCGTCTGAGCGGGTGGACTACGGGTGGCAGTGCTCGAGCGTCGCCGTTCGTGGGGGTGGCCGCCGCGGGCGAGATGGCGTCAGCGATCTCAGCGGCTTGAGGCAACAGCCAGTGCATGGCGCTGAGGGGTACGAGAATCACCTTGTCCTCAAAGGTCGCCGACAGAACCGGGAGCGCCGACATCAGCAAGCCGATCTCACCTCAGAACATGAAGAACCTGGCCTTCATCCGGCTGCTGCAGCGCCACGGTTTGGCTTCCGCGACCGGAGAGCCGTGACACCCGACCGTGTGTTACGCACCCCGGGCGACCAGGACTAGGACGCGACCATCAAGCCCTGCTGCGCACCTCGAAGATGATGTTGGCAGCGAACGCCTTCACCACCACAAGGCCGACCTCGTGTCACGTCCGCTTGCACTGCACGAGCACGACCGTCAGCGTGTCGTCATCATTCGGATCCCACGCGTTCGGAGTCGTTGCCCTCATTCACTTGGACCGGACCGAGCTCCACCCGTAGCGGCCGGTCCAGAGCGGCCTCGTCTTGGTCGTACGGGGCACCCTGTTCGTTGGTGATGCGAAATCGCCGGGAATGCCTTGTACCGCAGCACCGCCACATCCGGCAGAGACGTGGCGGGAAGGGCAACGCGGGGAGGTGAGAAGGGCCCCAGGTTCACCTGAGGCCCTTCTCACCGTGAGGCAGTGCCGGCGTGTCGCCCGTACGCCATCCCGGTCAGGAGCGGACCACTGCTCACCTCCCGCGCATGGCGCCGGTCTATGCCATGAATTCGTACCCGAGGACGCCACGGCCGCCGACGAACAGGGCTCGGCTGTCGGGATGCCAGATCACGGATTCGAGATCGCTGTCGGCCCGCATACAGGTGAGGCGTTCGCCTGTCGTGGAGTCCCAGACGGAGATCGTGTCGTTTCCCACGCCGGCTAGGTACTTGCCGTCGGGGCTGAAGGCTGCCGCCCTGACCCTGGTGCCGCGGAACCTGTGAATGACGGCCTCCGTAGCGATGTCGACGACTCGGAAGCCGACGCCTCCATCAGCGATGGCTAGTTGACTGTTGTCCGGACTGAACGCCAAGGCCAATGCCCGGGCTGAGCGGCGCGCCGGATGTGCGACCTGTGTGCCAGAGGTGGTGTCCCAGACGCTGGGGCCATAGCTGTGGCCGTGTGTAGCGAGGCGAGATCCGTCTGGGCTGAACACGAGCCTGCGAACTCTGTGGTCAGACAACTGATGCATCTGCCTGCCGCTGCCGGTGTCCCATACGCTGACGATCCCCTGCCGGTCGACCGTGACAAGAAGATCTCCGAGCGGGCTGAGCGCCAGCTTCTCCAGCGGCCCGGCACAGGCGAGTTGTACAAGGAGCGTTCCAGCTGAGTCCCACACACCGACCATGTCGCGATCTGCGGCCGCGGCGAAGCGAACGCCTGTCACCGTGAAGGCTACCGAGAGCAGGTCGGCCTGATCTCCGTAAAAGGGAGGGGCGAACCACAACTCCTGTCCGGCGGCTCCGTCGCCTCTCGCGAAGCGCTGGACTTGCGCTCCCCTTGCAGCGTCCCAGACGGAGAATCCTTCACGGCTCACGGTGGCGACGTGGGATCCATCAGCGGAGATCGCTGCGACACTGACGGAGATCTCCTGGGGCTGGGGTGAACTGGCAGCGAGGTTCCAGATCCGGACGGTCCTGTCCATGCTGGCGCTTGTGAGCCTCAAACCGTCCGGGCTGAAGCCCAGCGATGAGCAGAGCGATCCATGGTGGAAGCGGTGGATCTTTGTCCTCGTCTCGAGGTCCCACACCTCCACAACGCCTTCTCGGTTTCCGACAGCAAGCTCCGCGCCGTCGGCATTGAACGATGCCACAGTGATGTCGTGGCAGCCTCGAAGCTCATGCAGACGCGCGCCCGACGACGTACTCCAGATCCCGACACTTCCCCCCTGGGCTGTGGCAACGTGAGTCCCGTCAGCTGTCACTGCTAGCGGCCGGCCCTGCAAAGACTGCAGATCGCTGCCTGTGTGGGCGTCGCAGGAGTAGGCACGCAAGCCGCCACGCCTGGAGAAGACCAGCGTCGTGCCGTCCTGACTCACCAGAAGCCGACCTGACTTACTGATCGGTGCCTGATACTCATTGAGCCTGGCCCCGGTGGATGTCTCCCAGGTCGTAACGGCGCCGTCTTCCAGTCCGGTGAAGAGGCGAGACCCATCAGCGCTGAAAGCGATAGAGCGGCACTCGCCTGGAAAGAACCGGTGCAGCTCCGACCCGGTGGCAAGATCCCAGCCGTAGACGATGCCATCGCCATCGATAGTGAGCAGATGTGCCCCACCGTTGCTGAACGCCACCTCCGTCATACGGCTGCGACGTGGCAGCTCGCATACCTGTGCCCCGCTCGAGGCGTCCCAGATACGGACTCGGCCACTGGTTTCAACGGTGGCGAGGCGGGACCCGTCAGGGCTGAGGACCATCTCCCCAACGGGTGCCTGATGCGTAAGGGTCAGCAGGAGCGCCGAGCTGGGCAGGTCGGGCGGGGCCCACCGGTCTACGAGTACCGGCCCTGACAAGACTCCGTCGGCGGTGGCCAGCCACGCCGCACCTCCAGGGACACGGCTGCGCAGCACAGCATCGAGGGCCTGGGGTGGTGTGGCTGGGGTGAGGAGGTGCGCGGCGCGTTCCAGGTGGGAAGCGAGCGTGGCTGCGTCGGCATGGGGGACCAGAGAGAGGTCTCGAATAGGTGCGGTGGGACCGTGGTGGTGCAAACGCGTGGACACCCAGCGGAAATCCGTGGCCACGGTGACCGCGTCCTGGATACGCTCCGCGTCCACCAAATGGGCTATGAGGAAGCTCCGCAGGTACTCGTGAGGCGTGGTCCACCACTCAGGCCCGCCCTCGCCAGCAGATGTGATGGTGTCGAGAAAAACGGCATTCACTACGGGCAGACGAGCCGCCAGCTCCGCCCGGAGATGGTCGCGGATCACGTCGTGCAGAGCCACAGTCCCGCCAGGGACACTGGGGTCGAGACTGAGCAGGGAAAGATCGGCCATCTGCCTGCACAGGCTGCGCGCGGTCGCCTCGTCGAGGCCGGCCACCCCCTCCCACAGGCGAGCCACCAGCGCAATCGGGACAGCCTCATCTTCAGCGAAGACTCCAAGCTCCGCGAACCTCTGCTCCCCATCACCGGGAAGGAGTTCGGTGGCGGCTGCGAGACTGGCTCGCACAGCCCTGTTCCGCTCGTCGGTGTCGTTGAGATCGAAATCCCTCTGAGCATCGCCGGCCGCAGGCCCTTGCATACGCAGCCCGTCGAGATAGCGCCGAGCGACAACATTCGCATCGACCCCAGTGGACATTTGCTCGTGCATGACACGGTTGGCAATCCGCAGCAAGAGCACCCATCGCCCGGTCGCCTCGACAAGGTCGTTCGTCACCGCGTGTTCCGGCAGCTGCGGCAGTCCCTGAGTCAGAACCAGGAGGGCCTGGTCCCACGTCATACGGTCGACAGTGATCCGCGCAGCTTGAGCGGGGAGCACTTTCGGACTGCGGGTGGTGATCAGGCGGACACATCGCCGTTCCGCACCGATGAGGAACGGCCGCAGCTGCTCCTCCTCCCACACATCGTCGATCACCAGGAGAGTCCGCGGCAGCGAGGCAAGAAGCTTGCCCAGTTGGGCGCCGGCCTGCTCCGGATCGTCGCCAGCTGTGGACCCGACCCCGGTGATGCGCTTCATCTCCTCGGCGACCTTGGCTGCGATCGCGGCCCTGCCCCTCACGTCACGACCGATCGTGATGAACCAGATCCCGCCGGGAAACCTCTTGCGGACCTTCGGCTGGGCGGCGGCGAACCGGGCGAGTGTGGTCTTGCCGAATCCGCCCGCACCATGCAGACCGGCGGTGATGGCTACCGCATCACCCCCTTGCCAGCGTCGGCGGGTGCGTGCAAGGACAGCCGTGACCACTTGGTCGGCCTCCGCCCGGTCCACCCACCCGTCCGGAACAGCCACAGGGCCAGGCGCGGCAGGTGCAGTCGCCGCTGCTGTCGGGCTGAGCCTGGGCCAAATCATCAGGACCAGAACGATCACGACCCCCATGACGCTGGCGACCGGGTCCGCCTCGCCCCACCCCTTACGAAGGGCCGTCCATGCGAGGAACGCCAGCGCGCCCAACAGGAGCGGGCCTCGCACAATCCATTTCGATACAAAACGTCTCAAGCCCCACACCTTTGATCGTCACGGTGCCGCACCCCTCACGTTCTCGCGTTCCGGCCAGGAACCCAGCCCAGCCGTGATCGCCCGCTTCAACTGAGAGACAGAGGGTGCGCTGCGCCAAGTCTCGCGCAAACCGGTAGGGGACCAAGGCCGTTGCCCAGTGGACGGGCAGCGCCAGAGCATCACAGCGCCAGCGGGACCAGGGTGGCGCGGACGGGCCGGCGGATACCGGGACCGGCCCCACTCGTCGAAGGAATGAACCTGTCGCACCCCCGCTGCGAAGTTCCTCGGCAGCAGTGTCTACTTGGGCGCCGCGGAGCCCCAAACGAGTCGTCTGCGGTTCTTCGCAGCCCCGGCGCGTGCGCGACGGGGCCACGCCGTGGGCGACTGCCTATGGAGTGACTGACGTCACAGGATCCTTCTGGGCTTTCTTGTCGGATCAGGCTCCTGGCGGGCCCGAAAGGAGAAGGCTGATCCGCTGTTCTGCGAGGAGTACCTGTGACGAGCACTGCTGACCCCACTCGCACCTTCCGCGCGCGCCGTGGCGTTCCGGTGGAGACGAGAGCCAACGAATCCAGACCACTGTGCAATCTTCCGGAGATCGACGTCACGCTGGTCGATGCCGTCACCAAGGGCCTTACGTGCATGCCTCCGGAGGGGGTGAAGGCCGTGATTCCGGTGCACTGGAACATCGAGGGAGGTCTGATCGGCGTCCATGAGGACGGGACGGTAGCCACCCACCCCTTCGGACCCCCGCGGCCGGAGTCGGACGAGGTCCTGGCCGGCCTCCGTAACTTGCTCTCCCACCCGGACGACTTCGTGGCAGTGCCGACCACCGAGCCGACCGGCGAGTCAGTCGAGCAGGGGTTCCTGGACATGGGGTGGGAGGTGCCTCCAATCGTCCAGGCTCTGAACGCTCGCCAAGCCGCCCTGAGAGGGGACCACACCTACGTGGACGGTTTCACCTCTGAGGTCCTGGGGCGGTGGAGCGGGTGGCGCGAGTCGGTATCAACCGCCCTGCTCGGCGACTGGGCCAGCACTTTGTTCCATGAGGGCCGACTGTCGCCCGACGCACTGACGCTCCTGACGAAGGAAGCCAGCACAGTTCACCGGCAGCACACCCCCATCTGGGACCGAAAGATCGGCAGGAAGCGGCTGCTCCTGCTCGACACTCCTCTCGCCGAAGGGGCGACGCTCCACGACCTGCTGGCCGACCAGCCCGGCCCGGAGCTTCCGTCGTCCGTGGACGACCTTGACGACCCACGACTGCAAGGCATCCTCAAGCAGCTCACCCCGCAATACCGTGCCGTCGTACTGGCACTGGGCAATCCTGGGGTGTCCACATGGGCCGAGGCCGCCGCGCTAGCCGGCGCTTCCGCCCCGGGGAACTACGGCGAGAAGGTCCGACGCAAGGTGAAGCGCCTCGCCGCTGAGATCGGATCGCGAGCATGACCCCGCTGCTCATGGCCCTGATAGTGGTGGTGGCTCTGGCGGCACTCTCCGGCTACGCCCTCCACCGTGCGGCCGCAGTTGACATTCCCGCCGTCCTCGCGACGGCTGCCCGCACCCTGCCCGTGCTCACGCTCGGTGCCATCGCGCTCGTGCTGGTCGACCCCACTGAAGTACCGAGCGTCCTGCGAGCCGTGCTCTTGAAGTAGACCCCGATGGCCGGCGGCTCCACATGCGCGAGCCGCTGGCTGCCAGGCCGTCGTCTTCGGCCCAGTCCTCCTACGCGGGGACTGGCCTTGTGTACCCCCCGGGGGGTGCCTCTATGTCGTTCGTCAATCCTGCGCTGCCGGTTTTTGGGGTTTCGGTCCCGTTCATGCGGCGAGGGTGACGGCGGGGGTTCGGGACTCGTAGAACGTTCCGTCGCGGAGCATCGCGAACAGGACGCTGATGCGCTGGCGGGCGAGGCGGAGGAGGGCCTGGGTGTGGGTCTTTCCGCGGGCGCGTTGTTTGTCGTAGTAGGTCCGGGAGGCGGGATCGGCGTTCATGCAGGCGAAGGCGGACAGGAACATGGCCCGTTTGAGCTGCCGGTTTCCGCCTCGGGGTGCGTGTTCGCCGTGGATCGAGGTGCCGGACGACTTCGTTGTCGGGGCCAGGCTGGCGTAGGAGGCGAGGTGGGCGGCGGTGGGGAAGCTGGTGCCGTCGCCGATGGTGGTCAGCAGGACTGCGGCGGTCCTGACACCGACGCCGGGCATCGAGGTCAGGACCTGGGAAAGAGGGTGAGCCTCCAGCAGGGTGTTGATCTGGGCTTCCAGAGCCCGGCGCTGTTCGTGGACGGCTCCGAGGGAGCGGGCCAGGGACGGAATGACGGTGTCCAGGGTGCCCGTGCCGGGAACGACGACGGTCTGCTCGTCCAGAGCGGCAAAGACGTCGTCGATCAGCCGGGCGGCCATGCGGGGCGCCTTCGGCCGGATCACCTCGACGAGCCGTCGTCGGCCCGCCTTCCGCAGCGCGGCTGGGGACCCGTAGCGCTCCAGGAGCCAGGTGACGGCCTGGTGGTCCAGGCGGGGGCCCAGGACGCGCTCCAGGCTGGGGTGGAACTGGGTGAGCAGGCCGCGTATCCGGTTGGAGGTGCGGGTTGCCTCGGCGGCGAGGTCCTGGTCGAAGCCGACCAGGACGGTGAGCTCAGCGGTGATCTCGTCGGTCAGTTCCAGCGAGCGCAAGGTGTGGGGCAGGGTGCGGGCGGCGTCCGCGATGACTGCGGCGTCTTTCGCGTCGGTCTTCGCCTCGCCAGGGTAGAGATCGGCGATCCGGCGCATCGCCAGGCCGGGCAGGTAAGCGACCCGGCAGCCGGCGTCCCGGGCCACGGCCAGGGGCAGAGCCCCGATCGATGCGGGCTGGTCCACGATCACCAGCACCGTGCCGAACTTCGCGGCCAGCTTCTCGAACACGGCCCGCAGCTTCGGCTCGCTGTTGGGCAGCTGCTTGTCGAAGACCTTCTTGCCGACCGGCGTCAGCCCGTGACCGTGATGGGCACTCTTGCCGACATCCAGGCCCAGGAAGACGCCCACCTCAGTGGTGTCGAACATCGTCACCCTCCCTCTCCCCAAGGGGTATTCACGGTGCCGGCCTCGGCGTTGGTGTCGTGCTCGCGCATCCACGTTATGCAGACCTGCCGCCCGCGAACTGCCCGGCATTGCGCCGGACCGGACGGTGGCCGGACCTCTCATCAGCGTCTCCGACGGCACCTCCCGGGCCCGGGTTGAGTCGGCCTGGGACGCGGTGCCGGGATTGCTCCCGGTCCGTTTTCCCAGGCCGCTCGCCGAACCCGCCGTGCGCCTTACGACGCAACGGGCTCTCCACGGTCTCTGCCGTCGTGCGTGGTTATGCGGAGGTCCAGGGATTGGGAATCCTGTTGCCCCGGTAGCGGTAGCGGGTAACCGGCACCGCCGCCATATCGAACAACTCGACTCCGTCCGCAGAGATCGGCTTCCAGCTCCCGTCTGGAGCCTTGAGCCACCGGCGAACGTCCTTCCACTTCCAGCGGTGCAGGGTTTGCATCCATTTCACCATCCGCCACCAGACGAAATTCGCCAGGTTGCTCAGGGTGTGTTTGCAGACCGCGTGCCGGAAGTAGTTGACCCAACCGCGCATGATCAGGTTGATTCTGACCAGCACCTCCCTGGGATTCTGCTGCGACTTCCTGCTCGTCAGGGCACGAATCCTGTCCTTCAGCGACCGGATCGGCCGGTCCGCAATGAACGTGTAGACGTACCACTTGTCCGTTCCTCGCTTGTGTTTCCACTGGATGCGGAACCCAAGGAAGTCGAACGCTTCGCTCATGTGCACGATTCGGGTCTTGGCCGGTGAAAGCCGCAGCCCGAGCGGTTCGAGCACTTCAGTGATTTCGTGCTGCAACTTCTCGACGTCGTCGCTGGAGCCGTGCACGAGCACCACAAAGTCGTCCGCATAACGGCAGACCTTCCAGTTCGGCAGGCCCTTTGCGCGACGTCGCACGCGTTGGCTAGCGGTTCCCATGGTCCCGCTGTCCTTCCACGGCCCTTGCAGGCGCTCATCAAGCGTCGACATGGCTATGTTGAACAGCAATGGAGACAGAACACCGCCCTGCGGCGTCCCGGTGTCGGTAGCCCTCCGGTCTCCAAGTTCGGTAAGAACCCCGGACTTGAGGAACGCCTTCACCAGTGCCCCGACCCGCTTGTCCTTGACCCGCTTGCGCACTCGCTCAAGGAGAGCGGAATGCGAGACGGTGTCGAAGGCCGCTTCGATGTCAGCATCCAACACCCAGCGATAGCCTTTGGTGCCGAACAGTTGAATCTCAGCGATCGCGTCGTGGGCTCGCCGCTCGGGCCGGAACCCGTATGAGACCGGCTCGAAGTCGGCCTCGAAAATCGGTTCCAGCACCAACTTTAGCGCCGCCTGGACAACCGTCCGCCACCGTCGGAATCCCGAGGGCGCGAACCTTCCCCGAACCACCCGGCTTGGGGATCTTGCGTTCCCGCACCGGCTGGGGCCGAAACGAACCATCCTTCAGGCTGGTCCGCAGGTCGTCCAGAAAACGGAAAACCCCGATCTGCTCTTCAACCTGGGCGACAGTGACGCCGTCCATGCCCGCAGTTCGGGCTCCCTTGTTGCCCGCGATCCGATTGAACGCATGTCGCAGCGTCATCGGATCGTGCACGAAATTGAACAGGTCGTCGAACCTGCGGCCAGGATCGGCCGCCGCCCGACGGTGAAGCTTGGCCTGCATCCCCGATACCCGCCCATCGGACTCTTCCGAGTCTTCGATAAGCGCGGCACCGTCGTTCAACGGTGCGTCTTTCGGCATTGCAGCCTCCTTCCCTTCTCGATACCGCTGCCGTCCTTCCCCATGTACGCGCCTTTCGCGCGCTCGGAGTACTACGGCGGCTCCGCCCCGTTCCGGCCCGATCGGCCGACGATGAACCCAGCCCTTTCACCAGAGCGGATCCCTGGCAGAGGGCGTGAGCCGGAACGGTTCCCGTGTTCACTGCAACTCGCTCGACGAAGTAGGAGCCCAGCTCTGTCCCTGCGGCCTCGCCACGGCTACCCCGCAGCACTTCACCGTGGCCTCCCGACGGGCATGTCAAAGCCCGTCCAGAAGTTCCCCGCTCCGGTCACCCGGTTCGAGGACGCACCGCATCCGGCCCATATCTGCACAGGTTTGAGCCGGCGGGGGGTTGAGAGACGTAGACGCTAGTTCCTCTCGTACTCCTCTCCATCACGCTTGCCGGACCCGAACCATCTGGCAGTTCTGGCCCGTCCCGGCTTTGTCGGGGCCGCTCTCACCCTCACCGGCATCTCCCGGATCAGGCTGCCCCCAGCTTCACCGCCCTGCTGCGACAGGACGGCGGCGACGGTCTCTCACCTCCGCACGAGTTCACAACGCTTCACGGCGCACTGACACCACCCCCCAGGTCATGTCTTCGACAGGGGGACACAGTCATGCCGGGCCCGGAGGCCAGCGGCCCCATTGCAGGACCGCGAAAAAGATAACGGGGGAGACCTGTCTGGCATGAGACGCGGTCTGGGGCGCAGGGCGCCCCAAGGCGGCCGTGCCCGACACCGGGCGCCCAGCTGGTACCCGCAAGCCCGTCCACGACAACGAAGAGTTCACCAACGGCGCCGACGACCACAGATCTGCGGTTCAACACCCCCCCACATGCCTCGCGACCCGACCCAAGAGCATCGCGAACGGTCACCAACCCCCACACACGCCACCGGCATTGTCAGACCCGGGTGGTACTGGATTGAAGCACGGGAAGCCCGCACAAAGGAGGACACCATGGCCGGAGAACGGCATGTCGATCACAAGACCCTGAAGACCTTCGCCGAGAACAAGATCAACGTGCCCGGCCCGGAGGCCGCGGAACGCCGCGGCCAGGTCAACCACCTCCGCCAGCGCCTGGAAAGCCACATCGCCGCGCACCCCGCCTTCGACCTCGTCAAGCTCCGCGCGTCCGGCAGCACCGCCAAGTTCACGGCCATCCAACGCCGCGGCGGCGGCTCCGACGCCGACGTCGCCGCCTACCTCCGCACCGCCGACCCCGCAGTGGACGAAGCCACCCTCCTGGACTGGCTGCGCGAGCGCTGCATCGAGGTCTACGGCGACACCAAGGTCGCCGACGACTTCAAGATCTCCCAGCACGCCGTCGGCATCACCCTGCGCGCCTCCGGCCTGAAAATCGACGTCGCACCCGTGCTCTACACCGGAGAACCCGACGACAAGGGATACCTGGTCACCCGGCAGGGAACCCGCGTCCTCACCTCCGTCACCCAGCACCTCAAGTTCATAGAGAAGCGACGCAAGGCCGCCGGCCCCGGCTACGCAGAGCTGATCCGCCTGCTGAAGGGGTGGATCCGCCAGAGCAAGCTCCACGACCCGGACCTGCGGTGCAAGAGCTTCCTCCTCGAGCTCCTGGTCGCTCACCTGTGGGAGAGCGGCTGGAACGGCGAGAAGCTCCAGGTCGACGACTACCCCCGGGCCATCGAGCAGGTCCTGTCCTACATCGTCCGAACCGGCCTGCAGACCCCCGTCGTCTTCACCGACTACTACGCAGCCGACCACGTCACCCCCTCCCACGACGCCATCCAGGTGTGGGACCCCGTCAACCCTGACAACAACGTCGCCGGCACCTACCTCGAAGCCGACCGGCTGCGCTTGGTCGATCACGCCAACACCGCGCTGGAAGCCATCGTCTGGGCGGCCTGCGCTCCCACGAAGGGCGACGCGAACGACGCCTGGCGCGAACTGTTCGGCCCCACCTTCCAGGGAGCGTGACCATGTCCGGCTCGTACACCCGATCTTCGTCGTTCACCATCACCGACGCCCGCTACGTCGGCGCCAAGATCGGCGCCGACCTGCGCCTGCTCAACAACTACTACGGCACGCCCGCCCTGGACAGCATCGACGACTACGTCGAAGAAGTCGCTCTTCTCCTGCGCGACGGATACCTCGACACCGTGGACTACGGCTTCCGCGACAGCGCCACCCACGCCTGGAAGCTGCGCCTGCGCTACAAGGCGACCACCGGCGGACAGCTCACAGACAGCCGCCCCGGCAGCCTGCCCCGCGCCGCCGAACTCACCGGCTACACCTTCTACAGCTACCTCACCTACAGCAACGCATACGGCGCCCTGACCGCCGGCGAGAAGGCCGTCGTCAACGCCAACCTGCCGTTCTCCCGTACGACCGCCGATGCCCCCACGGCCCTGTCCGGCAGCACCACCACGGGAAATGGCTACGCCCGCAACGGCGCAGGTGTCTCCCGCGACATCTACCTCGCCAACTAGCCCAGCAGGAAGAGCAACCATGACCAGCCAGGACGACCTGTTCCACCCCGTCATCGAACTCCCCGACCACACCCGCCGCGCCCGCTACGACCGCCTGGTCGGCCTGGACGACGTAAAGCTGCGTCTGCGCAAAGAGGCACTCCTGCTGGCCGACCCCACCCGGCTGCAGATGTGGGCCGAGTCCTTCCACCACGGCCGCGTTGCCGCCCTTGACCTGTTCACCGACCGCGCGCCGCTGTTCGTGTTCGCCGGCGACGTCGGCTCCGGCAAGTCGGCACTCGCCGAATCCTTCGGGTGCGACCTCGCCGACCAGCTGAACCTGCCCGTCTTCCTCTACCGCCTCAAACTCGCCACCCGCGGCAGCGGCCTCGTCGGAGAGATGACCTCCCTGATCGGCGACGCCTTCTCCCACCTCCACCACCAAGGCCGCCAAGCCACCGGACCCCGCGGTTTCAACTCGGCCCTGGTCTTCGTCGTCGACGAGGCCGACGCCCTCGTCCAGTCCCGCCAAGCGGCGCAGATGCACCATGAGGACCGCGCCGGCGTGGACGCCTTCCTCGCCGGCATCGACAGCCTCGTCGGAACCCAGATCCCCGTCATAGTCGTCCTGTGCACCAACCGCGTCGGCGCACTCGACCCCGCCGTCATGCGCCGGGCCGCCGCCACGTTCACCTTCACCCGCCCCGTCGAACAGCAGCGCCGCACCGTCCTTGCCGCCGCCCTCCACGGCACCGGCATCCACCCCGAGACCCTCGACAAGCTCGTCACCATCACCGGCCCCTGCCCCGACCGGCCCGGCTACACCTACTCCGACCTCACCCAGCGACTCATCCCCGCCGCCATCCTCAACGCCTTCCCCGACCGCCCCGTCACCGACAAGGACCTCCTTGACCTCGCAGAACTGACCCAGCCCAGCCCCGTGTTCACCGAGGACAACCGATGAAGCCCCTTCCGGCACCGAGCCCCACCAGCGTCAGGATCACCGGCGACCACTACCAGTGGCTCATCGCCTGGACCGGCTGCCTCACCGTCCTGCGCGAGAACGCCATCCACGCCGCCAACCCCGCCATCTCCGTCGGTGTCGAAGCCGACGACGCCGGAAACCTCGACGACGTCGTCCTCTGGCGCCGCAACCCGCCCCACACCTACAGCCAGGTCAAATACACCGTCAGCAGCGCCACACCCGTCAACGAGGAGTACCTCACCAAGCCCAGTCCCACCGGCGGCCAGTCGATCCTGAAGAAGATCGCCAGGACCTGGCGCACTCTCACCGCCGACGGCATCGACGTCGACCTCGCGATCATCACCAACCGGGCCCCGGACCCCACCGACCCTCTCATCGCCGTCCGAGACTCCCGCACTCAGCTGCTCCTGCCGAAGGCCGCCGACGGCACCGCCCGCTCGAAGACCGGCCAGGCACGAACCCGCTGGTCCCAGAACGCCGGACTGACCGAGACCGAACTCAACGACCTCCTCTCCCGCCTGCGCTTCGACCTGTCCCGAGAACTGGCCCACGTATACGAGCACCTGCAGCTCCTGATGGCCGTCTGCGGTCTCCGCAACGACAACCACGCAGTCGACGAAGGCGCCAACTGGGTCGCCCAGCAGGTCCGCGACGGCCACCGGACCCTCACCCTCGACATGGTCAAAGCAGCCGTCGACACCCTGAGCCTGACAACCGGACCCGCTCACGCGATCCTGTCGATCGCCACCCTCAAGCCCGACCCGCTCGCCGACGAGGCCGACCACACCATCAACTGGATCGACCGGTTCGAGACCGACTCCGCGTACACCAAACGCCGCCCGCTCGCCCCCGCCACCTGGGCACAGCTCCAAAACGACATCGAGGCTGCCCCAGCCCACCTGCCCGGCCGCAGCGACGTCTCCGTGTCAGGAAGCCTCCGCCTCGCCCCCGCGTTCCTGACCGGCACAGCATTCCGCATGGTCGCCGGAGCCGACCTCGCCGTCCTCCAACGCGGAGAGTTGTGGTCCACCCGCGACACCTACGACGCCGACTGCGAGCCCACCGTCAACGAGCACGACATCGGCCAGGGCGACGACCTCGCCGTCGGCATCAACGTCACGGTCAAAGCCCAAGACTTCGCCCAGGACGTCCTCGAGTACCTCCGAGAACAGAACATCCCCGCATCCCGACTCCTCATCCTCACACCACCCGCCGGACCCAAGGACCGTTCCATCCTCGACAGCCACGGCGCCAACGCCCTCGCCGTCGGCTTCCGCGACGCCCTGCGCCGCCCCGCCCGTACCCACCCCCGCATCCACCTCTTCCTCGCCTGCCCCATGGGACTCGCCCTGCTCCTCGGCCACCGATGGAACCGGCTGCGCCCCACTGTGGTGTACGAGGACGTGGGCACGGCAGACGCCTATGAGCCAGCCTTCTTCGTCCACGCCTGACCGCGCAACCCACCCTCACGTGTCGCAGGACACTGCGATATAAGGGCCCAGCTCACAAGGCTGGTCACCGCGAAAACCTGGTGTGCGCCGGCCTGGACTGCTGACACGATGCCTCGAAGCGACTGCTTGGTTCTCTCGAACGCGCGGGTTCCGACATGCTGTAGAAGGCGACACCCGAACGCAATGGGAGTACAGCGCACTCATGACGACGCGCCCGTCCGGTAACGACATCGCCCTGCGGCTGATCGCCCAGGACGTCATGTTCCTGCGACGCTTCTTCCGAACAGTCGCCACCTCGCAAGACCGGGCCGTCGTCCCGATTTTCTGCCTGTACAACTACATGTGCCTGATCATCCACGAGTCCCACAAGGCTCTCCGCCGTATCGAACCCGACCTCGCGGCCGCACTCGCCTACGACCACGCCCCGGCGATCGAGCGCGCCCGGAACTCGGTCAAGCTCTTCGACGACAAGGCCAGGACACCGGCGGAGGTGAGCGCTGAATTCCGGCGCATCATCGAGCAGCACCGGCACGAGCATCTCAACAACACGTGGCTGGGACCCGCCGGTGCCTCCTGCGCGCCACCGCGACGGTCCGAGGCCGGTTCAGCTCACCCAGATGCCACCAGGTGAGAGCCGGCGCGCGAGCTGCCGCCCCGACCGGCTGATCGGGGTGGACCAGGACACCTCGGCGACGGGGCAGCCGAAGTCGTCGGCGAGCGCCTGGACGAGCATGGCGCCCACTCCCTGGCGCCGATAGGCGTCGGCCACCCAGATCAGCTCGATCCGCGGCCGCACAGTGTCATCCGCATCGCCGAACGGCGACTCGTCGACGAGGTCCCAAGACCGGTGATAGTCGGTGTCATGGGCCGCCAGGTAGCCGACCACGTGCCCCTTCGCCTTCAACAGGTACGCCCGGACGTTGTCCTCGGATTCCTCGGGCTCCCCAAGGTGGGTCCAGGAAGGAAAGTCGTAATGGCTCTCCCTCTGCGGCATCTTCGCCACCTTGTAGGCGAGCCTGCGCCACGCGATGGGGGACTGGGTCGTCACCACGGCCAGGTCACCAAGCCAGTCGAGGTTCTTCGGCACCCGCACGCCGAGCGCCCACGCCGCGTGGTGGTCGGCGTGCTCACGGCCGCCGTCGCCGTCCTGACCCTGCACCCCGCACCGGCAGTCATGATTGAGCGAAAGCCGCGGCAGATGGAACCGGACCGGCGTGGCGCGCTGACTGAGGTCCTGATCGCGGCCTCCGACCCAGGGCCGGTAGGGCGCGTCGTCCGATTCGACATGACCGCTCCACCGGTCCAACCAACCGGGATACTGCTCGGGAAACATCTCCCGTAGCTGCTTCTCGGCCGCCGGCATCGTCGGGCGCACCCACACACTTCCCGCCGTCGCCCGGCCGTTGAGACGCAGCCCGCTCCTCCTGGCCTTGCCGCGCAAGAACCGCAAAAACACGGCAGGTGGCGAATGGAAGTCCACTCCGCGCAGCAACTCCCGCTCACCCGGGGCCAGCCAGTCCTCCACGGGCAGCGTCAGCCGGCCGGCCAGCGCCGCAAGCCCGCTGTAGTCGTGATCAAGCTCTGCCCCGCGCAGCGCTTCGACCGCAGCCTCGACCTCCGTGTACGGAACGGACAGGGTGACCCAGCGACTGCCGCTGCTCCAGGTGAAGTCGCCCGGGTAGCCGTCGTACCAAAGCCGGTCGATGGCTGCGGCCCGGACCCTCTCGACAGCATCGGTGTACGCAGCGGGTAACTCGGCGGCGCGGCCTCTTGAGGACACGGCGTCGACGTACCCGTCACGATCGAGCTCGACCCGGGCGTACCAACGGTGCGCCCGGATGCGGATCTTCCTCGATCGCCAGTCACGGGGATCGGCATCGAGGTGGACGGTCCGCTCGCTCATCAGCTGCTCCTTGTCCTGCTGTCTGTTCACGCACCGCCCGCGGCACTGCCCGCAGGGCACAGGCTGCCGGGTAGGGCTACGCGGGAATGCCCGGCTTGCTCAGGACAGGATTCCAGGCGAACCACTCAGGGACGTCGGCGCCCAGCTCCCAGGGCGACTCCAGCAGAAGCCGGCCCGCCGCATCGATGTCTGCGGTGACGCGGTCGGGCGCCGGGCCGATGCGCTCCATCAAGTCGCCCCACTCGCGCAGGAACTCCTCGTCCTCACCGCGCAGCCGGCGCAGGGCCGCTTCCACGCAGGACGGCCACTGCGGCATACCGTAGTGATCGGTGTGAGTGCCGATCTGAGGGGCTCCGGCGAAGACGAGGAAGTCGTCCGGCTCCAGCATCTCCTCGAAGTACGCGAACTGGTCGATCCGCTTCTTCACGTGCTTCTGGATCTCCCCGAGGAAACCCCAGCCGAACTCCGTCAGTGTTCCCCCGCACCCCGGCCACTCGGTGTCGCGGTCCAGGATTAGACGCTCCAGCCCATACAGGCGGTACTGACGCGTCGATCCCAGGACGTCGAACGCCTGCCGGGTGAGCCAGGTGTTGCGGGCGAACATCACCCCGTCGGGCATCCCCTTGCGCCGGTTGGTCGGCCGAGCTGCGTGCGCGTCCTCGATCGGGCCATTGCGCCACACAGACAGAACCAGTCCGTGAGCAGCAGCCCATCGCAGACCGTCCTGCGCGGCGAACACCCCCATTTCCTCAAGTCTCTGCCGCCCCCAGGCCACCGCTTCCTGAAGCTCTGTCTCCACCGACCATTCCTCCCCGCGTTCCCCGACCCTGCCGACCAGCCTCCCTCGCGCGCTTCCAGGGCTCCGGCGCCTCGCGTGAGGATCGGCAGATCCTACGTTCCCCCACTGACAATCCGGCCGGCATCACGATGGGTGCGCCATCCCGGCGTGGGCCGGCCAGGGACGGAGCCCTGCTCCGGCACCCGCCGCGTGAGACTGAGACCTTGGCACGGGCCGGACCGCCGCCAGTTCCTGGGTCACATCCACGTCGTTATGCCTGGCCCTTCCTCTGCGACGGCCAGCTGTTGCACGGCGTCCAAACGGGCACGCACGGCGGGGTTCCCTCTCGCTGCGGCGATGGCCCGTCGCACTGCACCCTCCCGGGCTGCGGCCTTTCTCGCCGCTTTCTCCCGAGCGGCCCGGACCCGCAGGCCCTTCATCTGCATCTGAGCAAACTGCTTGCCCACTCCGTAGGCGTTCGCCACACGCTCGCTGTCCCAGCCGCGGTATACGGTGCGCTGGGCGCGGCGAACGGCCCAGCAGGCAGTCCGCCCGGGCCTGAACGGCACCCGCCCCACCGTCCTCTCCCACGTGCTGATCACGTCCTCGCGACTTGTTGATCACGCCTGAGACGTTCCGCTGGCGGGGCGACGGGCCTGCCGCAGGTGGTTTCGCAGGGCCGCTCGCAGCGTCGGCGGTGCCGTCCGTGCGCCGATGGCGCGGAAGAAGTCCGGGACGGTCCAGGTGATCAGGCCGCCTTGGCGGGACAGGTAGAACCCGACGCGGTCGATGCGATAGGTGTCGTCGTAGTCGAGGAGGAGGTAGCCGGCGAGCTGCTGTACCTGGGCCGTGCCGATCTGGTGGGGCCGGACGGTGGCCTTGCAGTCGATGAGGAGTCCGCCGGTGATGAAGTCGGCGTCCGCGCCACAGGTCGCTGCTCCCGGCGAACACCGGCCCGCACACCCGCTGCGCAGCGGGCAGCCGGCGCAGCGGGGCGAACGGCTGCTTCGCGAGCTGCATCTGCTCGGCGATGTCTTCCAGCACGTACGCGGGCACGGCCGCGGTCAGGTCCTTGAGGGTGGTGGCGGCCTCCGCCTGGGCGAGCAGGTTGCGACGCCGGGAGAAGACGCCGTTGCGGTAGACGGCCTCGAAGTTGCCCGCCACATGGCACAGCCGGGTCACATAGTCCTCGCCCAGAGGCCGACTGCCGTCGAGGTGTGCCTGCACGCGGGCGAGCAGCTGGGTTCCGGCCGCAGCCAGGGCCGAGCGGACAGGGAGCCCAGGGGCGCCTTCCAGGGGCACGAGGCTGCCGATGAGGCGAATGCCGTGGTCGACGGCGGCCCCGAGGTCGCCGCCGAGGCTCAGGCGGAGGTGGTAGTCGATGGTGTGCCCGAGCGCGGCCCAGTCCGGCCGCCGTTCGTCCATCGGCTGTACCGGGTGCGGCAGGTGACGCACCTGCTGATGGTAGGCGCCGACCACCTGCTCAGGGTGGGGGAGATGCCGGGCCATGAACACCGACATCGGTGAGCGCGGGTACTGCAGCTGCCCGGTCAGCGGAAGCGCCGCCAGCGCAACCCCCTCAGGCGTGTGATCGGCACTCGCCAGGTCTGGGCGGCGCAGCTGCGCCTCTGCCCATGTGAGACCGGTGGTGTCGAGAAGCCGGCGGGCCCGGGTCACCGCGACGTACGCGAGGCGTGCTTCGGCGGCATGCAGGCCACGGGCCGCGGCAGCGTGCTCGTCGACGGGGGTGAATCCGTCGCCGATCCGCACACGGTTCCACTCCCGTCCCTTGGACTTGTGCACGGTGGACACCACGACCTGTGCCTGGTCCTCATCGACCATCCGACTGACCGCGACGATGATCTGCTGGGGACCGTAGGCGTCGACGAGTTCTACGATCGCTTTCAGCTCGGCCGCCGCGGAGTCCTGCTCGGCATACTCCTGGACCTCGCCCCACGAGGAGAACAGGCACAGTTCGTGGTGCGACGTCCGTCGGCCGGCCTTCAGATCGATTGCCGCCTCGGCGATTTTCAGCAAGGGTTTCCCGCCGCCGGCGAGGCCCAGAAGGCACTGGAAGCCCAGCTTACGGATCCGGACAGCCCTCGCCTGACCATTGGGGTTCCGGACTCGTGCCAGGAAGGCTACAGCTCGGCCCAGGCGTTTCGCGTGAGACGAGGCGCCCAGACGATCGAGGTGGGCGAGCTCGAACTTCGGCACTTGCTGCAGTTTGTCAAGGACAAGCCGCCAGGGGAACGACTCCAAGGCCTGGGGGACTTGCGGGTCACCATGTTCAGCGATGACGACTTCCAGACCCCGGCCGGTGTTACCACCAGCGGCAAGGAATGGCTCATCGCCGATGTCCCACTCGGCACCGACCGGCTGTTCTACGGCAACGGCAAATGGTTCGAGGTGGGTGCCGGTTTTATCGAGACGCTGGAGGAGGAGCTCACCAACCTCTTTGCCCAGCCCCAGACGGTGACCTTGCCCCGCTGGACCAAAGGACCGCAGAACTCCGACGGACAGGACACCCACGACGAGGACTGGTTCAACAGGAAGGCAGCCGAGCAGGACGGGTACCTGCTGTTCGACAAGGACACCGTCCGTACGGTCAAGTTCAGGGGGGGAGGCCTGGAAATCTGCGACGTCCTGGGGCCGGACAACCAACTGATCTGCATCAAGAAGGCACCGGCCACCACGGCGCCTCTCAACCATCTCTTCGCGCAGGGTGTAGTCGCCGTCGAAACGCTCCGCAGCGATTCCGTGGGTACGCGGCAAGTTCCTTACGCAAGTGGCTGCGCACACGCCCGACCACCGTATGCTCAAGGACTTCGGGTCTCTCCGGGTGGTGTTCGGAATTCTACTGAAAGACGGCAGGGACATTGCGGTCAACTCCCTCTTCGCTTTTGCACAGGTTTCCCTGCTCCAAGCTGTCCGGCGGCTGCGAGCGATGAACGCTGAGGTCGAGGTCATCGCCATCCGAAGGTGAATCAAAAGGGGAAGCCGACGGCTCACTGCCGGGCGCCGTCGTCACAGGGGCGGCCCTGTTCGTCCTCAGTGAGAGTGCTTATGCGCGGTGGTCGCCGGTTAACACCGGCCGAGAGGCCGGTGCGCGCCTCACGTCCCGGCGGTGGAACTCCTGCCGCCGAGAGGTGGATGTCACCCTGACGCGGACGCAGGCCAGCTGCTGGGCTTCCCCTTCCCTGTTGTCCTGCTGGTCCAGGCAAGAAGCATGGCGTCGCCGGTCCAGTGAGGCTGGCTGGGCTGCCGCCGTCCGGTCGAGTGTCAGTGCCGGGTGGTAGAGCTGATAGCGAGAGAAGAGCCAGCAGTTCACTGGGTGGGGCGTCCGCGCGGTCCGCAGTGGCGAAGCGGTCCGCACACGGGTCCGGCCCCAGCGCACCACACCCCGACCGACTCCGCCCGGACCCCAACGGCACTATCGCCCGCATGACAGGAAGATCCGATGGACCGTACACCTGACCTGGTCAGGGAGATAGCAGCGATAAGAAGGATGCTCGCTGACAGCGAGCCGGCCCCCGTGCGCTCAAACTACCTTGCCGACCCCTCACAAGGCCGCCCTGTCCATCAAGGCTCAACAGCACCAGCTCTCGTTCCGGAATGGCACCAACACCCCAGCGGTTTGCTGGTTCCCGCATCGTCGGCGCAGGGCCCTGCCCCCATCGACCTGATGGCCGTCTACCTCACCGCAGAAGAGATCTTCGGGTTCGTACCGCCCAGCGACTACACAGAGCGACAGCTGGAACGAATCCCTCTGGAGGACGTGCTCCGGTTCTGCGCCTGGACACTCACCGCTCTCGCGATGCCCGATGCCTCAGCGCGAGACGTAGAGAAATCATTCGTGAACACGCTGATGCAGGGGCCATTGCGCGATCGTGTGCTGAACCTCCTCAGAGACGACCGCCGCAGGCTCCTCGTCCCCCAAGCCGTCATGCTTCTGGCCCGCACGGCAGTGCACGTATCGCCAGACACCGTGCCGCAGGGCGCCCCGAGGGGCGACTTGACCGTCGCCCTGTTGTGCAACAGCCAGAGCATGGGGCACCACTCCGAATCAGGCCCGACCGTCATCGCGGACCAGCCCGGCCCTCTGGGCCGGGAAATCATTGCCAACCAGCACTTCAACCACACCTGGTCTGTCTCCGGCGTCCTGGCCCGCTATGCACGCCGGTGGCTCGAGCTACCCATGGAGCACCTCTCAGAGCCTGGAGCCATCGACCTCAGCCAGGCCTATGAGGACTGCACCGGTGTTCGGCTCGACGACCTGGCCGCCGTCGCCGGCTACCTGTGGGCCCGTACCACACAAGGACACTTCGTCCTGGAGCATGCCGAATACTCGGCACTGACCCTGCCCGCCGAGCGACTCCACCGCGTGCTCTCGCTGATCAGCAACGATCTGCCTGGCATGAGAGAAGCAGTCCGGCAGGAACGGCCGGAACACCGCACCGAATGGTCCTTCGACCCCTTCCAGCGCTGGCCCGTCATCCGCCTGCCCGAACGCCGACTGCTGGTCCTGGACCCCCGTCATCTCGTGAGCCGTGCCTTCGGGTGGCTGCCGATCATGGACATCCGGTTCCCACCGCCCCACCACCCCAGGCCGTCCGGCCACAAGACCCTCGCCACCCGCGCCGAACAGACCCTGCGCCGCATCACCGAGGTGTACGTCAGCGAAGTTCTCCACCGGATCACCGAGGACGCATCCACCGCCCGGCGCGTCTATGACGACGCGCAGCTCAAAGCCGCCTACACGGCCAAAGGCCAGCGCATCGCCGACGCCGCGGTCGACTATCCGGGAACCTGGATTGTCATCGAGGTCACCACGACCCAGCTACGCCGTGAAGCGGCCACTGCCGTGCCCGACGAGTCACAGATCAAGGACATCGACAAGCTCATCGAGGAAGTCGACCAGATCAACGCCACCATCGATGCCCTGCGCCAGGACGAGACAGCCCTCACCGGCATATCACCCACACACCCGCGACGTTTCCTGCCCTTGCTCGTCCTGCCCGAAGGCTTTCCCGTCAACCCTGTGACTCTGACCGTGATCCGCGAGCGCGCACGATCCCGAGGCCTCCTCCAAGCGCCGGACACCGACCCCCTCGAAATCGCTGACATCGAAGAACTGGAGATGATCGAAGGCATGCAGGAAGACGGCGGACCCAGCCTCCTGGAGATCCTGCAGAGCAAGAACGCCGGCACGCTGCGCAACACTGGCCTGCGCGAGCACATCTTCTACGGCCTGAACCTCAGTCCTTCCAAGCCCGCCCGGCACGCCGAACTCTTCGCTACCGCCCTGCAACCCCTCTTCGAAGCCATGCCCAGACCGGAGCCTGGGCCGCCTGCGTGAGACAGGTCGGCCCAGGCAAACGTAGATCAACGAACCCTGCGAGCTGGCCTGAGGAACCAGATCTTTGCCGGCCTTGACAAGCCTTCCGGCCGACGAGCGGCCGCCGCCCCGCCCGAAAAAGGGATCACCTTCTGCTGGGCCCTGACCCGTCCACCTTTCCGATCTCGCTCTGCTGACCGACCTCGCGACCCAGCCCGGGCATCCTCCTCCGCCTGCCACGCGCTGCATGGCGGGGGCGCCAGATGACCCCGTTCCCACGCGCTAGGCCCGTGAGGGCCAGCAGTCAGCCTGGCGGCCTCACGCTTCGGCCGCCACGAGTTGACTCACCCTGCGGGCACATCCATGGCGCAGCCGTGGGACTACGGGCAGGAAGCCCGCAGTGACTTGCGAGCCAAGCCGGCCTCAACGAGAGGCGACAGAACGGGTCAAGGCCAGCCGGCGGACCAGCACTGCCAGCCGCCACGCCAACTGGTCACACAGATCACGGACGGCGATTCTCTTGGGGCTGACGGTGATGGCTGGGTGGGTGCTACGTTGTGGCCCAGGGGAGTGGTACGGCGCATCGCACCAGACCGAGCAGCCTAGAGCTGTATTCCTGGTGCGGCCGGTCGCAGGGGTGGGACTTGCGCCGCTCAGGCAAGCACGATCAGTAGTGGGGAACGTGGCGCGAGCAAGGTCGCATTCGGCGGCAGGGCAGATGACCGGATACCTCTACCAGTGCGAGCTGGCCCTGCTCGAGCTCGCCCGTCGCAGCTGGCAGGACCCCACCGTCGAGGTCCGCATGGAACTTCTCGACGACATCGAGTTCCTCGACCCGGACAAGACCCCGCGCGAACTGCTGCAGGCCAAACACCGTGAAGCGGCCGGCCCTCTGAGCGAGACCGGCAAGGACTTCTGGCGTTCCGTCGCATCATGGATCGATGCCCTGAAGAAACTCTCCGACCCCGCAGATGCCGCCATGCCCATCCTGCGCCTGGTCTCGACCCAGACCGCACCGCCGGGCACTTTCTTCCAGTACCTCAGTGATGGCCGGGACCGGGACGAGACCAAGGCGCTGGAGCGTATGGAGGAGACCGCCGACGACGCCGACGGGCCGGTCACCACTGCCGAAGACCGTGAGCTGTTCATGCAGCTCGCCCCGGCCCGGCGCCAGCAGCTCGTCCGCGCCATCACCGTCAATGACGCGGCCCCCCTGATGTCAGACCTGGACTCTAGTCTCGCCAACGAACTGGGGATCACGCCGAGCGACCACGCTCAGGCCGCCCTCGACGAGATCAAGGGGTGGTGGTACGGCATGGCGGTCAAACTGCTGGAACGCAAGAACCCCCAGCGCATGCGAGCCTCCGTCAGCGCCCAGGAACTCATGTGCCGACGGGACGAAGTCACCGGCCGCTACATGGGCAAGAACCTGCCGATCACCGAGACACTGCGCCACCTCACCCAGGCAGAGATCGCCGGCTACAACGACCGCCTGGTCGTCACTCAGATGCGGTGGATCGGCCTGCCCGACGACGAAGTGGCGATGCACCTGCGTGACTACCACTACGCACGGGCACAGCGCTCCGAATGGCTGCGCACCTTCAAGATCACCCCGGAACGGCTCGACGAGTACGAAGGTGAACTCCACTACGAGTGGGAGACAGCCTTCCGCCGCCGCACGCGCCGCGTCCGAGACGACATGAGTGAAGAGCAACGCCAGAACATCGGCCAGGAAATCCTGGACGCCACCATGGACCGCGTTTCTGACACCCAACTGCGACCCGGTAGCGTCACCGCCCCCTGGATCGGCACCGGAAGCACCCACGGCCTCTCCGACCAGGCCGACACCGCAGAGCCCGACCGGCAACTCGGCTGGCACCCCGACTACAGAGACCGCTGTCAGAGCCCCGACGAATCGCAGGAACAGTGACGACCGACTCCCACCGCAACGTGTCGGAGGTACAGGCGCTGTTCAACCCCGCCTTCGGCGCCTACCTCCTGGCCAGCGCCGTCAGCACCGCCACGAAGAAAGCGGACCGGCCACTGCCCTGGCCCAGCGCGTTCCTGATCCTTCCTCTCGTGCTGCCCGCAGACACCCGCGATTCTCTCCCCGGCAAGTCCACCGTCACGCTCACAGCCTGGGCACACGAACACCCGCGCCTGCAGGCCGCATTCGCCGAACGCGCCGCAGCACTGACCGACTACACCCGCACCAGCCTGCGTACCGCCATGCGCCACCGGGCCATAGACGTCATCCCCGGCGGACTCGTATGCCCCCGCACCCCCAAGCCTGCTTCCGCCGCCCCCGGCGAAGAGGTCGCCGACTGTGCCCGCGCAGCCGCACTGGTCGGCCGCTGGCTCGCCGTGACCGACCCCACCCGCGCCTTCACCACCCTCGGCGTCCGGCCCTGATCCGCCCCCATCAAGGAGTTCCAGAACCGTCATGCAACTGCTCGCCCTGGCCCTGTACCACCGAGACGGCAGGAAGCCCCCAAGGATCCTGCGGTTTCGCCCCGGGGCGCTCAACATCCTCACCGGCGAGTCCGAGACCGGCAAGTCCGAGGTCCTTACCATCGTCGACTACTGCCTCGGGCGCCGTGCACCCAACCTGCCTGACGACCTGATCGACCAGACCGTCGGCTGGTACGCCCTTCTGGTCACCTTCGCCGACAACTCACGCATGGTCCTGGCCCGGCCCCGGCCGGCAGGAGCCTCCACCCAGCACGCGTACACCCGCACCGGCGGCGCCGGCCTGGACATCCCACGACCCGACGAACTCGTCAACAACTCCAACGTCGCAGCGCTGCGCAGCGAGCTCAGCGCCCGCCTCGGAATCGAGGACTTCCACTTCCAGCCACCCACCGGCGCTGCACGTAACGCCTTCGATGTCTCCATCGGCCAGGCCGCTCTGCTCTGCTTTCAGAGCCAGAACGAGATCGCCGACCAGACGGCCCTGTTCCACCGACAAACCGAATCCGGCATGGCCCAGGCGCTCAAGGACACCCTGCCGTACTTTCTCGGCGCCGCCGGCCCCGAGCAGGCGCTGCGCCGGCACCGACTCGGCGAAGCCCAGCGCGCCCAGCGCGCGGCACAACGCAAGCTCGACGACACCGTGCGCCATCAGCAGGCCATGGACGCCAGCGGTCTCGCCCTCGTCCGCCTGGCGGAGGCCGAAGGCCTCCTCACCGACGTGCCCGCAGCACCCGACACCACCCAGGTCCTGGACCTACTCCACCAGGCTCTGGCCGCAGCCCCGCAAACCGCTGCCCCACTTGAACTGCGTGACAGGCGCCAGGAACTCAACGACGAACGCCGAGCCCTACGCGAACAGTTGCAGGAATTCGACGACGCCCTGGCCGCGGTCGACCGCTGGCAGCAGCAGGGACGAGCCTTCACCGGCGAACTCCACCTCCAGCTCGACCGCCTGAAAACGCTCGACCTCCTCGGCCCTGAACTCCGGCATGACACCAGCGTGTGCCCGCTGTGCACCCAGCCCCTGGAACACCCGGACCCCAGCGCACACGACATCGCCGAACTGACTGGCCACCTCGCACGCGAACTCGCTAAGGCGCAGACACTCCAGCCCGTCCGCGAGGAACACCGACATGCCCTGCAGGCCGAACGCGCCAACGTTACCGAGCGCCTCAGGCTGAACGGCGCCCAGCTCAAAGAACTTCTGGAAAGTGACGAGCGCCTGCGCAACCTGCAAGAACAGAACCTGAGAGTCGCCCACATCCAGGGCCGGATCTCCGAAGCGCTCACCCGCACGGGCACAGACAGCGACATTGCCCGGCTGCGCCAGAACCTCGTCCTCGCCCAGGAAAACGCAGCCACACTGGAACAACTCGTCGACGAAGACGACGTCGCGGCCGAGACGGAGCGCCGTCTCGCTGACATCGCCATCGGTATGACGGCCTGGGCCAAGCGACTCAACCTCGGAGGAGCGGCCGACGCCACCGAAGTAGCCATCAGCCTCAAGCTCCTCAACGTCGTCCTCAGGCGACCCTCCGGACGACTGCCCCTGACCCGCATCGGCAGTGCCAAGAACCACATCGGCTACCACTTGGTCGCCCACCTCGCCCTGCACACCTACCTGCGACGCAACAACCGGCCCGTCCCAGGCTTCCTGATGCTTGACCAGCCCACCCAGGCCTTCTTCCCGGAAAAGCCCCGCGACGCATCCACCATCCAAGACGCCGACTGGGCCACCGTCACCGCCTACTTCCAACTCCTCAACGACGTGGTACAGCTCAACCAGGGAGCTTTCCAGATCATCGTCTGCGACCACGCGAACTTGCCCGAAGGCTGGTTCCAGGACGCCGTGATCGGCAACTGGCGTCCCGATGCTGACGGCAGGCGCAACGCTCTGATTCCTCTGGACTGGCTCGGCTAACGACACCGCAGTGGCCAGCGCGCCTGGCCAACCAGGCACTGCCGACTTCATGTGAGCGTCCAACCGTGTAACACAGGTGGGGTCGACGAGTGCCCGCTCCAGCACTCTGCCGGCAGAAGAGAGAGAGGCGCTGGACTCTGTGCCTGTCACAGCGCCAGCCCTGCGGCCGGAGCTTTGGCGGCCGGCAGGGGCTGGCGACGATACCGACCCGGACCCTCGGCGCAGTGGGTCGCGCAGCCTTCGCAGGCTCTCACGGCCTCAGCGGTCACGGCGATCCGCGCCTTCGGCCGATGGATCGAGGCCTGATGCTCGCGGTGGAGCCGAAGGCCTTCCGGAACGTGGCTTCCCACTCCTGCTCCTTCACTCCGTTGCGATCGTCCGTGATCAGCAGGAGTCCGTTGGGGCCGCCTGCGTCGCCGGGCAGGATGCCTTGCGCGGCGTACCAGGCCTTCTTCCTCTCCCAGGTCTCTCGGTACCGGGGGTTGTCGAGCATGCCGAGGTGCTCCCAGTAGATGGGCTTATCGGATCGTCGGTCGTGACGGTGAAGTCGGGGAACTTCGTCTTTCCGTCCCTGCCGGTCAGCGGCTGCTCGTACTCGAATCGTCCGCGCGCCAGGCGGTGCAACAGGTCGGCGATGATGACTTCGTTTTTGCTGCTCACCGGGAGACCGAAGTGGGTGATGTGGATCAGGTTGGCATCGAAGCAGCCGATGCGGCGTCCCTGGCGGTCGTGCACCACAACGGGCTCAGGCGGCCTGGTGAGGTCGGTCAGCCGACGTGCGGTGTCGGATGCGGTGGGCTGGGCCAGCTCACGCAAGTCTTCCAAGGGCCCTTCGTGGCAGATGATCACCTTCCGGGTCTGCCGGGTCAGAGCGGTGTAGAGCAGTTCACGGGAGATGCCCGAAACGTGGGCGGGAAGCATGAGGACGACGGTGCCGAACTCGCTGCCCTGGCTCTTGTGCACGGTCAACGCCCAGGCGAGCTCGAGGCCCGGGTCGTCGTCCAGACCCTGATGGGCAGTGAAACGCAGATCGGGCTGGGAGGAGAACTCCACCTGGGTTTTCCACGGGGCGCCGGTCATCTTCTGAGACTTCAGCTGACCTGTGACCACACCCAGTTCACCATTGGCGACGTAACTCCTGTCCTCGGGTTTCCCGGTGGACGGCCGGAAAGAACGCAAGTACTGGTTGCGGGTGTTGACGACTTTGTCGCCCACGACGATCTGCTCGGGGCCCAGGGGCTGGGGGACGCGTCGCCGAGACTTGAAGAGCTGAGCGTCGGCAAGGGCCTGACGCCGGTAGGTCTGCTTGAAGTATCGATTGAGTTCGACGGTGCCATGCGTCTGGCCGCGGGTGGGGGACAGTGCCTGCCAGCGGTCGCAGGAGCCAGGCGCCTGAGTGTAGTTCGGGTACTCGTTGCCCTTGGAATCTGTCCTGGTGGTGGCTCCGTAGGAGTGGGCGAAAGACAGTTCGTCCGTGACGTTGAACTCTTCCCGCAGGACGTCGTCCAGGACGCGTGCAGCAGGGCGACCGCTCCAGTGAACGGCCTTCAGGGTTGCCATAGGGACCTGGGTGCGTAGCTTTTCCCACACCTCCTCGGCGTCCTCTGAGCGTTTGTCTCCGCTGTACCAGTGGGCGAGGGCGAGGTCGTCCCGCGTATGGCCTTGCTGCCGGTGCAGCACGGTCAGTTCGGCCCAGCCCGGCGCCACTCTGGGCCAGTTGCTGTTGTCGGGGCGCCGACGGCGAATGGCCGCCCGGCGCCGATCGGGGGAAGCTGTCGCGGATCACCGACCAGGATGAACCGTTCGGTGATCTCCACAGCGTCGAGGAGTGCGGCAAGCATGTCCTCGGTGAGCATGGATGCCTCATCGACGACCACAGTGCCCACAGAAATGCGGCCCCCGTCCGGGAGAGTGAGGTAGCGGCCGTACACGTCGTTGTATCGATGGGAGTGACGCAGGAACTGAGCGAGCGTGAAGGCCTGGTAGCCGACCTTCTGTTCCAGCTGCACCCGCGCCTTGCCCGTGGGGGCGAGCAGGAGCAGCCCTCGGCGTGTGACTTCGGAACGCTTGGCCAAAGCCTGGATCAGCGTTGTTTTCCCCGTACCGGCCGGCCCGTTGACGATGGTCACGCGCCGGTGAAACATCTCCCTGAACGCCGCGGCCTTCTCCACGCGGGCCCGGGTCTCGCTGTCCGAGTCCGCCGCAGCGGCCAGTCCTGAAAGAGCCGCGTCCAGGGTTTTGGCCAGGTCCGCTGGGACGCGGTGAGGCTTGCCGTCCCGTAGCTGGTTGAGACGCTCCCGGATGAAATCACGGCGCAAGGCAGCGGAAGCAAGCTTGTAGGCGGCCTCGCCGCTGGCAAGGTCCACGCGCCGCAGCTGGCTCCATACCTCGGGTTCATCGTGGCTGTCGGAGTCAAGCAGGGCTTCGGGGGCCAGGCCCAGAGGCCTGAGGATCGTCTCATCGGTGGCCAGCGGTACGGCGACGGTCAGTTGACCCAGCCGCTCTGCCATCTGCTCGACGGGGAGAAGAGTGTGTCCCTCTTCCTGGGCACGAAGCAGCACGGTCGTCATCGCCGCATCGATACGGCGCCGGTCATTGGCGTCGTCGAAGGGCTGCGTCAGCGGCAGGGGGTGGTGCTCGGTGAGCTGAAGATCGGGGAAGCACCCACGATCCACGGTCTCGAAGGCGATCGGCTCACCGTCGTCGACCGTGCAGGTCACCAGATCGTAGGGGTTGGCCAGCAGCTCATCGTGTCCGACAGGGACACTTGTAGCGCCGCTTAGCACATGCGAAACTGCCTCGGGCGGCAGATCGAACCGGCTCAATAGGCGCAAGGCCTGCCGCTCCTGCGGGCCTGTCCCGGCCCAGATCCGGCGGCGCGTCTGGGTGGCGAGCCGGGAGAGTTCGGGGGATGCGGCCTCTCCCTCGAGGATGTTTTCCAGCACTCGCCAGGGGTCGGCTCTCTCCCCCGCAGCAGAGATGATCTCGTGCGCGGCGAAGGTGGGGTGGCGGAAGCCGAGCTGGGCCAGGACGGCCGGGAGGCCGGGGCAAGGGCCCCGGCGCTTCCACGCCCGGTGCAGTTGGCCGTCCAGCCACTGCAGCGACGCCTCCGGGATCCCGATCGCAGGGTCGCCCAGGGCCGTGGCTGCTTGCGCGGCACGGCGCAGCTCCATGAGGGAGGCCACCGTACTGTCGGATGAGACATGCTCGGTGGTGTAGGAAAAGTTCCGGCCGACCTCGGGGGCCCGGGCCAGCGCCGACGTCACGTCCGTGCCACGGGCCGCGGCCACCGCCAGCGCCTGCATCGGAAGAAGAATGCCGCCCGCGCCATTGGGCCGCAGACTATGCCGCAGCGTGGTCTCCCACATGTGACTGGGGAAGGTGCTATCGGCCGACCCGGGCCACGGCGGTGGCGGTTCCTGTCCCGAGACGCAAGCGGCCCCCACCAGCATGCGCCGCGGTTGGTTCTCGAAAGGGGAGTGCTTGAGATAGAAGAAGACCAGCGACTGCTCTGGCACGACGTTACGGAAGAACGTCTTCATGATCGCTTGCTGGTTGTCGCCATGCATCACCCACGGCAGCCTGCCGTCGAGCATCGCCGCGATCTGGTCCTCGGCCTCCGGGCTGTACCCGGAAACCGGCCGTTCCTGGAGAACTACTTCCTCAACGTTGCTCCGATTCATCCAGAAGTAGGGGATGGCGTGGACTGAGAACGCCGGAACCGCAAGCTGCGCTGGCCGCAGGCCCTTGAGGAACCAACCATAAGGATGCGTTCTTCGAACCGTGTGATCCGAGCTGCTCATGAACCCGCCGCGTTCAACAACGCACGGCGGCAGCACCTGACCGAGCTTGCTCCACGGCGCACCCGCGTGAGCGGCTTCCTGCCGCACATCACGATCCTTGGCGATGTTGCCCAACATGACACATGCGTGATTGGCCCCTGGGTCGGCGCAGACGGTCCCGGTCCACCCCGTGTCGTGCCATGGGATCCGCACCGACAGGTGCTGTACATAGGCCATCGCTCGTCTCCCCGATAACGCGCGTTCATCTGTGATGATGCTCAGCCTAGACATCAGCACAGACAAGTCACCGCACAGATAGCGAGAGGCGGCATACGCCCACGCCTGACTGTGCGCCCGAAGCAGACGCGCACGAACTGACGTATGGCGATCCGAAAAGGGGCACTCGATGGATCGGACCTGTACTGCCCGCTCGGGCGCTCGGAACGAGCGCCTCTGCCTCCGAGGACAGAAGATCCGCCTTATCACGCTGTGTCCGCGGGACCGGGGAAGGGCGCACACCCTTGCCCGCCTCCCTTATGCCGTGGTGGTCGGCTTGTCCGCGGAGTCCTCCGCCGAAGAGCGAGGGCTGTTGTGTCCGGCCGCTCGGAACCCGGCCTCGTCCGGGTGGAGCTGGACCCGGGCCGAGCGCCAGGCGGCGTCGAACGACACGGTGCCATCGCTGGCTCGGGCAAGGCGCCAGGCCTGCCAGCTGGTCCGCGGTGCCAGCACCGCGCGTAAGAGGGGCAGCTTCATCAGCACTGTCTCCGTATGCCTCAAGAGCCGGAATTCTCAGAGGAGGGTGTCGCCGGGACAGGGACCTGGGCAGCCAGGTCCGGTTCTCCGAAGTCGTGGAACAGCGAGCGCAGCGTGACCAGCAGCGCATCGGCATCAGCTTCGGAGAGGCGGTCGACAAAGGTGTGGACGAGCTGCGCGATCACTACCCACCGTGACTGCGGGCTCCACCGCTGGATCTCCTGCACCACCCCGTCCACGTCCAGCCCGGGCGGCAGCACACCCAGACGGGCCGAGTTCTCGAGCATCAGATAGATCCGGGCCGAGGCGGGGGAGTGGAGGATTTCCTCGTGCATGAACTGCATACGGGCCTGTACCTGGCGGCGGGCCAGCGCGTCGAGTTCCAGCTCCCGGCGCGCCTGGGTGATCTGCTCCGCGTATGTGCGGACCTCTACCGCGACCGACACGTTCACGCAGGCCCAGCTGACCTCGAGTTCGTCTGTCCGCAGGGGCAGCGAGTGTGCAAGCAGACGGTTGATTTCCTGTTCTGCGGCAGCCGGCCGTAGCACCGTGTGCCGTGCTGCTGCCCGTTCGGTCAGCTGCCGAACGGTGCGGCTGGCTTCACCGGAGGGAAGACGGGACGCGGGCGTTGAGCGAGGGGCCTGCCACTCGGTGCGAAAGGCCACGGTGAAGTCCAGCCCCGGCTGAGAGCTGGTCACCTGGTCCTCGAACAGTTCCGGCTGTTGGTTGCGCAATCCCCACCTCAGCCAGTTCATGGTGTTGGCCCACCTGTACCGGCACGCACGGGCCGGTACAGGGCGACCGAACGGCTGCGGTCGTGATCCAGGAGATCGACCAGCTCGTGACGCAGTCGAACCCGCTCGGGATCGGCATCGACGGCAGGGACGGGCTGCCACAGGTACAGAAGGTCACGCAGCCGGTGGCGGGGATGACTGCCGCCTGCCCGCCCCACGGTGTCCACCGCGCCGCGCAGCACGTTGAACGCGACCGGCCGCCGATCCGGATACTCCACGGCGGCGTCCATCCACAGACCGACCGCCCGCGCGCTCTCATCGGCCAACGAGCGCGAGTCCAGCAGTGTGCGCCACCCCGAAATCAAGTCCGTCAGAGGGAAGTCCGGCTGGTCCGGACCGGTGCTCAGCAGCACCGGCAGGCAGGGGTCCTCCTGCGAGAGCAGTGTGGCCAGAGCCAGGAAGGAACGACGGCCGGCCTCGGTCCGTGACGGGTCTGCTGAGCACCACTCCACCACTGAGCTGAACAGCGTCGGACGGGCCGAGGCGTCCGCCCACAGGTTGCGGACCGCCTTGTACAACGAGGCTTGTACGTCATCGTGGACTGTCTCGGCGGCATGACGAAGCCGCCGCAGTGCCTTGCCGGTGTGTCGGCGGCCGAACTCGCCGGCGCAGACTTCCACGGAAAGTTTCTGCAGCGCTGCCCTGTCCGCGCCGGCGTTCTTCGACCAGCGCAGCAACACGGTATGCACGAAACGGCCCATGGTCGGATGAAGTGCCGCGGCGGAGATGAGGTCGACAGCTGCCGCCCACAGTGCGTCGTCGTCGCGCCACGCGATGACGACCTCCTCCAAGGGGTTGGCCTTGCCGTGCCGCACAGCCCACCGCACGGCGAACGTTCCGACCCGGTTGGCGAGCAGGAGGCGGTCCTGCGGTGTGAACGTCTCCAGAAACCTCGCTGTCTTGGCGATCGGGGCCTTCGCCATCCAGACGAGGAAGTCCTTGCGCGCCATGGGCCGGTCGACCCAGAAGTAGTTGAGTACTGCGTCGTCCCAGCCGGGTCTGGAGAACTGGACCGTGTCGTCCCCAGCCAGCTCCGCATCGATCGAGTCGACCATCTCGATGACGCCGGGCGAGCCCTGTCCTTCCAGAGTCACCGCCTCCGCCTTGTTGAGGTGCTCGGACAGCTCCGCGGTCTGTGCGTATACGTGCGCTACGGGCGCGTTCTTGAACATGGCCGCCACGAGAAGGAAGTTCCGCTGGAAGCTGGTCCTGCCCTCCTTGCTGTGCCACTGCAGCAGGCTGGAGCGCCAGTTGTTGCGGGCTGCTACGACGTCCAGGACCTGCTGGGCGAATGCATCGGTGATGCTCTCGCTTGTCAAGGAGACTTGGCGTGGCACCTTGATGGCGTTGAGGATCAGGCTGACGACCTGCAGGACATCGGCGGGAGGCTGGTTGCGCAGAAGGCATGTGATCCGGTCGTCCTGCACCCATCTGGAGGCGTCCAGCTCAGGTGCCTCGGCGCGAAGCCATGCAGCGGCGATTTCTGTGGGATCAGGCCGTCCCAGCACGGGCACGACGCCGGGTGGTGCACCCAGGCAGATCCTCGCCCACTGCTGCGGTGTCGTGAGAACGACCAGACGCGAGTTCCGCTTGGCCAAGGTGTACTGAATCCTGCCCAGAACCGCACCGAAGTCATCTGCGACCGTGAACTTCTCCTCATCCGCGGGCAGTTCCAGCAAGTACGCAACGTTCTCTTCCAGCGGCAGCCGGCGTACCGGGAACCGCCTTCCGCCTCCGAAACTCAGTGGTCCGACCCTTGCTCCCGTGCGCTGACGCAGATCAGCGAGCAGTGCCTGTGCCGTGAACGACCGTCCCGCACCGGGCTCACGCTGGAGCACGACAACCGATCCCGGCTCCATGAGCTGCTTCAAAGCCGCCGCGTAGCCCTCAGGCGGTGCGAACACCGCCTGAACCGTGTCCAGATAGGCATCAGGCAGCTCGGAGTGCTCCAGCATCTGCTCCAGGACCGCTGTCAGCTTCACCCCGGTCATCTCACCGAAGTTGAACAGGGCCTCCTGCCGGAGATCCGCAACTGCTCTGGCCCGAGCCAGCGCCTGCTTCACACCAGGGCCAAGGCCCCTGACCGCATCGATGTCCTCCGGCGAAAGACCCGGATAGGCCGCCGGGCCTGAAACCGAATCATTGCCGCTGGTCAAACCTGTCCGCCGCACTTCGTTTACATGATTGTCCGTACCAGAAGGTGTGCGGGACAATGGCATGGGTAAGCCTTCTCCGGGCTCGGTTAAAGGCATAAAGACTCTCCGTCAGAGCGCCTTGCGGTGGATGCGGAATTCCTGTAGGGAACGTCAGCTGATTTCGTCGATTTCAGCTCCGACGATCTCCGCACCCTCGTGGACGGTGCCCGCCCTCTGCCGCACGCTGACATCGGCCGAAGCGGCGACACGGCGTACCTTCAGAGCCGCAGCCCGGCCGTGAACGTCGTCGAGGACCTGCTCGATCCGGACCCCGCTGGCCGGCCGGTTCTCCCCGGTGAACGTCAGCCGCTGCCCTTCGACCTCCTCCAGAACGGCACGCAGCCCGCCAAGACTGCGACGAAGCCGTTCATCATCCGCCCTGATCAAGTCCCTGTGATCGTCATAGACGCCCAGGACTTCCAGCAGGGACTCGATTCGCTGCACACGTTCCGGTGTCAGAGCCGCAGCGTCAAAGGCGGGAGGCCCCGGGATGCCGACCACGACCGCGGGCACCGCATCCAGCTCACCTGCCGCCGTCCCTTCGCGCCGTGTGGCCCGGCGGTCCAGAACCGCACCGGCCCGTCCGTAGAGAAATCCGAAAGCCTGCGTCAGAGCCGATACTGCCAGCACGGGAAATGTGAACGCGTCACTCAAATCAAGCCCCTCCCCTGGAGCACACCGAAATACCCCCTGATGCTCACACCACCCAGAGTCTGGCCACCGCGAAGCCACACGACACAGGAAACAGAAGGAATGACTGAAACTCCGCCGTCTCGGGAAAATCGAACCCGATACGAACACTGGCAAGATCAATTCTCGTGAATAGAGGGCCTGCCCAGGGCACGCGCCTATCCGGCCGCACCGTCCGGGTCCGTGGCATGACACCACAAGGGGTGCAGTCGGCAGGACGAGAGGCTGAAAAGCTCCCGCACTGCCGGCACGCCCCATTGCACGCAAGCCAAGAAGGAGCTGACCCGGTGCCTACCCGGCCAGGGCTCCCTGCTCATGAAGTACGCGGCGGGGGAGCCTCCTGGCTCACCGGTTCGCAGGCGGGCTGCCGCGGACCGGACCGGTGTCAGAGGCTGTCGAACAGCGTCTCCTGTTTGCTGCAGAGCTGGCGTGGCAGTACCAGCGACTGGACCTCATCGGGGGCTGAAAGAGCACTCCGGCACGCTTCACGCAGCTCGGGAAGGGGACGGCGGGCGCCCAGAAGCCGCAGGAACTCCTGGGTGCTCCAGCCGATCAGTCTGCCCTGCCGGGCGAGGTACAGACTGACCTGACCGATCTTGAAACTGTCGTCGTAGTCGAGGAGCAGATACCCGGCGAGCTGGTAGAACTGCGGCCGACCGATTCGCTTGGGGTGGATGGTGGCCTTGCAGTCGATGAGGTTTCCCGCCGTGATGAAGTCCGCGTCGGCGCCCCCGACATGCCCGCTGCCAGCAAAGACCGGACCGCACACACGCTGGGCGGCAGGGAGCCGCAGGACTCCTTGCAGGGCTTTGGGATGGTCGGCCAGTGAGACCAGCGCGGCGATGTCACCGGCAACGTATCCGGGGACCTGATCGAGCAGCCCGTCGAGGCCGCGCGAGAGGTCTGCCTGCAGCAGAGGGCTTTTTGGGTGCAGTTGGCTGCGGAAGACCTCCTCGAACCAGCCTGCGGCGAAGCACAACCGGGCGACCTGCTCCTCGTCGGCGGGCTTCAGTAGCATGGCTCCGGGCAAGGCCGGAAGCTGCCCTTCGAGCCGTCGGAGAAGTTCCTTGCCTGCTTCAGCGACGGCCTTGCCTGCCGCGGCAGACCTGGCCTCGGCCATATCCATGGCCGTGAGCACGATGCCGGACGACAACGCCGAGCCCACAGGTGTGCCGAAGGCGATCCGCAGCCGCAGGTCGATGGCTTGACCCAGGGTGCCGTAACTGAAAGGGCCTGGAGGCTGTGGACTGACGGTGGGTGTAGCCAGGGGGAGCTGGGAGCGGAAGTCGCCGATCAGGGACGCCACGGCAGGCAGTTCCTTGCTCAGGAACCGGGAAATGGGGGAGTGGGCCTGGGCGAGGCTGCTGGTGAGACTCATCCCGGAACCACTCCGTGCGAGGCGACCGGCAGGGAAGACTGAGGGATCATGAAAGGCTCGATTCTGGCTCGGTGTATGGGTGCGATGCCCGTGAGGCCCGCCCGTCGTGAGGATCCCGGCTTATAGAGAGGAGGGAGACGACGGGCGGTGGATGCGCGGAGGCCGGGCGCAGCCGACGGCGGGAGACTGACCGGCCGTGGAATCAGGCGGGCGGTGCGGGGGGTTCCTTCACGGCACGCTCGATGAGATCTCGAAGGAGGCTCTGGACCCGCTGAGCGGGCACGATGACGGACGGAGACGCGCCCGCGGACGGCGCTCTGTCCTGGCAGCAATCGAGCTCGAACTGCACCGAGCCGTCCTCCTGAACGCGCCCCCATCGAGGCCGCGGAACCTGGCCGCAGCCCGGGTGAGGTTCGAAGCCCACCAAGCCCCGGATGGCCCGCGCATGGTGATGGCGAGGCAGCGTGCCCGCCCGGCTACAGCCGGTACACCGCAAAAGGTGCCTCACTCCACCCGGGCGGTCGGTGAAGCTCCAGCCCCCGCCTTCGGTGGTGTTACAGCTTGCGCAGACCGGCCCGCGAACAAAACCGTGCTCATGGCAATGATCCCAATACAGGGCTTGCCGCGGCTCGGGACACACACAGCACAAGAACGCGTCCGCGTTGGACCTCTTCGAGAGCGATGCATAGGCAACACCGGTGAGGTGGCCGGAGTAGGGGCGAGCACGTGAAGCCGCGCACGCAGCGCACACAGTGGTGAACCCGGTTGCGCTGGAGGTGCGGTGCTCCCACACATCCACTTTGCTCCCGCAGCCGCTGCACAAGCCGGCTTGGTCGGCCAGTTGCCGCTCAAGCTCCTCGGAGCGGTCCAGTAAAGCCGCGTAAGCGGCGGGCACCGTCCACTGCGTGCCAGACCAGGTGAGCAGGTGGAGCGGGTTCGTGCCGGCGATGACGCGGTTGCCGCACCGTTCCATGAACCGGTCCCACGTCAACCCGCATCCGAGGCCTTCAGCGTTCGGCACGTTGCAGTCACACCGTTCGGGCCTGTCGCACAGACAGCCCTCCTTGGCCTGCTCCACGTAGGCGGCTTCGTCCATCCACGCAGCGATGCGCGAGCGCCACGACGGCCCCACCCCAGGTTCTGGCCAGGCCGCGACCAGGTCATCCGGGTCGATGTCGAGGCTGGCCAGCCGCTGGGCTGCCCGCTCGATCTCACGAAGATCCAGCCGCCAGCGCTGCTTGTGCTTGTAGCCGCGCACAGCGACATCACCGACGATGACATGGTTGCTGCTCTGGAACGCATACCGGGACAGATTGAGGTCCGGGGCTGCACGCACCAAACAGTCCGCGGTCCGCTCGGTCAGGATCCGGCGCGCCTCCTGCGGCGAGATCAGCACGAGGCGCAGGTGGTCGTGACGACGCCGGCTTGCCCCGGTGCCGCAACTGGCGGAATGGTAGTGAAATGCGTGAACACGGTGTCTCTCCTTGAATCGGTGAAGGGTGCCTGAGCGGCGCGAAAATCCGGGGCTGCGACTGAGCGCACGGAGGGCTGCGGCACCTGTCCTGTCCAGAGGTCCACGAAGCGCGCTTGGGCACAAGGCACGCCGACCGAGGCGGAAGAGCCGGAAGTACCACGTCGATTCCGGTGTGCAGGACGGTCAAGATGGCTCCCATCCACCGGTCAGGGAAGATCTACCGGCCTCCTCGGTGGCCTCTCGGGAGCGGGAATCGATGAGGAAAGTGGTGCGCTCGCTGTGCTCCACCGGACGACGGGCCGGGAGAGGGACCGCCCACAGGCCGGCACCGGCCGGCTGCTCCGTACCGTCTGTTGCTCCGAGACGAGCGACCCACTGCTCCAGCAGAGCACCAGCATTCGCGCCGTTGCCGGGCCAGCGCCCGATCCGGGAGCAGGCTGCGAGCCAGTCGCCGAGCCACAAGCGCCCCGTGCGGCGGCCGAGCTCTGTCAGCAGGATCCCGGTCGCCGCAGGGGCTCCGTACGCCACGGCCGTCTCCCGCAGACGCATCTGCCAGCCGTGATCCACCAGAAGACGGGCAACGGCGACCGTGTCGGGATAGGTGATCAGTGCGTGTGCTGTGACGGCGGACGGTGAGCGGCCCGTGAGCGAGGACAGGAGAGCGGTCCGTGCGTGCCAGACGGCCTCCTGCTTCCATCCCTGCACCTGCCACGACCACACCATCGCGGCAGCCAGTTCCACCACCGCACGAGCCTGAGGATGAGTGCGCAGCAGAGCGGTGTGATGCCCGTGGGCCGAGAGGACCTCAGGCAGAGACTCAAGATTGATGGCGCAGGCCCGCTCACAGTTGGCCAGCAGCCACCTCCGGTGCCGACGGCAGATGTGGCCGGCTGCCTCCGGATATACCAGGACGGGCTGTTGAGGTGACCAGAAGCGGCCGCAACATTGCAGGCAGGCCGCCACCCATGCCTTCCCCGGGGCATACCAGGCCGCCCGGGGAACAGGGCCTTCCTCAAGCCGCTCGTGCGTGAAGGCGAATCCAGGGAGCAGAGCGGCGAGCTGGGCTACTGAGGTACCGGTGAAGCGGGCGAAGGCTGCCCGTGCAGGCGCGTTGAGATACAGCTCCAGCCCGTTGCGCGGCGTTCCGGTGATCCCGGCACTTAGTGGTCCTGTCATGACGCCGCGGACCAGGTCCTGGACGGACATGCGGTATCCGTGGGCGAGCCGCCGGCTCCAGGAGCCAGTCAGCTCCCCAGCAACGGGCGGCACCTGCACCAGCGCACGAGGCACAGCAGAGACTTCCACAGTCAAGTTCCTTAGAGAGCGGGGGACCACGCCGGTGGCACGCGGGAGACGACTCGGGCCAGGAAACGAAGCAGAAAGGAGAAGAAGGGGGTGCACTGGCGCCAGGAACCTGTTGCGCCCGGATCCGGCCGAGGCCTCACAGACCTGGTCGCAGTCAGCAGGTGTTGCTCAGCTGTTGGTATCCCGGCGAGAAGCGCGTGAACCCTTCGTTGCCTGCACGTCGAGGATGACCTTCGACAGAGACTTCTTCGTGATCGCCTGGCTGCCGTCCAGGACGGCGCAGATCGCGGCCTCACGTACGAGCTGGGACAGGCTGGCCAGCACGCCTCCCGTCCGCAGATGGATGTAGTCCGCGTGGCGTTCGAGAGTCCCGGCCCGGTGGCGTTTGAGTCGCAACGCCGACTCCACCTCTCTCAACAGCCTTCGCCACACCTGTTTCTGGTGCTCGGTCCCATTGAGCAGAGGAAGTGAGCGCAGGACCTTGAACCTGGCGGCGAGCTGGGCACCGCGCGGGCCCGTCAGCAACGGCGCCGTCTCCACATCCACACCAGCCAGAACAAACGTTGCGGGGATCCGCTCTGCCAGCGACTTCAGCTGGTCGGACGTGTCGGCCCCCGGACGTGTCCGGGTGTTGAGAAGGTGCACATCATCGATGAACACGATCTGGGTACCCCGCTCGCACAGGACGGCGCACACCGCGTTGGTGATCGTGGTCTCGGTCATCCCATCGTGCACGGGAAGACACAGAAATCGTGCCAGTGCCGTGACGAGCGTCTTCGGCGTATACGAGGGAGGGATGCCGAGGAATGCGACCGGCAGGGTGTCAGCACGGTCGGGATGCTGGCGCCGGTACTTGAGCTCAAAGCTCCGGGCCATCTCCATAAGAGTGGTGGACTTCCCCGTACCAGGGGGACCGGAAACAATCAGCCCACGTCGCGCGGAGCCCTCCTGATGACGGTTGAGGACCAGGAGCACCCTCAATTGCTGCAGACTCTGCTCCATGGAAGCGGTCGTCAGCGTCACGAACTTGGAGTGATAGTCCAGCTGGGAACGGCCCGTCCACGTCGGGTCACTCACCGGCAGAGCAACTTCACGCTGCTGCGCAAGATAGGACCTCCACCGGAAGTAGGTGACGATCGGATTGCACACCGACCCTTCGTCCCCCAGACCTCCCTCGGGAGGGAACCCCGCGCCTACAGCAACCACTGGTCCTCCTCCGCGCTCGCGTCCGTACGGACAGCGGAACCCCCCGAAGCCGCGGGGACGTCTCCCAGCGGCGCCCCGTCCCAACCGGCCAGAATCTCGTCGTCCTCGTCCGGAACAGTCTCGTCGTCCATGTCAGGCGCCTCGTACACACCGGTCAGCCCGAACGACAACGTCGGAGCGCTCAACAGGTCCAGCCCCGCCGCCGGCACAGCCAACGTCTGGACCGCACGGGACTTGGCCACCACACGCTGCTCGCGGCGCGACAGATTCCCGTTGCCCGACGCCCGCTTCAGGAAATCATCCAGAGCCAACGCAAGCTGCGCCTCGTGCTCATCACGCCCCTGGGTCCGTTCGACGACCTTGCACAGGTGCTCCCAGACATGGTGGGTGAACGGCTGGCTTACCTGGGTGGCATGGATCCAGGGCACCTCCCTGAACCCTTCCGGAAGGCGCACCCAGATCCGAGTCACGTCGTAGGGGTTGTAGTGCACCTCCCAGAGGCCCTTCTGCGCTCCCACACCGGAGCTCTCGCCGCGGGACCCGTTGAGACACTTGTCGTCATACGTGCGGTAGTCGAACCTGATCCCGTTGTCAGTGATCGCCTGCCAGCGCACCGGCAGAAGTTCCACGTAATCGTCCGTGCCCAACGGCACCGGCACATACCCCACCACCGGCAACAACGCCGCCCACATCTCACACGGAGTGAGAGCCTTCTTCGGCATCAGAGGATGGCGCAGGCCTTCATGCGGACGGTGATGCCACAGCACCAACTGCTCATCCAGGAGCTCCTGCAACTCCCGCAAATTCCACAGCTTTTCCTCACCTGCCTTCGAACCACGCTCGGACAGGTTCGATCCGATGTAGCCGGGTACCCACTGCCAGTACAACGAGTTCAACGAGCCGAACGTCCGCTCCACGTGGCCCTTGGCCGGCCCGTTGCCCGGCGGGACGGGCTGCAACGAGATCCCCAGGCTCTCGCACGCGGCCCGCGTAGCGGGCGACACGAAGACCTTGCCCTGATCAACCACGATCGTCTCGGGCACGATCACCGGACGAGCCGCCGCCTCCTCCAGCCGCCTATCCAGGCTGACTAGCCGTTCATACGGGATGACCGACGCGGACATACGCAACGCCTCGTCCCAACCAGGCTGCATCACCTTCGGGGTCATCATCTGCGCCAACAGCACCGCAATGTCCGTCAGTTTGCTTCCCGGCGGACGCAAAATCGCCCACAGGCCTCCGATTGCCACATCCAGCGCCGTAGTCAGCTCCGGACGGCCCACCACTCCGTCGTCCAGAGCAACCAGCACATCAAGCGGCGTGCTGTCCATCATCACCAGCTCACCCGGACGCAACGCCACCGTCCGGGCGAACGGCGGAGCAGGCCGCGACGCCCGCGAACGCCGCTGCGCCACCGTCCCCTCCAGTCCGAGCTCCCTTTCCAGCTTGCGCAGAAGCTTGTTGAACGTCGACTGAGGCGGCGCCTCCACCACACCCACGCCGTGTGCAGCGTCCAGCAGCCACTGGCACTGGCGGTGCATACGCTTGGCCCACCCCCGCGAACGGGATCGCGACTCCTCCTGCCGCAGCAGCTTCTCCAACACCGCCAGCACCCGCTTGTCGGCGCGGTCCAGCAACGAAGACCCCCGCTGCTTGGGCACCAGCTCCCACACGCCGCCCCGGCCGTACCGCTCACGCCACCTGCGCACCGTGGCCCGGCTGACCTTCCAGCCCGACGCCAGCAACTCGTCCGCCTTCGCCAGCTCCCGCTGCTCCAACGTCGTGCGTGCCGGGTCGTACATTTCCCGCACCGGCCCGCGACCGCCCGGCACCGGATACCCGGTCTCGACCTCACGGACATGCCGTTCCATCGAGAAAGCCCGCTCGCGCACCTCCTCCGGCAAAGTGGCCAGCAGACCGTACTGGGGCGCCTTCAGTGGCGACGGCCCTCCGACCACCTCGAATCCCGGGCTGCTGAACAGTGCGGACAGCCCGAGCACCGCCATCACGCCAGTGCTGCTCTGTTCGGTCAGCCAGACGCGTCCCGACTCCAGACCGCTCACCGTCCACCGGCGACCGTCGAAACGAACTTCCCCGTCGATTTCCAGCACGGGCCGCGTCACAGCTGCCCCTCCGTCTCCGGGTGGGCCGACACCGTCATGACGCGCTCATGGAGCGGCCGGTTGAGAGCTGTACTCAATACACCTCTCCACAGCGCATGGAAGACAGCCGGCCACACCGCGATCGGGTCACCCAGCAGGCGCACACCCTCCACCAGGGGCCTCAGAACGCGGAAACACTCCGTGACGCGGGACAGCCCGTCCGGTGCACACCGCGGATGCCGGTATCCGGCAAGCCAGCGGACGTTGGCTTCGACTGCCGCGGAAGGCGGGCCCACCAGCCTGTAGTGCCATCCAGCTGCCTCGGCCGCGGACTCGACATGCAGGGCCCGCCGGACCAGGCGCCGACCGGCACCGCGGGCACCTGCACAGTCGATGAGCACACCGCTGCCATTGGCGAGCCTCGCCATGAGATGCGGCGCATGTGACACCACGTTCCCGCCCCGGCCCCGCCACATCAGTTCCACCGGCCGGCAGGCGACAGCAATCACCTCAGGGTCACGGTCCAGCAGCATCACCTGGGTCCGCATCGCCCCGAACCCGTAGTGCACGTGACGCCCGGACGTAGCCATCCACCACCAACCCGGAGCGATGCGCCGCCCCTTGAGTACCGGGAACTGCTGAACAGGGACGCACTCCTCCAGCGGATACTCTCCGGCCGCTTGAAGCCATGGAGTCTGATGCTCCTGGCCGGCACCATCCACATACCGGGCCTCCACCAACGCCGGATCTACCCGACGGGCACCGAAACGGGGCAAGGAGGCGGCAGCGGGCGTCAGCAACGCCGGCTTCTGCGCGGACAAGGGGATCACGTGATTGAAGGCCCTTCTTGAGGCAGGGACACAGATCAGGCGCCCAGCGGACGTCTTCTCGCTGGGGCGGGGAGCGGGCAGTGGGCACAGCTTCGGACTCCGGCATGAAGGCATGCCGGATCCGCACCAGAGGCAACGGCCAAAGCGTCGAGAATCACGCAAGGCCGATGAATGCCTTCGACGTCACCAGCGCCTGTCCGGAGGCGGACACGACGGATCGCGCAGTGTGAAAGGCAGGGAAAGGAACGCCGGCGCCCGGCACGCGGGCAGCCAGGAGAAGAACGAACACCTTCGTCGGCGAAGGTGCGCGAGCATGACAGCGTCAGCGGCCCTCGGGGGACCTCAGGAGTCGAGCTCCGTCTCCCTGCTCCGGCGGCAGGGAGCATGACGACGATGATCCGCGCGACCCCTCGGCGCGATGCAAGCGGCCGCGCGGCGTATGCGTCAGGCCGGGTCAAGCGACACGAGGGTCGCCAACTGGTCGAGGAAAGCGATGTACTGACGAGGCGGGAGAGACCTCAGCTCCTGACGCGTCATGCCCATCACCGTCCCCTGCTCCACCGCCGGCCGCGGCTCGGGCTCAGGCGCCCTGGCGGGGCGGCGGCCGCCGGCCGACGCGATCAGCGCCGCGGACGGGGAGATGCGCATGGCGGAGTCCCGTTGGACAATCAGGGCCCGCACCAGCCACTCGATCAGATAGAGCCCACGCCTGGACTTGCCCGGAAGGTCTTTGTGAAGCCGGCACCCGAGCGTCTTCTGATCCACCGGCGCATCGCGCAGACATTCGAGAGTACGGGCCGCGGGCCAGTGCTCCAGGAACTGCGCCTGGAGCAGCAGGCGGGCCTGGGTCTCATCCTGCTTCTGCATCTCTGCAATCGCCCAGCCTGAACTCGTCAGAGCGTAATTGCCGCGAGACCCTCGAAGGAGACCTACTGCCTGCAGGAAGCCCGCCACCGCGCCGACCGTGTCCTTGCGTAGCTGCACCTGCGCGGCGAGCTGGGATACGGAAACCACTCGCAGGTCCGGTCCGCTGAGATGAGCGAAGACCAGATAGATCTCCCACTGCCGGTCAGGCGTAGCCCTGTCCGAGGGGGTCGGATAGATGTTCGGCTCGGGAGTGGGATTCATCGGGAGCCTCCCCGGCCTGCCGCAGCGGACGAGGCGCGAGGGGCGAGGGTGAGTGGAACGCTGTTCATGTCGTGAGGCCTCATTCTCTTACACGTTGGAATGACGCAGGCCGCACCGCACCAGAACATCTGGATATAGTGGCTGCGCGCGTGAGGCCTAACCATGCGTAAGCACATTCACCGCCAGACGCACTCTGGTGGTGTTTGTGCATGGCCAGGCCGCGTTTCATCTACGAGTTCATCGGTCCATCCTGAGGGGCAACGAGCCGGTACGTGCCGGTCCGGGGGCGAACGAGAAGCCCTCGCCCGACCATCCGGCCCAGGTCTCGCGCACAGTTCTCCGCGACCACATCCGGACGCCTCCGCCGCACCTGTTCGGTGATCTCGCTGTAGCTCGCCTCCTCCCGGTCGCGAAGGAAAGCAAGAATCACACCAGCCACGCTGTCCGGAGCGTGCCATGTCTTCTCCTGCTGGCGCTGGGAAGGTGGCTGCTCGGTGTTGGTGTCAGCCTTCCCGGAGTCGGGGTGAGCCCGCTGAATCTGCTCCGTGATCTTCTCGAGGGCGTTGCGTGAGCTTCTTGCCATGAGGACGGCAGCATCGGAATGCGCCTGGGCCGCCTCCAGTTCGGACGCAGCCAAGCGCAGGCGCTGTGCCGCCTCACGCTCCCGCGCTTCATCCTCAGCGGCCAGCACTCCCAACTCGGCCATCCAGGCCTTGAGTCGCTCCGGATTCATCGACATCCTCCCCTCGGGATTCGCTCGTGGAATGAAGCAGACTCTAGGCGCCGCAGAGGTGTGCCCTGGTTGGTTGCGGGGCTGCGTGAGGCAGCGCGCACTGCTTGAGTCCTGTCTTACGGCTGCCCTGCCTTGCAGGGCCTGCCTTCCAAGCATGCAGACGCCCTACCCGTTTGGGTGTATCCCGCAAAAGGCGTCAGGTTGACCTCGCCTCCGCCGGCTAGAACCTTCTCGGCAGGGACGGTCATCTCGCCCTGAATGCAGGGGGGTTGACCTGGGATTCATGCGCCAGAGCCGACTTGCCGTCAAGGTCCGGAAGTTGCTGCAGAAGCACTCCGGCGGCCGCGCTCGCAACATTTCCGCTGGGCGGAACGGCCGCGGCTGGCGGGACTTGCCAGCAGCCCTGACGAGCAGCCCGGGCCTCGCGGCAGGCGCACCCTCGCGGGGCGGCCCTGTCAGGGCTGATGGCACCGGGGAGGGCCGCGCCGCGAGAGGCGGATGCCCTCTCAAAGCCAATCAGTACGTGCATCAATCTGTATTGAAGATTGATGATTCCTTATTTGTTATTGCCAATTCTGAGTGAGTTGTGGTACATTTACTATCCTTGAGGTGATGCGGAGGTAGCGAGCATGGACAGGGACGACGCGAGGGAGGTGGCCGCGCCCGACTTCCTTACTGTGGAGCAGGCCCGCGCCGGCCTGCACGCCCGGGTAAAAGCTGCCGAAGAAGGCCAGGTCACCTATGTGCGGCGGCGCCATGAAGAGGCCGTACTCGCGCCACTGGATCATTTGCCTGCAGCTCGCGACGCGGGATCAGGTCTTGCCACTCACACTCTCTCCGGAGCCCAAAAGGACCTGGGTGACCTGGTGAAGGCAGCTGCCGCAGGACACCCGCAGGTTCTTCTGCGCCGATCGGAACCAGTAGCCGTACTCCTGCCCGCCCACCCCCAGCCCGCGTCTCCCGGTCCGGCCGCCACGAAAGAGCTACCGCCCGACAACGCTGGCGCCTCGCCCGCTCCCAGACAGCCCGCAAGCCAGAGGGCCGCCCCGGCTGTGCACGCGACCCCACGCAGACTCGCAGCTCTGGGTGACATTGTGGGTGACGTCCTCTCCACGGCCGGGCCCACGGCGCCACGCTTCGGACTGGCTGATCTGGATGCTGCAGTGGGCAGCCTTCAACCCGGCCGCCTGATCCTCATCGCCGCTTCTCCGGGAGCCGGCGGAAGTCTCCTTGCCCTGGCCGCGGCACGACACACAGCACTCGTGGCCAACCAACGGGTGCTCTATGCAGCATCCGGTCTGACCCGTGCAGACGTCGCACGCCGAATCATTGCCGCGGAGACTGGCACCGACTACCGCCGGCTGACCACGAACACCCTCACCAATCAGGAACAAGCTGCGGCCAGAAATGCAGACGCCCGCCTCACCCAAGCACCCCTGCTGATCGACGACGGAAGCGGACTGACCGCCGAGGCAATCGCGCAGACCGCCCCCTACGTCAACGACCTGGCACTCATCGTCGTGGACCGCCTGCAACGCGCACCGGCCGCCCACATTCCCCTCTCAGGGGACCAGCTCCCTGCAGCCACCCGCACACTGGCCCGCCTGGCCCGGCAAGCCGACGTCCCCGTCCTCGCGGTCATCGACACTGACGACCCGCACCTGGTGCAACGGCTGGACGCAGACGTCACCCTGCACCTCACCCTCCACAAGAACACCGGCACAGCCGAGATCACGGTCGCGGAGCGAGACTTCGGCCCGCTGGCCACTACCCGCGTGGGCGAAGACCTCGCACACGCCCGCTTCACCACCCTTCCCCAGGCCCCAGCCCACGACGCAGAGCAACAACTCCTCCACGCAGCTCTGCCCTTCACCTCCGGCGCCCGCCAAGGACTGCCCGCCCCCGTCCAGCAGACCCTGGCCGCACTCCGGGACGCGACAACCACCGGCGACCAGAACCTGCTCCCGGCACTGCGCGAAGCCACGGCCGCGCTGGCCGTGAACCCCCCGGCCCTCAACGACGGGCCGCAGGAACAGAAACTGCGCACCGCCCTGGCCGCCTACGCCGCAGCCACACCGAAGACCAACCCGCACCCGCCCCACCCGCCGGCACCGGCCATCGCGGACACCTCACACAGCAGTCCGGCAGCCACCCTCCAGAACGAAAGCATGACACCGGAACAGGAGCCGACAACGGACCTGCAACCCGGTGACGAACAGGACCCGAAAGACACAGTCTTCCCAGGGCTGAGCATCCTGAAGGACAGCATCAGCCGCTCCAAGATGCACCCCCTTCCCGCTGTACGCGCAGACCAACGCGAAGCAGAACCCTGGACACTGCTCCGCGAGTTCATGGACGGCGAACCACGCTGGGTACACCCGGACGTCGAGCGAGTACGCAACGGTGCCGGCCAGCGCGACACACTCATCGTCCCCGACAGCTTCGGACCCGGCGCCCTGTGCACCATCGACCGCAACGGCTCCTATCCCTCAGCCTGCTCCGCCGTCCCACTCGCCCCCAACAAACTCCTGCACACCGGCGCCCTTCCCGAGCGCACCCGCGACCAGGCCGGAATCTTCTACATCGACGTCCCCACCTGGACCCACACCCAGATGCCTCACCCGCTGGGCCGCCTCGCCGACCGTGCCGACGCACACGGCCGGGTCTGGGCCGTCACCTCACACATCCAGCTCATCGAACGCCTCATCAAGTCCGGCCACATCACCGAACCCCTCCACATCCACGACTCCTGGACCGGCCGCGCCAACGAAAGCCTCTTCCAGCACTTCTACAAAGAAGCCCGACGCGCACGCACCGACCTCATCGACACCGGCGGCGAACCGTATGCCGCATACAAACGCCGCCTGTCCATCGCACTGCGTCTGCTGTGGCCCAAAGGCGACGTCGTGAAGTCCCCCTTCTGGCGGCCCGACTGGCGCATGAGTGTCGTCGCCGAAGCATCCGTCCGCCACTGGGTCACCGCATGGAAAGCCGTCCAGGCCGGACACACCCTCATCGCACTGCGCAACGTCGACGAAGCCGTCTTCCACACCCCCGACGGCACCGCACCCGACACCTACAAAGTCGGCACCGGCTTCGGTGAAGTCAAGGTCAAGCACGGTCAGGAAGGCACCTGATGGCCCAGGGCGCCACTCTCGGCGAAGCCCTCAGCAGCCTCCTGCACGATTACGGCGCCCGCCCCCAGGACCGCCTCAAGTCCTACCGGGCCAAACAATGGCACGCCCAGCTAGTCCAGCTGACCGGCACCCACCGCGGCTACGAAGCACTCGAACACGCAGGACTCAACGTAACCGCCCGAACCCTAGCCAACTGGCTGTCGGACTCCGAATACCCAGTGCGACGCAGCTACCAGGAACAGATCAGAGCTGCCTACGAAGGCACAGCAACGATCCCGCCCACACCCGTGCCACCGGAGTTCCAGGTTCACCAATTCAGGATCACCGGCACGGTCCAGATCGCCGGCGACATACGGGACCGCGGAACCCAGGGCGAAGCCCCGCTGCGTATCGACGCACGTAACGGAGCGTGGGCACGCATTGAGCAGGCTTGGCTCACAGGCCAGCTGACCGACGAAGTGTTCGAGGAGTACTTCATCGACGACATCATCGTGGAAGACATCGGCGACGGGACCGACGGCTGGCAGTTCCCCGGAGACCTCTACCTGGTGCTCTGACCCCTCGAAGACCCATAGGCAAAACTGCCTGACTGGACGCCCACCACAGGGTTCCTTACCTTCCTCGCCGGCCCCGGCATCGTGGTCGCACTCGACCCAACCTGTCTGGCGATTGGGAGCACAGAGGTTCGCGCACTGGATATCCCGTAGGGAGCAACAGAGTGGTCGTTTGAGCCTGTGGGTACTATCGCTGCTACCCGCTCAGACCCCCACTTCGAGAGTCGAGGACCACATGTCCGTAAGCCCTTCAGTCCCGAGTGTGACGGCAGACTACGCGCAGCGGGTTGCTGACGACCTGTCTGCGAACCGGGGTGAGCAGGAGCGTGTGCGTTCTGAACTGGATCGGCTGCAGGACGAGCTTGTCCGTCTGGGGGAGAGTGAGCAGGTCCTGACGAAGATGCAGGATGTACTCGGCGGCGCACCCAAGCAGACGGCGAAGCAGGGCAAGGGCCACAAGGCGGCTGCGGTTCCGGCAGCCCGCCGATCCAACGCTAAGACAGTGGCAGGGAAGTCGGGTGCCGCTGGCAGGCGCAAAGCTGCCAAGAAGTCTGCCTCAGCCAAGAAGCCGGGCGACGCGACCTGGCTGGAGCTGACCACCGCCTACCTGGGCGGACAGAGCGAGCCCAGGTCTGCGGCCGAGGTCTCGGCCTCGCTGACCGAAGCACACCCTGAGCGCGCAGTTCAGGTGACAGTAGTGCGCAACGCTCTGGAACAGGGAGTCGACAAAGGGCTGCTGGAGCGATCCAAGCAAGGGCGCTCGGTCTTCTACAGCCCCGCCGCCACTGTTCCAGCTCCGTCCGACTCCTGACGTCCTGCGACCGGGTGGCGGTCCTGGGCGCGGGCGAACCGAGTTCGGCCGAAGGCGTCTGAAGCCGCGCTGAGGCGGGCGGGGAACTTGCCTGGCGGGGTCGGCTGCCAACGAGGGCCGAGCCGGACCTGGCGAAGAGCTTCCATGTCCAGTGCTCGGCGGTTTCAGGAGTGCGGATCACCGTGCCTGTCCAGCCCAGTGTCTGTTCGAAGGGTCGAAACGCGTGCCCGATAGCCGCGTGGCAGGGTGATCGGCTCCTACGTCTTCCACAGCACTGGCGCTGTCGCGTCGGTACGTCTCTGGCTCAGACCATGATCAGTGTGCGTCCGGGGTATCGGCCCGCTTCGCCAGCTCGGAGGTGACCTGGCTCAGCAGCATCGTTGGCGATGGCATGACGGCGTACCAGGTGTTCGTGCTTTCGTCAGCGGCCGGGGCCCAGGCTGCCACCACGGGGAGTTCACAGTGGTCGCCGGCTTCCAGTGGAGGCAATGACCAGGACATGCCCTGGTAGTGGCCGTAGTCCACGCCCCACGTGCTGAACGAATGATCATGCACCTCGTCAAGCAGCCCAGCCCACCGCCGGGGTACCTCTCCCGTGTCGGCGGCCCGGCAGATCGCCTCCTCGTCGCTGCCTCCGATGGTGAGCCGGGTCATCTCGTCTTCCACCGTGATCGCAGCCAGGGCTTGTCCCCGTCGTACCCTCCGTCAGCACCCTTCGGAAGCCCCGCCGAGAACTGCACCCGCCCGAGCAACGTCTGGGCATCGATCCGCCAGACCGCCGCGCGGCAACCGGTCAACGGCCCCCAGCGCTCCGGGTCGAGCTTGGGATCGTACGGGGTCAGTAACAACTCGACGCGCACCCCGGGAGCCACCCAACGGGCAAGCATGCGGGCACCCGGCAGCTGGAACAGCTCATCGGGCTGCAGCGGAAGGCTGATGCCCCCGATTGTCGTGGTGAAGGTCAGCGGGCCGAACGGCGTGTCGATAGCTGGCCGATTGGTGGGACGCAGGCGGGTGCGCGAGACAGTAGGGAGCAGCACCGCCCCAACGTACTGCGGTGTGACCTGCCAAGATCCGCTGGACAGGAACTTAGCCCTGGCCCGCTGCTGGCGTCCTGGCCACGCGACCAGCGTGGCCAGGACGCCAGCAGCAGAGGCCGGCGGCGGGACGAGGAGGTCGCGCCGGGTAGCCGTAGCAAGGCACGCTGCACCACCCAATCCGGGCGGAGACCGGTCAGGAGCCGGGCGTGGGCGTATGCACCGCATGGTGCTCTGGCCTTTGCGGCAGCACCGCGGGCAGCGCTCCGAGGACCAGCACTTACGGGTTGAGGAGTTCCGGACGGCACCTGCGGGGAGCCCTCCGTGATCGCTGCCAACTGTTGGCAAGCCCACTGGTACGGCAGAAAGGATCAGATTCCGCATATACCGGGGAAGCCGACCACCACGGTTGTGTCATCGCGGTCTTCTCTGCTCCTGATGTCGGCACGCCAGGCCAGAGAGTCGTACCACACGTACCGGACTTTCATGCCACCCAGTGAACCGAAACTTTCTCCAGGTACGATTCCGGTTCTCCGCAGCTCGATTTCCGCCGCCAGATTGGTGGCAGCTTTTCCAGGAACCTCCAGCCGCTTATAGGCGGCGAGTGTCAGAGTCTCCAGCTCCCACGTGAGCTTCTCAGCTTCTTCTAGTGGCGCCAGATGGGCCTGGACTACGGTCCGGGTCAGGTATGTCAGTTCGCCAATACCGAGAGCAGCGCCTGCCTTTGTCGCATCCTGCAGGAGCGTCAGGACAAAGCTGGGGTGCGGTGCCCGTGTGCCTGCCAGATATCGGGAGATCACGGAGCAGTCCATGTGGCAGTGCTTGGCGTACTGGCGCATCGTCACGCCGAGATGATCGAAGAGAGCTCGTAGCTCCAGCCCTAACTCGAGCCGCCAGGAGGACAGATCTGCAGACAAGGGCTGAGTGGTCATGCGGTCATCGACTCCCACTGGCGCGGCCGTTCGGCAGGGCGCCGCTATCGTCAGTATCTCCGTGCCGATCGGCGCGAACCCACTGGGCAGCGTAAACAGGGGTCAGGGCGGCGAGGATCACACCGACATCGGCTGCGTCCATACCGATGGCGATCAGAATGACCCCGAGCACCAGAGCCCCCACGTAGGGGGTCGTCTCGCTCAAGGGCAGTGAAAAGCGGTTGGACATCGTTACCTCCGAAGCTAGGGTGTTGCTCTTGTTGAGCAGTGTGGAATGCTCCAGCCCGGCGATGGAACCCTCTGCTGATGCCAGTAGCTGCAACGGTGGACGCCGTGTGAAGTCTGAGCTTGTGAAGCAATCTTGCTGAGATCCCCTGACTGGTCGACATCAGTCGGGTCTGCCGCACGAACGGGTGACATCTGAACTGGCTTGCCTTGTATGGCAGGTGGGAAGGATGTCGCTGTGCCCAAGCCCTATCCCCAAGAGTTCCGCGAGGACGTCGTGCGGGTTGCGAGGAACCGCGGCCCAGGCATCAGCGTCGAGCAGGTGGCCGCCGACTTCGGCGTCCACGCGATGACGCTGTGGAAGTGGATGCGCCGCGCGGACATCGAGGACGGCACGAAGCCCGGGACGACCAGCCAGGAGAGCGTGGAACTACGGGAAGCGCGCCGGAGGATCAAGCTGCTGGAGCAGGAGAACGAGGTCCTGCGGCGGGCGGCGGCCTATCTGTCGCAGGCGAACCTGCCGGGAAAAGGATCTACCCGCTCGTGAAGGAGCTGGCCGGCGACGGGGTGCCCGTCGCGGTCGCGTGCCGGGTGCTGAAGCTCGCCAGACAGCCTTACTACCGTTGGCTCGACGACCCGGTGACCGCAGCCGAGTTCGAGGAGGCGCATCGTGCGCACGCGCTGTTCGCCGCACACCGCGACGACCCGGAGTTCGGCTACCGTTTCCTGGCCGACGAGGCCCGCGACGCCGGTGCCGGCATGGCCGACCGGACCGCGTGGCGGATCTGCCGGGACAACCAGTGGTGGAGCGTGTTCGGCAAGAAACGCGGCCGGGCCAAGAAGGCGGGCCCTCCGGTCCACGACGACCTGGTGAACCGAGCCTTCACCGCGACCGGCCCGAACCGGCTGTGGCTCACCGACATCACCGAACACGCCACCGGCGAGGGCAAGCTGTATCTCTGCGCGGTCAAGGACGTCTTCAGCAACCGGATCGTGGGCTACTCCATCGACGCGCGGATGAAGTCCCGGCTGGCCGTGACTGCTCTGGACAATGCCGTTCGCCCGGCGCCAGGACGTTGCCGGTTGCATTCTGCACAGCGACCGCAGATCGCAATTTCGCTCCCGGAAATTTGTCCGGGCCCTCGGCCGCCACGGGATGGCCGGCTCGATAGGAAGAGTCGGGGCGGCCGGGGACAACGCGGCCATGGAGTCCTTCTTCAGCCTGCTGCAGAAGAACGTCCTCGACCGTCGCACCTGGGCCACCCGCGAGGAACTGCGCATCGCGATCGTGACCTGGATCGAGCGGACCTACCACCGACGCCGCCGACAAGCCGCCCTCGGCCGGCTGACCCCCGTCGAATACGAGACCGTCATGACCACACCAGCCCTCCAGGCCGCGTGACTGAACCTGTCACCCAACGCTGCATCAGACCCTCAGGATCCTGGGTCCTCGTTGCTGGGTGCTGCGGTCCGATGCGAGCTCATGGACCAGGTCAGGTCGTCGGTCGTGGAATCGAGACTCCAGTGGCTGATGCCCCCGGCTGCAGACAGCAGCCGCATGACGTTGAGCAGTTCGGACACTGACAGGCCACTGGCACGGGCCAGTTGATCGATCTCCGCAGTCCCGTCATCGCGATGCGGTGCATTGTGGGCGGACAGGGCGAGGGCCGCCAGTCGCACCGCAGGTGTGCCCGCGCGGACCGAGCGGGATTGATGGGTGCGCAGGGCCCAGTCCGCAGCACGGCCCCGTACCTTGCGGCCGGGTGCTCCGATGAGAGGGTCTGTGAGCTGCGCACTGCTGACGAGACTGCCTTGGACGCTCTGACGGATCCAGCGCATCTCCTCCAGCTCCTGCCATGCGGCGGCGGGCTGCGGTAGGGCCATGGCGCGGATCAGTCCGGCCGGGAGCCGGACTCGGCCGGGCGGAGCCGAACGCAAGGCGCATTGCAGGGCCAGGAGCCGGGCCTGGGGACTGCATGGCGCAAGCGAGGAGGCCAGGAAGCTGAGCATGTCCCGCACCAGAGCCCTGTCTGTCCGGTCGGTGAGGGTGCGTCTGCTGCTTAGTGACCGGGCGGGAGCGGTGGAGGCGGTGGTGGCGCGGTGTGGGGCGATGAGGGTTGTCTCCGGCACGACGGAGGCATCGGGCATGGCCCCTGCGCAAGCGGTGCAGGCGTCCGTGAGCCTCCACAGCCGGCCCCCGAGTTCACGGGAGAGCACCAGTAGGAGAGGGCCGCCGCAGCCGCGGTGCCGGGGGTGCCAGCGGCAGCCGCGTTCGTGGCATTGGCAGGTCCGCAGGTGAGGGAGGAGGAGCGAGCGGCGGGCGTGGCGCGCGAGGTGCGCGAGGGCAGCCGATCGTGCGGAGCGGCCGTGAAGGGCTTCGGGGACGGAGCTGCAGTGGGGGCAGACGAGTAGAGGGCCCTGAGCCTGGGGGCGTAGCTCGACGGTCCACGTGCGAGGTGCCAGTGGGCGTGTGGTGCACAGCCTCATCGGCCGAAGGTCCTTCTCTGCTGTCCACCGGGCTCGGATCCGAGTGATGCCCGCGGCGGGGGAGTGGAGTGCTGGCGGCACACCGTAGTGCAGACCTCTGCCCTGCGGAGTGGACCCGCCATCTGCGCAAATAGGGCAGACCTCTGCACTGACAGGGCAGGGGGCTGCACCATCGGATGGACGGGTGACGATCTTGCCGCCCGAACCGAACCTCGAGGCGCTGCGCCACCAGCTCGCGCGACTCCGAGGCGACCGCGGCTGGACCTACGACGAGCTCGCCGAAAGAACCGCCCTGTCCAGGCGCACCCTCATCGAAATCGAGCAAGGCCGCACCATCGGATCCCTCGCCACCTGGCACGCCCTCGGCCACGCCTTCGACGTACCCCTCGGCGGACTCTTCGCCGCCCTCTGCGAAGGCCACACACCCCCCGGCGGAACGACGAAATAGCTCCACGCTCAAGTCTGATCGAATCACCTGAACCGGCTACCGAATGGGAACAGGAAAGCGCCCCATCGGACACCAGTAGCCATCCACTGAGCCGATCGATGGATCACTGGCGCGTGGACAGCATCACCACGGCGCGTCGCCTGGAACCTTCGCGACCATGCACCCCATCCACACCCCCCGCAGCCGTCACTGGGACGGCAGCCCGCACACGCAAGGCCGCCGCCGCACTCTGCGCGTAAGTGCCGACAGCCCCACCCGCCTCCTGCGCACAGCGCAACGAGCCGAATGCCGTGACTGCGGCAACCCGATCGACTTCCACCCCACCCTCACCCGACAGACCGTCCCACTCCACCCCACTGAACTGCCCACGGCGATCGTCCCCGCACCGCACCGCTGGCACGTCGCCTCCGGCATCGCACGCCACGCGGGGGACGGAACCCCCTGGTGCCGCATCACCCACCCCACCCTGTGCCCCGCGCACACCACACCCCAACTGCTCCCACCCGCCCTCGACACGCTCCGACGACGCCTCGCCCTACGCACCCGCCGCCTCCTCGACGCTGGCGCCTTCACTCCCGGAGAGCACCCGGCCGCTGAACCTTCATCCGAAGACGCCTGCCGGCCCGCCCGCCCCGTCGTCCAGCTCCTCTACAACCGCTACATCGCCGCCAGACCGGTCGAGAACATCCAATGCGTCGCCCAGACCGCCCGCCGTACCCGGTGCACTCACCCCGTCCTCACCCCCGGAACCACTCCCGGAAAGTGGACCCTCACCCCCACCACACTCCACCCCACCCACCGACAGCGATCCCTGCCGGCGACCGCCATTGCCCTCTACGACCTGGGACACCTGCCCCACAGCGAGCAACGGCGCTGGCGCACCCAACACTGCACCGTCCACGCCACAGCCCAGAGCGCACCCGACCTCGCCCTCACCGAATGGGAACCCTTCGACCCGCTGCACCACCACGCCTTCCTCGCCACTCGCCTGCCAGGAACCGCCCAGCACCACCGATAAATGGCGTCCTCATCTGCTCGAGCCCGCCACGGTCAGCCCTCGCAGCAAGCTCAGCCCACCCCCTCGTCGAATCCGGAGCAGACCCCGATGTTCACCCCCACCGACGAACAGACACGAGCAGCCGACCACTTCCACACCGGCGACCACATGGCTCTCCAAGCCGGCGCCGGGACAGGCAAGACCTCAACCCTGGCCCTGCTCGCCAAGAGCACCCGCCGCCGCGGCCGCTACATCGCCTACAACCGCGCCATCGCCCACGACGCCACCACCCGATTCCCCAGCACAGTCACATGCAAAACCGCCCACGCCCTCGCCTACGCAGCCATCGGCCACCGCTACGCACGCCGTCTCGACGCACCCCGCCGCCCCGCATGGAAGACAGGACAAGACCTCGGGATCACCAAGCCCGTCCGCATCGCAGGCCACGACCTCATGCCGACCACCCTGTCCAACACGGTCATGCGCACCGTGACCCGGTTCTGCCACTCCGCAGACACCACGATCACCGACCACCACGTCCTACCCCTGCGTGGCCTCGACAGCCCAACCGCGCACAGTCAGCTCGCCGCCGTCGTCCTCCCGTTCGCCCGCAAGGCATGGGAGGACCTCCAGCGTTCCGACGACGGCGTCGTCCGATTCGACCCCGACCACTTCCTCAAGATCTGGTCCCTCACCAACCCCAAAATCCCCGCCGACTACCTTCTCCTCGACGAAGCACAGGACACCAACCCCGTCGTCGAGCACATCTTCAACAGCCAGCGCGACCACGCCCAACTCGTCCTTGTCGGAGACTCAGCACAGGCCATCTACCACTGGCGCGGAGCCAAAGACATCATGACCGGCTTCGACGGCACCCACCTCACCCTGTCCCGGTCCTTCCGCTTCGGCCCCCACCTGGCCAGGGAAGCAAACCGATGGCTCACCATCGCCCAGGCACCCATCCGCCTGACCGGCACCGACACCATGCCCACCGAACTCGGCCCCCTCACCCACCCCGACGCCATCTTGTGCCGCACCAACGTCGGCGCCATGAAGCACGTCATGAACCACCTCGCCACCGGCACCCGCGTCGCCCTCGCCGGAGGCGGAGACAGCCTGCGCGCCCTCGCCCTGGCAGCCCGCGACCTCAAAGACGGACGCCGAACCCACCACCCCGAACTCGTCCTCTTTCCCACCTGGGGAACCGTCCAGGACTACGCCGCCCACGACCCCTGCGGAAGGGACCTCCAGCCCCTGGTCGACCTCGTCGACACCCATGGAACCCACGCCATCCTCACCGCAGTCAGCCACCTCACCACCGAGGAAAACGCACAAGTCACCATCTCCACCGCCCACAAAGCCAAAGGCCGCGAATGGGCACGAGTACAAGTTGCCGACGACTTCACCCCGCCCAAGGACACCGACGAGCAGGACAGCCAAGGCCGGCCCGTTCCAGGCCCCATCGACGATGGCGAAGCCCGACTCGCCTACGTCGCCGTCACCCGCGCCCGCACACAGCTCGACATCGGCGGCCTCGCCTGGATCGACACGCACCCCGACGGACACCCCGAGAACCCAAGCGAGTAAAGGCGAACGCTGAGAAGAGAACCTTGAAGCGCCCGTATCCCGGCCTCGGCCCATGAGTCTGTGGACCGGCCGCGCGTTGACGTACTGGGCGTGCCTACTCCATCGCACGATCGTGTCCCGTGACACCTGCCGGGCCTTCGCCGCCCGTCGGGACGCAACCATGTGTGATGCCGGCACGAGCGGGGCGCTGACAGAGAGACGATCGCCCACCGTCTTCGCCGAAGGCGGTGGCCATCTCCTGGCAGGGCCAGCCCTTCAACGAGTTCGGCCTGCAGATACGGCCGCAGGTGGCTACAGCAGATGCCGGTTCGGTGCCTTCGCTCCCGCACGCGTCGAGGGCCTGGTCCAGACAGACAGCGACGTGACGGGGAACAGGCCGCTCGGCACGCTCAAAGCGACCGAGATGGGACCGGTCGTGTCGTTGGTGCGATGGACGATCGTGGCGTCGGCCTTCTTCCATACGCGCTCATTCCGGGACCACATGGGGGTGGCGTACTGCTGGCCGGCCCTGCCACCCCATGAGCCTGATGCGGGCCATCCAGTACCAGGACCGTGCTGATGTCCGGGCGCGCAGCTGCGGCCGTCACGATGTCCGCGGCCATCCGACCTCACCGGGCGTGCGCACTCGTTGGTTTCGGGCCGACGACTCCTGACAGCCTGCTGCGGCCGGTGACAGGAGCGCCGACTACGGTGGTCTGGTGCACAGATCGAATACTTCGGATACGCCCGGCGTGGTAGTTCAGCCCGACGCGTTGTTGCCTCTCCTGGGAACCGATGAGAAGGTCGTCGCCTTCTTTGCTTGGGTCGCGGACCTCGACGCGACGAACCCAGCCGACCATGAGCTGGAGGGCGGGGTTCGGCTTGCTTCCGGGGCTCGGCTGGAGCAGTTTGCACGGGCGGGCTCGGGGGATGCGTTCTGCTTCGTCGGTGAGGGCGGAGAGGAACGCCCGGTGGTGTACGTGAGCCTCGACGGCGAGGCCGGACCGGTCGCCCTTGGGCTGCTGGAGTTGCTGCGGTTGTGTCTGGTGGCACCGTGGTGGCGGGACGCTCCCGGGCGGACGGCCGCAGAACTCCAGGCGGTCGCCGACGAGTACCGGGCGGACATGCCGGACCTTGACCAGCGACGCGACGTTGCGGCCCGGGCGCTCGGCCTCGATCCGGCCGGGCTTCCGTCCGAGACGGAGGCGCTGGCCCGCCTCGTGGAACTCTCGCTGGGGCCGATCGCGCAGGCCTGTCTCGTCATTGGGTACGAGGGCAGTCCCTTCGACCCGCTGTTCAGCGCCCCGGCTGGCCCTGACCGGTAAACGGCCGCACAGGTGGCTACAGCAGATGCCGGTTGGGTGCCTTCGCTGCGTCGGCGTACTCGGTCAGCTCGATGACCGTGACACCGGCGCTCTGGAGGAGTTCGGTGCCCTGTGCTCCGGGGACGAAGGTGTCGGGTTCCCGCCATGCGGTGACGACACGGCGGATCCCGGCTTCCTGGATGAGCTGGGCGCACGGGCGGGGGCGTGAGGCGCGTTTCGCGCAGGGTTCCAGCGAGCTGTAGACCGTCGCGCCGGCCAGGCGCCGCTCATCATGGCCGAGTTTGGCGAGGGCGCCTTCCTCGGCGTGGTCGTGGGGGTCGTTCTCACGGGAGTAGCCGCGGGCCAGCTCGGTTCCGTCCTCGGCGACGATGATCGCGCCGACGCTGAACGCGGTGTCGGAGGGCGGGCACTGGGCGGCGAGTTCACAGGCGATGGCGAGCCAGGCCCGGTCGGTGGTGGTGGCCTCCTGGCCGGGGCCGGGCCTGCCACAGCCGGTGGGGGAGGGGTGATCGGTCATCGGGGCTCCGTGCTGATGTCTTTGGGCGCGTACCGCAGGAGTACCACGTCGCCGATCTGCCGTGTTTCCAGGAGCCGGAGCCGGGCGGAGGGCCCGCCCATGTAGTGAGCCGGGCCCAGCATCCGTACGGCGTCGCTCTGTCCGACCAGGAGCGGGGCGATGACGAGGTGGAGTTCGTCGGCGAGATGCTGTTCGAGGAGCTGGGTATGGATGGTGCCGCCGCCTTCGACCATCAGCCGCCGCACTCCGTACACGTCTGCCAGTACATCGAGTGCGACCGCCCATGTGGCGTCCTGCGGAACACCCTGAATGGTGGCGAGGCCTGCGAGCGCTTTGCCTGCCTTCTCGGCGGCTTTGCTGCCGACGGCCAGGACAAGCTTCTCGCCCCCGTGGTGCCAGAACTTCCAGTCCGGGTCGAGATCCCCACTCCCCGTGATGGTGATCTTCAATGGGTATTCCGGAAGACCTGCCGCTACCCGGGCGGCGCGCCTTGTTTCGGAGTTCACGAGGAGCCGGGGGTTGTCGGCGCGCAGGGTGCCGGCCCCGACGAGGATCGCGTCGACGGAGGCGCGTACGGAGTCGACGCGGTCGAAGTCCTGCGGGTTGGACAGCAGCAGCCGGCTCTCGCCGGGGCGGGTGTCGAGGTAGCCGTCGAGGGAGACTGCGGCGGACAGCAGGACATACGGACGGGACATGCGGCTCCAGACCATGGGCGGGAGGGACGGCGCGAGATCAGGCGGGGTGGAGAACGATCCGGTCGAGTGCTTCCTGGAACTGTGCGACGCCCGGTTCACGGGCTACGGGGGCAAGGGTGCGCTCGAGGCGGTCGAGCTGGCCGATGATGCGGCAAGGCGCGACGACCGTTTCCGCGTCGTCAGCACCGAGCCTGCCTGCCCGAACATCCCTGGGACCAGGTCCGCCAACGGGCTGGCTCCATCAGGTAGACCTCGTAGCGGTGGGCCGTCCAGTTGCTGTCCGACCAGGCCCAGGCGGCGATCAAGCCATCCGCGTCGTGGCCGCTCTCGCGGCCGACGGCTGCGGCGATTTGTCTCAGGCGTCTGGACAGTCCGCGGTCGAGGATGAGCGACCTCGGTCCATGGGCGGGCGGCACGGCGGTGCCGGTGAAGTAGAGGAACTTGGTGAAGAAGGCTGGCCCGAGCCCAGGAACCTGCCCCTGGAGCGTGGGGTAGGCCTGTGGTGGGATCTTGTGGAGGGCGGCCGGGCCGCTGCCGCCGGGAGTGCCGCGTTTGCCCTTCCTCACATGTAGGCCCCGATCAGCGCCTCCCTGAACGCCTTCCGCCGTAGCGCGTCGGCGACGGCCGAAGCGACCTCCGCCCGGCTTACCGACGCGTTCCCGCTGACAGAGGTGGGCGCCAGCTTGGGCGACCACAGAGTGATCTGTGACCACCGGCTGGGCGGGTAGCGGACGGAGTGCGCGCCGGGTGTCCCGACCGCGTAAGCTGCCGACGCATTCGTTTCCTACCAGCGGCCCCGCGCTCATACAACGGCATCGGGCAGCAGGCGTGTGGCCATCTCGCGGTCCACCGCGTCCGCCCGTCCTGCCCATCCTGTTCGTTCACGAGCCGTTCCCTGCCTGATGTGCCGCCGGGCTTGGGTAGGACACCGCGGATTCCTTCGCTTCGGGTTGCTGCGGTACGTCCCCGCCCGGCACGAGCTCGGTGGCTGCCTGTTCCAGTTCCTGCCGGCGCAATTCGCCGCCCTCGATCAGGTACGTGTCGGGCAGGGGCCGGGCAGGCAGCCCCCAGGCGCGGGCGCGGGTCCGTACGCCGATGTCGCGGCTGACGACGACCACCTCCGCGGGAGCGACGGCCTGATGCAGACGCAGTGCCGAGGCCACCAACTCGTCGTCCGGCACGGGAAGACGTGCGTGCCCAGGCTCATCGGCCGCGATGAACACGGAGGTTCCGTCGTCCGCGGTCGCTTTTTCGGGCCCAGCTTCCAGCACCGACTCCAGCAGCCGGAATACGCCGCGCGCCCGCCGGGAGATCTTCTTGTCCCCGGTCTGGTAGCTCTTGGTGTCGATCTCGTCGACCACGACGTGCGGCACCATGACCGCGGTGCTCTTCCCGAACACCTTCTGCCAGGGGACCTTGTCGAACCGCGTGAAGTGCAGCGTGGTGTTCGTGTCCAGCACCGCGTACCGGACGGCACCGGCGCGCCCGTACCGCTCCTGCATGGCACGCACCCGATTGGCCACGGATCTGAAGTAGTCCTGCAGCTCGGCGATTTCCACGTACATCATCAGCCGGGCCTCGTCCAAAGGCGCAGTGAGGATCGCCCGGTAGCGCCCCGCACGCAACTGTCCCGCGATCTCCCTGTCGCTGAACCGCCGGTTGAGCTCCTCGGCAGCCTTCCAGGTCCACTCGTCGTACCGCTTGCGCACGGCCCGCATCTCGGCCTCGGCTTCCGCGCCCGTTTTCATCATGTGAGGAATCCGGATCGAGACGTCGTTGAGGCTCCCGGCCACGAGATCGTTATCCAGGAAATTGATTGCGTCGGTGCAGGTCGTTCCGGCTCTCAACATGACCTTGTTCTCTCCCCCCTCGAGACGGGGCTCGCTGCGCCCCGTCCGGCCCCATCCTGCCAGCGTTGCTTACGGGGCAGGGCCTTCCGGCGTAGGCGCGACCCGCGTCCACGGACGGCTACCGTCTTCCCATGGGTGCAGATGAGATAGAGCAAGCGCAGTTGGAGCAGGGTTGGAACTACGGTTACGGCTATGTCTGCGCCGGGTGTGTCGATGACGAGACCCTGGCCCGGAAGATCACAGCAGACGCGTGCGCGGACGAGAAGTGCGACTACTGCACGTGCACACCGGCAGCCCCCATCGATACTCTCCTGCAAGCATTCTTCGACGGGCTGCACACGGAATACTCCCTGGCCAGCGACGAACTTGCCTACTTCGGCGGCGAACTCGTGCCTCTCAACCGGTGGGAGGGCGACGACCTCGTCAACCAGTACGTGGACGTCTTGCATGGCGAAGAACTGCAAGAAACCATCCGCGAGGCGGCCCGTCACGACGATATGTGGGTTAAGCGTCACTTCATCGAGCCCCGCCAGGACGAGGCACTACGCGACGGATGGATGCGCTTCAGCCAAGAGGTGATGTACCGAACCCGGCATGTGTTCTGGCTGGCCCCACCCCACAAGGACGAGTCCTATCTCGGCGGCGGGGAAATCCCTGCCGCCGCCATCCTCGACACCCTCGGCGACCTCCTTCCCCAGGTAGGCCTCGTCCACCAGATCCCGGCCGGGCATCGCCTGTGGCGCGCACGTGCCCACGCAGATCTCCAACAGCACTGGTCGGCAACTCTGCTGGGGACCGCTTCGCCTGCCCAGGCCCGACACCCCAACCGGATGAGCCCGGCAGGTATCCCTCTGTTCTACGGAGCCGACAGCCCTGGCACCGCTATCCAGGAAGTCGTCCGGCACGCCCCCGGCGCCAAGTTCGTGACCTACGCCGCATTTGAAACCACCCGCCCCTGCACGGTGGTCGACTTCACCCGCTTGGGGCCCGTTCCGACGATCTTCGACACCGACCGGGCACACCTGCGGCGGGCACTGATGTTCCTCCATGAGTTTGTGACGCGTCTCAGCGCCGATCCCGAGGACCGCGAGCACCTGGAGTATGTCCCCACGCAGATCGTCACCGAATACCTCTTGCGGGTCTTCGACCGGGAACGGCCCCTCGATGGACTGGTGTTCGTCTCTGCCGCAGGCCACGACGGGCTGTGCACGGTTCTGGACACCCCCCAGACCCACTGCCTCGAGCCGGGCGTCCCGGAACCCGACGAACACGCGGCCCTGCGCCTGGTTCCGGGCACCCTGCATGCAAACCAGCCCCTGCCCCCTCGCTCCCGCTGAGAAGAAACCGGGGCCGTCCACAGGCGGCTAACGGTCAACGCCCCCAGGGCCTGCACAGTGCTTCTCGCCGTACAACTGGGGCGGTGGGCCACTGCACGAAGCCGCTCTATGATCATCACCTTGATTCAGGCGGGGCGCAGACGCCAAAGCACCCCGCCCCCGATGTGAGGCAGGGACCGTGGGAGAGACTTGGAGTGCGCTAACTGTGGCCATTGTCGGTGTCGTCGGAACCCTGGGGGCAGCCCTGCTGACACAGCACAGAGCCGACCGGCTCAAGCGCCACGAACTCGAAGTAACCGCCCGCCAGCAACGCGAGGACCGCGCTCACGCCGAACGAGTCCGGCAGCAGGAAGCACGCATCTCGGCACGACGTGAACTGACCGACCTGCGACGGGCCTGCTACATCTCGCTCAACACCACGGCCCGTCAGTACCAGACCGCACAGATCAACCTCATGCATGCCCTGCGAGCCCGGGATGACGCAGAGACCCGGGCATGTGCCGAACAGCTCGAGGAACGGCGCCTGGCCTATCGAAGCACCTATGCCGAAGCGCAGATGATCGTGCCTGCTGCTGTGATGAGAGCCACCGGGGCGGCAAACCAGCAACTCAACCGCGCCTACGGCTTGCTGAAATTGATGCTGGCAGGCGGTCACCCCGACGGCGGTGAACTCAGCAGGCTGGAAGTGGAGACGGAGATGTCATGGGCGCTGCTGTCTGACCTGAGGGCTGCCATGCGCAGCGATCTCGGCGTGGACGAGGGCTCCGAAGAGTAGATTCCAGCGTCGGCATCGGGCACGAACTGCTTGACGGCCTCACCCGACGGGATTCGAGGGCGCCATGCCGAGCCCTGAGTAGTCAGCCTTGCCAGCGCGGCAGACCAGAAGGACCACGGCGACAGGCAAGGGCACGCACACACGGCACTGGGGGCCTGGATGCGCTGCCGCCACGGTGGCCCGCATGGACGACGCAATACCGATGTGGATCTGTGTAGTAAACGGCTCTGTCTCACTTGCGGTGGTGACGGAGAGCGATCGGCATCGTTGATGTTGCATGCATGGCATCAACGAGCTTGTGAGTACGGTGTTTTCGGGTTTGGCTCCGCTGGTCATCGAGGATGTGCGAGATGAGGGTCGGCGGATAGTGGTGCGCGCGCGGACGCCGTGCGGGACGGCCCGTTGCCCGGACTGTGATGCTGGGTCGGGGCGGGTGCATGGGTATCACATACGGACCGTCGCGGACGTTCCCGTTGATGCCCGTCAAGTAGTGGTCAAGGTATGGGTCCGCCGCTTGGTGTGTCCGACCCCGGGTTGCCGCCAGACGTTCCGGGAACAGCTCTCCGGGGTCCTTGAGCGCTATCAGCGCCGCACACCACGGCTGTCCGCGCAGGTGGGGGCGGTGGTGCGGGAGTTAGCGGGCCGTGCCGGCTCGCGGACACTGTCCATGCTGCCTTCGGCCGTCTCCCGGCACACTGCCCTGCGCGCGCTGATGCGACTGCCGTTGCCCGAACGGCCGGTGCCTCGGGTTCTGGGGGTGGATGACTTCGCGCTGCGCCGCCGCCACGACTACGCCACCGTCCTGATCGACGTCGTGACCCGAGAACGTGTGGACGTGTTGCCCGGCCGCACCGTTGAGGCGCTGGAGGAGTGGCTGCGTGAGCATCCGGGCGTTGAGTTCGTGTGCCGGGACGGCTCGGCCGCCTACGCCGAGGCGATACGCCGGGCACTGCCCGAGGCGGTGCAGGTGGGTGACCGGTGGCACATCTGGCATAACCTCGCCGAAGCCGTCCGCAAGGAGGTCGCCGCGCACAGCACCTGCTGGGCGAAGAGCGGCCCACCGCCCCGCGAGGGGTGCAGGCCGCTACGACGCGTGAGCGATGGCATCACGTTCATGACCTGCGCACACGTGGAGTCGGCCCGCTGGAATGCGCACGCCGGCTGAACCTCTCGCTGAACACGGTCAAGCGCTACGACCGTGTCACCGAGCCGGAACGCCTCATCCGTGCTCCCAAGTATCGGCCCACGCTCGTGGACCCCTACCGAGATCATCTGCGGCGTCGACGCGAGCAAGACCCTGCCGTGCCCGTCCTGCACCTGTTGCGGGAGATCAAGGAACTCGGCTATCGCGGGAGTTCCAACCTGCTCCACAAGTACATCAACCAGGGACGTGTCGAAGCCGAACGCCCCGCGCTGTCCTCACGTCGCCTCGCCCGCTGCCTCCTCACCCACCCCGATCACCGCAAGGAACACCAGCAGGGACGGATCGAGGCCGCCACCACCGCCTGCGCGGAAATGTCTGCCCTCGCCACGTTGATCAGTTCTTTTGCCGCACTGCTGAGACCCGTCGAGGGGAACGCGGAGCGACTCAGCACGTGGATTGCCACCGCGCACGCCGAGGAACTGCCCCACCTGCACGCCTTCACCCGCGGTCTCGAGCGGGACCGCGCCGCTGTGAATGCCGCTCTGACCAGGGCATATCACAATGGCGGAACCGAAGGTGTCAACAACAAAACGAAGCTGATCAAGCGACAGATGTATGGCCGGGCCGGTTTTTCCCTCCTCCGCCACCGCGTCCTTCTGGGATGACTTCACCATCCGTTACCACCGCAAGTGAGACAGAGCCACTCACCGTACAGACCCCGACTGGGAAGGGTTCGGCATGGCACCCCGTGGCTGGGACGCCGCGCTGCTGTACGCCTACGCCCTCGCCGCCCCGGCAACCGCTGACCGTATCCACCTGGCGCTCGCAGATGCCCTCGATACGGAAGCGGGCCACCAGGCATTGCTGGTCGTCGCGGCTGATCTCCTGCAGTCAGTCTCGCGCGGAGATCACCCTCAGCTCGCCGGACCGCTCCGGGAACTGATCGCGACGCTCCCCTGACTGCGTGATCCATCGCCTGTTGAACCACCTCGATGTCACCCGATAGCGCGGCAGACCCGGCCACTCGAGGAGCTGGTCGCGGCGCTGCTTGACTCTGCCTGCATGAGTCCCGTGCTGCCAGCAATCAGTTGAGCGGGGCCCGACTTACGCCATGGAAACGAAGGTGGTGCTGCGCCCCTGCGTCTTGGAATGCAAGGGGTGGGTGGGTGAGCGCGGCCGAGTGTGCCGCATCGAGCCCCATGCAGGCACCCAGAAGCGAACGAGTGTTCCGTGAGGTCCGCCGATACCTTTACAAGGCCCCGTACACGCGACTCTCGAACGCATCAGCCCTCGATATTGATGCCGTAGTCAGTGGCCAGGCCGGCCAGACCGGTGTCGTGGCCTTGTCCGACCGCACGGGCCTTCCATCTGCCGTCGCGGCGGTAGAACTCTATCGCAACAGCAACCGTTTCCTGTCCGCTGAAGACTTCCGGAGTGAAGGACAGCCGGGCGCCAGATGGCTGGATGATCTCCGCTTCCCACATGGTGTCCTGGCCGAAGAACGCGCTGGGTTGGGCTTCGGAATCGATACTGACGACGACCGCGATGCTGCTGATGGTTTCGGGAACGAGACCCAGGTCAGTACTGACGGTGTCTCCGCTGACGCTGACTCCGTCTTGGCTCGGGTGGTTGTAGAACACGAGATCGTCATCGCTCCGCACTCTGCCACTACTGGTCAGCAGAACCGCAGACACATCCACGGGCGCACCATGGGCGACCACGTGTACGACCGTCGCCCCGGTCTCAACAGACACGGTTGCCCCCTTCACCAGCCTCTCCTGCCCCCCATCGGGTGCTGCGGCACCAGCAGCGGCGGTGAGGGGGGAGACCGGGAGCCGGCTGGTGCCGGTGAGCGTGGCGAGGACGCGTTGGAGAACAGGCCAGCCCTCCTCTTCCTTGCCAGGCCATGGCCAGACCAGACGCTGCGCCCCGAACTGATTAGCCGTTGGAGGCTGTCCGAGGGCCTCTTGCACCTGCACGTAGCGCAGGCTTTCGGCGGCCAGCCGGCCCAGCTGCCACTGCCGCCGGGTTTCTTCCGGATCGTTCGTCCACGTGCCGTGGTCGACAACTGTCCCGCCCAGCTCCTGGTACACCCGTCGGGCAAAGTCGTAGCCGTCATCGGCCAACAGACGTGCCGGCCGTTCCTGGACGGCAGGAGCCGGTTCACCGATCGCCGTGTACAGCGCGCCCAGATCACCCCCGGTCCAGTGGTTGGCCGCGGTGGTGGCGAACCGCGAGAACTGAATCAGCGTGGGCGGACGCCCCTTCTCAGCGACGAAACGGTGAAGCTGATGGGCGACGCTCTCCAGCTCGGAGCGCCACAGGTGCTGCAGGTAGGCCTCGAGGTGCTGCTCGGCCCACGCACGCCGGTAACGGGTGATGAGGTCCCGTACCCGCTCGAAGCCCTCCCGGCGTGTTCCGTGGCCCATGTAGGAGGTAAATGTCATCTGCCCGTACGGTGTCTCCACTGCACTGGCCGCAGGGTCGGCGACTTCCTTCTCCGGGCCCAGCATCTGCTCGGCAGCACGCAGCTCTCGGAAGAAGACTGTGTCGACGGGATAGCCTGCCGCCCGCAGGGCCGCCAAAGGCTTGCTGTAATAGCGGTCGACGCGGTCCAAGGTAGTGCGGGAGTAGGGGCCTTCACACACGAACCATGCGGTCAGGGCCACACCGTGCCAGAACTCGCCCGCAGGACCCAGAGCATCAGCCATGGTCTGGTGCGGCCGCGGGTTGCTGACGATACTGCCGGGGTGACGCTGCAGTGTCACGGTTTCCCACAGCCTCCCGACCTCATGGAGTACGTCGGCTGGCAACCGCTGCCGGTACAGCTGAGGGGTGAAGCCCTGCTCGCTACGGGAAAGGCTCATGAGTTCCTGATCAACCAGACCCCACAAGGACGGCATCCCCGGCGACTGGACGGCATGGCTCTGGTCAAAGCCCGCCCACCAGCTCCGCAGCACTGCGGCCCGCTCCTCGACAGGAGACACGGTGCTGCCCCCGCCGAGGAAGGCGGCCAGCATCGCCTGGACCTCGGACTCCGCGATGCCCGCCTCGGCAGCAATGCCGGCTGCCTGGGCGGACGTGCCCACATACAGACGGGGCTCAGGCAGGGCAGTGATGATTTCCTCGTCCGGGTGCGGACGAGCCTGGAGGTAGTCCAAGACCGCCAGCCAGTCGCCCCCGAAGTAGGCGGATGCGACGGGTTGCAGGTCCTTGGTGAGCACTCGGCGCGCCAGGGCCGTGCCGGCCTTCGCCTTCTTGGCGAAGCCGGCCATGAGCCCCTGGAGCCGTTGGATCCGGTGACGGGCGACGAGCTGAACAAGATCACTACCAGTAAGGGTGTCCAGCAATGCCAGACGAGCCTGCTGCTGCCCGCTGCGGTCCAGCGTGTGCCAGCCACTGCCGAAACGGAACACCTCCAGCGCACCATCCCTGATGCCCAGGAGTCGGTAGCGTTCCTCGATCAACGCCCAGAACTCCTTCTGCTGGGTGGGCGGGAAGATATCTCCCGCCGCTCGCAGCCGGACCGGCTGAAGCAGCGTCTCGAACAACGGCACCAGCAGCGCCCAGAGCACTATGGTGTCCGCACCCTCAACCGCAGTGAGACGGGCAGTCTCATCGGCGGCCAGCGTCAGAGCATGAGCAGGGCGTGCACGCAGCAGATACGGCAGGTCGACCGCCCCCGCCTTCACAGACAGCTTCGACGGCAGGTACCACGCACCGCGCCGCTGCTGCTCCTTGACCCCGAAGGCGCTCGCGCAGAAGACGGCCTCTTCCTGAGTGAGGGCCGTCACCTTGGCAGTGTCCGGGGTATGAAGCCCGCGGCCGCGGCTGATGGTTGCCACCGGCTGGCCGGCGAGAGCCACCGACAGCAGCCTGGCAGCCAGCGCGTCGAGCTCGGCAAACCGTTGCTGTTGTCCGGCCCTCGCCTCCAGACTGAGGGCTTCCCCGGGGCCGGCTTGTGTGGCCGAGTGCCACCAGTACGTCTGGTCACTTGCCACCGGTCAGCCTCCGCATGTACTCGACGAACTGCTCGAACGGGACCGGAGCCATAGTGGACTGCGCATAGACGGCGTAACGCTGCGCCAGCAGCTGCGTCTCCCGCTCATCCCGCCGCGCTTCCACCCGGTCCACCCCGTGGATCACGCGTTCCTCGACACGCCCCCGCTCGTACAGCACGAATGCATCCATCCCGCCCAGGCCGCGATCCTCCGCCGAGCCGGTCCCGTCCGGGCCCTCGTCACCGCCGTCGAGGACGGTGTCCAGCACAGTGGCGTCGATCAGCGGGGTATCGAGCAGAACAGCGGGGTCCATGTCGTTGTCCTCGCACAACGCCTCCAGGTGCTCTTCCAGGCCGAGTTCGGCGTGACAGACCACGTCCAGGTACTGCTGATCGGGGGCAAGGCGAGGATGGCGCAGAACCCGGACGCCGCGGCCGACGAACTGATAGAACTCACCGAAGCTGCCATACGGTCGCAGAGGCACGACAACGGTGATGGGCGGGAAGTCGTAACCCTGGCCGAGCATCCGCAGCTGCACAATGCCTTCAAGGTCACCCGCCTCCGACTCGAACCGCCTGCGCGTCGCAGCGATCGCCGAGGCCGGCATGCTGTGGTGCAGCGTCGCGCAGGCGATACCGTGCTCCTCGGCGATCCGAGCGATCTGCTCAGCATGGGCCTGGCCCATCGCCGCGAACAACACCCGTGGCCTGACCGGATCCAGCAGCTTGGCCTGCACCTCCAGACACGCCCGCGTCACCGCCATCACCTGCCGGACCGACGCATCAGACTGCGCGGTGATACGTGCCAGCTTCCGCTCGTCGCCCAGCCTGCTCAGCAGGGCGTCACGCCCCACGACCTGCTCACGACGCCCGTCGGGCCACACCGCCTCATACACCGTCGACGCTGTCTCGGGCGCGAACCGGTGCGCCCGCAGGTTCTTCGCCGATCCGTCCGCCACGGAGTCCACCAGCCGGTAGCGGTAGACGACATCGGCATCGATGGGCTTGCCGTCCAGGCGGGTGAAGCACGCCGACATCAGCAGCGTGCGCGCAGCGGGAAAGCGGGCGAACAACCGCTGATAGGAGTCGCTGGCCGCAATGTGCGCCTCATCGACCACGATGAAGTCGACGTCCCCCGGCTCCAGCTTCGCCAAGAGATCCCCGCCGCTGTCGCCGGTCCCCAACGCATGAAAGTTCGTGACCACGATGTCCGCTGCCAGCAGCCGCCCGCGGCTGACATGGCTGATCTGCTCCTCGTCCGCATCCAGCACCAACGTGGCCGGCGGGCGGGTACCGGGCAGCAGCGGACCCCTTGCCAGCCCGTACAACACATTGCCCGCAGTCCCCGGGTCGAGAGCGGACGCGAAGGTGCCGCGGATCACCGACCCGGGCGTCACTACCAGGGCCCGCTTCCTGGTGAACGACAGCGCCGCCGCCACACCGAGAGCCGTCTTTCCGGCCCCGACCGCCATGACCGTGGCGCCATGGCGGCCCCCGGAGGCGTAGTAGTTCGCCAGTGCGGCCAGCGCCTCGTCCTGGCAGGACCGTAAAGGCCCCCGGTCCACCCGTCCACGCACCTCGTCGAAGTACGCACCACCCGGCACCGGCCAGACCGGTGCCGCACCGCGGGGCGGGTCGGCGGACCGCATCGGATCCCCGGCCATATCAGGGACCTCAACATTCGGTACCGCAGTCACCCATGGCGCCAGCAGCGGATCGAGGCGGAGCATCGCCTGCAGCTGGGCCACGCAGCGTGCCGTGTCCGTGCGCACCGCATCGTAGGAGAACCGCAGCACGGTCAGACCTGAGGCGGCCAGATCGTTCTGCCTCAGCCGGTCGTAGGTGAACGCCGCCCGGTCGCTGTGAAAGGCGAACCCGTCCAACTCGACGGCCAATTGCAGCGTCTCGCCCGCGATCAGGTAGTCCAGCCGGTACGTGCGCCCCTGCACGGTGACCGGGTACTGGCTGTGCACCCGCTGCACGATGCCCGCATCCGCGGCAGGAGTGAGAACCCACCGCAAGAACGCCTCCTCCAGGTAGGAGTCGGCAGAAACCAGCGTCTCCAGCCCCACACCCATCACGCCCCACCCGCGGCCATGGCTTCGGCCGCCAGCGCACCGACCTTCTCCGACAGCCGCCCCACCGCGTCCTCACCCTGCCCGAAGCGCGTCAGCCGCTTCGCCACAGCGAGCGCCTCGGTGAAAGCGCCCTCACGCTCCAGCAAGCCGACCAGCCGGGGCACGGACGTCACCCTCACAAACGATGTGGGCGTCATGTCATCGAACGACACTGCCTGAGGTGCGGCCTCCATCAACTCCAAGTCCAGCAAAGCGAACACCTCAAGCAGCTCCAGAGCCGCAGGATCCGAACCGCGCGTGCTCCACAGCCGGTCTACCGCACCCTGCAGCACGAAGTGATAGTCCATCGCCGAGCCCGGAAGCTCCAACGCCTCCCACACCCGAGCAACCAGCTCCCTGCCGCGCGCGTCATGCGGCACATGCTGACTGGCCGGCGTTGCAGACGTGGCACCCTGGGGCGTCGGCCACATCGGCGTGCCGTAGGACTCATCCGGAAGCGCCCCCGCCCCAGGCAGCTTCCCGCGAACAACACCGGGACTCCCGCTGAAAGCCATGCCGGGGACCGACGCCAAACGATCAAACCACGACTTCACGTGCCCCACCGCTCCTACGGGCCGAGCACTCCTGCCCGGCACACCCGCACCCCTGGCCGCAGACCTCATCGTCTCAGGCCGCGCCCCGGTACACCGTCGTTCCGCCGCCCTCGCGCCCCACTCAGACTGGCTCTGCGGCTATCCCATCACCGCCCTGGATTACGTCAGTTGACGCGAAACCCACCCGGGTGGCAACGCCCTGCCCTGCGACCGGAACCGCAGGGGCATGCAGCGTTCTTGGGCACGTTACGACCGGGGCCTGCGGGCTCGGTGCGGGCACTGCGCGGGACCATGTCTTCGCCCCGTTTACGCCACTGCTGCAGCGGCGTCGGCAGAGCACCGGCACGCTCGAGAACCCAAGGGCCCGTCACGCTGAATGCCTCATCCCCAGACTTGCGCGAGAAGGCGAGGATCTCCTCCTCGCTGCCCCTCAGCAGCAACCCGGCAACAGCCGGGTACTCCTTGCCCGCGAAGGTGCGCAGCCCCTGCACCTTGAAGACGTTCTTGGCGAAAGCGGCGCCCGCGATCAGTGCCGCTCCGGTGACCACATCGCCCTCACCCTTGTCGTCGAGCCGGTTGAACAGCCGGACCAGGACCCGCTCCGCGTCGCTGACCGGCAGCTCCTGCTCCCGTGCCAGAGCGTCGGCAAACCGTTCACGGATCTCATCGGGGGAGTGGTAGGAGAACTCATCCGCCTGGCCCCGATGCTCGAAGTGCAGGGTATAGACACCTTTTTGCAGCCCCGACTCGTGGGCGAACACCGTGCTGGTGGACTCGAACCCCACGAACCGCACCACCCGGTCCCGCACTGACCCTTTACGGAACTCGTCCCCCAGACGCGCCTGCGGAGAGAACAAGAAGGGACACACCTGCGCCGCGTACAGCGCACAGATCTCATGCACCGGGGCCTCGCCGGAAACCGCCACAGGCAGCGGCCCCTCTTTGAGCACCATCTGCCAGCGCAGTTCGTCAGTGAACGGCAGACCGCATACGGCGCACCAGTCGAAGGCGGCCAGGGCCAGCTTGCGCCGCTCATTGATCGATCCGAAATTCACCCCTTGCGGGCTGCGCTCCACTGTGGCGATCACCGGGTACCCCCGCTGGTCGGCCGTCAGGTGCTCCATGCGACGCGGCAGCATGACCGTGCTCTGTGGTGCGTGATTCATCCCAGCCCCCTGTCACCGGCACAGGCCGGTGCTTACCCCTCTGTGTGCACCCACATCATGCCCGCCCCGGTGCGAGTGCCGGAGGCAAATGCCTCGATTGCCCCCGGGGGGGGGAAGCCGACCCCAGCACACGAGCTGACCAGCCGCCGACCACCTCCTCCTCCGACCGGCCGGCTCAAAGGGAGGCGGCCCCAGAAAGATCCCGGCGCAGACCGTGAATGATCCGCCGCCATCGACGAGCTTCCTCGCTCGAAAGGAACCACGCCATGGTGGTCCGCTCGTCCAGATTGCCGAGCTCCTCCAAGCTCCTCGCCGTCTCCTCCCTGCGCTCAGCGCTGTGCCGGACCGCTGCCCGAGCGACCTGGGCGAGCTTGTGCAGCCGGTGTGCGGCCCGGTAGTAGGCGACCTGGTCGCCACTCAGGCGGCGAACGGCATAGCCACCGCACTTGCTGCACGGGTCGAAACCCCTATTGCCGAGAAGCTCTTCCACCGTCACCCGCTCGTCGTCGCAGCTGAGGCCGCGCATCGGCCGCCGGTGAGCGCAACCCGGGGAGTGGGCTCGACCCTGATACTGGCCGGCCGCGTCCGTCGTGTAGACCTGCACGTCGGCAAGGACACCCAACGGCAGCGGCGGTGTACCAGGAGGCCGGCCCGATTCCGAGTCGGTCAGGAAAGGCTCCAGGTCCAGCTGTTCCATGGCCAGGAGAGCATTCCAGACGTCGGCTACGAAAGGCCTGCGCGCGTTGCCCCGGTCGTCGTATTCACCGACATCGAGTGTGCGTAGATCCGGCACAGTGCGGGCAAGGACCAGCGACCGCAGCGCTTGACCGACCTCCCGGCGCCCCTCACACAGCAGCACGAGCACCCTCTCGCCCTCTGCCGCGCTCAGACTACGGCCGAACGCTTCATCACAAGGGTCGAACACACGGGGCGCCCACAACGCCGTGTCCTGCATCCCAGTCACTGCTGCGGGCGCCTGCCGGCCCTCGAACAACGCCTCAGGCAAATCACGGGCGCCGGCGATGATCACTCCCTGCCACCCCGCCGCGCACCGCCTCTCCAGCACACTCAGCGGGACCACCTCCACCCCGGCCTCGACGCCGAGCACCACATACAGCTGCTCTGGATCCCGACCGGAGCTGCGCAGCGCGGCCAAGTCCTTGGGTGTGACCAGACGGCGGCCGGTGACCGGAGTGTCGTCGAACACGCCTGGGGCCAGCCCGCCCGTGTCTTCCCGTGTCGCGGACTCGCCGGGCGCACCCCCTGCCCCTGCGGGCGGCTTCTCGTAGGACAGGGCGCAACGACGCGACAGTAACTGGGCGGCCACAGGGCCAGGCACACGCAGCGTGAGAGTCGACTGCTGCCAATCGGCCGCCACCGTGTACGAGACGAGGACGCCCCGTTCCCACTCACCCAGCCGGTCCAGGACCGACGTACCGGAGCCTCTTACGGGCACGCTTCCGCCAGGCAGCCGCACAAGCAGGACCCGTTTGTCCGCTTCTCCCGATGCCACCGTGTGCGCAGCCTGCTCCTCCCACTCGGCCAGAAGCACCCGGGCGCGTTCCAGCATCTGCGCACGCCCCTTACGCCGGCTGCTCATCGTGTCGGCGAGCTGGTAGACGAGGTGGTCGTGCTCCCGCGGATGCTCCCAGCTGTCCTTCGCGCAAGACTGCCACCGTTGCCACAACGATGTCAGCTGCACTGCCGCCTCGGCGGGGGAGCCCAAGGGGCCAAACGCCGGGTCATCGGAGGGGATCGCCGGCTTCTCCAGGGCCGCAACCCCAGCCGCCAGGACGAGCGTGCTCCGCTTGACGAGCTGCTCGGCCTGGGAGCGCAGCGCCTCGAGACGTTCGTCCTTGCGACGCACCCCAGCTGCGGCCCAGTTCCGCAACCAGGGAAACAGGTCCAGGGCCTGGTGTACACGGATCAGACTGGCCAGCGCGCCGAGCCATTCGGCGAAGACCAACTCGCGTACACGGCGGGCGTCCTGCAGTTCGTCCCAGGCCGATTCGTCCTCGTCTTCAGCGTCATCCCCGGGCTCTTGCGAGGTGGTGGCGGCCGGCCCGCTGGAAGGCGTCAGGTGCAGGAGGGAGGCTGCCTGAGCCACTTCCGAATCGGTGCATGCCTCCTCGTCCGCCTCGTTGTAGGAACCCATTTCATACAGCAGCCCGAGGCCGGTCACTGTGCGCAGGAAGATGTCCAGGCCCGTGCCTTCACGTGCCCACGAACCGTGCGTCATGCACTTGGGGCACATCCGGCCGACCGCCGCGGCATCCAGCGGTACTTCCCGTTCGGTGACGGTGCGGGCCAAGCGCACATAGGAACACGAGTGCGCGGCGTGCAATTTGGCTTGCTTGCCTGGCGTCGACCACACCGTGATCCGGGCGCTCTCAAACGGGCCAAGCGGCACATCCGGTGTCAGTAGACCGTATGTCATACAACCCCCTCATGACGGTCTTGAAGCCTAGCCTTGGCCACCGACAGCGGCGTCTGCGTTCCGCCCAGCCACAGGCCTTCACTGTCCGCCTGGGTACCTTCCAAGGCCGCGTTCACCTGGGCCACGAATCATCGTGCGCCGCAGCTGACCCGTTTTTAACAATGCTCCCATCGCTGCAGGCATACGGCGCACACCTGCAGGCGGTCAGCTCTCGGTGCCTGGGGTTCAGCGGGCGTGCGGCGAGTAGCGGTCTGTCCGCGAGGCGGTTCGCAGCTGTTGACTCATCGATGTGTTGCGCGGCGAGGACTGTGGATGTGGCGAGGTGGGGCGGTTCACCGGAGTCCGGGGCCAGGGACGAGTCACTGAAGAGATACAGCATGACCATTCCGTCGCGCACTACATGCAGCAGCCCAGCAGAAACCAGGCGGTTCAGGTTGTATCCCCTTGCCTGCGCCGGCCTTCTGACGTGATCGGTCAGAAGCTCTGAAGCCATCGCATCAACGATTGCCGCTCCCAGGCCTGCAGCCCCCGGACTTGTGTGAGCGCGCAGTTTCATCCTTCGGGTATCTGGCGAGGCTGCGTCAGCACGGTTGCTGAGGAACTCACGGAGAGTGCGGTGTACAGAGTCCACAGATGGGCAGACATTGTCTCCCTGCGTAGAAGCAGCGCTCTTGCAGAGGGTGCTTCTCCACGCTCTCAGTTCCTTGCGCAACTTGTCGGCGGGATGCTCAGACCAGCAGATGACAGTGACTGTGTCACCCACTGTCGAGTCCATGCCGCTGCCGCATGGCTTTTGACTCCGGACCAATCGCCACTCCAGCGCAGCTTCGTAAGGCTCATGAAGCTCGCCAGGGGATAGGTGCAGCTTCGTCTCTGAGAGGCTGCGGTGAGTGTGCGGCAAAGGGATGTCATCGAACAGCTCACGGTACGAGAGGACGAACTCCCGGGTGCCGCTGCAGTGAGGGCATGCTCGTCCTCTACGGGCTGCATGCATAGACGGAGTAGTGACAGAGCCGCATGCCAAGCAGCGGCAAAGCCACCGTGCTGACGGACCGGGGTATGGCTCCAGGGGGACGAGCCCAGCTGCGTGCATCTCAGCCTCTGCCCAGGACGCGGCCAAGGTCCTGAAGTGCGACGGGGCGCTTTCATTCAGAACACCCCGGCGACTCCACTCAGCCAAGGCATCGTCGCAGACCACGAGTATGTATGGCTGGTCCGCCGCACAGACGTCATCGACGAGCTCGCCCAGGCCCCTCCACTGAGGCAAGCTGTCCGCGACGTGGTGGTCATGCATGGGCCGCGCCTCTGGCTCTGCGGGCACAGGAGTTCTGCACAGCATCTCCAGCAGTTCTCGCACCTGCGGATAAAACTCCGTGTCCTCGACCCCGGACCTCGCCTCGTCCGGCGCTAGCCTGACATCAATCGTTGCCCCGCCGGCGAGCTCAGCTGCCAGATCGGAAGCTGACTGGAAAGCACCTCCGCTGTGGATCTTTCCGTCTTCCCATTGGGACAGCAACCTTCCCTCGGGAGTACGAAGGCGATCGATGAGGTGCTGCGCATCGCCATGCCCCCAATGCGCAGCAGCACACAACCGCAGAACTGCCCCTATCAACGCGGCGGTCTTACCGGACCCGGTGCTCACATACACAACGGCCTGGGGTTCCGAGGGCCGACGCAGCTTTGCCAAAGCGGCCCGGAACGCGGCACCGGGGTGCCCCTCATCGCAGGCGACGGCGAACCACGCTTCTGCGCTGTCAAGTTCACCGCGTCGCAGAGCCTTTGTCCCCAAGAGGTAGGCAGCGTTGGCATCCTGCCGTGCCTCATCCCCTTCACGGACGGTACATACGTTGTCGCCAGTTCGCCCCGGCCAGTCGCCTCGGGGCCGGTCCCAGTAATCAGCCGGACCTTTCAGTAGCGCCAACAGCCCCTTATACGCTTCAATTTCACTCACGGTGTCCATCCCCTCGTGCTTGCGCTCCTCCAGACCTGCTGCTTGAGTTCCATTAGCGTTCATCACCTTGTGACTGGCGAGGATTGAGATGCCCCTGCCGGATATGCGGGCTCAGCTCCGCCTGCATGGCTTTGACCGCACGCAGGCGGTGCTGGTAAACGGTATTCCTCGACGTCCTGGTCTCCTGCGAGATGGTGGCGTTGTCCTGGCCGAAACTCTGTCTGCGGACCGCTTCCTGGTGTTCTGGCTTAGGAATTCTCGCGATGGCCCGGTCGACCAAATCCCACACCTCGTCGTCCTCCTTTTCACGATTCGACGTGGCGGGGGGCCCGTCGCCGCCTGAATGAAGGTCGCCGGACCCTCTATTCAATTCAATTTCGGAGAATTCCCCGACAAGTTTCTCGCTGCACCGCTTTTCTTGAAGCTTCCGCGCCAGTCGTTGCGCAGTGGTCTTCATGTATCGCAGGGGCCCGTTGGTCGGGTCGAAACTCTTACTTCGGAGCACGTCAGAGATTGCTTGATCGGCGACTTCAAGGCGCTCGGTGATCGTCATAGGGAAGGGAAGCCCTGCAAGACATGCCGCGATCTTCTCCCGGTAGTACTGGTACTTTGCGCTCCCCGTGCCAGGGTCCAGGAAGCCGAGTGCGTCCGCAGCGTCCTGGACCCGGCGGGATTCGGAGTCGTTCACCACAGGGCGTACTCCTCCAGGCCGTCGTCAGCGGGGGGCGGGCCCGCTATCCGCCAGACCGTCAGCCGGCTGCCGTCCGGTGCCTCGTACTGCGCCACGCCTCCCGGAGGGAGGGAACTGAGGAGTTCTGCCGCCAGGATGCCGACCGGCTGGGTGGGAGGTGCTGGCACAGGGCACCTGGGCGGCGGAGTGGCGCTGGTGCGCCGCAGGTTCCGGCACCGCATGACACCGGGGCGGTTCCAGATGTTGTACGCGACGGGCATCAGGCCGATGAAGACCGTCACGTAGTCGGGCAGGGAGCTCATCTCGTAGGTTCCTCAGTGGGCTTAGGGGGGTGCGCGAGCGACTTCAACCCCCTATAGGTCCAAGAAGCCCCTCTTCTTACAGGAGCTTCAAGATCCTTTGAGGGTTACTCAGGAAGCCGGGTGGTCACGGCGACTCCTGACCACCGAAGCCGGTGGTCTCGGCATCCGTGCCTCCGGGGAAGGTGGGCCGGAGGGCTCGCAGGTGGTCTTGGCCTCTCAAGGGTGTGCGAGGAGCATCAGGGAGCTGCCTAATGCCGCCCGGAGGGCGGCACCCTTCCCCTCCGCGCGCGCCGCGGCGCCGATGCCCTCCGCCCGTGCACCGCACCGACACGGGCCCCGCTCCACACAGTGAGTCCGAAAATCCTTATCAGATACAGACACCGGGCCGCAGGATCCGCGGAAGGAGCTTCCCCCGGATCCGCCACCCAACCCTTCCCACATGCCACTGCCCGACGAGCCCCCGGAGGGGATCGTCACCCCCATTCACACGAGACCCAGTTGGTGCCTGGAAGGCACCAACAAACCATTTCAAAAACACACCTGACAAATACTCAAACCTGAAGGGCCATGGAATGGCCTAGAGGTGGGCATGGAATGCCCACCGAAAACGCCAACAACACCTGAAACAAAATAAACTGATGTTCCACTACATACCGCAATGTTCCGGAGGAACATATTTCCTTTCAGTCCGGAGGACGAAAGGAAACTAAGCCCCGGAGGGGCGCCCGAAAGCGCCGAAGGCGCTTTCCCGCTTCGCTCTTCCTCCGGAAGCGAATACTCGCTTCGCTCGTTTCGGGCGTCCCCGCCCGAAAAGCGGG
>NZ_JBEOSI010000017.1:0-104735 GCF_040302845.1 Streptomyces sp. NPDC096323
CCCCATCACTCCCATACCGACGCCGCCCCTACCCCTGACCAGCGAAAACACAGTCGTCAGACTCGGAAAGACAACAGCGTCTAAGGGCTGTCCCGTTAATAGATCTCAGGGCTCGGGAGGTCTGTCGCTCACGCATGGGATGTGCTGTGCACGGGGGAGTTGGGCCCTCTGCTCTTGTCGAAGGCGGCAGCAGTGCCGGATGTACCGTTGTGCAGAATCGGGTAGGCCGCCTACCGTTCGGCTGTGAGCAGCTCTTTTCAGACGATCGTTGACCTGGAGGCGACCGCCGAGGACGCCGTCGCGCACGGGGAGCGGGTGGCGGCGTGGCTGGTCGGCGAGGGAATCGTGCGGCTGCCGGATCACGGCCCCGGGCCGCGGTGGGAGCGGGCGACGGGGTTCCGGGAAGCGAGCGGGAGCAACGGGCTGACCGTTGTCACGGGGCGGACGGTGTTCTTCTCGCCGCAGCAGAGCGGACCGCCGGTCTGTCCGTACTGCGCGGCGGCGTTCGGGGATGGACACTGCGAGATGTTCTCGCCGGTCATGGACGCATGGTGGAACACCGGCAGGGGCGAAGTGCCGTGTCCGGCGTGCGGAAGGGTGGTGTCGCTGGCTGCGTGGGAGTGGGCGGGGGACGGGCTTGCCTTCGCGTACCTGGGGCTCGAGTTCTGGAACGGGTCCGCGTTGCTGCCGGAGTTCGTTACGGAGCTGGGTCAGGTACTCGGGCACCGGACCCGGTTCGTGCGAGGAAGAATCTAAAGGTTGCCCCGTAACTGCTGGTCACGGGTGAGATGATCTTGATGTGGCTGGTGTGATCACGGCGTCGGAGTCGTTCTGGATAGCCCCGTTCGCCGGGCTGAGCCCTCGCCTGTTCGGCAAGCTGGTGACCGTACTGCGGCGCGAGGGCGCGGATGGGGCCCGCAAGGGCCGGCCGTGGAGCCTCCCGCTGGAGGACCGGGTCCTGCTGGTCGCGGCGTACCGGCGCACGAACTTGACGATGCGCCAGCTCGCCCCGCTCTTCGGGGTGTCCAAGTCGACGGCGGACCGCATCATCGACCACCTCGGGCCGATGCTCGCGCTCCAGCCCCGGAAGCGGTTCGCCAAGGGCACCGTGCTCATCGTGGACGGCACCTTGGTCCCGACCCGGGACCACGCGGTGGCGGAGCAGTCCAAGAACTACCGGTACTCGACCAACCACCAGGTCGTCATCGACGCCGACACCCGCCTGGTCGTCGTGGTCGGCAAGCCCCTGCTCGGCAACCGCAACGACTGTAAGGCGTGGGAGGAATCCGGCGCCAAGGCCGCCGTCGGCCGGACCATGACGATCGCGGACGGCGGCTATCCCGGCACCGGACTCGTCATGCCCCACCGCCGCCGCAAAGGCGAAGACCTGTCCGAGTACGCCGGGCGTCGTGCCTGTGGGTGCTCTGGTCTCGCCGTGTGGCCAGGCACCTCGGCGACGTGACGTCCACCCAGTGTGCGCGGTCATGCTGCCGCTCGATGTGATGGACGCGTAGGTCACGACGGCGGGGGAAGACCGGTCGGGTCGGGAGTTCAGGTGACTCCCGTTCGACCAGCACTCCTCAAGTTCGGAACGACAACAGCCACTGAGAGACAGATGCGCATGATCGGCATTGAATGCGCCGAGGATTTGTAGGGCGCGGCCGATGACAGGGCCCGTACCTGCGGGCGGCGAGGGCTGCTGCTGGGACGGTCGGCCCGGTAGGGCTGTGATCGTGCGGCGGTCGTGAGCCAAGGCGTGTGACTCCTTGTTCGACCTGGGTGCGACAGTCCGGCAGTCACTGTTCCTCAGCGAACGGGAGGTGGAACTCCGAGTACAGGACAGGTGGTGGCAGCTGAAGGACGCTCGTCCAGGTCTCATGCTTTGTCGCGGAGCGACTCCTCGTCCAGCGAGGCGAGTCTGCTGAGGATGTCGACGGCCAGTGCCCGTTCACCCGCGGGTAGTGATCTGAGGAGCAGTTCGTTGATCCGTTCTGCTGGAGTGATCAGGGAGTCGAGCAGTTCGGCACCCTCGTCGGTGAGGCTCAGCAGCGTTCGTCTGAGGTCTCCCTCGTCGCGCACCTGGCTCACGTAGTGCTGGTCGGTCAGGCGGCGGATCATATGGTTGACAGTAGAACGGTCCAGTGAGGTGAGGTGTGCGAGAGTCCGCTGGTCGATGCCCGGGTCCCGGCTGAGGGCGTTGAGGATGGCGAACTTCTGGGACGTGATCTCCCTGGACACGTGCTGGGTCCAGAGGGCTGTGTGCACTTGTTCGGCACGCCGGATCAGATGGCCGATGTAGTTGGGCAGCTCCAGTGCGCGTGCCACGGCGCTCCGTCCGTCGTCGAGGTGGTGCCGGCAGGAAAGGCGGCCGGTCTGATGGAGTCTAGAGAGTGCGCGACACCACCTTGGGGGGACTTGTCCGTCAGCGTGCCCGACGTCCGGGGCGCTGGTCGTAGGGGGTGGCCCGTGAGCCGTCGACCCCCACTTCCAGTCGGCCTACCCGCTCGATCTCCAGCACGACGCGGTCCCCGTGGCTGAGCGGTCCCACGCCGGCCGGGGTGCCTGTCGCGATGATGTCGCCCGGGTGGAGCGTCATCACGGACGAGGTGTAGGCGATCAGGTCTGCGACCCCGAAGATCAGGTCGGCTGTGTTGGTGCGCTGCCGGGTGGTGCCGGCGACATCGCAGCGTAGATCGAGGGAGTCGGGGTCGGGTATCTCGTCGGCGGTGACGATCCAGGGGCCGATCGGTGTGAACGTGTCGAACGACTTGCGTGTGGAGCGGTCTTCGCCGGAGCGGACGGTGATGTCCAGGACGCAGGTGTACCCGAAGACGTAGTCCAGTGCGTCGGCCGCGTCGACGTGATGGGCGGTGCGTCCGATGACGACGCCCAGTTCGCCTTCCTGATCGGTGCGCTTGTCCGTGTAGGGCAGGACGATGTCCTGGCCCGGTCCGATGACCGAGGAGTTGGCTTTCAGGAAGACGCCGAGGTCGGCGACCGAGGTGGTGTACTCCATTTCCGCCTTGTGGTCGAGGTAGTTGACCGGAGCTCCGACGACCTTTCCAGGCCGGGGCAGCGGGGATTCCAGGGCTGCCTCGCTGAGCGGGACGCGTGCGCAGTTGGACACGTCGACATCCATCGCGGCGCCGCGGGCGAGGGTTTCGATGTGCTGGTGCAGTGGGCCGGCCGCACCGGGGTTGCTGCCTTGGGCGAGTTGTTCGGTCACGTCGACGAGATGGTCGCCGTCGACGATTCCGAGGCGTCCTTTGTTGAACAGGGCCAGGCGCATCGTGGCCTCCTTGTGAAGTGTCGGCTGTGGTGTGGTGGATCAGGCTCCGGGATCGGCGCTTTCGGTGCGGTAGAGGCCGAGGGAGCGCATGACGGGCTCGTCGCTGTACGAGAACAGGACGGCATCGTCCGAGGTGGAGGCGTTCAGGTGACGGTAGGAGGCCCAGCCGGGAACGGCGAAGGTGTCGTGCTCGGACCAGTCCAGACGCACGCCGTCCACGATCGTGGCGCCTTCGCCACGTACGACGTTGAAGATGGTGGAGGCGGTGTGCCGGCGGCCGGCTCCCTGGAAGCCGGGGCGCAGGCGTTGGATGCGGCAGCCGATGGTGGGCATGACCGGGCCGCCCGTCCACGGGTTGGTGTACTCCAGGACGATGCCGTCGACGTCGCTTCCTTCGGCGGTGTCGGCGATGCCTTCCAGTGACCGCTGGGTCTCGTGCCAGGTGTAGCGGGTCACGGGGGAGTTGGGCCCGTCCTGGGAGAGCCAGACCGGGTTGAGCCGGCCGTGGAGGAACTGCCTGCTGCCGGCGTCATCGGCTCGGGTGACCGGTTGGAGGCGCTGGTGGAACTTCTCGTAGAAGCCGGCCTCCAGAGCGTTGACCAGCGGGTAGTCGAGAGCGTCGAGCCAGATCATCGGCGCGTCACCCTCGTGGGTGTGATCGTGCCAGTGCCATCCAGGAGTGAGCAGCAGATCACCGGGGGCCATGAAGACACGCTCGCCGTTGACCGTCGTCCACGCGCCACTGCCTTCGAGGATGAAGCGGAAGGCGTTGGAGGTGTGCCGGTGTGCCTGGGCGGATTCGCCTGGCAGGATGATCTGCAGGCCCGCATAGAGCGTGTTGACCGTGGCCGGGGGGTCGCTCAGGCCGGGGTTGACGAGCATGAGGACCCGGCGTTCGGCCTCCTCCAGCGACAGGGTCCTGGAGAAGTGCAGGAGGTGAGGCCGCAGCTCCTGCCAGCTCCATCGGCAGGGCACCGCGCGGCTCTTCGGTTCGGCGGGGAACAGGTTGCCGTAGAAGCGCCAGAGCGGAGCCGCCCCGAGTCCCTCCAGTGTCTTGTAAGCAAGCTCATCGGTCGTCATGGTGTCCTCCTACGGGTGCGGGATCACGGGGCGGGGACGGCGGCCCGGGCAGGTGTCCACACCCAGGAGACGTCGCTGAAGTCCTCGGGCGCACGTGACGCGAAGAGCTGGTTGCGCAGGGTGGCGCCCATGCCCTCCAGGTGGCAGATCTCGCCGAAGCGGCGGGCGTTGGTCTGGATCCGCGCAGCGCGCTCGCGGCGCTGATCGGCGTACGCGGCGAAGGCGTCCGCGGGGTCGGTGAACCGGCCGAAGGACTGCCCGAGCGCGACGGCGTCCTCCAGTGCCTGGCAGGCCCCCTGGGCCAGGTACTGGAGCATCGGGTGTGCGGCGTCACCGAGCAGGGCGATCCTGCCGTGGACCCAGTTGTCGATGGGCAGGCGGTCGTACAGGGGCCAGCGCCGGTCGCGTGCTATCAGCGGCAGGGCGTCGCGCACGGTCTGGCATGTTCCCGCGAAGCGTTCTTCGAGCTCGGCCTCAGTGCCCCAGTCGTCCGAGTCCGGTGTGTAGTGGTCGCTCTCGAACACGGCGACCTGGTTGTAGAGCTCGCCGCGCCGTACCGGGTACTGCACCAGGTGCATGCGAGGTCCAGCCCAGACCATGACCGCATCAGAGGCGGCGTGCTGCGACATCCGGCCGGTCATCCTGTCGGCGGGAAGAGCGCCGCGGAACGCTACGTAGCGGGAGCAGACCGGCTCTCCGTCACCGACCAGGGCCTGACGCAGGCGCGAGTGCAGACCGTCCGCCGCCACGACGACGTCGGCTGTGAGCCTCGGAGCCGTCCCGGCGAAGTGGAGGTGTACGGCGGATTCATCCTGTTCGGCGTGCGTGACGGTGTGTCCGGTGCGCAGCGTGACGGCGGGGTGTTCCCGGCAGGCGGCAAGGAGGGCCGCGTGCAGGTCCGTGCGGTGGGTGACGAGGTAGGGATGTGTGAAGCGTTCGGTGTACGCAGCGCTGCGCAGGTCGAGAGACGTGACCTGGTCGCCGCTCAGGGCGTCCATCATCACGAGCCGGGGCGGCGCGACCGCGGTGCGCCGGACCGCATCGAGCACCCCCAGATCCTCGAGGGCCTGTGAGGCGTTCGGGGCGAGCTGCAGGCCGGCCCCGATCTCCCCGAACTGGGCAGCTCGTTCGAGAACAGTCACATGGTGACCGGCGCGGGCGATCGACAGCGCGGCGGCCAGGCCGCCGATACCACCGCCGACCACGACGATGCGGAGTGCAGCAGGGGTCACGGACATATGGCCTCCTTGGTGAGGGAAGTGGAGGACACCTATGGGGAGCGCGAGACGCGCCGGCCAAATGATCAGTACCCCAATCATTGGTGTACTGATTATATTGCGAGGACGTTACCCCGGTGTCAACGGTTCAGGGGAGAAAGGTCAGCAGGGAGCGCGACGTCAGGTCTGTCTGATCAGCATGCGGCCGTACGGCTGTCCGCGTATACGCGAGCTTCGGTGCGCGTGATGATCTATCAGCGCACCTACGACGCCCCGACCGTACGGCAACTCGGCATGCTCGGCGTCGAACCGCGCGTGGAGGTCTCAGTCGGCAGCTTCCCACTGCTGCCGCTGCTGGTTGCCGGCACCCGGCGCATCGCCCTGATCCAGGCCCGCCTGATGACGCCTCTCGCTGCCGTGCGGGTACTGGAACCGCCCTACGAAGCGGTGCCGCTGCGAGAGGTGATGTGGTGGCACCCCGTCCACACGCACGACGCCGCACACATCTGGCTACGCGAAACGGCGGCCCGGGTCGGCCGACGCATGGCCGACGGGCACGACACGCCGCAGCCGTCCTGACAGGCGGCGGGAGCGCACGACCTGGATCGGCGGTATCCGCCCAGTGGATCCGAGGCATCCGAAAATCGGATCGCGGCAGGGCTGGGCAGGCCACCCAGGGGGCCGCATAGTCGTGGCACATCCCTATGCCGTGCGCCGACGTCGTCGACCGACGCATCTTTTGCCACGCGCATCTCCCTTCCCGCCTCCCGCTCTGGAATGCCGCCATGCCCGCTCCCGTCACCCCGCCCTCCGACGCCCACGACTTCCCGGATACGCAGGGGAAACTACCTGCTGCTCTCCTCATGGCCGGCAGTTGCCTGCCTGCCTGTTCTGGGCGCTGTGCTGCTCGCACCGGTTCTGCCTCGCATGCAGGAGCACTTCGAGGGTGTCGCCGGCAGCGAGGCCCTGGTGCCCCTGGTGCTGACCGTTCCCGCGCTGTCGCTGGCCCTGCTGGCTCCCTTTGCCGGTGTCGTCGTCGACCGCCTCGGCCGCAAGCGCCTGCTGATCGTGGCGACGGTCCTGTACGCGTTGTTCGGCACAGTTCCGTTGTGGGTGGACTCGACCTGAGCTCGGCCGTCGGAGCGCTCGGCCTTGCCACCCTGCTTCTCGCGGGTGCGCCCCTTCTCCTCGCCCACCGGACGCCGGCCGCTGCCCCGCTGCACCATGTTCACGAACAGCCCTGACCACCGGGGTCACCGCGCCGGCGCTGCCAAGGTGGACCGGCGCACGACCAGTTCCGGCTGCAGTACGACGTGGACATGTCCGTGAACGGCGTTGTGCGCCGTGTCCTCGATGAGCAGGCGGCCGGCCTGCTGTCCCATGGCGACGACCGGCCGCCGCACCGTGGTCAGCGGCACGACGGCGGACACTGCGAAGTCGAGGTCGCCGTAGCCGACCAACGCGATGTCGTCAGGCACCCTCAGTCCGGCCTCGTACAGGGCCTGCATCACTCCGAGAGCGAGCAGATCGTCGGCGCAGAACACAGCGGTCGGCCGGTCCGCCAGGCCGAGGATGCGCTGACCGGCGTCCTTGCCCGCGCCCACCGTCAGGGCTGGGCACGCGAGCTCATGCAGGGAGTCCGAGGCGAGCCCGGCCCGGCTGATGGCACGGCGTGCACCTGTGCACCGGTCCCGTACCGGCGCGAGCTCGTAGGGACCGCCGACGTGCACAAAGGACCGGTGCCCTTGCTCGAGCAGGTGACGGACTGCCGCGTAACCCCCAGCGACATCATCGATTCCCACGGAGCACGCAGCCGGTTCGAGAGCGGATTGGTCGGCCATGACGAAGGGCAGCGCATGCCGACGCAACGCAGCCGCGGTTCGGCCTGCTCCGTCACCCGAAACCAGCACGGCTCCGCGGATCCGGTGCGCGGCGATCAGGGCGAGGTGCCGACCGTCCTGGGCCCCCTCGCGGGCGCCGGTGCACACCATGACGCCGAGGTCGGCCTCGCGTGCGGCCTGCTCGACGCCGGTGGCCAGCGCCGTGAAATACGGATCCGCCCCGTTCAGCCCCAGGACGGCGATGACACGGGAGGCCAGACCGTCCACCCCCTGTGCGCCTTGGGCGCGTACGTATCCGATCGAGCCGATCACGTCGAGGACGCGCTTGCGGGTGGCCTCGGCGACGACCTCCGGGTGGTTGAGGACGTTCGAGACGGTGCCGAGCGACACACCGGCCTCGCGCGCAACGTCCTTGACACCCACCTTGCGACGCGCCCTGCCGTCTCGAGCCGTCCTTGTATCCAGCCCGTGTGCCGGTGTCCTGTTCAAGAAGGGAATGGTTGTGGGCAGCTGGTGGGCCATCGTTCAAGGGCTCACTGGGGCTGCGGTGGTGCTGCGTTGCACGAGGCGTGGGGTCATCGTCGTCTGCATGGACCGGTCCCGCCTGCCTTCCACGCGCTCGATGAGCAAGCGGGCGGCGGTGGAGCCCATGGTGTGTCCCGCCTGATCGACGCTGCTGAGCTGGACGGTGGCCAGGTCAGCGAGAGCGGTGTTGTTGTAGCCGACGAGCGAGAGGTCCTCGGGGATGCGAAGGCCGAGTTCGTGAGCCGCCCGGTAGATGCCCAGGGCGGCGACGTCGGCGCCTGTCATGACGGCGGTCGGCGGTCGTTCCATGGTCAGCAGGGTCATACCGGCCTTGAAGCCGCCCTCGTCGGAGTACGCGGCATGGTGAACCCGCACGTGCTCGGTGAGGCCGTGCCGTTCCATGGCTGCGCGGTAGCCGCCCGCGAGGACGACCTCCGGTGTGCGCTTCCACTGGTTGGCTCTGGTGCCGGGGGCCGCGACGAGGGCGATGTCTCGGTGTCCGAGCGCCACCAGATGGTCGACCACCAGGCCCGCGCCGGTGTCATCCGCGTCGACCACCGAGTCGTGGGTGTCGGTTGCGTCGTGGTGACCGATGACAACGGTCGGCGTGGCCGCCGCAGTTGCAAGTACCTCGGCGCGCGAGGTCCCCGGAGCGATGAGGATCAAGCCGTCCATCTGGCGGTCGACCATGGAACGGATGGTTTTCGCCTGTTCGTCCGGGTCGAAGCCGGCCGCGCCGATCAGCACGGTGTACTCGCTGGTGCGGAGCTCCTCCTGGATGCCGTCGAGGATGTCCGCGAAGAAGGCGTTACGGACGTTGTCCAGGAGCACGCCGATCGTGTACGTCCGCCCCCGCATCCCGCGTGCCGCCGCCTGCGGCCGATAGTCCAGTTCGGCGATGGCAGCCCGCACCTTCTCCTGCATGCCGGGGCTCACGCCGTAGGCGTTGCGCAGCACCTTGGAGACCGCGGCGACGGACACGCCGGCGTGCCGGGCGACGTCGGTGATGGTCACGCGCTTGTTCTGCTTGGGTGCGGCAGCCCCGCCCATCGTCAGTACCCCAGATTTCGTAGGTGCGAGTGTAACGGTCTACATAATGACTGCTGGATGACGGTAAGGCTACTGGTTCGCGTCCTGGTGTTACGGCTCCGTGTCTTGACGGATGCCGACGAGCGGTGCAGGGTGTTGCCCACTTCGTGGTGGAGAACGTTACACACAGCCTTCTGTGCGGTTGGACTCGTTTCCCTTCCTCAGCGCCGCTCGCCGTTCCTCGCCCCTCTCTCAAAGACCTCCGGGAGTCTCCATGCCCCTTCGCATGCCCCATGCCCGTCGTGCGCGTCTGAGCCTGTTCGCGGCCGCCACCACCTCGCTGGCGCTGGTCACCACCGCCTGCGGCGGTAGCGGCTCCGGATCCTCCGCCGCCCCCAAAGAGTTCAGCTACCTGAGCGTCACCGAGAACACCACCGTGAAGACCGCCCTGACCACCATGTCCGAGGGTGCGTGCAAGGCGGCGAACGACGCTCTGCCTCTGAAGGTGGAGACCGTGCCGCAGACGAGCCTCGACCAGAAGCTGCAGCTGCTGGCCGGCCAGGACGCGCTGCCGGTGCAGTTCGCCGCGGGCAATGCCCCCGCGCTCACCCAGCAGTTGGCGAAGTCGGGCAAGGTGGCTGACCTGGAGAAGGAGCTCAAGTCGCTCGGCGTTCTCGATCAACTGGAGCCGGCGGCCGTCTCCACGATCAAGGCACTGTACGGAGGCAAGCTCCAGGTGCTGCCGTACGAGTACAACATCGAGGGCATCTTCTACAACAAGAAGCTCTTCCAGGAGAACGCCATAGCCATTCCGGGCACCTGGGACGAGTTGGTGGCTGCCGCGGCGAAGCTGGACGCCAAGAACGTTCAGCCCTTCTCCGCCTCCGGTCAGCAGGGGTGGCCCATCACCCGCCTGCTGAGCACGTACCTCTACCGCAGCCTGGGGCCCGACGCCCTCCAGAAGGTGGCCGACGGCAAGGCGAAACTGACCGACCCGGAGTACGTGAAGGCCGCCGAGGAGATCGCCGGCCTCGGCAAGCGGGGCTACTTCGGCAAGGGCGTCGGTTCCATCGACTACGACACGGCGATGAACCAGTTCCTCAACGGCAAGGCCGCCATGTTCTACATGGGCAACTGGGCACTGGCGAACATCTCCGACGACAAGCAGAACAAGATCGGTGCGGAGAACGTCGGCTTCATGCCCTTCCCCGCCGTGCCCGGTGGCAAGGGGTCCATCGACCAGTACCCCTCCAACGTCGGCCTCGGCATCACGCTCGGCGCGAAGTCCTTCGACGAGAAGACCGGTGACTGGGTCTCCTGCATCGCCAAGAACTACGGCAGCACCGCGCTCAAGGACCACGGTTCCATCTCCGGTTTCAAGGTCAACACCGGGGTGATGGACGCCAACGACGTCACCACGAAGGTCCGCAAGACGATCAGCGAGTCGAAGCAGAACGTCCTTTGGTTCGAGGCCCTGTTCAGCACCAAAGCCACCACCGTCAGCCAGACCAACGCGGCCGGCCTGGTCACCGGGAGCATGAAGCCCGAGGCGTTCATGCAGACGGTCCAGGACGCGCTGACCGCCAAGTGACCCACCGGGGGCGGCCCGAGCCTCCCCGCACGGACCGCCCCCGGTTCCGTCCCGACAGGTCTCTTCAACGAAAAACGAAGTGGACACCATCCATGCACCGCGTACTCGGTGACCGCAGGGCCATCGCGATCCTGCTCGGCCCCGCCCTTCTCGTCTACTCACTGATCATGCTGGTCCCCATCGTGTGGTCCCTCGGGTACTCCTTCACCAAGGGCAACACCATCGAGGGATTCACCGGAAACGGGGGTGCCAACTTCTCCAGGCTGTTCGACGACCCGGCCGTCCGCGACGCCCTCTGGTTCACCCTCAAATACGCGGCCCTCGTCACTGTGGGCCAGGTCGTCGCCGGCTACCTCCTGGCCCTGCTGTACGTCTTCTTCCTCAAGAAGTCCTCCGCGCTGATCCGCACGCTGGCCTTCTTCCCGGTCGTGCTGCCCACGGTCGCGGTGGGCCTGCTCTTCCAGAAGTTCTTCCAAGTCGCCCCGCAGACAGGTCCGGTCAACTCCCTGCTCAACGCGGTCGGAGTCGACTCCATCGACTTCTTCGGCAGCGCCGGGAGCGCGTTCTGGGTTCTGATCGTCATGGACATATGGCGCTCCATGGGCTTCTACGCCGTCCTGCTCTTCGCCGGCCTGGTCGACATCCCCGACGAGGTCCTCGAATCGGCGCGCCTGGACGGAGCCTCGGGGCTGCGACTGATCCGGCACATCGTGCTGCCGCTGTCCCTGCCCGTACTGATGTCATCGCTGATCTTCAGCATCAACGGGACGCTCAAGGTCTTCGACTCCGTCGTCGCCCTGACCAACGGCGGCCCGGGCAACGGCACCACCCCACTGACCCTGTACATGTTCCAGACGTCGTTCACCTACAGCGACTACGGCTACGGCAGCACCATCGCCCTGCTGCTGACCGTGGTGTGCCTGCTGGTGAGCCTGGCCGTCTACCGCGTCTCGCGGCGCGACATCACGGAGGGCTGAACGCATGGCCATCGACACACCTGTGAAGACCTCCGCAGGCCGCTGGAGCCGGAAGCCGTCCGGACATGCCGGCCCGAGCCGCAGACCCCGGGCGCCGCGCCGGCTGTGGGTGAAGATCGTCGTCACCCTGCTGCTGGTCGTCGAGGTCTACCCACTGATCTGGATGCTCCTGACGTCGCTGAAGTCCAACGACGACTACCTGAACAATTCCACCTGGAGCCTGCCCACCACGTGGGAGTGGGGCAACTACACCGAGGCATGGACAACCGGCCATCTCGGGCTGTACGTCCAGAACAGCGTCCTCGCCGTTCTGCCTGCCCTGGCCCTGATGCTGCTCCTGGGAACGGCCGCGGGATTCGCCCTGCAGATCATGGTGTGGAAGGGCCGCAGCCTCACCCTGCTGGTCTTCCTCGCAGGCATGATGGTGCCCCCGCAGATGATCCTCCTGCCGCTGTTCACCGTGTACTTCCAGACCGGCCTGTCCGGCACGCTGTGGCCGTTGATCCTCACCTACACCGGCACCGGCCTGCCCCTGACCGTCTTCATGATGGCCACGTACTACCGGACCGTTCCCCGCGAACTGTTCGAAGCGGCCACCATCGACGGCGCGGGCATCCTGCGCGCCTTCTGGACCATCAGCGTGCCCATGGTCCGAAACGCCCTGCTCACCGTCGGCCTGGTGCAGTTCTTCTTCATCTGGAACGACCTGCTCATCGCGCTGACCTTCACCAACAACCAGGACCTGCGCACCATCCAGGTCGGCCTGCTCAACTTCACCGGCGACTTCGGTGCCACACAGTACGGGCCGCTGTTCGCCGCGATCTGCATCAACGTCTTCGGCACCCTCCTGATCTACCTCTTCCTCAACCAGAAGGTCATGAAGGGCCTGACCTCGGGAGCGGTCAAGGGCTGAGACCGGCTGCCCGCAGCCCACTCGCCCCGCTCCCGCGCACGTGAAGAAAGGCTTTCCTTGTTCCCCCCTCAGCCCTGCCCGGTGTCTTTCGAGCACCTCCCGGACGGCCTCGGCATCGGCGTCCCCACACCCCGACTTACGTGGATCCTGCCGGCAGGCGGCGGGTCCCAGGAGGCGTACGAACTCGAGCTCGCACGTGACGGCCGTACAGACCGCACCGGCCGCATAGCAAGCAGTGACCAGGTGCTGGTGGCCTGGCCCGGTGATCCGCTGAACTCCCGAGAACGCGCCACCGTCCGCGTCCGCGTCTGGACCACGGGGGCGAGTGAGCCCTCGTACTGGAGCACCCCGAGCGCCGTCGAGGCGGGCCTGCTGGACGCCGCCGACTGGCAGGCAGTCCCGGTGGGCGCCGCCTGGCCCGAGGACCCCGAAGCCGCCCGCCGTCCGGCCCGCGTCCGCAAGGACTTCCGGATCGACCGGACGGTGGCACACGCCCGCCTCTACATCACCGCACACGGCCTGTACGAGGCCGAGATCAACGGACGCCGCATCGGCGACGAGACGCTGGCTCCGGGCTGGACCGTCTACCCGCACCGGCTGCGCTACCGCACGCACGACGTCACCAGCCACCTCACCGAAGGCGCCAACACCATCGGCGCATGGCTCGGCGACGGCTGGTACCGCGGCAAGTACGGCTTCGACGGCGGCACCCGCAACATCTACGGCACCGACCAGTCCCTGATCGCCCAGCTGGAGGTGACGTACGACGACGGCACCACGGTCACGATTGCCACGGACCGGACCTGGAACGCCGCGCCAGGGCCGATCCTGACCAGCGGACTGTACGAGGGCGAGACGTTCGACGCCAGGCTGCACGAGCCCGACTGGGCCACCCCTCCCGGCGCTGCCCAGGGCGAGTGGACGCAAGTCCGCACCGGCAGTCGCGACATGGGCACGCTCGTCGCCCCGCAGGGACCTCCGGTGCGCTGCACCGAGGAGATCACTCCGGTCACCATCACCCGCACCGGCGACGACAGCCATCTGCTCGACTTCGGCCAGAACCTGGTGGGCCGTCTCCGAGTCACCCTCGACGGACCGGCCGGCACCGCCGTCACCCTCCGGCACGCCGAGGTCCTGGAGCAGGGTGAGCTGGCCACGCGGCCCTTGCGCGAGGCGCACGCCGAGGACACGGTGATCCTCTCCGGCCGAGGGCCCCTCACCTGGGAACCACGCTTCACTCTCCACGGCTTCCGCTATGCAGAAGTCAGTGGCTGGACGGCAGACCTGACCGCCGAGATGGTGACAGCCCGGGTGTACCACACCGACATGCGTCGCACCGGCTGGTTCGAGTGCAGCGACCCGCTGGTCAACCGGCTGCACGAGAACGTCGTGTGGAGCATGCGCGGCAACTTCGTCGACATCCCCACCGACTGCCCACAGCGCGACGAACGCCTCGGCTGGACCGGTGACATCCAGGTCTTCGCCCCCACCGCGAGCTACCTGTACGACTGCTCGGGCATGCTCGACTCCTGGCTCACCGACGTCGCGCTGGAGCAACTCCCCGACGGAACGATTCCCTGGTACGTGCCCGTCATCCCGGGCGAGCCCATGTGGACGCCGATCCACCCCGGGGCCGCCTGGGGCGACGTTGCCACACTCACTCCCTGGACGCTCTACCAGCGCTTCGGAGACCTCGATCTCCTGCGCCGGCACTACCCCATGGCCAAGAAGTGGGTCGACCTCGTCGAAAGCCTCGCTGGGCCGACCCGACTGTGGGACACGGGCTTCCAACTGGGGGACTGGCTCGACCCTGCCGCACCACCCGAGGACCCGGCCGCCGGCCGCACCGACCGTTACCTCGTCGCTACCGCCTACTTCGCCCACTCCGCCCGTCACCTCGCGCTGGCGGCAGCCTCATTGGGCGATGACACGGACGCCCGGCGGTACAACGGGCTGGCCGACGAGGCCGCCAACGCCTTCCGCCGCCGCTACGTCCTTGCATCGGGGCGCATGAGCAGTGACAGCCCCACTGCCTACGCCATCGCGCTCGCCTTCGACCTGCTGGCCCCGCCGCAAAGGCAGCCGGCCGGTGACCGTCTGGCCCAGCTGGTCATCGAGGACGACGCCCGCATTGCCACCGGCTTCGTCGGCACCCCGCTGATCTGTGACGCCCTCACCGATACGGGACACCTCGATATCGCCTACCGGCTGCTCCTCCAGACCCAGTGCCCCTCATGGCTGTACACCGTGGACATGGGCGCCACGACGATCTGGGAACGCTGGGACAGCCTTCGCCCCGACGGCACCCTCAACCCCGGAGGTATGACGTCGTTCAACCACTACGCCCTCGGGGCCGTCGCTGACTGGCTCCACCGCGTGGTGGGCGGCATTACCGCCACGGCCCCCGGATACCGGAGGATCGCCTTCCGTCCGCGTCCCGGTGGCGGCATCACTTCGGCCCGTACCCGGCACGAGACTCCCTACGGCTCGGTGTCGTTGTCGTGGGAGCAGACAGCCGCGGGGCTGACAGCCCACCTCGTCGTACCGGAGGGCTGTGAGGCGACCGCAGAACTGCCCGGCTGCACGCCGGTCGTCCTGGGGCCGGGCAAGCATGTCCTCAGCACGGTGGAACTCGCGACAAAGGCAGCCTGACCCCCGTTTCGTCAGCTACTGCAGGCCCGGTGCACGCTTCAATGCGCCGGGCTTTGCGGTTTCCGGGTTCGATGAACGCATCTGCATTTGCCATGTGGATGACGTCCATTCACTGCGTCGATAAAGCGCACGCGTAAGCTTTCAATTGAAATTTCAAGGCGATTCAACTGGAAAGTCTTGGTCGTTCCGGCCGTGAGTTTCTTGAAGTGAGTGTTGCTTGAGGGTTGACCCGAAGGGGTGATAGGTAATACTTTCCCATCGTTGGTTGAAACGCTTCACGGGCGGTTGTCTCTGAACACCCAAATCGCATGCCGCGGTACGCGGCGTTGATTGTCTCGAATGAAGTGGCAATGCATTTTCTGTACGCACGTGTGTCCCACCGAGGTCCCGACCTCCTCGAACTGGGGCCGGCCGAGCACCTGACTGCTCGGCCGGCCCCGCCCCCCACGGTGGCTCGTTCAGAAGCTGCCATCTTCTTCCGGGAGAGCCGCTGTGAACACGCAACTTCATTGTCCGTCGCCGTCTTGCACTGATGGTCGGTGCGGCTTCGGGCGGAAGTGATCCGGCAGCCGCTCTGTCCGGAGCTGGAGTGCTGAAAAAGAACGTCCACTCGGTCCCGTAAGCAACGGAATATGTATCAGGGGTGGCCCGATTGCCGGCCTGAAGGAAAGTGCCAGGCTGTGGCCATTCGCTCTGCCGGGTGCTGAAGATCCAGAAGGTGTTCTCTGGCGGCACCGATATCAAGGGCGCCCCTGTCGCCCTGAATGAGGTATCTCGAGAGGGTCGGGCCGCGAGCGCCGACTCTGCCCGATGTATCCCCTGAGTTACCCCACCCCAGCAATGCGCGGCGACAGCTGCGAGCGTCGCACAGCGCTGTTCTGTCCTGCCCTGATTCCTCATGGAGGAGCCGCCATGAATCGTCGTACGTTTCTCTCCGCCGCCGTCCTGACCGCTCTGGCTTCCGGCATCGCGCCGGCCGCTTCCGCGTCCCGTCGCACCGCGGATACAGCCCCCGCCAGCAGGGCCGTCGCCCTGCTGGCGAGGATGACCCCCGCACAGAAGGAGGCCCTCGTCCGCTGCGACTTCGCGGCCCTGAGCTCTCTCGGAATCCCGGCCCTGACCATGGTGGACGCCTCGGCAGGACTGCGTGGGGAGACCGGCGTCACCGCCTTCCCCGTCCCCCTGGCCCAGGCCGCGACATTCGATGCCGACCTCGCCGGCCGGCTCGGCACGGCACTGGGCACCGAAGGACGGGCCAAGGGTTACAACAACCTTCTCGGCCCTACCGTCGACACCGCCCGCACCTGGCACTTCGGCCGACAGGCCGAGGGCATGGGCGAGGACCCTCTCCTGGCTGGGACCCTGGGCGCAGCGCTCACCCGAGGCATACAGGAACAACAGGTTGTCGCCACCGTCAAGCACTTCAGTGCGTACACCCAGGAAGTCAACCGCTTCTTCGTCGACGCGCAGCTCTCCGACCGGGCCCTGCACGAGATCTACCACGCCGCTTTCGAGCGCATCGTCGCCAACGTGCCCGTCACCTCGGTGATGATGGCCTACCCCAAGATCAACGGTACGTTCGCCACGCAGAGCCCCGCGCTGTTCAACGACCTCAAGAAGACCATCGGTCTGGAGGGCTACACCGTCCCCGACTTCTGGGCCGGCGATGATCCTGTGGGAGCCGTCAAGGCAGGCATGGACCTCGGCGGTCTCGGCCCCGGTGGTGTGAAGATACCTCTCGGCGACCTCCTCGATGGCGGCGTCCCCACGGCCCGCCTGGACGACGCAGCCCTGCGCATCCTCAACACCATGTACGCCAACGGCCTGTTCGACCACCCCGTGCCGGCGCCCGCCGCAGACGTCAGCACCCAGGCCCATAAGGACCTCGCTCATGCCCTCGCGGTCAACTCCGCGGTCCTGCTCACCAACCGCGGCCAAGCCCTCCCGCTGACCTCCACCATCAAGTCGCTCGCGGTCATCGGCCCTGCGGGCGACACCGCCTTGACAGGAGTCTCCGGCTCCAGCTACGTCACCCCTGGTGCCTGGATCACCCCGCTGGCGGCCATCAAGGACCGCGCCGGCGCCGGGATCACCGTCACCCACCGCGAGGGATCCGTCGGTGACATCCCCCTCACCGCCGTTCCTGCGACGGTGCTGCGCACGGCCTCTGGTGCGGCAGGGCTCACCGGTAGCTTCTACGCCGCAGCCGAACCATCCGGTACTCCCGTCGCCACACAGGTCAGTGCCGGTGTCGATTTCACCAGTGCGCCCGTGGCCGGTCTGCCCGCCGTGTGGTCGGCCCGCTGGAGTGGCACCCTCACGCCGACCACCACCGGCCTGCACCGTTTCTCGCTGCTGCCCTCAGGTACCACCAAGCTCGTCATCAACGGCAAGACGGTCATCTCCGGCACCCGGCACAGCCGCCGGTTCTTCCTCGGGCCGTACGACTACCCGCTCCAGGGCACCATCGATCTCACCGCCGGGAAGGCGGTGAGTGTCAGCATCGATTACAGCAACAGCACCGCCGACACCGGCACCTGCGGTCTCACCCTCGGCTGGCAGCCGAAGTCCCTCATACCCGACGCGGTAGCCGCAGCACGGGCCGGCGACGCCGCGGTCGTCATCGTGAACCGGGTCGCGGGCGAGGACATGGACCACGGTGTCCTCGACCTGCCGGGCGACCAGAACAAGCTCATCGCCGACGTCGCAGCAGCCAACCCCCGCACCATCGTCGTCCTGAACACCGACGGCCCCGTCGCCATGCCGTGGATCAACGATGTCGAAGCGGTAGTCCAGCTCTGGTATGCGGGACGCGCCACCGGAACGGCCCTGGCCGCCATCCTCTTCGGTGACGCCGACCCTTCGGGCCGTCTTCCGGTCACGTTCCCCGTCACGGTGTCCCAGGGGCCCGGGGCGACACCGGCCACCTACCCGGGCAATGGCCCCACCGTCTCCCACAGCGAAGGCCACCTGGTCGGCTACCGCTACTACGACGCGAAGAACCAGAGCCCCCTGTTCCCCTTCGGCCATGGCCTCTCCTACACCACCTTCAACCTGGGCTCCCTGGAAACGTCCTACAACACAGTGACCAAGACGCTTACTGCCGCCGTCACCCTCACCAACTCCGGCTCCCGCCAAGGTACCGAAGTCGTGCAGCTTTACGCGGGGCTGCCTGCCGGCGCCCAGGCCGAGCCACGGCGACTGATCGGCTTCCACAAGGTCACGCTCGCTTCCGGTGCCGGCACTCGGATCACCTTCAGCGTTTCTGCCCGCGATCTATCGGTGTGGACTGACGGCGCCTGGAAACTCACCCCCGGCTCCTACACAGTCCACGCCGGCCGGTCCTCGCGAAGCCTGGCTGTACAGCGGGTTGTCACCATCAGCTGAGGCCCCTTGAGCTCGTCGGATTCCACGTGCGTCGCATTTCGGGCGGGCCTCGGTCTGCTGCCGGTTGTGGTCGACAGCAGACCGAAGCCCTGAGCCTGACGACCGGAGGGGCAGTGCGACGTGGACCGGCGTCCCCGGCAGCGCGGTCGACATTGGAGTCGGAGCCGACGGCGCCGTTGGCATGTGAGCTCTGCAGGCGGGATTTACCGCTGCACCGGGGACCAGGGCTCTGAGAAACTCCGGCAGAGCAGTCACGGGCCGCTCTGCGTGGCCGTCCGGCTCAGCTTCCGTGGCCGGGCACGTCGTGAGTGACCGGACGGCCGGCGAAGTAGAGAACTGGGGGCGGGCGGCTCAGTACGGACCGCCCGACGGGGGAGCAGGGACGGCAGGCGCGAGGTACGGGTGATTGCGACCGGCGGAAGAAGTGCCCGCCGCCTCACAGCCTTCTGCAACACGCGTGAGCGCCGTTCCTCATCGCCCAATGTCAGGTCAGCGCGGTCAGCACTCGGGCCGCGCCGTCCTCGCAGCCGGTGGCGATCCACCTGCCGTCGGGACTGAAAGCCACGGCGAGCACAGGACCGCCATGGGACTGACGCAGAGCCTCAGAGCCCGTGGCCGCGTGGAACACCCGGGCCGACCGGTCGACGCCGGCGGTCGCGAGCCACGTTCCGTCCGGGCTGAAAGCGACGGCTCGAACCGGCCCGTCGTGCGCCAGCCGGAACCGCTCGGCGCCGCCTGTCGTGGCGAACACGCGGGCCGTCCCGTCGTTACAGGCGGTCGCCAGCCACGCTCCGTCCGGACTCAACGCCACGGCGAGCACCGCGTCGTCATGGCGCAGCCGCATGAGTTCGGCACCGGTCCGCGCGTCGAACACCCGGGCCGACTTGTCGGCGCTGGCGGTCACCAGCATCCCTCCGTCGCGGCTGAACACCACCGACCGCACTGCGCCCTCGTGGACCAGCTCGGCGTTCCTGGCCCCAGTCTGGGCGTTGTAGACACGAGCGGTACCGTCCGCGGCGGCCGTCGCCAATCGCTGACCGTCCCTGCTGTACGCCACCGCCTCGACCTCGGCGTTGTGCACCAGCTTGAAGCGTTGCGCGCCGGTCGCCGCATCGAAGAGACGTGCCGTCCCGTCAGCACTGCCAGTGGCGAGGAAGAGCCCGTCCTCGCTGAACGCCAGTGCCCCCACCGGCCCGTCGTGCGGCAGCTGTTGGGGGTTGGCGCCCGTTTCGGCGTCGCACAGCCGCACCACGCCGTCGCTGCCCGCGCCGGCCACCCGGTGCAGTTGCGAGTCGTAGGCGACGGCCTGTACGGGGCCGCCGTGCGTCTGGCCGACCAACTGCGTACCACTACCGGCATCGAAAACCCGGGCCGTACCGTCGGAGCAGGCGGTAGCCACCCGCGTACCGTTCTGGCTGAAGACCACCACATTCACGGCACCGCCATGGGTCAGCCGACTGTGCTCCTGGTCGGTGTCGGGGTCGAACACGCGGTCCGCCTGATCGTGCATGGCGGCGACCGACGTGCCGTCCGGCAGATACGCGGCATGCGAGCAGTCGCCGAGTCGCGCCAGCTTGGCGCCGGTCTCGGCATCGAAGACGAACCCCCCGCCCTCCTGCTCAGGGGGAGCGCCGGCCACCACCCCCACCGAATCCGTGGCCACCCTTCGCCCGTTAGGGCTGAAGGTCAGGCTGAACACGGAGAAGCCATGCACGACCCGGCACTTCTCCTCGCCGTTCGCCACGTCGAAGACCCGGACCACGAAGTCCCGGCTGCCCGTTGCCACGCGTCTGCCGTCCCGGCTGAAAGCGATCGCGTCCACCTGGCTTTCCATGGTCGAGGGCTGGATGAGCTGTGCTCGCACGGCGCCGGTGTTCGCGTCAAGGACTGTCGCGCTGCCGTCACCGCAAGCGGTGGCGAGCAAGTGCCCGTCGGCGCTCCACGCGACCTGGTTGACGAAGCCACTCTGCGCAACGTGCATCAACACCTCGCTCGTGCGGGAGTCGACCACCGTCACACCGCCCGTCTGCACCTCGAACGCGGGACTGGTACCGCTGCCGATCGCCACCCTCGTATCAGGGCTCCACGCCAGTGTGCGCATCGGTTCGAACGACGGATCGTCGGCGGCGATCCTGCAGCGCACGGCCCCGGACGCCGCGTCGAACACCCAGACCTTCTCGTCGTACTCCATGCCCAGGAGCAGGCTGTCGGGACTCCATACGACGGTGACATCGCCGACCGTCACCGTGCTGCTCATGTCCTCGGTGATGATGCTGCAGCGCTCGGCGCCCGTTGCGGCGTCGAAGACAACTGCCGTCTTGTTCCCCAGCCCGACGGCCACCCACCGCCCGTCCGGGCTGAACGCGAGGTCGTTCACGAACGACGAGTGGGTGAACCGGCAGCGCTCGGTGGCCGTCCGCGCCGCGAAGACGCGAATGGTCGAGTCCTCCTGGCTGCTCGCGGCCCAGAACCGCATATCGGGGCTGCGCACCACCCCCCGGGGGGTGAAGCCCTCCACTCTCATGGGGTTCACCGATACCACTCGGGCCATCCGTGTCATGGTTCGCTCCTGCGCTCAGGGCCGCCGCCGGTGCTGACTGACCGGGGTTGCAAGAAACTTCTCGGCGTTCGTGAGGCAGAACCGCGAGGAGAGATCGCGCACGCACGTGCCCCAGGTCTACGGGAATCCGAAACCGATGCCATGTGGCATGACCGGAGTGGACGAAACGCAAACGGGCGTCGCCGTCCGAGCCCCGCCGCCCGTCGAGCTCGCCGGGCGCCCAGGTCTCTTACGCTGCAACGCCTCTCCGCGCTCCGACCTCGAGGCGCCTCACCGCACCGGGCTTCGCCTGCACACCCCGGGAGGGTGACTGCGGTGCTCCATGTGGAACAGGGGCCGCTTGAAGTCCGCGGCGTCGGTAAGACATGAGCCTTGAGTTCGACTCGCCGGTAGAACGGACCAGGGAGGTACGCGGTGGCACGGATCTGCAAGCCCCTCTCTCTCCGCACCTCGGGCAGGCCACTCGGGGCCCTCTGCGGACAGAGCGCCGCATGACGACTCTGGTGGTGCACGACACGACGGAGGCGTGGACCTCCGCACACCCCGCGCTGGAAGTGACTACCGGAAGTCGGACCGTCCTCGGCCGGGACGCGACGGTCAATCTGCTGCGATACGAAGGCAGCCCGGGCAGCGGACCGCCGGACCGACCGGGAGATGGACCGCCGGACCGACCGGGAGATGGACCGCAGGACCGGCCCGAAGGCGGTGCGGCGGCCGAATTCGTCCCCCCGCAGCCGCTCGACCTCACCGCGTGGGAAGAGCTCCGGATGTGGATCCGGGCCACCGTTCCCGCTGACGGAACCCCGGCACGACCCTTCTATCTGGCGCTCTCCTACGAGGACGCACACGACACCGCGGAGGAGCAGCATCGCTGGTTCGTTCCCGTGAACGAGCCGCAGGGGTGGGAGCAGCGCGTCATCTGCATCGGAGCCGACCGTAGAGGGGCGATCGCGCGGTTCCGGCTGGAGGCGGTCGGTGCCGCTGCGTTCACGGTCGAGCTGTTCCGGCTCGTAGCGGTCCGGGAGGAGATGCTCCGGGACATCGAGGACGCGTTGGCGGACGCGCTGTCGGGGGTGCGTCTGCCCGGGGCCACCGAGGTACCGATCCGGACGACGGTGAACCCCGCCGCGACCACGGTGGTCATTGACCTTGCGCTTGGCGTCGCCGTCGGCAACCGTATCCTCCTGCGGGGCGCCGGCCCGCTGAGTGACGAGGTGCACGACGTGGTCCAGGTGGACCACGAGCCGGCGACAGGCCGGACAGTGCTGGCCTTCGCCGCGGATTCGCCGGTCCTCGGCACCTTCACCGCGGGTACGTCCTCCGTGTCCGTGCTGGTGCCGGTGTCGGTGGAGGGCGCCGCGGTGCCCGGTCAGGAGGCGAGCGCCCGGATCGTGCTCCGCGCGCTGGACGTCCTGGAGGTACCCGAGCGCAGTGGCGGTGTCGCTCAGCGGGACAGTTTCCGGCGCCGGGGACAGCTCACGACCTGCGCCGTCCGGCCGCCTGCCCGAGCCTACGCTGTCTCCTACCGGGTTACGCCGTTCGGTGCGGACCGTGCACAGCAGCTCGCGATCCACACGGACTTGCTGGCCCGACTCGGCCCCGACCGAGCCCTGTGGATCAACGACGCACCCGCCCCAGTCCAGTTGCTCGCCCCTTCCCTCTTGGAGGACGGCGGCCCTCAGCCGCCGTCGCCGCTGTCTGTCCTCGTCGCCTCCCGTCTCCAGACGGGCTCGCGCGAGGAAGTGCCGTGGGCGAGCGGTCCGGACGTCCGGGTCGGCCGCCCGGACACAGCCGGCAGCGACGAGGGGCAGGCGCCGAGGCGATGACCCATTCCGTGCTTCGGCTGACCTCCGGCGTGAAGGACCGACGGCGCTCTGCGCCGTGCACCACGCCCTCCATCCGTGTGGGCGGCGGCAGAGCGCGAAAGCGAGAGAGTGGTGCGGTATGCCCTCGAACGTAGGAGTCAACGTCGTCGAGGTCGATGGCACCGCGCAGCCGGCGGTCGCTGCAGCCGCGACCTCCGTCGCCGCCTTGGTCGGTTTGACCGAACGCGGCCCCGTGAATCGCCCGGTACGGCTTACCAGCCTGGCGCAGTTCCGCGACCGGTTCGGCGGACACCGGGCCGAAGGGACGCTCGCGCACGCGCTGGAGGGTTTCTTCGTGAACGGTGGGGCCACCGCGTACGTCAGCCGCGTGGCCGGAGCGGGGAGCGCCCCGGCGTCGCGCGTGCTCATGGACCGGCAGGCGACGCCGTCGACCGCCCTGCGGGTGACCGCCGGTTACCGCGGCGAAGACGACCCGGGGCCGTGGGGCCGGCGGATCCGAATCGACGTAGCGGACGATCCGCGCACCACCACACTGCTGGCCGCCGACACCTCGGCAAACGCCGTCCAGGCCCGGCTCGTGTCCCTGAGCGAGGTGCGGGTGGGCACGGTGCTGCTGTTCACCTCGAGCGGCACCAGGGAGTACCGGGAGGTGACAGCGATCGCCCCCGCGACCGGAACCGTCACCTGGTCGGACCCGGTGGCTGGGGCCATGACCGTCGCGCACACCACGGTGAGCACGCCCGAATTCGCCCTGACCATCCGCTGCCAAGCAGACATGCGCGGAGAGTCCGCCGTGGTGGAGACCTGGCGCAGGCTCAGCATGGATCCGGACTCGGCCGACTACGCGATCACCCGGCTCAACCACCCCCTCACGGGTTCGCGCTACGCCATGCTGACGGATGTGGCGGCGGCGAGCACGCCGAGCGGTGTACGCACTCCTGCCCCGGTCACCGGCTGGGATCTGCGCGAGGGCCAGGAGAACGAGGCCATCGCCACTGACTACGTCGGCGACGCCGCCACGCACACCGGACTGCACGCGCTGGACGCCACGGACGTGCAACTGCTCGCGGTGCCCGATGTCCACACCCTTGACGACGACGCCCGCACGAGTGTGGTCCGCGCTGCTCTGGACTACTGCGCCCAGCGCGGCGACCTGTGTTTCCTCGGCTCGGCCCCCGGCCGGAAACTGCGCGGCGGAGCCACCGCGCCGCGCGCGCAGGCCGACTACGCGGACCTGGAGAGCGACTACCTCGAGAACGTTGTCTCCTACGCCGAGCCGTTCCAGGGAGCCAAGGTGTACGGCGCGCTGTACGCGCCATGGATCCAGATCGTCGATCCGACGGGGACGGGCCCGGCGCCCACCCGGTTCATTCCGCCGGACGGTCACGTGATGGGCGTGTTCGCCAGAACCGACGCGGAACAAGGCGTCTGGAAGGCTCCTGCCGGGTTGCAGGCCCAGCTGCGGGGCGCGCTCGACGTCGCCGCGCGGTTCACCGACGTACAGCACACCCATCTCGTGCGCGACGGTCATGTCAATGGCATCCGGCCGGTCCGCGGGGCAGGCATCGTGGTGGCCGCGTCCCGGACTCTCTCGACTGACACCCGCTGGTGGTTCGTCAACGTCCGGCTGCTGTTCAACTACGTCAAGGTGTCGCTGCGCGACTCCGTGCGCTTCGTGCGGCAGGAGCCGCACACCGAGCAGTTGCGCCGCTCGGTCAGGCTGAACGTGGTGACCCCGTTCCTGACCGGGCTCTGGCGGAAGGGAGCCTTCGGGTCAGGTCCGCCGGAGCAGGTCTTCAGCGTCAAGTGCGACGCGGAGAACAACCCCGCATCCGAGGTGGATCAGGGCAACTTCTGTCTGGAGGTCTACTTCTACCCGGTCAGGCCGGCCGAGACCGTCACCATCGTCGTCGGTCAGCAGTCCAGCGGCGGCTCGGCCGCCGAGGTGTGAGGAAACAGCGATGGCTTTGAACATCGGAGTGAACGTTCGCGAAGTCGACGGGCGCGCGGCGCCGACCGTCGTCGCCGCGCCCGTCTCGGTGACCGGCTTCCTGCTGCGTGCCGAACGGGGGATCCCCCATACCCCTGTCGCGCTGCGGGGGCTCAACGACTTCGCCGCGTACCTCGGCAGCCATCTGCCCGGAGTCCACGGCTCGCACGCCGTCCGGGGATTCTTCGACAACGGAGGCACGGAGGCCTACGCCGTACGGGTGGTGGACCCGCGCACCAGCATTGTGGCGCAGGTGGAGCTGCCCGATCACAAGGGCGTCCCCTCTCTGAAGGTCGGCGCCGGAAGCCGCGGCCGCGACGACCCGGGCGCCTGGGGCAACTCCCTCTCGGTGCGGGTCGCCGCTCACCCTCGGGCGACCGTCGCCGTCCCCGCCCAGCTGCTCGGGAGGCAGCAAGAACCCTTCGCTCTGCAGGACGGACACACCCTCGTGGTCACCGTCGACGATGCGGACACCACGGTCACCTTCCGCCCCGACGACTTCGGGGCGCCCGGGATCGGTGCGGCGTCGGCTGCCGACGTGGCCGCTGCGGTGGCCCGTCAGACGACCGCCTTCCGGGCGGTCCCGATGCCCGACGGCGGTCTGCTGCTGGTCGCCTCGGCCCCTGGCCCGTCCTCCCGGCTGAGAGTCGCTGGTTCGGCCGCAGAACGGCTGGGCTTCAGGCCGCCCGCCCCCCACGCCGATCACGACGGCGATGCCGATGCCGATGCCGATGCTGAGGCCGGCAGCAATGACAGCGCCGGATCACTGCCGCAGAACAGCTCCCTGGCGGCTCTGGAGGCCGTCGGCGGGCTGGCTGTCGGCTCGGCGGTCATCATCGAGAGCCGGGGCCTGGTGGTGGCACCGTCGGCGATGGCGTCGGCCATCGCCGAGGGGGCGGCTGTAAGGGTCACCGTCGACGGCGCTGCCGTACCGGTCGATGTGACCTTCCAGAAGACGGACTTCGCAGGTCAACTGGACGTTATCTCGCCCCGGGACGTGGTGGCGGCGGTCAACCGGCAGGCGCGCGGTTTCACTGCCTGGCTGGCCCAGGACAGGCTGGTTCTGGTGTCCGACCGTTACGGTGCGGGCTCCGCGATCGCGGTCGCCGCAGGGGCGACGGACGCGACCGCCGCACTGGGGCTCACCGACGCCGTGCCGGTGGCCGGAGCCGCGGAGCGGAAGACGGTCGCCCGCGTGTCGGAAACCGGAAGGTACGTGATCTGGAACAGCAGTCTGTCGGTCCAGGTGCCCACGAACGTGGCGCGGGTCCGCTCCGCCGAGTTCGACCTGGTGGTCAGCCGCGACGGAAGGGAGGTCGAGCGTTTCGAGGCCCTGTCCATGCAGAGCGGCCTTGACTGGTTCGTCGGCACGGTGGTCAACGACCAGCAGTCGGGCTCCCGTTTCATCACTGTCACCGATCAGGACAGCGCTTCCGGCCCGGTCGACGATGTGCCGGCCGACGGGACGTACGTCCTCGGCAGCACCACCCCGGGCACGGACGGCGACCCCCCGAGCGATCTCGACTTCATCGGCGACCCGGCCGCCCGCACCGGTCTGTTCGCCTTCGACACCGTGGCCATCCAGTTGCTGGCCTGTCCCGACTCGGCCTCGGCAGGGGTGGTGAACGCCTGCCTCGGCTACGTTGAGCGGCGGGGAGATGCCATGTTCGTCGGCGCGCCGCCGTCCGGCATGGACCTGGAAGCCATCAAGAATTACGCCTCGGCCTTCCGCAGCCGCAAGTCCTACGGCGCGCTGTACGCGCCGTGGATCCACATCGTCAACCCGCTCGACCTGACGGGGGCGGATCCCCGGCTGCTCGTTCCTCCCGTCGGGCATGTGCTCGGCACGTACGCCCGTATCGCTGAGGCGCGAGGGGTGTGGAAGGCCCCGGCCGGGGACGAGGCGCTGCTCGCCTCCGCGCTGGCGGTGGAGTTCGCCATGACCGACGCCGACCACACCGATCTGGTGAAGGAGGGCGGAGTCAACGGCGTCCGGGCGGTGGCCGGGGCTGGGGTGATCATCGATGCCTCACGGACCCTCAGCACCGACCCCAGGTGGTTCTACGTCAACGTCCGGCGATTGTTCAACCATGTGAAGTCCTCGTTGCGGGAGGGGCTGCGCTGGGTGCCGCAGGAACCGCATTCGGAGGAGCTGCGGCGGCGCGTGAAATTCAACGTGGTGACGCCGTTCCTGCTCGGCCTGTGGCGGCAGGGCGCGTTCGGATCGGACCCGGCCGAGGCCTCGTTCACGGTGAAATGCGACGCCGAAAATAATCCGCCGGAGGACGTGAACGTGGGCAATTTCAAAGTGGAGGTCCTCTTCTACCCGGCGAGACCCACCGAGACGATCCTGATCGTCGTCGGCCAGCAGGACAGCGGCGCCGCCGCGGCGGAGGCATGAGGGAAGTGAATCGGACATGGCAGAGCTGACGTTCCACGAGTCCTACCGGACACATGGGTTCGCGCTGGAGATCGAAGGGGTCGGTTGCCCCGTAACGAAGGTGACCGGTCTCAGCGAAGGGACCTCGGAGACCATCGAACAGCCTGACGGTGGCTCCCCGGTCGTACGGAAGATCGCCGCCGGAGTGGTCAAGTTCGAGACCTTGGTGATCGAGCGCAACATGGACGGCAGTCCGTTCGACAAGGTGTTCCGAGACTGGTTCCGCGACATGTTTGCCCTCAACGGTGTCAGCGGTGGGTCCTCGGTCCGGCGCAACGGCGCGGTTCTGAAGCTGGAGAACGGACAAGAAGTCCTCCGTTTCGCCTTCTACGAGGGCTGGGTCAAGTCCTCCAAGTTCGCCGACCTGGAGGCGGGTTCGACCAACCTGTTCAAGCAGACGGTGGAAATCGAGCACAACGGTCTGGAAAGGGTGTCCTGAGACATGACCGCAGAACTGACCGCAGAGACGACCGCGGACATGACCACCGAGGCGGCGCGACCACGCAGCCGGGAATTCGAGTTCGAGCTGCCCGTCGGTTTTGAGGATTCGAACAGTCAGATCCACCGGACGGCCGTACTGAGGAAGATGACGGGACGCGACGAAGCCATCATGGCCGAGAAGCGCCATCGCACCAACGGCGCCCGGATGATCTCGGAGCTGCTCGGCAGCTGCCTGGTCCGTCTCGGCACCATCGAGAACCCGGGCACCCGCGCCGCCCAGCAGCTGTACTCGGCCGACCGCCACTTCCTGTTGGTCAAGTTGCGGGAGATCACCTTCGGCTCCGACATGCAGGCGACGTACTCCTGCCCCACCTGCCAACAGGCCACCGTCCTGACCGAGGACCTCGCCGACCTGGAGGTGGTGCGGCTGAGCTGCGGTGAGGTGCTGGAGGACATCGTCGTCCGTCTGGAGGACGGGTACGTCGACCGGTCGGGTGCACTCTTCGACGTCGTGGTCTTCCGGCACCCCACCGGCACCGACGAGGAGCGCATCGCCGCCGCGATCCGGGAAAACGCTTCGCACGGCAAGAACGCCCTGATGGCTCGCTGCCTCAAGTCGATGGGCGACATGCCCCTGCCCCGGCTGGAGGCACTGGGCAGCTCCGTCTTCAACGAACTGACGCTCTCCGACCGCCACCTCATCGACCAGGCCATGAATCGCGGCGGCCCGGGCATCAATCTGCGCCGCGCGGTCACCTGCGGTGGCTGTGGCCGTGACTACGCGGCGGCCATCGACATGTCAAATTTCTTGGCAGCTTCGTAGGAGAGGAGGACCGGCTGCGCCGGGAGGTCTTCGTTCTCGCTTACCACCTGCACTGGGGGCGGGACGACATCCTTGATCTCCCGACCGAGGAGCGGTGGCACTACCTGCGGCAACTCGTCGACCAGCTGGAGCGCGAACAGAGCGAGATCAGAAGAAGCACTCCGGGCTGAAGAGTCCCGAGACATCCATGGCGGGCCGGGAGGAGGTGAGGGTATGGACTTCGGCAGTCTGCTGTCCGCAATCGGGCAGCTGCAGGAACTGGTGCGCCAGCAGGGCGTGACCTCCGGTTCCATTCCGCATGTCCTCCTCCAGCTCCAGCAGTTCGTCCAGGCCAGCAGCGAAGGCCAGGTGGTCCAGCTGGAGCAGAAGCTCCGCCTCGTGATCACTGAGAACCAGGTCGGTGTCGCCGGGCAGATCGAGGAGAGTACCCGGGAGCTGCAACGCTCCGTGGATGTCGCGAACCACACACTGGCGCAGAACATCGAGGATAAGACCACCGCGGACGCGAACAGGATCATCAACGAGGAGCAGATCTACCGGGACGTGATCGTTAACGCGCTGGGACGGATTACGCCGGTGCAGACCGAGAACGTCGAACTGAGCCCGCGGGTCGTGGCGAAGATCGAGACACAGCTCGAAGGCATCTTCCGGCGCATGATCGAGGAACGGTTCCAGCCCGCGCTGCTCAAAGAGGGATTCGAGAGGCTGCGGTTCCAGGACACGATGGGCCATGCCTTCGAGCCCGCGATCGAGTTCCTTTTCGCCCCCGACGGTCCGATCGCCAAGGTCGCCCTGCGCGCGGCCGGCGGCAGCCCCGACTTCCACCCTGCCATGGAGGTGTTGTTCGGAGCGAGCGGCAAGATGGCCGACGTCGCGCACGAGGCCGCGCTCGGGGTCAATCTGGACAGCAGCGAGAAGACCTTCGAGAAGAAGCTGGAAGACAGTGTCGGTGCGGCGCTGGGCGAGGCGGGGGACAAGGCGTCCGCGAAGGCCGCGGAGTCGCTCGGGCAGAAGATCTCCTCCGGGGCGACCGCGCTCGGCACGCTCCTGACGTCGATCCCGCAGCTGTACGACTCGGTGACCAAGCTCGGCGAGGCCTGGGACAAACCCAACAAGTCGACGAAGGACTACCTGGACCTGTTGGGCGCTGCCGGCGCCGCGGTCTCCCAGGCCGGCCAGGTGCTCCAGGCGTTCTCCGGGATCACCCAGATCGCGACCGCCGCCCAGGCGGTCTTCAACGCGGTGATGGCACTCAACCCGGTGGTCCTGGTTGTCATCGCCGTCGTCGCCTTGATCGCCGTCGTCGCGCTGCTGATCATCTACTGGGACGAGGTCTCGGCCGCACTGCGGGACAACCCCTGGCTGGCCGTGATCGCGGTCATGCTCGGTGTCATCGGCATCATCATCGTCGTCATCGCCTACTGGGACGAGATCAAGCTCGCGGTCCTGATCGCCGCGAACTTCATCAGCATCCAGGTGCAGCTGATCGGGCAGGTCTTCGCCGGGCTGGGCGTGCTGGTCGGTCAGGTGTGGGCCTGGATCGTGGCCACGGCGCAGAACGCGGGCATCGGCGTCATCAACACCTTCATCGCGGCCGGCACAGCCGTGCAGAACTTCTTCGTCGGACTCATCAACAGCATCCTCGGCGTCTACAACCAACTGGCCGACAGTGCGGCCGGACAGCTCGCCGGGCTGACCCGCGCCGCTCTGATCCCTCCGGTTGACGTGCAGACCAGGCTGATCCCGCCGAAGGAGGTGCCGCAGATCAACGTCGCGGCGGCGTTCACGCCCAAGCCCGTGAAGGGTGGCCTGGAAGACCAGATCGCGGCGCAGGAGGAGGCGGTGGCCAAGGCCCAGCAGGCCGACGAGGAGCGCCGCGCCAAGGCGGCGGCCGGGCAACCGCCTGCCGCGCCCGCCCCCACCGCGGCCCCCACCGCAGGAGGTGCTCCGGCCGGGCTTCCCCCACTGCCTCCGGGCGTCGCCCCACCCGCCGCCGGCGGCCCGCCCGCCCCCGCCGGAGCCGGTGGTGGCCGGCCGCCGCTGCCCCCGGCCGTGACGGCGCCGACCGCCCCGGCGGCCGCGGACCAGTCCGTCCACGTGGAGGGCGGCATCACCGTGAACATCAACGCCGAACGGCTGGAGGCGGACTCGGCCCGGCTGCTGTCCGACGAGCTGATCCAACGGATCCAGGAGCGGCTCGGATCGCTTCGGTCCGAACAGGACTTCCGCACGGGCACTCGCGCCCCGGCGCCGGCTTGACGAGGAAGGTGAGGCCGATGCTGACCCTCCAGAACCCGAGCCGGGGCTTCCTGCTCGGCCACATCCCCGACCCGGGGGTCCCCGACGTCCTGGTCGAGTTCCAATACAACCCCACGCAGCTGGCGGACAAGCGGACGGTCAACTACGCCGCGCTGAACGCGCCCGGCCGACTGTTGCCCCTGCGCCAGTACACCCAGGGCGGTGACCGTACCCTCTCCTTCACCGTCCGGGTCGACGGCCTGTTCCCCGGCCCTGCGGACGAGCGGATTCCGATCAGCAAGGACGCCGAGGGCAGCATCGCCCCCGAACTGAACAAGTACCGGGCCCTGGTGTGGCCACGAACCCCTGACTGGCAGCACGCCGGGGCGAGCTTCACCGGCCTGTACGGGGGCGCGTCCGGGTTCGTCTCCCCACCGGACTGCGTCTTCGGCTTCGGTGACCGCATGATCGACTGTGTCGTCACCGAGGTCGGCATCACCGAGCTGCTGTTCACCCCCGGGCTTGCGCCGCTGCGTGCGGACATCTCCGTCACCCTCGTCGAACGGATGCCGGACGACGACGGCCCGAGCACCGTGCCGCTGAGAGGGGTCAGCTGATGGCGCCGGGCCCCGGCTCCCGGTTCGTGGGGCTGCCGACGCTGACGGTGACCGCGCCCGACGGCTCGTCGAGGCGCGTGGTCGCCCTCCGGCTGACCCGGCCCGCGCCGGGTCCGGTGACCCCCCACATGGTGGCGGAGGAAGAGGGCGTGGATCTGCTGGCCCGCCGCTTCTACGGCGCGGAGAATCTGTGGTGGCGCATCCTCGACGCCAACCCGCCGGCCTTCCCCCTGGATCTGCGCGCCGGTGACGTGGTGAACCTGCCCGAGGCCGGCCCGGTCACCCGTACGACCCGGGCCAGGGACTTCTGACATGGGCACAACGGTTCCCTACGTCAACGTGCGGCTGGAAGGCCAGGACGTCACGGACTGGGTGGAGTCGGTCTCGGTGACCGAGGATGACCGGCAGGCCGACAGTGTCGCGCTTTCCCTGTCCGATCCCCTGCTGGTCTACGCCGACGGACTCTTCGAGGGCAGCGTGATGGAAGTCGACCTGGGGTACGCGGACCCGGGCCAGCACGCGATGCTGATCCGCGCCACCGTCACCAAGGTCGAGGTCGCCTACCCGGAGAGCGGGGTGCCGTCGATTTCGCTCAAGGGCGAGGACCGGTCCATCCTCATGGGCTTGGTCGAACGCAAGAAGGTGTGGCGCGACCGCACGGTCACCGACATCGTGCGCGCCGTCGCCGCTCCGTACGGTTTCGCCCGGGTGGAGGCCTCACTCGCACCGGATCCGCTGATCCGGAGTCGGCCTCTCACCCAGGACGGCAAGACCGACCTGGCCTTCCTGCAGGAGCTGGCGCAGAGCTACCACGCCAAGTGCTTCGTCGAGCTGGACGACGCGGAGCAGGACGTCCTCTACTTCATCCCCGAGCGCAGAGTGGTCCGCCTGCGGCGGCCGGACATGCTCGCCCTGCGCTACCGAGAGGGACCCGGCAGCAATCTCACCGCCTTCTCCCCCAGCTTCGACAGCAGCTACATCGACCGCCTGAAGGAGACGACCGACATCGACCAGCAGGGCAAGCAGATCGCCTCCCAGCCCAAGGCACCGGCCGACGTCGTGGTGTGGCAGCTGGACGAGGGCCGCCTGTCCCGGGCGAGCGCCGCGGACCGAGACCGCCTGCGGGCCCTGTACGAACGCGGAGTTCAGCGCAAACGAGAGCTGCAGCAGGCACTCTCGGCCCGGCAGGTCACCGTCGGCCTGGTGGTGCCGGACCAGGGGGAACTGGAGGCGGCCAACGACTCCCTCGACTCGCGGCGGCTCGGGATGTCCGCGAGCGGCAGCACCGTCGGCACGATCTGGCTCCGCGCCAAGTCGAACGTCGTCGTGCACGGCGTCAACGACAGGTTCAACGGCGAATGGTACGTCTCCTCGGTCACGCACAAGGTGGACAACGGGGGATACCGGACCGACTTCAAATGCGTGCGCTGACAGGAGGAGGGACATGCCGGACCAGTACTTCGGGAAGTACACGGGGATCGTGCGGGACAACCGTGATGGGGCGGGCCTGGGACAGGTCCAGGTGTCCGTACCGGCCATCTTCCCGCCCAGCGAACTCATGCCGGCGCGCGCCGCGTTGCCCTATGGCTACCACTTCGTGCCCGAGGTCGGCACCAAGGTCTGGGTCGAGTTCGAGGGCGGGGACCCCGGTCTGCCGCTGTGGACCGGCGTGCAGTACGCGGCCGGTGAGTGGCCGGCCGAGGCCCGAGCCGATCCGCCGCAGTCGCGGGCCGTCCGGTCGGCCGCCGGGCATCTGCTCCTGCTGGACGACCGGGGCGGCGAGGAGAAGGTCTGCCTCACCGACGGCGTGCACCGGCACACTCTGACACTGGACGCCGACGGCATCACCGTCAAGGACGGGGTGAACGGGCACAGCATCACCCTCGGCCCCCAGGGGATCCTGACCGAGCTCGCCACCGGCGGCCGCATCGAGATGACCGCAGCCTCCACCACGGTCGACGCCGGTGCGGGAGTGGTGGAGGTGAGGGGCTCGCTGGTCAGGCTCGGAGCCGGATCCAGCCCGGTGATCAGGCTGGGCGACGCCGGCATCGGCAACCTCGGTGCACCCGTGGTCATGACCGTCACCACCAACACCCAAGTACTGGCATGAGGAGCGGTCATGGGACTCGGAGCGGACCAGGATTCCACTACGGAGCAGTTCGTCGCGGCCATGCGGCCGATCGCCGGGGACAACGTCGACATCCCTCAGGTCCGGGCGAACCTCGACGCGCTCGGCCTGGCCGTGTACCGCACGCTCACCGCGAACGCGGAGACGGGATCCGACGTGGACGCCGACGCCGCCTTCTGGCGGTGGGTGCAGGACGTGCACGCGTGGATCGAGGCGGTGCACGCAGTCATCGACGGATGGGGCACCGCTACACCGGCCGAGGCGGCCCTGAAAGCGGCACTCGGCGCGGTACCGAAACCGTCCGCGGCGCCTTCTGCGCTCAAGGGGCGAATCGTATGACCGACCGGCTGATGGGGCTGCGCTTCCCCTTCCGGATCGGACCCGGCGGCGGCGTGGAGCGGGCCGAGGACTTCGCCAAGGTCGATTCCGACCTGCGGCATCTGCTGGCCAGCCGCACCGGCGAACGGGTCATGCTCCGCACCTACGGCGCCGGAGTCCGCAACCGGCTGCAGGAGCCCAACACGGCGCCCATGCAGGCCCTGCTGAGGCACGACATCGAGCAGTCCCTGCGCCGGTACCTGCCCCACGTGCGGCTCACCGCCCCGGTGAGGGTGTCCGCAGCCGACGGACAGCTGACCGCCACCATCGAGTACACCGTGCACCCCCGTGACGAGGTCCGACGGCTCAGCGTGGCGCTCCAGCTGCCCGGGGAGCGGCCATGACCGGTGTGCCCCTCGACTACACGAACATCGGCTACGACGCCCTGCGGGCGTCCATGCTGGAACTGGCCCGGGGACGCCTGCCGGAGTGGACCGACCAGAGCGAGAACGATCTCGGCGTCCTGCTTATCGAGTTGTTCGCCTACGCCGCCGACCTGACGCTCTATTACCAGACCCGGATCGCCGCCAATCTGCTCCCGGAAACGTCCGACGAGCCGGACGCGCTCATCCAGTTGCTCCGGCTGATCGGCTACGAACTGATGCCCCCAGCGCCCGCCACCGCCGACCTGGAGATCGCCCTCGGAGCCACGGTCGCGTTGCCCTTCACCGTCCCGGCCCGCACCCGGTTCACCGTTGCGGAACCGGGTGGACGCCAGCTCACCTTCGAGACCGCGGCGGACGTGGTGATCGACCGGCTGCCGCCGCCGGAGACCGACGGACTGCGGCGCTTCTTCCCACTGCCGGTGGCCGAGGGCAACACCGTCGAGGAGGAACTGGTCGGTGTCTCGGACGGTAGCGCAAACCAGATCTATCCATTGGAGAAACGGCCGGTTCTCCGCGACTCGGTCTCCGTGACGGTGACTGAGACAGGCGGCGTTACCCGGTGGACGGAGGTGCCCACACTCGCCTCCAGCACCCCCGCCGACCGGCACTTCGTGGTCAGGCGGGACGCCGGTTACGGCGCCACTATCCGCTTCGGCGACGGGATCAATGGAATGGCACCTCCGAAGGCGGACTCCTCCCGCCCGGTACGGGTGGAGGCCACCTACCGGACAGGGGGCGGAGGCGCGGGCAACGTACAGGCGGAGCTGTCCTTCGTCTCCTCGCTGCCGCAGATCGTGCAGGCGGTCAACCCCGGTCCGGCCTCGGGCGGGACGGAGGGGGAGGACCTGGACCGGGCGCGTGCCCTGGCGCCGCGGCTGTTCCGGTCCCAGGACCGCGCGGTAACCCTCGACGACCACGTGGACGTGGCCCGTCAGGTCCCGGGGGTCGGCAAGGTCAGGGCGGCGGCGACCAACTGGAACGACATCGTGCTGTATGTGGCCCCGGCGGGGCAGGTCGCTTCCCCGTCCGAGATGCTCAAGCGCGACCTGCTGGCCCACTTCGAACGGCACCGGATGGCGACCGTGTCCCTCTCCGTGGTGGGCCCCACCCCGTGCGACATCTACCTGGGTGCGGTGATCCGGGCACAGCCGTACTTCGGACGGGAGGCGGTCAGAAGGGCCGTCGAGGAGGCGGTCGCCGCCTACCTGGCCTTCGACGCCGTCGACTTCGGTCGGCCGGTGTACCTGAGCCGGGTCTACGACCTGATCCAGGAACGGGAGGAGGTGTCGTCCCTGACGGTCGTCAAGTTCGGCCGGGATCCCGCCCTGCCGGCCGACATCGTGGACCACCCGGACGTGGAGACCAGCGGGGTCATCACACCGGCACCGCACGAACTGGCCCGCCCCGGCTACCGGGAGGCGCCGCCGGCCGATGCGGGCTTCGACCTGTCCGCCCGACCGGTGATCTTCACCCTCATCGAAGGCGGCATCTCGTGAGGAGCGTGACTGGCGTCCGCGCCGTCCCCCATCTGGAGGGCGGGCGTATTGAGCTCACATGGCAGAACCCGTCGCCCGCCGCGTTCGCCGACGGACCGCCGCTGGCCGGGATCCGGGTGGTCCGCCGGGAGCGGACCTTTCCCCTCGGCCCGGGCGACGGCGACACCCTGTACGAGGGACCGGTCGTCTCGTCCTTCTCCGACCGCGCGGCACGGCCGCTGGCCACGCACTACTACACCGTCTTCACGCAGAGCTCCGCCACGCCCGCGGAGCACTGGGCCGACGAAAGATCCCATGCCGCCGCCTTCGCGACCACCGCTGAACACGGACTGGGGGACGCCCTCTACCGGCTGCTGCCCGCCGTCCACCGGAGCCTGGACCTGCCGCTGACGGAGGCGGAGACAGCGCTCGCTCCGCCGGCGGTCGCGGCCGCGCTGGCCGCCTTGCCCGCCGGGCTGCGCGAGCGCGGGCAGCTCTACCGGTTCCTGTCCGTGGCCGGAGCCGCACTCGACCTGACCCGTAGCCTCGCGGAGGGGTTGAGACAGATCCACGACCTCGACTCCGTACGCCCGGAGTTCTTGCCCCCGCTCGCCCGCCTGGTCGGCTGGGAGTTGAACCGTACGGCGCCGGTCGACATCCAGCGCAGCGAGATCGCATCGGTGCCGTACCTGTACCGCGGGGTCGGAACGGTGCCGAACCTGCGGGCCATTGTGAACCGCTACACGGGCTGGTACGTGCAGGTCGCGGAGACGGCCCAGTCCATCGCACGCTCCAACACGGCGCCGGAGTTCCATGTGTTCGCGGTCACCGCCCCACCCGCCAGACCGCGCGCCACCGACGACGCCGGACCGCTGCTCGGGTTCGCCCACAACAACGCCTCGGCCTCCGGAACGGCCGGAGCCGCGGCGGCCCTGAACTCCAGCGCCACCGGTCCGTTTGCCCTGCGCCCGGGCATGCAGCTCACCGTGACCGCGGACGACCGGGTGCCCGTCAAGGTGGTGTTCGCACCCACCGACTTCACCGACATGGCCGCCGCGACCTCCCTGGAAGTTGCCGCCGTACTCAACCGGACCCTGTCCGAAGTCACCACCACCGCAGGGCCGGACGGCCGGCTGAGACTCACCTCGAACACCATGGGCGCGGGCTCGGCCGTGCGCGTCGAGGAGGCCCTCGCCAGTCTGGTGACGCTGGAGGGTGCGCCGGCGGGCCGGCTCAGCGTGTTCGGCACCGGCCGGCCCAGGCTTTGCTACGAGGTCGCGGAGACTCCCGGCAGACCGGCTGTCCGGGTGAAGACGTACCGGCGCGGCTCCTGGGGCGAAGCGAACCCGGTGCCCACCGGGCCCGAACCCGCCGCGCGCCCGGCCGGCGTCGAACTGCCGGACGACCGGCTTTTCCTGGCATGGGTCGACGATTGGGGTACCAGGAACGCACGTATCCGTTGCGCCGTCGCGACCCCCCACATGCCGGAACCAGCCACGGTCGGAACCGGTCATGCCGGGCCGTTCACCCTCCGGCCCGGCTCCCGCCTGGTGGTCCGGGTCCGCGACCACCGACAGGGCGTACGGTTCACCGCAGCCGACTTCGCGACCCCCTCGGAACAGTTCCCGGACCTGCGAACGGCGGATGCCGCCGATGTGGCCGCCGTGCTCTCCGCCCGGCTCACCGGCGTCATGGCCACCGCCGCACCCGACGGCACCGTCCGACTCGTCACCTCCGAGGCCGGCGGAGACGAGCGCCTGGAGATCGAGCTGGAAACCTCCGACGCGGCCGGGGCGCTCGGCTTCGGCCCCGGCAACGCCTCCGCCGCCGGGTCGTGGGGCGACGGCCTCGACTGGTCGCCGCCGCAGGACGTGACCGGCCCGGGGTGGGTGACGGACCCGTTCGCGGTCGTCGACGGACCGCATCATGTCCGGCTGTTCTGGTCCGCGCACGACGGCGCCCGCTGGACGATCGCGACCGCGCGCTGGGATAGCTCGGCATGGAGCGCCTCGGAGACCGTCACGGCCGGTGGAGGCGGCAACCGGGAGGCGGCGGCGATCGTAGCCGGACCGCAGGACGGAAAGCTGTGGCTGTTCTGGTCGCGGCGCAGGGCCACAGGCACAGTCGACGACGTGTGGACCCTCGCGTATCGCGTCCTTGACCTTGCCACTGGCAGCTGGGGCCCGGAGAGGGAACTCACCTCGCCCGTGCCGGACGGCCGGTCCGCCGACGGCGAGCCGGCACCTGTTGTGCAGCCGGAAGGCGGCCTGCGGGTGTACTTCAGCTCCGACCGCTCGGGTTCGTCGGGCCTGTGGGCCCTGGACATCACCCCGGCTGGTGTGGCGGGGGAACCCTTCCCGGTCCTCGTCGGTCCCGAGGAAAACCGCTCGCCTGCTCCGGTTCGGGCTCCCGACGGCACCGACTCCCTGCTCTTCCGCAGCGACCGGGGTGTCGCGCTCGCGGGGGTGGCCTCCCGAGAGGTGCCCGTCCGGGACAACAGGGTCACTTCGTCGCCGGCCGTCGCACCGGACGGAAACGGGCTGCACACCAGCGTCCGGACGGTCGATACGGGCACGCTCCGCAGGTACGCAGGCACAACCTCGGCGGTTCCGGCCGCCGCGGACCGCAACGGGCGGCGCAGACAGTGGGACGACATGCTCTCGTATACCCCGTCCAAGCCCGGAGGGACGACGGCCGGCGAAGAACTGGACGACGCCGACCTGTACACCCGGGGCACACTCGCGCTCTTCCTCAGCCCGCTCGTCCCGGAGTCACCGCTGTCCGGGCAGATGCAGGAGCAGTTGCGGCCGCTGCTGACGAGGTTCCTGCCGATCGGCACCCGCGCCGTGCTGGTCCTCGCGCCCCGGATGACCACCGAATACGTCTATCCGCCGGGCCGCGACATCACCGAGTCGTATCGCGACGACTTCACCGACCTGGAGGTGTTCCGGTCTCCGGAGGCGACCACCGAGGCGGTGCTGCCCGACTGGACCTTCTTGCTGGCCAGCACGCCCGGTCACGTATCGGCGAACCCGGACGACCCCACGACACTGCGGCGGCGGGCATGGTTCTCGCCACCCTCCTGAACGAAGGAACGGCCATGACGACTCAACGATCCTCCCTCGCGCCGCTCATGGGCGAGTACCGCGACGTGCTGCTCGACCCGGCCGGACGGATCACCTGGGAAAGCGGCGTGCGCAAGAACACGATCGCCACCGACTGCCGGCGCCTGCTGTGCGGCTTCCTGCATAGCGGCACCACCACGGCCCTGGGCATCACCGGACTGCAGGTGGGCAAGGGCGAGGCCTCCTGGGACCAGTCGCCCGGCGCACCACCCGCGCTGCCCAGCCGGACCGAGCTCGTTGACCCGCACTCCTTCACCGTGGCGGCGGACGCACTGCAGATCGACTATCTCGCCGGTACCGCCGTCAGTGCCACGCCCACGAACCAGCTGCAGGTCGTGGCGACTCTCGGCCCCGGCCGGCCCGACTGGCCGGACGCCCACCACTCGGACGGCACACTGCGCGAGTTCGGCCTGGTCGGCAGCCTCGACGGGGCGACCGTCCTGATCGACTACGTGATCCACCCGGCCATTCCCCGAGACCCACTCAGCACTCTGAAGCGCACCATCCGACTCGTCTTCTGACCGATCACGAACCCGAACAGCAGGGAGAGTACCGTGGCCGCAATCTCGCCCGCCACCTTCGACCCACTGCGCCGCTTCGTCAGAGTGAGGCTGCAACAGGGCGTCCCGATCGTGGACGCGGACACCAACGAGCGCGAGGACATCCAGAAGTTCGAACTGCGGGCCTTCCTCAAGTGGTTCGTCGGCGACGGCGTACCGGCGGGCAACGACGGGTTTAAGGTCGTCGGCACCGGCCTGCCGAACGATTTCGAGATCGGGGCCGGGTTCGACGGTGCCCCGGACGCACTGCACCGGATCGGCCGGTGTCTGGTCCAGGGGCTGGACGTGATGATCGAGGAGTCCGTGCAGTACAGCGGGCAGCTCCTGCACGAGAGCCGCGGAGCGCCCGCCATCGAACTGGCAGCCCGGCTGCAGGTACCGGTGATCGAGAGCATCGAGTCGCTCGACGCACCCGTGATCCTGGTGTACCTGGACGTGTGGGAACGGCTGGTCACCCCGGCGGAGGATCCGCGGCTGGTGCATGCCGGGCTGGGCACCGAGAGCTGTGCCCGCTGCAAGCGCGAGTGGGTCGTCCGGACCCGGGCCGGCGACGCGCTGCCCCTTCTCAACGACGCCGACTTCGACCCGACGCACGCGTACACCACCCTGGCCACCATCCAGCGGCGTACGGGCGACGCGCTCGTGCAGCCCGGGGACATCACCGACCGGCGCGAGCGGGGTCTGCTGGTCCCTCCCGCCAACCTGGTCGAGGATGTGCTGGGAACGGATCCCGCCGAGTACCGGCGGGGCAGGGGGAGACCCCCGATCAGCCTCCGGGAAGCGATCAACGCACTGATGCGGGGGGAACTGCCCACCACCGCCGACGCCCCGGTGGTCGCCTCTGCGACGGCACAGGTGCCGGGCCGGGCCTTCGTCGCCGACGGAAGCGGCGGCCTGGTCGCCCTCTGGTCCGGCGAACAGAGCGGCGGATCCGACCAGATCTTCGCCAGCCGGATGGACCTGGCCGACGTCCACGGCGGCTTCGCCGCCCCTCAACAGATCAGCTCCGGCGGCACGCATGTGAACCCGCACGCGGTCCTGCTGCCCGATGGGCAGCTCCTGGTCGCCTATCAGGCGGGGACCGTCGCCACCGCGGACGTGGTCATGAAGCGCGCGCCTGTGGGCGCGCTCGCGAACGCCCCGGAAATCCTGGTGGCGGCCACTGCCGGTGTCGGGGAAGCCGCCCCGTTCGTGACGCTGACCGGTGGCGTGGTGACCGTCTTCTTCCGCCTCTCGTCGACCAACCGGTGGCAGTACCGTCGCTGGCGCCACACCAGCAACGCCTGGGCCGACGCCGCGGGTCCGGTCCAACTGTCGGCGGTCACCGCCCTCACAGCCGACTTCCACGCGGCGGTCGACTCCAGCGGACAGGTCTGGGCGGCGTTCCACACCGGAGGCGACGTACATGTGCTGCGATTCAATCCGAGCACGGGCGTGGTGGACCAGGAGGAGACCTTCGACAGCGGCGGCGCCGACCAGGAGCCGTTCGTGGTGTGCACCCGCAGCGGTGACGTATGGGTCTACTGGTCATCCCCCTCGGCACTGCACGCACGCCGCTTCCGGGGCGGCGGCTGGGAGGCGGTGGAGACCGTCCCCACCCCGGCGGGCATCGCCTCGAGTCCGTGCGCCGTGGAAGACTCCGACGGCGCCCTGTGGCTGATGTGGTCCCGGGGGGACATCGGTGAGGCCGACCTGGCCGCGATGCGCCGGGACCCGCTCACCGAGAGCTGGGGTCCGCTGCGGCAGCTGACGACCTCCACGGGCGACGACCGGGCCCCGACCGCTCTCATCGCACCGGACAACGCGATCTGGATCTTCTGGGCCAGTGACCGCAGCGGCGTCACGAACGTCTACGCCAAACGCCTGGTAACCGCTGTATGAAGGCCGTCGGAGCAGAAGGGCAACGATGAGCGTGCCACGGATCACCCCGGCTTTTGCCGGATCACCCGTCTACACCGTGAACCACTCCAGAGGTCTGGTCGCCGATCTCGCACTCGACATCGGCATCACCCCTCCCTTCCCGGTCGTCGAGGTGCGACTGCCTGCCGCCGCGGACGTCGAGGTGACCCTGGTCCGGGGCACGGTGGCGCTTCCGCTGCTGCCGGGCCCGGTCGATGACACCACGACGTTCGCGAAGCGCCGGGTGATGGCCGACGCTGTCACGGACGGCTCGGATCTCGTACTCGCCGTCGAGATCCGTGCCACCGCCGGTGCCGCCGCGGGCGAGAACTGGTCCGTGCGCTGCGAGGCCACGGACCCGCAGCCGACATGGCAGTTCACCCAGGGTGACAACACCCCCGGCGATGTGACCGTTACCAGGATCATGTGCGATCCGGTGGCCGACTTCACCGTCACCGCACCGGCTCCGGCGGCCGGGGCGGTGCCCGAAGGGACGAAGGTCACCCTCACCGCCACGGCGGCGCTGGGCACAGCGGCTGCGCCGACCGTGGTCGGCGGCCCGGCACCCGCCGTCGCCTACCGGTGGAGCAAGACCGGCGGAGTGGCGATCCTCGATTTCCCCACGGCCTGCTCGGCGGTCCCGCAGGCGGAGTTCACCACGCCGGGGGTCTACGTGGAGAGAACCATCGACGTCACCGTCGACGTGTGGTTCGAGACCGGCTGTCCGGGGCCGGTCGGGATGCTCAACGGCACTGCCCCGGCGAAGTCGGTGACCATCGGGGTCAGGCCGCAGCACCTCGCCCTCGTCCTGGACCGGTCGGGAAGCATGAGCGGGGAGCGCTGGGAGAACGCCAAGACCGCCGCCCAGCTTCTGGGCAACCTCTTCGTGGCTATGCGTGCGGGGGTGAACCCGGCAGACCGGATCGAGCTGCTGGTGTTCGAGGACACGTCCTGCGCCTGGCACACGGCTGCCGATCCGGCCATTCAGCCCGTGCTCGGTCCCGCCGATCCCGACACGGCCGACACCCTCGTGTGCGCGGTGGACTTCGGGCCGGCGGGGAGCTGCACACCGATCGGCGACGGTCTGATCCGTGCCATCGACGACCTGTCCGCCCTGCCCGACGCCGGCGATCCGCAGTACACGATCGTCCTGCTGACCGATGGGTACGAGAACAGCGGGTCGGTGCGGGTGGCTGCCAGTACGCCGATTCCGGCGGGCACCCCGGGCACCCAGCGGTTCGGCGTCGCCCGCCGGACGGGGGCCGCTCGTCAGCGGGTCGACCGGCATTTGTCCCTCTACACCATCGGTCTCGGCGGTACCGTGCAGGAGGACGTGCTCGACGCTCTGGCCACCCAGTCCCAGGGGGTCTACCGGCACGTCGTCGACGTGTCCGGGATCGCGGACGCCATGGCCCAGATGGTCAGCTTCTCCCAGGCCGCTCAACGCGTCCTGCCGGAGCCCGGCGCCGGCCTCACCGAGCGCGTGGTCATGCTCGACTCGCGTATCAACAGGATGGCGGTCGCCGTCCTGTGGAACGACCCGGCCGACACCGTCGAACTCGCCTGGCGGACCCAGGGATCAGGCGATCCCTTCGCGGAGGTCACCCCGGCCGTCAAGCACTGCCCCGGGCATGGCTTCGCCTCGGTCGACCTCACGGCGCTTCTGGGCATGGATGAGGGATCAGTCCCCGCAACCGAGTGGCGCATCGTTCACCGGGACGGCTCTGGGGCGCCGCTGCCCCTGGACGACCCCGACCTCCTGATCTTCGTCGACCTCTTCGTCCGTGCGGACATCGTGTTCGACCGCGCGACGTACGGCACCGGCGACCCGATGGTAGTCACCGCCCGGCTGAGAGCGGGCGACGACCCGGTCACCACGGCGTCCGTGACCGTGCAACTGGCCAGGCCGGGAGAATCGTTGGGTTCCTTCCTGGCGGCCAACGGATCGCAATACGAGCCTTCCGCGCCGTACCCGCCCGATCCGCACGCACCCAAGGCGAGGATGCTGACGGATCTGCTGCGTCGCCACGAGATGCCGGACGGGCTGCCCGTCCTCGAACCGTCGTCTGTCTTCGAGGACGGCACCGACGAGCTGTTCGACGACGGCGCTCACCACGACGGCCCGGCCGGCAACGGCGACTTCGCCAACCAGTACACCGAACTGGACAAGGAAGGCACGTACACCTGGCGCGTCACCATCGTGGGAGAACTCCCTGACGGCAGCCGCTTCTCACGGGTCGTCACCGTCTCGAAGTGGGTGGGCATCACCCCCGACCCCGATGCATCCGAGGTGTTCGTGGGCCCGACGACGTCCTGGCAGGGGCGTCTGCTTACGGAGATCACGGTTCGCCCCCGGGACCGCAACGGGGAGTTGCTCGGCCCGTTCCGTCCGGAAGACGTGATCTTCAAGTCCCGCCGCTGCCCGTTTTTGCCCGCCCAGGAGGAGGAACCGCAGGAATGGGCCGGGGTCCGCTACCCGTGCCGGGACGGAGGCACGGTCCTCAGCAGGTACGACGGGGGATACAGCCGCGTCGTGATGTGCGAGGAGGGAGAGGAGAACGAGGTGGTCGTCACGGTCAGAGGGGTCGTACTGCCGCCGGTGGTGATCGACGGTCACGATGCCGCCGACGGTCGTCCATGACCGCACACGGCGTCGGCGGGGCGGGCAGGTCAGCGAGGCGCCTTGTGACGGCTCCACGGATCCCTTGCCCCCTTCCCCCAGGGCCCCGAATCGGCCTGTGTCCCGCATCCCACCAGGCTCACCATGAGGTGAACAAGGAACAATTCAAAGGGGCTGAACACCCCTTCGAAACCGTGGTAGTTATCGCCGGGGGAGCTGCGGGGCGGGCCGGTTCAGCGCTGTCGCCCTGTGGCATGACGGTGTATGTGGCAGGCCGTACCCGGCGCGGATTCGAGTCCCGGCACGGCGGTACCGTTGCGCAGACCGCCGCCCTCGTCGATGCGGCCGGCGGCGAGGGCATCACCGTGGCTCTCGACCATGCGGACGACACCGATGTTGCCCAACTGTCTGCCCGATCGGCGGAAGAGCACCTGCACACGGCGGCCGGAAGGCAGGAGCGGAGGCCACGAGCAAGCCGATCCTGCCGAGGCCCTTGTCTGCGACCTCCACGTCGATGCGGATCCGGTTCTGGGCTCGCCGGAGCTTTTGTCTAGGGCTGCGTCCCCTCCGCCCAGCCGGCGTGGGGTGTGCGCCGGCCAGGCGCGAGGCACACGCCGCCCTGGACGTACTCCAAGTCGGACACGGCTGCGCGAGGGCGCGCGGCGCCGTGAGGGTGCCGCACCAGCGCGCCTTGCGCTTTCGGTGGTCAGCCGGTGGTGCACGACACCGTTGGCCAGTTCCGGGAACCGTTGGTCTGCAGCGTCACCCCAGGTGTTTCCGCCGCCGTTGGGCCTCGCGGTCAGGACTTGAGCGCTGGGGTACGACGCGCTGATGTTCCAGGTGGAGAGGATCTTCTCGGGGGAGGGGACGTTCATGGTGACGGTCCAGCTGCAGGCCACAGCAATCACCGACCGATGGGGCACCGCTCACTACGGCCGCCTGTTCGGAAGCCTTGCCGCGCCGGCCACCAGGCCTCAGCCCTTGCCCCCTTCGCCGGCGCGTCCTTGGCCGCATCGCTCGGCGGACACCCTCACCTGTTCATCGCCCTCGCCTGCATAGCCGCAGCTGCCTGTCTCACCGCACTCAGAACAACAACCGGGTGACGAGGCGGGACCTTAGGGCCGGCAGCGGCTTGCGGGTCTGATTCATGAGCCCCCTTTGCCACAGCCGAACCGCACAGGAAGGAAAGCTGATCGGCGGTGCAGGCCCTCGCTGGCGTCCCTTCACAGACCCTCCCTCTCAGGGTGGGCAAGAGGCCAGAGCCGTGCCGGTGAGCAGGGCGGTACGTCGTGCCCGGATCGGTGCGGAACATAGACCATGAGTGCCGGTCGGCCAAACCGGCGATGGTGGCGACGATGGGAGTAGCTCGCGTTCGGCTCCGCTGACGCCGAGGCTCTCAGAGGAGGCGAAGTCGCCAGACCGCGGCTCGGCGCTGCGGGCCAGGCGCTGGGATGCTGCGCCGCCCATGCCTGTGCGAGCGTTCCCGGGCACTCAAGGAGAGTGAAAGTCGTGTCTGTTCCGATCAAGGGGCTTCCGCCGAATGCGAAGGAAAAGGTTCGGTACCGGTTCGTGGTCGACGTAGGAGCTCATCCCTCGACTGGCAAGCGGCGGCAGGTGACCCGCACCTTCTGCACTCTGAGGGAGGCGAAGGGCGGGTACGCGCACATCATGCACCGCCGCTACGAGGCCGCGGCCGTGCCGTTCGATGCCAGGTCACTGGACGACTGGCTCGATGCGCTCCAGCGCAGCTCGATGAGCCATGCCGCCCCGGCTTTGCCCTCGCGGTCGACGGTGCTCCGTGCGAACTCCTAACTCATTCGTTATGAGTTTTAGCGCTCGACAACCTGTTCGGTGCCCGGCTGGAGGCGAAGCATCGCTTGAGCTGTTTCGCGTCCGGGGTCGACACAGCCTTCGGGGCCCGTGAAAAGTACGTAGTTGATGCCACCATTGTGTGCTGAGCGGAAGGTGATCCCGTCCACGTTGAGTGGTGAGAGGTAGCGGAGGTACTCAGTCAGTAGCTGGGTGGGGACGTAAGCGAGGTGCTCGTGCCCGTCCCGGACTACCGGGCGGCTCAGGTCTTCCGAGAAGGACCGGACGAACTCGACTGGGCCGGTCATGGTCTCTCGGTCGGGGTCGAACAAGCTCGGTACGGAGGGGACGGCCGCCAAGTCGACCACGGGGACGGGCCGGAGCAGCTCGAACGCGGCTACGGCTGCGTAGGGTCTGGGATCGTGTGCCGATATCTCAGCTAGGGCGGTGGCCACGTCCGCAGATCCGTAGAACATTGAGACACCTGCCGGGCTCATCCGGTTGGCGGTGGCACGTGCGGGAGGCGTCGAGCCGATGCCCGCCGCGACGTAGGTCGGTGGCACAGCGACCGCGCGCATGCGGCCGCGCCACACCTGGTGTCCGGCGGGCAGCGTGCGAACGAGTCCCACCCGGTCGACGACCGCAGAGACCTCGTCCAGCATGGCCAAGGGTGAAGGCGCACGGTGTCGCCCGGTTCTGGCGAGCAGGGTGAATCGTTGCTGATGACTGACCTGCTGGCGAAAGCCGGTCCACAGGGCGTACGCGGCGTGCTGTCGTCGAACTTCCCGTAACTGCCAGGACGCGGGATCAGCCCACGCCTGTACGACACGCGTCACCTGGGGCTCGACGGCACTCCGGCAGACGTCTTCGATAGCTGCCGCAGTACTGATGCCCCCCTCGGACGCATGCGTGTGCTCGTACTTGTCCTGGACGGCGCCCAGCACACGACCCACGAGGAGGTGGACGCCGACGGCCACAGGTTCGTCTTGGAGCGAGTGCGTGGTGCAGAAGGAGCAGTGGGAGGCGGTCATCATGGTGCTGAGGTGGCGGCGCAGATGCGTGTCGCTGATGTGGTTCATGCAGACCGCATCCTGCGGAGACAGGCTGTCCGGCGAGGTCACCCGCGCTCCTGGGCGATCTGTTCGTAGGCGCGCTTCTTGGCGTGAAGTCGCTTGTGGAGAAGGTCGAAGATCGTCTTTCGGCGGGTGGTGAAGTGGATGCTCCAGCTGGGGTCTTCGGCCAGTTCGCTCATCAGTGGCTCCCAGATCAACTCGAAACTCTCCGAGACGCTCATTCCACCGCGTCCTGCCCCGAAGAGTGGGAAGCAGATGGAGGAGAGAGCGAGGCCCTGCTCGTTACGTTCCTGACGGGCCAGGTCGAAGATGGCGTGGACGGCTCTGGGGATCGATTGAGGGTCGATGCCGTAGTTGTTGGTTCCCGAGATGGGGGCGGCGATGGCCGCGTGGTAGATGCGTTGCACGTTTCGTTTCGACAGTGCACCCGCTGGTGTCGGCGCGACGGTTCCGCCGGATACGGGAAGACCGAAGCTGCCGTGGCTGCGTAGCCACGCCGTGAGGTGATCGCCGGCCACATCTTCCAAGATTTGGCCCCCGCCGCTCTTTTCCGCCGCCGCCCGTCGGAGACTGCCGGAAGTCGACGGCTTGAAGAACTGGGACATCTGAAGATAGGTGTTCTCCGACGACACCACGATATCTACATTCCTGAGTTGCTCCACTGGGCCGCCGTGGAGGTACAGGGGGGTCACATGCCCACCGGTCGCGCCAGTTGGGATATTGATCGGTCCAGCCATTTCGAGTTCCGTGAGCACGTCGGCTGCGAAGTGGGCCGGTCTGCGTCGATGAGGGATGTCGGCTTCGGGTTGCCGCTCGACCGGGAAAGGCTCCGCAAGGGCCCGTGCGAGCTCCTTGGCGACGGCGTGGACAAGCCGGCTGTTCGGACCGATCGGTTTGATGACCGAGAAGTGGTCGCCTGGCAGCACCCCCGTCTCGGGAAAGAATCCTGCGGCCGAGGAGGGGACCACCACGTTGTCGCTCTCGCCTGCGTAGGCCACGATCGGAATCGGACAACTGGTGTCCGCAACTTCCGACGCCCGGACGATTCCGTCGATCACCCTACGCTGAGTCTCGAGTACAGAGGTCTGGAGCGGTTTGAGCTCGCGCTCCTGGCTGTTCCTGGTCATCGGGATCAGTCCCCTGCGGGCCAGGAGGAACAGATCGGACCCGTTGTTTGGGCAGGCAAACATCACCAGCCTTCGGATCCTGGCGAGTTCTCGCCCGCGGCCCGCCAGCAGCATCCGGGATAGATATCGTTGGGCGACTAACCCGCCTTGGCTGTGCGTGATCAGAGCTGCCCGCTCGTAGCCGGCGGTGAGATCCCCGATGAAGCCACGGAGGCTCTCCGCGATCGTGTCGAGATCCGGCATCCGTCGCAAGGGATTCCAGGTCACCGGTCGCGTCGCGTACTCGAAGAACAGGAAGTCGTACTCGTCCGATACAGCAGGGATTTCGGACATCTCCTGTTGCAAAGGGGTCCAGGTGGTCGGCGATGAGAAAAGACCGTGGACGAAGACGATGGCGGCCTGATGCAAGTCTCCCCCTGGAGCCGAGGCGCGGTGCGAGGTTGTTCGCACGCATCGTACGGAGATCGATGGCCTTGCGGCAGGGACTCTAGCGAGCGCATGAAGCCCCGTGTTCCTGGCGAGCATCTGAACATGATCGTTTTGGAGAGTGGGTTCTCGCGGCTGAGTCTGATCCGCTGGATCGTCGCGTATGAAGCGGAGAACTGACAGATGCGGAGAGTCAACCGGTCGGTAATGATCATTTCCGGAGCGGCGTCGCAGTGATTGGGGGGGCCCGGTTCGGCCTGGGTGAAGGCCCGGCACCGTCCACGTGCCGACTCCAGCAGTGCCTGCGGGGGCGGGCGACACGAGTGGGGCACTGGTCGGCCCTCGCCTCGGTCTGGCCCTGGTTCCGCTCTTGATCCGCCGGACGAGCCCTGTACGGAAGAGCGGAACTTGATTCTCAGGAAATGTGGCCGGTGGGCGCCGCTGGCCCTGTAACTACTCTGCGTCGGCAAGCGGGGCAAGCGTGATAGCCAGAGGGTCCGTAGCGGTTGATGGGAGTGCCGCAGCCGGCGCAGGGACCGATGTGCCAGGGCAGACAGTTCAGGCGGTGTGCTGCCTGTTGCCGGTCGTCGGGTTCGAGGGCCAAGCGGCGTTCTTGGCGCGGGATGCGGTACAGGTGAGCGGGCACTTCGTCCCAGGTGTGGGGGGCGGCAGCTGCGGGTGTGGCGCGGTGTCTTCGAGTGTCGTCGAAGACGTGGGTGCGCTCTCCGTAGCGGCAGCGCGTGTCGAGGTCCTCTCCGGTGAACGTGAGTTCCCCGTCGCCGGGCCGGTCTTCTTCGTCGGTGTCCTGTTCACGCGGTCCGAGGATCTCGCGCCAGCGGGCCCTGTCCTGTTCGGGGACCCACATTCGAGCTGTCAGTCGTTCATCGCGCGGGTCGGGTATCCGCATCGGCACCCAGCTGCCCATGGCGGTGGTGACAACGAGTTCGTCCAGCTGAGGTGTCGGCTTCGGCGGAAGGCACAGAGCGGGCAGGTCCCAATGGGCGTGGAACCCTCCGCAGGTCCGCATCCCACCCGGCCCCGGGCACGGTCGCTGACTGTTCTCGCAGGGCCGGGTCCGCGGTGACCAGGACTGCGTCTCACGAAGGGGGCTCGGCCGCTGGCTCCGTGAACACCCGGGCGTCGAGGTTGCCTGCCGCGACGGCTCCCTCACCTACCGGCAGGGCATCACAGCCGGCGCCCCACAAGCCGTGCAGGTCAGCGACCGCCTTCACTTCGGGCTGGGCCTGGCGCGCCGAGTTCAGGACATCGCCTCTGCCCACCGCGGCTGCCTGCCCGCAGCCCTATCACCGGTCAGCGAGGATGATCGCCCGCTGACCGAGGAAACCACCGAGAACGCCGCGGCGGGCAGCAGGGCCGGGCGCCATGCCCAGAGCCTGCATCGTCGCCGCCGAGGGCAGCAGCCGTAGAGCCGGCATCTGCTGTCTTCAACTGCCTCGGCAGGTCCGAGGGTGAGGACGGCCCGGCCCCACCATCACGCCGGTCTCACCGTGAGATCGTGGACCGCCGGGCTTGGGAGGGTGTCCACCTCGCAGTTCTACTTCACCGCGCCGCTGGTGATGCCGGAGATGATCTTCCGTTGGGCGATGGCGAAGACGACGATCAACGGCAGGCTCATCAGGATCACGTAGGAGAAGATGAGGTGCCAGTTGTTCAGGTAAAGGCCTGCGCTGGCCACGCGGAACAGATTGAGCGGCAGGGTGTCGAGCCGTCCGCCGACGACGAAGAATGCGTAGAAGACGTCGTTCCAGATGTAGAGGCACACCAGGATGGTCGCGGTGGCGAGCACCGGCCGCAGGAGCGGCAGGACGACCTTGAAGAACACGGTCGCCGGGCCGGCGCCGTCTATCCGGGCGGCTTCCTCCAGGGACGGAGGGATGGTCCTCACGAAGCCCGTCACAAAGAAGATGACGGTCGACATGTAGATGCCCATGTAGACGCCGATCATCCCGATGACGCTGCCGGAGAGTCCGAGCTGGCGCAGCAGGAGTACGAGGGTGACGACCGCGGGGGGCAGCACGATGCCGCTGATGGCCAGGGCGTAAAGGGCCGCGGTGAGGCGGGTGGCGCGGCGGGCGAGGATCCAGGCGGCCATGGAGCCGACGATGAGGACGCCGAGGACGGCGGGGACGACGATGACCATGCTCCCGAGGAACGCGGCAGGGATGTCGCCCTCGGTCCACACCTCCTTGAGGTTGGTGAACAACTGCCAGTGCTGGGGTGCCGAGAGGTCCGGTCTGAGCGCCTCGGCCTGCGACTTGGACGCGGTGGCGACGACGAGCCAGAGCGGGATGCCGATGACGGCGAGGCACAGGAGGGTCGCGACGACCGGCTGGAGCCGGGTCCAGATGGGGGCGTCGCTGAGTGCGGTCCGGCGGTGGTGCGCGGTGGTGTTCACAGGATCTCCTCCCGCCTGCGCAGGACAGTGATGACGGGAAAGGCCATGAGGGCGACGACCAGGAAGAGCACCAGGCCCATGGTGGTCGCCTGGGCGAACAGACCCTGGCCGAAGGTGCGGTAGATGAAGATGTTGAGGATCTCCGTCGTCCGGGCCGGGCCGCCGGCGGTGGTCGCCTGGACGACGTCGAAGCCGTTCATGGAGCCCAGGAGCGCGGTGGCGACGTTGAAGGTGATCGCCGGAGCGAGCAGCGGGAACCTGACGGACCAGAACATCCGCCGGCGGGAGGCGCCGTCGATGCGGGCGGCTTCGACGATGTCTTCGGGCACGGTCTTGAGCCCGGCCAGGTAGATGAGCATGGACAGCCCCATCCACTTCCAGGCGTGGATGATTGAGACGACGACGATCGTCCAGGTGGGGTCGCCCAGCCAGGCGCAGTGAACGTCGAAGGGGAGGAGCCGGCTCAGGATCTGGTTGAGGCCGCCCTCCGGCTTGAGGAGCGCCTGGAAGATGTAGCCGACGGCGAGCGCGGACATGAGTACGGGGATGAGGAAGAAGACGCGGGCGACCCGGTTGACGGTGGTGTCGCGCTCCAGGAGGACCGCCAGGAGGAAGCCGAAGAGGTTCTGGAAGATCGCCACGAGGACCGCATAGACGACGGTGATCCGCAGTGCCCGGAGCAGGGTTCCGCTGGAGGCGAGGTCGTTGAAGTTATCGAAGCCCACGGGGTTGATCTCGCTCTTGAAGCTTGACCAGTCGGTGAAGGCGTAGATGAAGTTGAAGAGGGTGGGGAGGAAGAAGAAGACCAGCAGGATCGCGAAGGCGGGCGCTATGAACCACAGCGGGTGGTCCCGTCGGTTGAGCGTGTCCTTGCGAAGGCGCGGGGCTCCGTGGCCTCTGGGCTTGGCGCGGGCCTGCGGCCGGGTGGTCCGGTCCTTGACCGTGTGCATGAGTCGGGCTCCTAGGCGGGGGAGAGGAGGGCCGGAGTCGCCGCCGGCACCGCCTCCTGGTCGGGAGTCGGAGCCGGATGCTTCGGCGGTCCTGCCGGTGTGCATGTGTCGGCTCCTGGGGGCTGTCCCGCCAGGAATTGCGGGACCGCCCTGAGGCGGGGAGAGGGGTGCCGGAGTCGTCTCCGGCACCGTTCGCCTCGCGGTCTGGATCAGAAGCCGGGGGCTCCGGCGGCTTTGGCGAGCTGGTCGAACTGCGCCTGGGTGGTGGAGGCGACCTTCTCGGGCGACATGGCGCCCGAGATCATGTCGGCGAGATTGATGTAGAGGTCGGGGTTGGCGACGGCGAGGGCCTGCATGGACCCGACCGAGTTGCTGAGGGAGGCGTGAGCGTCCTGAAGTGCGGTGGGCACTCCGGCGGGGTTGGGCACGGACGTCTCGATCGAGACGGTCTTGCGGTCGGCGATGAAATCCTTGTAGTCCGGACCCATCCAGAACGAGAGGAACTGTCGGGCGGCCGCCTCGCGCTTCGCGTCACCGGTGCGGAAGGCAACCAGAGCGTTGGACTGGTCCGGGATGAAGGTACCGACGTTTCCGGACGGGGAGATCGGGAAGAAGCCGATCTTCTTGTCGAGGGTGGCGGTGTCGGCGGTGGCCTGAAGCTGGCCGAAGAAGGAGTTGACCTGGACGGCCATGGCGGCCTTGCCGTCGAGCAGGGCCTTGCCCTGGTCCTCGAACTTGGCCGTCTTGATGTCCTTGTTGAAAAGGCCTTCGTCGATCAGGGACTTGTACTTCTTGATCGCGTTCAGTACGACCGGACTGTTGAAGGTCTCCTGCTTGGTGTTGATCTTCTTCCAGAGGCCGTTCTTGGCGGCGTCCGCGAGCTGGACCTGAACCCACCACTGCGTTGCCCAGCGGTCGGCGCCCATCTCGTGGAACGGGGTGACGCCCTTGGCTTTGAGCGCCCGTGCGACCGTGACCATTTCATCGAAGTTCTTCGGCGTGGAGGTGATCCCGTTGGCGGCCAGTACCTCCTTGTTGTAATAGACGCCCTCGACCGCCGGGCTGGTGACGAGCGTCGCGTAGCGGGTGTCGCCCACGAACCCGGTCATTCTTCCCACGGCCGGCGAGAACTTCTTGAGCCAGGGGGCGTCGGTCAGTGGCTGGAGATTGGTCTTGGCGTTCAGGGCCGTCAACTGGGAGGTGGTGGGCTGCCAGAAGGCGAGGTCGGGCTTGTCGCCGGTGGCGACCTTGGTCTGGACGGACTGCTCGTACGGGTCAGGGATGGTGACGACCTTGACGTTGGCGCCGGTGGCCTTGTTGAAGGCGTCGACGACCTGCTTGGGGATCGCATTGCTGTTCTGCGCGGCCCAGATGGTCAGGTTGACACCGTCGAGCTTCGCGGTGGGCTCCGCCCACGTGACGGGGCCGGAGGAGGCGGATTGGTCTGCGCCCGGGTCGCTGCAGGCCGCAACGCTCAGGACGAGGGTGGTGGCGACGACGAGGTGGTGCCATCTCTTCATGATCGTTCCCTTGGTGATGGCGGCTCCGCCTGCCGGCGGGCCGTCGGCTGGTCAGGAGGGGTCAGCAGTCGTGGAGCGGAGGCGCAGGAAGCGGGCGGCGACGGGGGCGTCGCCGCTGTCGGTCAGCGTGAGCCGGCCGGTGGCGGCCTCGAATTCGGATGCGAAGGCGGGCAGGGTGCGGGGGTAGAGGGTCTCGATCTCCACCTCTCGGCCGGCCAGGTGGGGCAGAGACAGGACGGCATGGCTGTCCGGGCCGCCGCGGTGCCAGACGGTCAGGTAGGTGGTGTCACCGTTTCGCATCGCCAGGGCGAGCCAGGGGTCGGCCCAGTCGGGCAGGCCGAGCGGCCAGAGCGGCGTGGCGGAGGCGAGGGTGCTGCGGATGTTCCGGTGGACGGCGACGGCCTCGCCGACCGCGGCCTGCTGAGCCGGGGTCATCCGGTCGAGGTGCCCGGAGAGGTAGAGACGGCCCAGGAGGCCGGTGCACATCGTGAACGCGATCTCCTCGTCGGTCATGCCGGGTTGGGGGTAGGCCCAGTTGGCGGCCTGCTCGGGGAGCAGCGACATCGGAGCGGAGGCGGCGATGGGCGGGTAGCGGGTGAAGTCCTGCTGGTCGCTGGTGGACTGCAACTGCATGCGGCTGAGCAGGGCGTAGTCCATGCGCATGGCGCCGGATGCGCAGTTCTCCAGAATGAGGTGGGGGTGGCGTTCGAGGACGCCGTCCAGCCACGCGAGGTGCGCGCGGTTGTGGGCGAGCAGGCCCGCGCCGGCGCTGTCGGCGTCCAGGTCGGTGCCGGCGCCGGGGTCGATGTTGTAGTCGAGCTTGAAGTAGCCGACGCCGTACTGTTCCACGAGGCGGTCGACCGTTCGGTCCAGGTGCTCGACGGCGCTCGGGTGGCGGAGGTCGAGGTGGTAGCGACTGTGTTCGAGGACGCGCTCGCCGCCGCGTTGGAGGAAGGCCTCGGCGGGGAGTTTGTCAGCGATCGGGCTGCGGACACCGATGACCTCGGGCTCCAGCCACAGGCCAGGGGTGAGCCCGCGGTGGCGGATGTGTGCCAGGACCTCTTCGATGCCGCCGGGAAAGCGGGTCTGCGAGGGTTCCCACTCGCCGACGCTGTCCCACCAGGTGGCGTCGTTGTCGTACCAGCCGGCATCGACGCAGAACACCTCGGCGCCGACCTTCGCCGCAGCGTCGATCAGCGGGAGCAGTTTGGCGGTCGTGGGATCACCCATGAGGGTGTTCATGTAGTCGTTGAACACGACGGACAGGTCGGTGCCGTCCGCGTGGGGCCGGACGAGCGCCCGGCGGTGGGCGGTCAGTGCGGCTGCGGCGCCGTGCAGACCGTCGTCCGAGACGGCGACCGATACCGGGACGGTGGTGAACGACGCACCGCTTGCCAGGCGGTGCTGCCACTGGTGGTCGAGGTCGGTCGGGCCGGTCAGCGCCACGTAGGCGCCGTCCAGCCGCTCGCCGGCCTCCCAGCGCCACGCCCCGTTGTGCTCGACCTGCCACAGCCATGCCTGGCCGGTGTTCCGGTCGATCAGCCCGCCGGTGGGCAGTTGCTGACCGGTCGACCAGGTGCCTGTGCTGATGGCGGCGAAACGGCCACGGCCGTCCTGGCCGTGCTGGGCGAGTCCGAGGCCGACGACGGGGCCGGAGCGCAGCGGGCGGCGGGTCCAGCGTCCTTCCCCGAGCCACTCGCTGTCGCCGTACACGATGTCGAGGTCGTCCACGGGGTTGCCGTGGAATCCGGCGGAGTAGGAGGAGATGCCCAGGAGCGTGACCGGGGTGTCACCCGTGTTGGTCACCTGGACCCGGCTCTGCACCGCGGGCACTCCCTCGGCGGAGCGCAGGAAGACCTGTACGTGCAGTCCGGTGGCCTCGTCGCGCAGATCGATCCGCAGCTGTCGCCAGTCGCCGTCCTGGGTCCGCTCGCTGCCCGTGAAGACCAGGCGCTGACCGATCGCCGTCTCGGAGAAGCGGTGGGAGGCCCGGGCCCGGCCGGTGCGGGCGGTGAGGATCTCGACCAGGGGCTGGGCGGTGTGGGCCGTGGGGCGGGCGGTGAGGCCGCCCGCCAGTGTCAGCACGCTCACCGGCTTCCCCGGGGTGATGTCCAGCGCGAAGTTCAGTGCCGAGTGGCCCCAGACCAGGGTCACCTTGGCATCCAACGGGTTCACGTACTGCTCCTAGTGGTGGGGTGGGGCGGGGCCTGGCGGGATGCGGTCTGCCCGGAGGCCGGGGAGGGGGCGCCCCGGGCAGACCACGTGTCGCCTTCCCGGCGCTATCCGACGGGCGCGGCGATCCGGATCAGATCGATGTCCGGTGCGTACGCGGACGCGTTCGCGAAGGTGATGGTGTTGGCCCCGGCTGCCAGATCGACGTCCACGACCGTGGTCCGGAAGTTCGACCAGCCGAGCGTGTTGCGGAAGAGCGACCGTTTGGCGGGGCCTCCGTTGACACTGATGTCCGCGGCCCGGTCGACGATGTTCGTGTTGTAGTTCGAGGCGCCCGAGCCCAACTCGCCGTTGGCGTACACGACGGTCATCCGGTAGCGGCCGGCGGCGGGCACGGTGACGTTGCCGAAGCGCAGGGTGTTGCCCGCGCCGGCGCCGATGAAGCCGACGTACTGACCGCCGGAGGCCGCGGTGTTCGATCCGGCCGAGGCGGTGCCGGAGCGCGTGTTCGCGTTGCTCTCGGCCTGGTACTCGGTGATGATCCCGGTCGTCGGCGTCACGTCGAGGTAGTCGATGTTGGCGGCGTCCCGGTCGTCGCTCGCGTAGGCGTTCGCCTCGATCTGGTTGATGCCGGCGTGCAGGAACACCTTGGTGGTGGCGGTGTTCCAGGTGTTCCAGTTCGCGGTTCCGGGGAGCGACACGTCGGTGAGGTCGGCGCCGTTGAGCCTCAGGCGCAGCGAGCGGTTCGGCGGCGCCCCGGCGTAGGGGCCGGCGGAATAGCGCAGGCCGACGTTGTAGTAGCCGTCGGCGGGTGCGGTGACCACGAAGGACGTGCCGGCGTTGGTGCTGTTGCCGTACCCCTCGGTGAAGTACGTGCCGGAGTAGCCGGTGTTGGTGCCGTAGGTGACCCGGGCGGATCCCTTCAGGGCGGCGTACTCGGCTTCGTACCGAGTCGGTGAGGCCACGGGTGTGAGGTCGCTGTTCGGGGTGACGACCGCCTGGTAGGCGGAGGAGCCCTTGAGGCCCGTCAGGGGCAGGGTGATCTGGCCGTTGGAGACGGGGAAGTCGCCTTCGGTGACCAGGTACTGACCGGATGACGGATTGAGGCCCGAGCTGTCGACGCCCCAGACGGAGGCGTGCACCGTGCCGGAGAGGTAGGGGGCGGAGGCGAGGCCCTTGACGACGACGTTGGTGTCGTAGGTGCCGCCGGCCTGGATGTTGCCACCGAAGATGACCCGGGCCTGCTTCTTGTCCGGGTCCAGGGCGGCGACCGCCTGCAGGGAGCTGGTTGAGCTCGGCAGGGTGACCGGCACGGTGTGGCCGGTCAGCTCGCCGTACCACTTGTAGAGCCACCAGGCCCCGGTGGCCCGGTTGTTCTGGGTGACGAGGTCGTTGAGGCCGCCCGCGGTGGTCCAGTAGGCGAGGCAGCCGTCGACCTTGCTGTTCTCGAACCTGGAGACGAACTGCACGAGGTTGCCAGGCACGCCGAGGTCGCCCGAGGGCCGGCCGTACTCGTTGATCGTGATCGGCCGCGGGCTGAGGCCGAGGTCGGATTCGATGTCCCGGTAGTCGGCCAGGTGGGCGTCCCAGTCGGTGAAGAAGCTGTCGCCGAGCTCGTGCCAGGTGGTGACGTCGGGTACGGCGTTGTTGGCCTTGGCCCGGGTCATGAAGGTACGCATGGAGGCCGCGTCGTAGGCGGAGAAGTTCGGCCCGGCGATCCGCGCGGTGGGGTCGATCGAGCGGATCTTGTCGAAGACCGGCTTCCAGTCGGCAGCCAGAGCGTTGACGTTGTTCTGGTACCAGATGCCATCGGGCTCGTTGAAGGGCACGTACACGTACGAGGCGCGGTGGGGGTCGGCGACGATCTTGCGGGTCATCGTGTCGACCTTGGCGAGGTAGTCGGCGAGGCCGTTGTTCTCGTACGGCCACTGCTGGTAGACGTCCTGCATGTAGACCTGGATGTCGCCGCCGCCCGCGTTCTTCCACATCGGCGCGATCTTCAGCGCGTCGCCGTTGGGGTGCTGCAGACCATCCGGAGCCTTCTGCGCGGTGACCTTCGGCTTCAGCGTGGCGAGCATGGTCTGGTCGGGGATGCCCGACTCGCCAAGGCCATACAGGAAACCGGTGGCACCGTAGCGAAGCGCGCCGGTGTTCCCGGACAGGTCGACGCTGAACTGGGAGGGTGCCGCAGCTGCCGGGGCCACGGACACGAGCCCGGCTCCGGCTGCGAGCGCGGCCAGCGCCAGCCAGATGGTGGCTCGTTTCGGGAGGGGCGGTACGGATCTCATGGGGGGCCTCCTTGCCCGGACCGGTGATGTGACCGGTCACACGGACAGAGTGAGGCTGTGACGTAGGACATGGGAAGCCCTCGTTACCGCTTTGTTACGAGCGGGTGTTCATGGGATGGCGAGGGGCGGTCGACTCGCGTACGACGAGGACGGGCGGCGCCAGCACCGGTGCCGCCTGAGGCTCCGAGTCCAACTGCGCCAGCACCGCGGCCAGGCACGCACGCCCCAGGGCAGCGAAGTCGATACGCACCGTCGTGAGGGCCGGGATCCAGTACGCCGACCCGGGGACGTCGTCGAAACCGACGATGCTGACGTCGCCCGGCACATCACGGCCTGCGTCGTACAAGGCCCGCCGTACGGCCAGCGCGGTGTCGTCGTTGCCGCACAGGATCGCGGTGACGGACGGGTCCGCAGCCAGCACCTGCCCGGCCTCGTACGCGGACCGGGCGTCCCACCCAGCGGCCACCACCGGCGGAGCCTGCAGCCCGGCTTCTGCCAGGGCCTGGCGCCAGCCCGCCTCACGTCCCCGCGTACCGGTCTCCGACGGAATGGCGACGTGGTGCACCAGTCGGTGACCCAGGGACAAGAGATGCCGGGTAGCATCCGCCGCGGCAGGACCCTCGTCCAGGCAGATCATGGTGCGGCCCGTCTCGGGAAGGAGGCCGGGCTCGATCGCCGCAACGGCGGGCACCTCGGCGGGCAGGCTCCGCAGCACCTCCACCCCCTCCGCATCGAACGCCACCACGATCACCCCGCCGGCGGAGAGATCGCTGACGTACTCGACCGCCTGCCGGACATCGGCGCTCCGGGCAGACTCGATCACCCGCATACCCACCGCAAGGCCGTTTTCCCGGGCGGCTTCCTCGATCCCCTGCAGTGTGGAGGCGTAGCCGTACAGCGTCGTGTTCGACGTCACCACAGTGACGGCCCGCGCCCGTCCCCGCCCCAGAGCCCTGGCCGCCCTGTTCGGCCGGAATCCGAGCCGCTCTATCGCCTCCAGCACCTGGCGCCGCGTCTCCGGCGCGACCTTCGGTGAGCCGTTCAGCACACGCGACACCGTTTGGTAGGAGACACCCGCCGCCGCTGCCACATCCCTGATGCTGGGTACCGAGCCACCGCGACGCCGAGGGTCGGGAGTATCTTGATGCCGAGACAGTTGGCTCACGGAGCCATGGTGGGGCTTGTGACAGTGCAGGTCAAATAGCCTCACGGACGCGGCAGGGTGTTGGGCGACCTGGCTGTGGCCCTGCCTGTCCATGCCCGGCCCAACGACGGCCGTCCTCATCGGTGACTCCTCAGGCCGCCAACCGCGGGGCGTGCCAAGGGGGTTGGCTTGGCCGAGGCCGTCGAGAGTCCCCAACCTCGTTACCGGGCGCGGAGCGTGACGATTGCGGCCCGGTCGGCGGCTGGCTGGTGGCCACAACACCATGAGCGCGAGCGTGACTGACGAACAGATCCGCGCTCTGGCCGCGACCGCGAAGCCCCACAGCCTGGCGCTCCTTCAGCGGGGGCCGGAGCGGCTGCTCAGCACGGGAGGAGCCCCGCCCATCACCTGGAGGGGCATCGAATCCGGCGACAGACGCGAGGTCGGCGTACGCCATGATCTCGGTCGGGGCCGGCGATTTCGTCGGCGCGGTCGTCGCCGTGCGTGGTGCCCTGTCCCCCGAGAGGCGGCGCGGGGGACAGGGCATAACTCCGAAGTCAGCGAGCGAGGGAGACGGCGAACGGGGTGAAGCCGTTGCGGCGCATGATGTGCGGAACGACGAGGATCATGGCTTCGGTGGCGCGGGCGGTGGCGATGTCGCCGAGGTCCTCCATCCAGGCGGGATCCCATCCCAGGTCGCCGAGGAGACCGGCGACGGTCTTCTTGGCCTGCTCGTCGTTTCCGGACAGGTAGGCGGTGGGCGGGGTTGTCAGTCTTCCCGGCGCGGTCATGACGGGAAAGAGCATGGTGTTCAGGGACTTGATGACGTGTGTTTCGGGGAGGGCTTCCTGGAGTTGCTCGGCGAGGCTTGAGCCGGGGTAGAGGAGGTCGGCGGGCAGTCCGTCGGGTCCGTCGGTGGTGGCGTTGGAGACGTCGATGAGTATCTTGCCCCGCAGTTCCTCGCGCAGGGCGGTGAGCCGGTCCAGCGAGCCGGCGCCCGGGGTGGCGTTGATGACGATCTGTGCCGTCCTGGCGGCGTCGGCGGCGGCGCCAGGTGCGCGGTCCACTGCCGTCACGTCGTGTCCTGCCTGGGTGAGGGCGGTGGCGAGGTTGCCGCCGACGCGGCCGTTTCCGAGAACTGCGATCGTGGTCATGGTTGTTGTGGTCCTTCCGTGGTGTGCGGGTTGTGGTGTGTGGTCGGTGGTCAGCGGGAGAGCGTGGTGACGGCCTGGGCGTGGACGCCGGGCGCGGCGGCCAGGAAGGTCTCGCTCCGGGGGGTCCAGGGGCGGCCCTGGGCGTCGGAGATCTGTCCGCCGGCCTCGGTGACGAGGAGAGCTCCGGGCAGCAGGTCGGCGCGGGCGCCGGCGTACTGCCAGAAGGCGTCGAGCCGGCCGGCTGCCACGTTCACCAGGTGCAGGGTGGCGGGCACGGAGGTGCGGACGACGAGTGCGTCGAGGAGCATGGCGGTGATGGAGGAGCCGATGCGGTGGACGACCTTCTCGTCCTCGTCGGGGCGGGCCTGGCTGGTGGCCACGAGGCCGAGGCCGAGGTCCGTGGTCGGGGAGACGCGCAGCGGGCGGCCGTCGAGGTGGGCGCCGGCGCCGGCGAGTGCGGTGTAGGTCTCGCCGGTCAACGGCAGGTGGACTGCGGTGAGTACCGGCTGGTTGTCGCGGACGAGGGTGGCGGTCACCGCCCACTCCGGCAGGGCCTGCAGGTGGTTGACGTTGCCCTCGGCGGGGTCCACGACCCACCACTCGCCGGCCGGCAGGGCCCCGCCGTCCAGTTCGTCCTCCACCCATCCGGCGTCCGGACGCAGACGCGTGAGGGCGGGGCGCAGGATGTCGAGGGCGGCGTCGTCGTTGCCGGCGAGCGCGCTCATCAGCTCTTCGCGGGTCCGGTAGGCGACCACGTCGCCGAACCGCTCCCGCAGCACGGCACCCGCCCCGCGCACGGCGGTCACGGTCCGCGCGAGCACGTCCGCGTCGGACGCGGTGACGTCGGCGGTCGCAGCAACTTCGATCGTCTGAATCGACTCGGACATGGTGGTGCTCCCAGATGAGTAGGGGGTGATCAAGCGACCAGGCGAAACCGTGTTCCGTTCGCGTCTGCATCTTGAAGGTAGAAGGGCCGATCATTAACTTCAACTGCATGTAAAGCACTACTGGGTTGACTCTCATGCAATTGGCCTCGTTGTCTCCTCGCCGCGCTCGATGAGCTCTTGGGGGAAGGCGCCGTCGCCGGAGCTGCTGGGCGTCTGCATGTCACACGCCCCACGATGAGGCGAAGCCTCGGGCGGGCCCGGCGCATGGCGAGGGATCAGTTCCTGGTCGGTGTCATGGCACTGGCATGTCAGTCACCCGACGGTGACCGTGCCGGTGGTCTCGACACGCTGTTGGCGGCCTCGAAGCTCCACTACGAGGTCGGCTCCCAGCGCCGCGCCGACGATCCCGAGGGCCGGAGTCCACAGTCCCGTTCCCGTCAGCGACCGGCGGCGCCCCCGCGAACGCCCCTGCGAGTGCTGCGGTCGCCGTGAACCGGGGCCCGGGCTTTGCCGTCGGTCGGACGAGGTGTACACCGAGGCCGGTCAGCAGTCCGGTGCCGGGCACCACCACAACGTGGTCGGTGATGAACCATCCCGGCGTCAGCGTCCAGGGTGAACAGGACGCCCAGGAACCAGCCGGCCAGGCCCAGCGGCGCCATGGTCAGCACCTGGATCCACCGGCTCGCCCCGGCGATGGCGCGCCGCGTCGCAGGCGCTTGCGGAGCAGTAGGCCCAGTACCAGCAGGCCGCTCAGCACCCCACCGGTGGGGACGGCCGATGAGGAGACCGGCCGTCGTCGACATGCTCGACGGCACGGCGTCGAAGTCCGGGTGGCGAACCTGTGCGAGGACACCCTCCACAAACTGACGACCCGCCTCACCACCGAGTACGGCGTGGGCGGGGCGGGCAGGTGGCACAATCCCCAGCCCCAGAGGCGGGACAGAAACGGGAGACCGTCAAGAGGACACCGAGGCGCAACTCGCGCTCTGGTGACACCGTCACGGACCATTCCGGCAGAAACGCCGGAATTGCTGAGATCCACTGAGAACTGCAGCAACGGCTAGCCACACATAGAGCCTGGCGTGCCCCCGTGAGCGAGCAGAACGGCGGGCAGGGTCTCGTCGAGCCACGCCTCGGACTCGTCCAGGGACCAGCCGAGATCGTCGGTGCGGACGAAGTACGCGGTGTTGGACAGATAGATCCAGAGCAGGTCGGTGGCCCTTGAGGCGTCGACACCCGCGCGGAGCGCGCCCATCGCGGCGAGCCGGTCCGCGGTCAGGGCCAGCCCGCCGCGCAGGCTCTGGTGCGCGATCTGCTGGATTTCCCGCACCTTCGGTTCCTGCGGTGCGGCGGCGGCGACCTGCCGCATCAGGTCGGACCACTCCTCGAACTTGGCGCGGGTGGCACGCACGATGAAACGGATCAGCTCGCGCGGCTCGGTGAACGACTCGATCAGGGCGAGGATCGCCGGGATGTCCTCGGCGGTGGTGCCGGACTCGACCAGCGTGCGCAGCAACCCGTTCTTCCCGCCGCCGACCGCGTACACGGTGGCCGGCGCGACCCGGGCTGTCCGGGCGATCTCCTCCACCTTCGTACCGAAGTAGCCCTTGCGGACGAACAATTCGCGGGCGGCGTCGAGGATGGCGCGGCGCGTGGTCTGGGCGTATTCGGCTCTCCTGCCGACAGGGGCAGCTTCGTTCGGCACGTCTGACATATCAGTGACCATACCTGCCACTGTTCATCAGAGCTCGCTCTGATGAACAGACCATGCTATGCATTCTTCGAAGGGGCACCCGTGCTGTCATGAAAGCGCTCTTCACCACCGTACGGACACCTGCTGCCGATGCTCCCGCTGGCCAAAGCCGCCGTCGCGGCCGGAGACGAGGTGGTCGTCGCCGCCTCGGAGGATCTGCACGGGGCCGCCGGCGACCTGACGACGCGTGCCCTCGGGCCCTCGCTGCCCGACTTGCTCGCCGAGACCGACCGCCGCCTCGGGGAAGGCGTTCTCGGCTACCGGAGCGACAGTTCCAAGGTGCTCGACGCGAACGTGGCCCTGTTCACGACGATCCGGGCCGACATGGCCTTCGACGCGTTGTACGCACTGGCCATCGACGAGCGCCCGGACGTCATCGTCGCGGAGATGTGGGACTACGTCGCACCCCTGGTCGCGCGACGGCTCGGCATACCGCTGGTGACCTTCGTGCACAGCCCGGCCACCACGATCGACGGCATGCGTTCGCGCTCCGGGCAACCCCCCACGACACCACCGAGATGGCCGACATCCCGGCCTTCGACGGGGCGCGCCCGGTGGTGCTGGTGACTCTCGGCACGGTCGTGGATGATCTGACGCTGCTCAACGCGGCCGTCCGGGGTGTCCTTGACGCCGGGGCAGACCCGTTGGTGACCACCGGGTTCACCACCGCGCCGGAGGCCGTCGAGGGTGACCCCGGCCGGGTGCGCGCCGTCCCGTTCGCTCCCATCGGACAGTTGCTGGACCGGGTCCAGGCGGTGGTCGCCGCCGGTGGTTCGGGGACCACGCTCGCCACGCTTTCCCGCGGCCTGCCCATGGCGTTCGTGCCGCGCATCGCGAACCAGCCGATCGTGGCCGCCGCGGTCACGGACTTCGGAGCCGGTGTCGTCTCCGGTGAGAATTCCGCCGCTGTGACCTCGGCCATACGAAGGGTGCTGCACGAGCCGGGCCCACGAACACAGGCTCAGGCTGCCTCCCAACGGCTGGGGCAGCGTCCCTCGCCCGACGAGGTGTGGTCGGCACTGCGGGATCGCGTCCCGCACCCAACCTCCGTGGGCAGAACAGCTAGCGCGAGGACATCGACGCTGGTCCGCGGCGGAGGCACTCGATCCTCCCCACTCTCCGGATACCTCGTCCTCCCGGCACAGCCGCGCCCCACGACCGCCGTCTCGCCCGGGCGCGAAAAACCCCCGCAGGTCGCTCAGGCATCCGCCATCGCGGTGGTCGCCGGGGGGAGAGGCGTGGTGCCGAGGCCAGGCGTGGCTGTGGTCATGGGCTCCCTGCCGAATTCGGCAGAAGTGGGTGGGTATTGGGTGTTCCTTTCGGACCCGCATCTCCAAGATAAAAGCCCTCACTATTAACACCAGGTGCATGTTTTTCACTTGTATGATTACCGTTATGCAATTGGATTTGAATCTGCTCACGGCCCTGGACGCGCTGCTGGAGGAAGGCAGTGTGGCCGGGGCCGCGGCCCGGCTTCACGTCACCGCGCCGGCGATGAGCCGTTCACTGGGGCGTATTCGCAAAGCCACCGGCGATCAGATCCTGGTCCGCACCGGACGCCACATGACGCCCACCCCCCGCGCGCTGGCCATGCGCACCGAGGTCCATGCCCTGGTGCAGCAAGCTCACCAGTTGCTGTCCCCCCGTATGGACCTCGACCTGGCGGCCCTGGAGCGGGTGTTTACCGTCCGCTTGCACGACGCCCTCACCACCGCCTGCGGGACCGCACTCGTCGCCGCGATGCACCGCCAGGCCCCTGGGGTGAAGATACGTCTCACGGTCGAGCCCGGCCACGACACCCCTGAGCTGCGTCGCGGGGAGGTCGATGTGGCCTCAAGTGCCGACCCGCCGTCTCAGCCCGATATCCGCCACCGCCTTATCGGCCAGGACAGGATCATCCTCGCTGTCCGGGCGGGTCATCCGCTCACCGAAGGGCCGGTCACCGTCGAGAGGTATGCGGCCGCCGATCACGTGACCGTCTCCCGGCGTGGAAGCCTGCGCGACCGGGTCGACGGGGTCGTCGCCGCCCTCGGCCACGAGCGCCGTGTCATCGTCTCGGCCCCCGCGATGGACACAGCGCTGCAGCTCGCCCGTGACGCCGACGTCGTGGTCACCCTCCCCGACGCGGTCACCCGCTCCGCCCGCGACCAGCTGGGTCTGACGACGCTTCAGCTGCCATTCGACCTGCCGCCCGTTCCCCTCTATCTGCTCTGGCACCAGCGTTACGACAACGACCCCGCCCACACCTGGCTGCTCAACCTGGCAGCACAAACCCTCCAGGACCTGTTCACCACCCCACACGCCTCTGACCAGTAGCGACCGGCTGCGGCCCGCCGACGCGGTGTCGCGTCAGCCGATGGGGGAGGTGCTGACCTCGCGGGCGTCGAGTAGCTCGTCCCAGTGCTCGGTCGCCCATTGGCACGCGGCGTCCAGCGGCTCCAGGATGCTGCGGCCCAGGGGTGTCAGCGCGTACTCCACCCGCAGTTTCGGGTCGGCGTGCGCCGTGGGTCTCCCGGCGGTTGCCGCCAGGAGTGGGCGGAGGTCCACCGTGCAAGGCGGCATCCGGCAGAAGCGTTAGGCCATGTATCGAAAGTGGATCTTGGGTTGTGAACGATCACAGATCATGGGCCGGGGAGATCTCACAGACGAACAGTGGGCGGTGCTGGAGCCACTGTTGCCGAAGGGTGCCAGGGCGGGGCGGCCACCGATCTGGCCTCGACGGCAACTGATCGACGGCATACGGTTCCGGGTCCGAACCGGAGTTCCGTGGCGGGACATCCCGGTCGGATACGGACCGTGGAACCGGGTCTACGACCTGTTCCGTCGGTGGCAGCGGGACGGCACGTGGCACCGGATCCTCACCCGGCTCCAGTCCCTGGCCGACGCGAAAGGCGCGATCACGTGGGACCTGAGCGTCGACTCCACCGTGTGCCGCGCTCATCAGCATGCGGCCGGGGCCGCAAGCAGGGTGATCTGCAGAAGGAACCACCGGGCGGTGTGCTCACCGAGCCGAATGATCACGGGTTGGGACGCTCGCGCGGCGGGTTCACCACCAAGCTGCACCTGGCCGTCGAGCAAGGCCAGAAGCCCATGTCGATCGTGGTGACCGCCGGGCAGCGCGGGGACTCACCGCAGTTCGAACCCGTGCTGGAGAAGGTTCGCGTGCCCCGCCTCGGGCCGGGTCGGCCACGCGTCCGCCCCGATCGCGTGCGGGCCGACAAGGCGTAGGCCTCCCGCCAAAACCGCGCCTACCTGCGCCGCCGCGGGATCCGCTGCACCATCCCGACAAGGCAGACCAGGCACGCAACCGCCAGAAGCTCGGCTCCCGTGGCGGCCGCCGCATTTCGATCCGGCCGACTACCGCGAGCGCCACGCGGTCGAGTGCGGGATCAATCGCCTCAAGCGACACCGAGCCGTGGCCACGAGATACGACAAACTCGCCGTCCGCTACGAAGCCACTGTGCTGGTCGCGGGGATCAACGTATGGATATGAATCCGGCGTACTCAAAATCGCTAGCCTCACCGGCTATGAAGCAGCGCCAGCAGAAGAAGCTCTCCCGCCACCTCTTCGAAGCAGTCCTGGCAGGTGACGCCATGCGCACGAAGGCCCTGTTGAGCAGTGGAGCACGTCCAGAGAGACGGAACAGTGACGGCACCACTCCGCTGTACCTGGCTTCAGTGCAGGGCGAAGCCGAGATAGCTCGTTTGCTCATGGAAGCCGGGGCTCCTCCCGACACCGAAAGCAGCGGCCTCGGCTCTGAGGGCACACCGCTCTGCGCAGCCGCCTGCTGGGGCACACCGAAACGATCCGGCAGTTGTTGACGCATGGCGCCGATCCCAACCTTCGCGAAGACCACGGCACAGGCAAGTCCCCGCTGGACTGGGCGAACAGCGGCCCTCACCCTGACACTGCCGAGATCCTCCGGGCAGCAGGGGCGCAACGGGCAACTCACCCAACTCCGGAGCTAGCGCGCCCTCAGCACTCAGTGGCGGGGTATCGCCACTCGTTACGAGAAGACCGCGACCATCTACCTGGCCGGACTCCACATCGCAGGCATCTTCCTCTGGTCGGCGCGGTGATCCAAACGAAACTGCCTAGGTGTATTGGCCCTCAGCGTTGTTGCCCGCATCGGGACAAGCGTCCGGTCAGCTGGCCAAGAGGACGGAAGCGCTGCACCTGGGGCAACGGGCCCGTGAACAGCCAACTGCGGCGCGGTGCTAGGTCCGGTCCGTCCGAAGGCTGGGCAACATAGCCCGAGAACACCGGTTAGCCAAACCGGCCTTTCCACGCACCATGGATATCTCGCGGTCGATTCGGGGAGGCAACCGATAACTCGTTGGCGGAGAGCCTGTCACGACCGCGCAGACCGCCCCCGTTCACAGCGTCAGGGACGCGTATCCACCTCAGGAGCCACCACGTGAGCCCAGCAACCGCCGAAGCGCATGTCGGAAGCCCCGCGCACAGCCCCATGCACATCCGTGCCACCTGGGGTGGCACCAGCAGCGTGGCAGATGCTTCCAAAGCCTTCGGGTTCTCTCGCGCGAAAGACTACGACCTCGTCCGCCAGGGAAAGTTCCCCTGCCGTGTGCTCCACATCGGCAGCGGAGCACGCGTAGTTACCGCCTACCTGCTCCGCGTACTCGAGAGCGGGGAGCCCGAATACAACCACCCATCACCCGCTCCTCCCCCGCTCTAGGGGCTGTTGCCGAAGTCATGGGAGTCGACGGTGGCAGTCGGCAGATCGGGCCGGATCGCCCTCCGCGCGCAGTTCGGCGGCGAACACGGTCGCGCGAGCCTTGGCCACGACGGCTTCCGCCGCCTCGGCGACGACCGGGATCGCGGCCTGGCGGACCTGGGTATCGGCCAGCGCGTAGATCGTGGTCGAGGGCTTCGCAGACGTCGAGGGCCCGGAGGGGGCCGGTGGCCTCGTTTGAAGACAGTGAGAATACGGGGATAGTCCGGGTGCTCGGGCAGGTCGGGCGAGGCAGCAGAAGCAGCCTTGACCAGCGCCGGAGACAAGCGAGTCGCCAGCCGCATCGCCGACAACCCCGGCGGCCACACCACCGGGGGCCGACGGATGACGAGCGGGCTGGACTCATCCAAGGCAATCCGGTCGGGCAGGCGTTCAAGGACAGCCTCGGCCGGGTCACAAGCCTCCCTGCCGCGCCAGACGGCGAGCTTGCAGCCTGTGGTCAGCGACCATGAGGGCGCAGCGCCCCGTACGTTACTGCGCCACGGCGGCTTGTCCGCGCGACGCAAAGCGTCACCGGCCCGCCCTGCCCTTGCCGCAGCGGTGGACGCGCCGACCCCCGCACTCAGTCCCGCAGGCGGGCTGCTCCTGGGGTTCCCGCGCCGCCTGCAGGCCCTTTGCCCATGCTCAGCGATAAACGAGATGGTTTGGTCTTCTTTGAGGGACTTGAAACCATCAGAGGGTGTTCTGCTGTAATTCGCCGTGTTTCGAACCGGCAGTGGGATGGTTCACGCGTGGCTGGCCGTGGTCGGGCTATCCGTTGCGCGTGAAGCGGCCCTGCGGGTTGGGCGGGGCCGCTTCACGGTGGGTGGGGATCAGGTGTGGCGGCGGTTTCCGGTGATGAGCCGGTACAGCGCGAGGAGGATGAGCGAGCCGATGATGGCGGCGATCCACGTGGACAGGTCGAAGAAGCCGTCGATGGAGTCGACGTCGAAGATGACCTTGCCGAGCCATCCGCCGAGGAGGCCCCCGGCGATGCCGATGAGCATGGTGATGATGACGCCGCCCGGGTCCTTGCCCGGCATGATCGCCTTGGCGATGAGACCCGCGAGCAGTCCGATGATGATCCACGCAATGATGCCCATGTTGCCTCTCCTGCCTGGTCGTATAAAGAAACTGTCAAGAGCCATGTTTACCGTGCCGGTGCTTTTAAACGCTGCCCCACGATCATTTGCGCATAGGGCGGTATGGGCGGCCCGTGGTGCGGCTGCGGGCTCGGCCGTCCACGGAGAGAAAGGCTGTCCGAGGCTGCCGAGGCCTCGAGGTCACCGCCGACTCCGCATCGGGACCGGGAGCTACGCCGGCCGTCGCACAGCCACGTCATGCCGCGCATGACCCGCAGAGCCGGTCACGCTCTCTGTCCCGCACCTCGCACCACCCCGGCCCTTGCCGCGGGGTGCCGGGGGAACCGAGATCGCTGTCGAGGGGCATTGCCCCTGGAGGAGGGCCGGGGTTTGGCGGCGCGGCGGAGCAGGTTGGCGATCGCGAGTCCCGTCGGGCAGCAGTGTTGCTCCTGGTCGGGTCGGCTCCAGGCGGTCTTTCTGTTTCTGGTTTGGTCAGGCGGATGCGCCTCGGGCGGCTCAGGCAAGCGCACTCACGGTGCCGCTGACCACGTCTCACCTAAAGATCGCAGCACCTGCCGACAGGCCACCGACAGATAGCCGTCAATCGCCGACAGGCGGGTCAAGACCCTTCCCCGAACGGAGAATCCGGTTGCCTGGACTGTCAGCCCGTCCGCAGACTCGCAAGCATGATGTCTCACGCGCGCGGCTTGGTCCTTGAACACTTCCGCTGGATCGGCGGCCACGCCGACGTCTGGCAGGTTTTCCGCGACCCCGAGGCGCTGGCTGGGGTGGTCCGCGAACTGGCCGGGCCGTTCCGCGAAGACGGCGTCACTGCCGTCTGCGGCATCGAGTCGCGTGGATTCCTGCTCGGCGCTGCTACGGCCGTCGAGCTCAGCGTCGGCTTCGTCGCGGTACGCAAGGGCGAGGGGATCTTCCCGGGGAAGAAGGTCACCCGGCGCAGCGCCCCCGACTACAGGGGTACTCGCCAGGAGCTGCGTCTGCAGCAGGCGGCGGTTGGCCCCGAGGACCGGGTGCTGCTGGTCGACGACTGGATCGAGACGGGTAGCCAGGCGTCGGCCGTGCGGTCGATGGTCGAGGAGTGCGGCGGGCAGTGGGCCGGCTGCTCCGTCGTCGTTGACCAGACGGCCCCGGCTCGGCGGGCGGACCTGGGCGTCCGCAGCATTGTCACCGCCGCCGAACTTCCGGCCTGGGACCGGCGGTCCTGACACATACCTGCCTGTCCGGTTGCTCAGTTGGCTGGATATGTCCGTCCGATTAGTGATCACTGATGCGATGAGGGGCGGGACTGCGCCGCTGATACCGGCTGATTCGGTTCGCGGGCGGCGGTGGGCCGACCACCGCCGGACACTCGAGGCCATCGCGTGGAAGTACCGCACCAGCTCGCTGTGGCGAGACCTGCCGGACCAACTCGGCCCTTTCCAGGGGCTCATAAGCGCCTGATCAGATGGGCCGTCGACGGCACCGGGGAACGCATCCTCGCCGCTCTCCTGGCCGCAGCCGCAGCCGCAGCCGCAGCCGCAGCCGCAGCCGAGGCCGAGGACGACATCGACTGGACCGTGTCGGTCGACTCGGCCATCGTCCGAGCCCATCAGCACGCCGCCGGCGCACTCAAAAGAGAGGCAGCTGACCGGGCCGAACCCGCCGATCACGCCCTCGGACGTTCCCGCGGCAGGCTGAGTTCCCCGAGTTCCCCGAGTTCCCCGAGTTCGCGGAGGAGGCGGAATACCCTTCGGACCTCGCGGTGGTGCGCTCGATCGAGCCGGCCACCCTGGACCTGCCGAGTGGATCCGAGCCACCGGCTGGACCGCACCCTTCCTGAAGCTCCGGCCGCGATGAACGCCCCGCGATCGTGCCCCTGGGTTGCATGATGCCGTTCAAGCCAGTGAGTAAGGGGTCCGCGTACCGGTACTACCTGCGTCAGGTGGCGGTTGGGGACGGCCGCCGGCCCCCAGAGCAAGACCCTGGCCCAAGCGCAGGAGAATCCGGCGTCCCGCCCGGCGTCTGCACTGCCTGGCGGCACGCACGAACTGACCGCGGCCCGTACTCACCGGATCATCACGGATCTGCGAGCGTCAGGGCGTTCCAGTCCTGGCCGAGCGCGCCTACATGGGAGCCGGACCGTGGGCGACGACGCCCCACAGACGCCCACCGGGCCGTGGCCTCACGCCCACCCAACAGGCCGTCAACCGCGTGCTGTCCGCGGCACCGGCTCCGGTCGAGCGGGGCGTCGCACGGCTGAAGTCGTGGCGGATCTTTCGCAGGGCCCGGTGCAGCCGGAATCGAGTGTCGTCAATCGCTGCAGCCGTCCTCACCCTGGAGCGGCAACGCTGAACCCAAGGCACCGATCTATCGAGATGGGAGTCCGACGAGAGTTAGGGCGTTGTTCGACGCTCTGCTGCAGCGCGGTCGTGAGATCGACGGGAGGTTCGGGCGGAGGCGGTTCGGCCGAACAGTGGATGTCAGCCGCCTCCGCCTCCGCCGCTGGTGTTGTCCGGACCGAGGTCATCCTCCCGGCTCTGGTTCGAGCCCGATCCCCAATGCTCGTAGCAGATGAGTCCCGCCCCGATGAGCAAGACGATCCCCGTAGCTATCAGCGATATCCATGCGCCGGCGTCCATGCTTGCGGATGTACCCACCGCTGTCAGTGCGAAGCCTCTGTCGTCTGCCACGGAAATGTCAGGCGTTCTGCCACATTGTGTGTCAGCGCCCCGTGGGCCGGTTGTCTGGTTCGGGGCGCGACGCCGGTCCTGCGCGTCGACGTCGTCGGTGGCACCGTCGTAAGGGACCGAAGGGCTCTCCGGCGCTGCGGGCGGCCAGGGCGGGCGCCGCCCCCTTCATGCGCTACTGGGCGGGTATCACCGAGTGCTCCGGTCGGGCTTGTCGTGTAGGGAGGTGAACCCGATCTGGCGCTCGTGCAGCGCGGTCACCATGTTCACCAGTTCAGCAGGCCTGCAAGGGCCCGGCCTCCTCGCCCCGCGGCCGCTCGTGGCGTGGCTGGACCGGGATGTCGCCGGTGGTGGTCCAGCGTCCCTTGCTGGTGGGCAGGCCGTCCCCGTGGGACTCGTCGACGACGCGGGCACCGCGGCCGATGGCCGGAAACGGGTCGCCAGCAACGTGGCGCCGTGGGCGGAATGCAGCTTGACCTGGGAGTTCGTTGCCCGGATCTCGACGTGATGGCGGACGATCAGTACCTGCCGCTCGACCCGGCTCTTGCTCTGCGGCCGGTAGGCGCTGATCCTGAAGGTCTGACCGGCCAGAACGAGGAGTGCCTGTGCGGGGTGGACGCGAACACACGCCGCCGCCCGGAAGCTGGACGCCAACAGTTGCTGGCCGCCCGGCGCGTCGCCCGGCCTGCTCGAATGCGCGCTGTTCGCCCGAGAGGCATGGCCGCGGTCAGCAGTCCTTTCGTGTGCCTGCCGGTGTCTGCGACGTACGGTCAGGATTCTGGGCGCTAGTCAACGCGTCGACCAGTCGGGCGAACTCGGCACGCTGCCGGGCGGTGAGCGTGGCGTAGAGCGGTGCCTGCAGCTCGTCGGTGAGTTGCTCGGCGCGCCGCCATCGGGGGATAAGGGCCGCGGCGGCCGGACCCGGCTCGCGCCAGCCGTAGTGGGTCGCCTGCTCGACGCCGAGGTTGACGACCATCGCCTCCCGGGCGCTCAGCCCGGACAGGCGTACCGCCGCGAGATGGCAGGCGCCGCGGTGTTCCCGCAGGACGTGGATGCGCTGCATCGCCGCCCCGACCGGGTCGTCGCTGGGCACGGGCTGCGCGCGCCAGCCGGCGAACAGGGGCAGCGCGTCGGCGTCGGCGGCGTCGATCAGTCGCTGTGCCAGGCGGTTGAAATGCTCGGCGTCGCCGTCGGCGGGGATGTGGGCGCGCCCCCACGTCCGGACCGCCTCTGCGTAACAGGCGGCGGCATCCTCCGCCGGCATCACGGGCCGGCCGGCCCGCCAACCGGTGACGACGAGATCGGGACCCAGAAACCCCTGCACCGCGTGGACCACCGGGGCCGGTGCCTCGCCGAGCACCCCGAACCGGCCGCGGCAGTAGAAGCCGCGTCCTGGCGGGAATCCGGCGCGCCGGCCGATGGCGGCGGTGGCCTCGTCGGACATGAACTCGTCGCCGAAGTCGTGGACCGGCCTGACCACGGCGGCGATGCAGTCGAAGATCTCCATACGCAGAAGATCGCCCACCTTGACTCAGCAGGTCAAGGGAAGAATTTCTGATGAAACTCTTTAGGTAATCTATCGAGTCATGCTCGATATCCGCCGTCTGCACATGCTCAAGACCGTCGCCGCCCGCGGCTCCATCACTGCGGCCGCCCAGTCACTGGCGCTGTCCGCCGGTGCCGTGTCTCAACAGCTCGCCGCACTGAGACACGACGTCGGGGTCGATCTGCTGCGTCCCGACGGGCGAACCGTCGCGCTCACGGAGGCGGGCCGCGTCCTCCTCGCACACGCCGACCGGATCTTCGCCGCCATGGAGGAAGCCGAGTGCGCCGTCGCGACGGTCAAGGGCAAGGTCGGCGCCACCGCCACGCTCGCCGCGCTGCCGTCGACCGTCGCCACGATCGTGGCCCCCGCACTCACCGCGCTGGGCGCGGACCATCCGCAGCTCGCCGTGACCTGCCTCGTCACCGACCAGGCGCAACTGCGCGAACTCACGCTCGGCACCGTCGACGTGGTGCTGGGACAGCGTTACCACCACCTGCCGGAGACCACGCCCAAAGGCATCGCGGTCTCACCGCTGCTCGATGACCCGCTGCGCGTCGTCACCGCCGGCGACGAATCCGCCGACGGATGCCACGAACGGCCCGTCGGCTTGGGCGAACTGGCCACGCACCACCTCGTCGTGCCACCGGCGACCACGGACTGCGGACAGGCCATCCTGCACGCCTGCCACCAAGCCGGCTTCACCCCCACAACCCGCTACATCACCGCCGACATCGCCGCCCAACTCGCGCTCGCCCGAGCCGGCCTCGCCACCGCGCTCATCCCCCAGACGGCCATCGACCCGACCACACCAGGAATCCGCACGACCCCCATCGAGGACCATCCCATCCAGCGGCTCCTGTTCGCCGCGACCCGCCACACCGAAACAACCAACCCGACGACCGCGGCCGTCATCGCGGCGCTCCGCACAGCAGCGCGGCAGGACCGCACCACACACCTCCCGGCCGCCCTGAAAACAGAACCGCGAACAGCGGACGAACAGGGCCAGGAGACCCGCCCCCCAGGCGCGGCCTCTGGCCACGCTCGCTCCGAGAGGGGGCGTCACTCGGGACCCTGTTCGTAGCCGCAGCCTGGGGTGTTCCGTTGGTCGGCCTGCTGTGCGGGGTGATTGCCCTTGTAGCCATCACTCGTTGGCGCCGCCGGGCAATCAGCACTCTGGAGAGGGCCGAGGAAGAGCAAGACGGACCTGCCCTGCACGCACCCCATCGGTGGAGAAACTGCGGGGAACAACGACGAGGGCGTAAGTGGCGCCCAGGTCAGCACCTTGGCCGGTCAAGACAGGCCCGCTGGCGCGATCTTCAGGCTGCGTCGTTGCGGTCGCGTTCGATGGCTGCGAGCCGGTTCTTGAGCCGGTAGCTGGGGCCGTTGATGGAGATGACGTCACAGTGGTGGAGGAGCCGGTCGAGGATGGCAGTGGCGAGGACTTCATCGCCGAACACCTGTCCCCATTCACTGAATGTCTTGTTCGAGGTCAGGATGATGGAGTCCTTTTCGTAGCGCTTTGAGATCACCTGGAAGACCAGGGTGGCCTCCGCGCGTTCGAGGGGCTGGTAGCCCACCTCGTCGACCACGAGGACGGCTGGCCGGAGGTAGCTGCCGAGCTTGCTGGTCAGCCGTCCGGCGGCCTCGGCGGTCTTGAGGTTGCGGACCATGTCGTCGAGGCTGGTGAAGTAGATCGAGTAGCCGGCCCGGCAGGCCGCGAGAGCGACGGCGATATGCGTCTTGCCCACTCCCGGCGGGCCGAGGAGGGCGGCGTTGGCCTTGGCCTCGATGAAGGAGAGGGTGGCGAGGTCTTTGACCTTGCGCGGGTCGAGTTCGGGCTGGAACGCGAAGTCGTCGTCGTCCAGCGTCTTGTGGTGAGGCAACTTCGAGATCCGTAGACCTGTGCGGAAGCGGCGGTCTTCACGGACGGCGAGTTCTTCGGAGAGGACCAGGTCGATGAAGTCGAGGTAGCCCATCTTTGCCTCGTCAGCCCGCTGAGCGTATTGAGTGAGGGCCTCGGCCAGGTGAGGCAGGCCCAGCCGCGACGGCGCGGTGGCGAACCGGCCCATCTACGTTGCCCTGGCCGTCACCGTCGAGGGCCGACGGGACATTCTGGGACTGTGGGCCGGCGATGGCGGCGAGGGTGCCAAGCACTGGATGCACATCCTGACCGAGATCAAGAACCGCGGCGTGAACGACGTCCTCATGCTGGTATGCGACGGGCTGAAGGGGCTTCCCGACGCGGTGGAGACCGTCTGGCCCCGCACCACTGTCCAGACCTGCGTGGTCCACCTGCTGCGGAACTCTTTCCGCTATGCCGCCCGCCAGGACTGGGACAAGATCGCCAAGCTCCTCAAGCCCGTCTATACCGCGGCGACCGAGGAAGCCGCACTCGAGCGGTTCGCGGAGTTCGCCGACGCGTGGGGCAAGAAGTATCCGGCGATCGTCCGGCTCTGGGAGAACGCCTGGGAGGAGTTCACTCCGTTCCTCCGGTTCGACACCGGGATCCGCCGCATCGTCTGCACGACGAACGCAATCGAGTCGGTGAACGCCCGGATTCGGCGGGCGGTGAAGGCTCGCGGGCACTTTCCGAATGAGCAGGCCGCCTTGAAGTGCGTCTACATGGCGATCATGTCGCTGGACCCGACCGGCAAGGGCCAGGCCCGCTGGACCATGCGCTGGAAGACCGCCCTGAACGCCTTCGATATCACCTCGACGGCCGCCTCTCCGCGGCGCGCCAGTAACCCTCAACAACCCCAGTTACACCGCTCTTTTGACAGACCCACGCCACGCCAGCTCGGAATACCCGCGACGGCCACGTTGCTTCCCGTTGTCGAGGTCCGGCACAGCAAACAGCCGGCGAGGAGCCACGAAGAGCCGTTCACGACCGGCGGCACCAACTGAAGGGCAAAGCGTGACGTCTCAACCTGCCCCGGACTTGGCCAGTCTCTATCCTGAACTCGGACAGGACGGCACGCTCCAGATCGCCCTGCAGAAAGCCGTTGACCAGGCTGGATATCGGTTCGACGTGCTCCCGGAGCGAGCTCCAGGGTGGAAGCGATCAGGAGCTCGGGCGGACAGTGACAGCCGGACGACGAGCGTTCACCTGGGTATCCAAGACCGCTGCTTCGTCATGAGCTTCTGGGAACGCGGTGTCGCGATGGCCAAGGGCACGACAACCAGTTTGAGCGAGGCTGCCACGGCTACCGGGGTCTGGCAGTCCGGCGCCTACCTGGAAGATCTTCGATCCGCATGCCCGTTCGTCCGCTACAGCCCGCTCACCGAGGCCCACGAACGCGGCACCGCCGTCGAGACCATGTGGGCGATCTACCGTCAGACCGCGGCGTCACACGTCGACCACGACCTCATCGAAGCGTCTTACGCCCAGCCACAGCTGCGAGCCTTGTTCCCTTTCCACAGCCACAGGTCACTGAACTTCAGCCGCTGCACCGGCTTTCCCTACACCCACGACGTTCCAGTGGTTACTCCCGTGGACGGGAGATACCGCGTCACCTGGTGGAAGACCCGCTCGCCTCAAGGGCCGGCGGACATCGGAGAGGCTGACAACCCGCGTGACGCAGTCGCCTTGGTCGTCGCCCACCTTCCCTCAGAGTGCGGGCCGGCAGTCCCTGGCACTGCCAAATGACCTTGACAAGTCAGATTCCACATAACCGCCTGGGAGCGGGCTTACACGTTCTTCCGCCGTTGGCGGGACAAGGGCATGGTCAAAGAGTTCCACGAGCGGCTGCGTGGGAAGGTCCGCGAGGCGGCCGGCTGGGATCCGGAGCCGACCGCGGGCATCATCGATGCCCAGTCGGTCAAGGCCGCGCCGCGTCCGTGCCCGCCTCATCACGCGGCTCCGACGGCGGGAAGAAGATCACCGGCCGCAAGCGGCACATCGTGTCGGCACGACAGGGCTGTGCTGACGGTCATGGTCACCGCGGTGAACGTGACCGACCGGGAAGCATCCAGATTCTGCTGGCCCGGCTGGCGGCACGGTTCTTCCTGCTGCGGCTGGTCTGGGCCGACGGCGGCTACACCGGCCGCTGGTCGACTTCGCCGCGAAGGTGTTGCGTCTGACGCTCACGGTCGTTAAACGCAATGCGGATGTTTCGGGCCTTGTGGTGCTGCCCCGCGGGTGGGTGGTGGAGCGGACGTTCGGGTGGCTGATGCGTTCGCGCCGCCTGGCCCGCGACTACGAGAGGCGGACTGAGACGGCCGAGGCGATGGTGATGTGGTCGATGACCATGGTCATGAGCCGTCGGCTCGCGAAGCGGCGACGCTGAAGGAGCCCGGATTGTTCTCGACGAGCCAACGCCGCGCGGCCAAACGTTTCGCCTTCGGCCGGACCCCTTCGATCTTCGCCGGAACCGGCTCGAGGTCCAGCCTGGCGACCTGCCGGCAGATCGCCGGCCCTTCATCGGACCGCTCACCCTCGGCGAGGACGTGCATGATCCGCTGATAGTCCGGCGACAGTACCGTCATATCTAGCCCCTCCCGCCGCACCGGAACCATCGAATGGGGCACCGCCCCGGACGCCGCCGGTTCCGACTCGATCGGACGGGCATCCCCGGAAACCTTCAGGTCCTTGGCCTCGCGGGACTCCCGACAGCACCTGACTTACCATCTCCTTCGCGATCACCAGGCGATCTCGCGCGACTTCCGCCTCCTCCAGCTCGGCAACGAGCCGGTCCAGCTCGCCCCGCTGCGACTCCACCCGCTGCCGGGCGGCGACCTCCCGATCCTCGATCAACCGAGCACAGACGGCATCCGGCATCTCCACCGAAGAGAAAACACGACGTGTCATCTCTACTGCAGAAGAGACCACTTCGCGCCTGATCAGCGGAAACGTGGCTACCACAGGCTGAAAGACAACAGCTTCTCAGGCAGGAGCGGGTTTCATGAATTTCATGGGCTGATCCTCTGGCGTCGGTGGCGTCATTTGCTCCACGCGGCGGTTGCGTGGGCAGCGCCTGCGTACGCCCAGGCGCCCAGTGTCTGCGCACCGAAGATATCCGCGAGTAGGAGTGGGAAGTTTGTTGCCACCGGGCTGAGGTGACTCTGGGTAGCAGTTTCGTTCGCCTACGGCATACGAGAAAGAGCTGCAAAGGACTGGAACGCCTTCCGAAGGTATGTCAACGTACAACATCTCCGGACAGAAGGTTTCTGGTAGCGGCTCCCCGAGGGGTATCTGAGGAGTCATTTTGATAACCGATCTCCGGCCTGGCCGGCGGACCGTAGCCGACGATCGCCGGTTGGCCAAACCGGCGATCGTCGCGAACATGGAGGGCGCCAAGGGGGTCCTGGCGAAGGACGGAGCCGAAGGGGGCCTTCGCCCAGCGTGAGGTGGTCCCTTGCCAGACACGCATGCAACTGGATGCTCGTTGTGGATGCGATGCAGCAACGTCGCTTGGTTGTAGTACTGACACGCTGAAAGGTGGGGTTGATGCCCGAACCGAAGAAGATCGTCCTAGCGTCCGGCAGCGTTCGCTATCGCGCAGTTATCGGGATCGGAAAGCACGAGAACGGTAAGCGTAAGCAACTCACCATCACTAAGGATACAGCGAAAGAGGTAAAGGTGGAGATATCCCGGATCGAGCACGAATAGAACACGGGAACCTTCGTTCCGCCCTGCCTCTCCCGGTAAAGGAAGCATTGAAGAGGTTCAAGGCTCTCCAGGCGGCTGAGAAATTGGCACTGGGGGAGGACTGTTTGGACTCCGTCTACATCTGCGTGAATGAGGCCGGAGAGGTCCACACAACCAAGCAACTCCGCACCCGAGCGTACAAGCTCATGGAAGAGGCGGAATTGCGTCGTGTGCGCCTTTACGACGCTCGTGCATCGTGCTTCACCTACTTGGCCAACCATGGGGTGCCGGATCACTTGCTGGCACGATGGGCGGGGGCACACCAACGTCAAGACCACCAAGCGTTGGTACGTGAAGCCGGACGTAGAGGATCTTCGTGGAGCCGCTACGACATGGGGCGGTCTTCACAGTGCTCAGGAGGGGGGTGCGTGAGATGCCGGTGAGACGTGGGAGCGTAGGGCTGTGAGTCAGACAGACAGCAAAACGTTGAAGTGCCAGGTAGATGGGCCAGAGGACGCACCTGTGTTGGTGCTCGGACCAAGCCTCGGTACCACATGGCACATGTGGGACCGGCAGATACCCGAGCTCACCCAGCACTGGAGAGTCTTCCGCTACGACCTTCCCGGGCACGGCGGCGCGCCCGCGCACCCCGGCAGTGCTGTCGGGGAGCTCGCCGACCGGCTGGTGGCCACCCTCGACGGGCTCGGGGTGCGGCGATTCGGGTACGCGGGCTGCTCCATCGGCGGTGCGATCGGCGCCGACCTGGCGCTGCGCCACCCGCAACGGGTCGCCTCGCTGGCTCTGGTGGCCTCGTCCGCCCGGTTCGGCAGCGCCGACGAGTTCCGCCGGCGCGGGGTGATCGTACGGACCAACGGGCTGGAGCCGATGGCGCGCACCGCGCCGGAGCGCTGGTTCACGCCCGGTTTCGCCGCCGCGCAGCCGGCGATCGTCGAATGGGCCGTCCAGATGGTCCGCACCACGGATCCCGGCTGCTACATCGCCGCCTGCGAGGCCCTCGCCGCCTTCGACATCCGCGGCGAACTCGGCAGGATCGGCGTCCCCACGCTCGTCCTCGTCGGCGCCGAGGACCAGGTCACCGGGCCCGGCGACGCCCGGACGCTGGTGGCGGGCATACCGGACGCGCGGCTCGCCCTCGTCCCGGGCGCCTCCCACCTGGCCCCGGTCGAGCAGCCGGGAGCCGTCACCGATCTCCTGCTCACGCACTTCTCCGATGCCTGGCAGGACACCCAGGCAGCCATTCCCGCGCCCTCGTTCGCCCCCAGGCTGTCCGCCCCCGTGCTGCCCGTCGCGGAGCTCACCGCCGCCACCGCGCAGCCCGAGGCGGAGACCGGCGGGCGGGCCGATCCGTACGGGCCGGGCATGAAGATCCGCCGTGAGGTGCTCGGTGACGCCCATGTCGACGGGGTCATGGCCGCAGCCGACGACTTCACCGGCGATTTCCAGGAGCTCGTCACCCGCTACGCCTGGGGCGAGGTCTGGAGCCGGGAAGGGCTGGACCGGCGCACCCGCAGCACCGTCACGCTCACCGCTCTGGTCGCCTCCGGGCACCTGGAGGGCCTGGCCGCCCATGTCGGCGCCGCCCTGCGCAACGGCCTGACCCCGGCCGAGATCAGGGAGGTGCTCCTCCAGACGGCGGTGTACTGCGGGATTCCCGCCGCGAGCGCCGCCTTCACGATCGCCCAGTCGGTGATTCACGCGGAAACGACGCCGCCCGCGTAGCAGGATGGGCGGTATGGACGACCAGAACCCCGAGCCGATCGCGCTCACGCTGACCAAGCAGTCCCACTCCTGTATCCGGCTGGAGAAGGGCGGGCGCACGCTCGTCATCGACCCGGGAGGGTTCTCCGAGCAGGACGCCGCGATCGGGGCCGAGGCGATCCTGGTGACGCACGAGCACCCCGACCACTTCAACGAGGAGCGGCTGCGGGCCGGCATGGCGGCCGACCCGGCCGCCGAGATCTGGACGCTGCGCAGTGTGGCCGGGAAGCTCGCGGCAGCCTTCCCCGGGCGCGTCCACACCGTCGGACACGGCGACACGTTCTCGGCGGCCGGGTTCGACGTCCAGGTGCACGGCGAACTCCACGCCGTGATCCACCCGGACATCCCGCGCGTCACGAACATCGGTTTCCTGGTCGACGGGTCCGTCTTCCACCCGGGCGACGCCCTCACCGTGCCCGAGCAGCCGGTCGACACGCTGATGCTCCCGGTGATGGCCCCCTGGAACAAGATCTCCGAGGTCATCGACTACGTCCGTGAGGTCGGGCCGCGCCGTGCCATCGACATCCACGACGCGCTGCTCACCGATCTGGCCCGTCCCATCTACGACAGCCAGATCGGCAGTCTGGGCGGCGCCGACCATGCCCGGATGACCCCGGGGGAGTCGACGGGGCTGTGACGGGCGCCGCCTCACCCGCCGCTGTCAGTGGGAGCCGCTAGGTTTACGTACATGCGCATCGCCACCTACAACGTCAATTCGATCACCGCCCGCCTGCCCCGGCTGCTGGCCTGGCTGGAGAGCAGCGGCACGGACGTGCTGTGCGTCCAGGAGACCAAGTGCACGCCCGAGCAGTTCCCGGCCGACGCGCTGCGGGAGCTCGGCTACGAGTCCGCGGTCCACGCCACGGGCCGTTGGAACGGGGTGGCGCTGATCTCCCGCGTCGGCCTGACCGACGTCGTGTCGGGGCTGCCCGGCGGCCCCGACTTCGAGGGAGTGCAGGAGCCCCGGGCCATCAGCGGGACCTGCGGCCCGGTCCGTCTCTGGTCGGTGTACGTGCCGAACGGCCGCGAGGTGGCGCACGACCACTACGCGTACAAGCTGCGCTGGTTCGAAGCGCTGCAGAAGGCGGTGGCGTCGGACGCGGCGGGGGCGCTGCCGTTCGCCGTCCTCGGTGACTTCAACGTAGCCCCGACCGACGAGGACGTCTGGGACCCGGCGCTCTTCGAGGGCTCGACCCATGTCACCCCCGCCGAGCGGGCCGCCCTCGCCGCCCTGCGCGAGGAGGGCCTCGCCGAGGTGATGCCCCGCCCGCTGAAGTACGACCGCCCGTACACCTTCTGGGACTACCGCCAGCTGCGCTTCCCGAAGAACAAGGGCATGCGCATCGACCTCGTCTACGGCAACGCCCCGTTCACCGCCGCCGTCAAGGACAGCTACGTGGACCGCGAGGAGCGCAAGGGCAAGGGCGCCTCCGACCACGCCCCCGTGGTCGTCGACCTCGACCTCTGAGCCTGTCCGGCCTCCAGCAGTCCTCGGAGCCCGTACGGCCAGGTGAGCGCCGGCCACCAGCAGTCCTCTGAGCCCGTACGGCCTCCAGCAATCCGGAACGCGAGGTGTACGGGGGGTGTTGGGCGCGCGAACGACAGGCCGCGCGCCCTGTGGTGCGGATCCGGGCAGGGATGGGACCCTGAGCGGTATGAACATCCCTTTCTTGGACAACTGGCGTAAGCGTCACGACGGAACGCGGGAGGCGGGGCTCGCAGCCGCCGTCGAGGCCGATCCGGAAGGCGTGGCCGAAATGCTCGCCGAATGTGAGCTGCTCCGCGTCCGGGTGGGGGAGCGCGGGCTCGAACTCGACGACACTCCGGCCTCGTTGGCGGCGCTGGATCAGCTGCCGCCCCGCTGGCGCGACGATCCGGAGGAGCTGCCCTGGCTGGGCAACGACGCGGGGCTCTATCTCGGCACCGTCCTGGTGCGCAACGTCGAAGGCGCGCTCTGGCACATCTGGCCGAGCGGTCAGCCCGTGGTGCGCCTCGCCTCGGGGCGGGAGATCGATGTGGTCGCGGCCGGACTCGACTGGGCGATGACGGGCAGCCCCGAGCTCTCGCAGGTCTACTCGGAGTCGGCCGAGGGGTGAGCCCCGGCCGCGCGCACCGCGCGGCGCGATAAAACGCCTTATGACCCATTTACGCGTGTCGGGTGTGAAGTCCCTTTCCGGGGCGGATAGTTTGCGCTGACCTCGACAAAGCGATAAGTGGGTAGGGCAGCGTATGGCCGTCGATCCGTTGATCGAGCTGCATGGCGTCAATAAGTTCTACGGAAAGTTGCACGTACTGCAGGACATCAATCTCACCGTCGGCCGCGGGGAGGTGGTGGTGGTCATCGGCCCCTCCGGCTCCGGTAAGTCGACGCTCTGCCGGACCATCAACCGCCTCGAGACGATCGAGTCGGGCCGCATCTCCATCGACGGCAGACCCCTGCCCGAGGAGGGCAAGGGCCTGGCGCAGCTGAGGGCCGAAGTCGGCATGGTCTTCCAGTCGTTCAACCTGTTCGCGCACAAGACCGTGCTGGCGAACGTCTCGCTGGCGCAGCTCAAGGTCCGCAAACGGAACAAGGGCGAGGCCGACCGGCGGTCCCGGGAACTGCTGGAGCGTGTGGGGCTCGTCGGTCAGGCCGACAAGTACCCCGCCCAGCTCTCCGGCGGCCAGCAGCAGCGCGTGGCCATCGCCCGCGCCCTTGCCATGGACCCCAAGGCGCTTCTCTTCGACGAGCCCACCTCGGCCCTCGACCCGGAGATGATCAACGAGGTGCTGGAGGTGATGCAGCAGCTCGCCCGCGAGGGCATGACCATGGTCGTCGTCACGCATGAGATGGGCTTCGCCCGCTCCGCGGCCAACCGTGTGGTCTTCATGGCCGACGGCCGCATCATCGAGGACCGCACCCCGGAGGACTTCTTCACCGCCCCGGAGAGCGACCGCGCCAAGGACTTCCTGTCCAAGATCCTCAAGCACTGACGGGAGGCCCTGTGTTGCGTACGAGAAAACTGCTGGCCGCCTGTGCCGGTCTCCTGCTGGCCGTGCTCGCCGCGGGCTGCGGGAAGGATGGCAGCCCGCCGGTGAAGGGCCCGCAGGCCGGGGCGCTGCCGGTCTACAAGGTCGACACCGGCTTCCGGCTGCCGGACTCCCGGACCTGGACGCAGGCGAAGAAGCGCGGCTATCTGCGGGTGGGGGCCAAGGAGGACCAGCCCTACCTCGGCGAGAAGGACCCGGCATCGGGCGTCTACTCGGGCTTCGACATCGAGATCGCCCGGATGATGGCCGCCTCGCTGGGCTTCGATCCGAAGACGATCAGGTTCAAGACGATCGCCTCCGCCAACCGCGAGACCGCCCTGCAGAACGGGCAGATCGACTACTACGTCGGCACGTACACCATCAACGACATGCGCAAGAAGCTCGTCGGATTCGCCGGCCCCTACTACATGGCGGGTCAGGGGCTGCTGGTCCGCACCGACGAGGACGACATCCACGGACCTCAGGACCTGGCCGGCAAGACGGTCTGTTCGGCGGCCGGTTCGACCCCGTACCAGCGGATCGCCGCCGACTACCCGAAGGCGAAGCTGGTCGCCTACGACACGTACTCGATCTGCGTCGACAACCTGCTGACGTACCAGGTCGACGTCGTCACCACCGATGACGCGATCCTGCTGGGCTTCGCCGCGAAGGCCCCCGACGAGATGAAGGTCGTCGGCAAGCCGTTCTCCGAGGAGCCGTACGGCATCGGCGTCCCGCGCAGCGACAACGCGCTGCGGTTCGCGCTCGACGACGCGCTGGAGACCAACGAGAAGAACGGCAACTGGAAGAAGGCCTTCGAGGCGACGCTCGGCCTCTCCGGGACACCCGCGCCGAAGCCGCCGCCCATCGACCGCTACCCGGCGAACTGAGAGGAGGGCCACGACACATGTACGTACTCACCGACAACTTCTCGCTCTACGCCAAGGGCTTCCTCGGCACCGTCGAGCTAACCTTCTACGCCTCGCTCCTGGCACTGGCCGTCGGATTCCTGATGGCGTCCTTCCGGGTGGCGCCCGTCGGTTCGCTCCGGGTGATCGGCACGGTCTGGGTGACGGTCCTGCGCAACACCCCGCTGACGCTGCTGTTCTTCGCCGTGCTGCTCGGTCTGCCGCGCTTCGGCCTGGTGCTGCCGTTCAACGTCTTCGCGATCCTCGCGCTCGGCTGCTACACCTCCGCGTTCATCTGCGAGGTGCTCCGCTCCGGCATCAACACCGTGCCCACCGGGCAGGGCGAGGCGGCGCGGAGTCTCGGCATGACGTTCGGTCAGACGCTCGGCAACGTGGTGCTTCCGCAGGCGTTCCGCTCGGTGATCCCGCCGATCGGCTCGACGCTCATCGCGCTCGCCAAGAACTCGGCGATCGCCGGGGCGTTCAGCGTCACCGAGCTGCTCGGCACCTACAAAACCCTCAACGAGCTGGGCTACAGCATCATCTGGACCTTCGTCTGGATCGCCGTCGGGTACCTGATCATCACTCTGACCATCAGCGCGATCTTCAACGTGCTGGAAAAGCGCTGGGGAGTCGCCCGATGACCGCTCACTCCGCCGCCGGCGCGACCGTGCTCTACGACATCCCCGGACCGCAGACCCGCAAGCGGCACCGCGTGTACGGGATCGTCTCGACGGCCCTGATCCTTGCCCTGGTCGGCTGGGTGATCTATCTGCTCTTCGACACCGACCAGTTCACCAGCGCCAAGTGGACGCCCTTCGAGTACAAGGGCATCCAGGAGCTGCTCCTGCGCGGGCTCGGCAACACCCTCAAGGCGTTCGCCTACGCCGCGGTGCTCTCGCTGGCGCTCGGTGCCGTCCTCGCGGTGGGCAGGCTCTCCGACCACCGGCCGGTGCGCTGGGTGGCGACGATCCTGGTCGAGTTCTTCCGTGCCATGCCGGTCCTGGTGATGATCTTCTTCATCTTCGTGGCGCTGAAGGTCCAGCCGCTGCCCGCCCTGGTCGCCGGACTGACGCTCTACAACGGCTCGGTGCTCGCCGAGGTGTTCCGTACGGGCATCAACTCGGTCGAACGGGGCCAGGGCGAGGCGGCGTCCGCCCTGGGCATGCGCAAGACGCAGGTCACGACCTTCGTCCTGGCCCCGCAGGCCGTGCGCGCGATGCTGCCCACCATCATCAGCCAGTTGGTGGTGGCGCTGAAGGACACCTCGCTGGGCTACCTGATCACGTACGAGGAATTTCTTCACGCGGGGAAGCTCATCGCGTCCAACCTCGACTACGATCTGCCCTTCATCCCCGTGGTGATGGTGATCTCGCCGATCTACATCGGGATGTGCATGCTGCTCTCCTGGTTCGCCACCTGGGTGGCGAGGCGTCAGCGGCGCAACCCGAAGACGGAGGCGACGGGCGTGGGCCCGGCCCAGCCGGCCACGCTGATGCCTGGAGCGCAGTAGCCCGGTCCTGCCGCGAGGCGGCCCGGGGGAGCGGTGCCCGTCCGGCAGCAGCCGGTGATCACTTCTCGCCCCTCGCACGGATGCCTGCGAAGGCCCGTGCCGGGCGGGGAGAAGGTCAGCTGCGTGCCGGCCGTGCCGGTCGTACCGGTCATGCGGACCGTCGCCCGTCGAGCCGTCAGCCGAGAGCGCTCCTGGTCTGCCAGTCGGCCCAGGAGACGTTCCACGCCCCGTAGCCGTTGCCCTCCGCGACCGTGCCCTTGGCGTCCGCGCCGGTGATCTCGAAAGGGTCGCCGACGCGGACCTGGCGGTAGAGGGACGCGGCGTCGGCGTCGCTCATCCCCACGCAGCCCGAACTGCGGTTGGCGACACCGAAGTACGCCGCGTTCCACGGCGCGGCATGGGCGTACATGCCCGACCAGGTCAGCCGCATCGAGAAGTCGACCATCTTGTCGTACGCGTCCCCGAGGCCCACCGTCTCGGAGTTCATGTTGATGGTGCCCTCCTTCGCCATCAGCACGGCGGTGCCCCGCCAGGACGCCTTGTCACCGCCCGGTGTGCCGGCCGACATGGGCACGTCCATGACCGTCCGGCCGTCCCGCTTCAGCGCCAGCCGGTGACGGTCCAGGTCGACCTTGACCACCTGACTGCTGCCGACGGTGAACGTCGTGGCGTAGTCGCGTACGAACCAGCCGCCCGAGGGGCCCGAGTCGACGCCGTTGAGATCGGCGTCGAGGGTGATGCGGGTGCCGGACTTCCAGTAGTCCTTGGGCCGCCAGTCGACGCGGTCCCGGCCCGAGTGGTCGACCAGCCAGCCCCAGGAGCCCTCGGTGTCGTTCGAGGTGGAGACCTTGAGCGCCTTCTCGACCGCCGCCCTGTTCTTCACCGGATGATCGAACACGATGGAGAGCGGCTGGGCGATCCCGACCGTGGTGTTCTTGCCGGGGGCCAGGGTCAGCTTGTTCACCTGGCCGGCCGGCGCAGTGGTGAACCCCGCCGTGTCACTGCCGCCGCCGGTGTCCTTCGCCTCGACGCGGTACGTGGTGCCGGGCGCGGCCGGCCGGTTGGACGTCCAGGTCCTGCCGTCGGGGGAGAGCCGGCCGACGAGGGCGCCGCCGCCGTCCGCCGACACCGTGACGGTGCGCAGCTTCCCGGCGGTCAGCGTCACCGTCACCGGCTTGCCCGCGGTGGCCGTGGCGCCGCGCAGGTTCACCGAGATCCGGGTCTCCGCGGCCTTCGAGGGGCCGGCGCTCTGCTCCCGGCCGTCATGACCCGAGGCGGCCGCGCCGCCGGAGCAGGCCGTGAGGGCGGCGCCGAGCACCGCGGTGCCGGCGATGAGGGCGAACCGGGCAGGACGGACGGGATACGCGGAACGGACGAGTCCCGGACGGGTGGCTATGAAAGGCAGCAAGGGAAAACCTCCTGGTCCATGCGCTCTCGTCGAAGGAGCGGCATTCACCGGAGCCTAAGTTCCGTGAATCCGCAGAAATGCGCGAATGCGGTGTGTGACAGGAAGCGCAGCGCAACGGTCACCGTCCGGTCACATCGGGCGCGCAGCCCCGTCATGCCCCGCTGTGAGCATCCTGTGCAGCCCCGCAGAACCGCCGCGGGGCCCACGAGGGAGGGCCACGGACATGTCAGCGCTGCTCGCGACCGGAGACCGCAGCCGTCACCAGGACCTACGGATCCGCGGTCTGACGGCCGCCGAGCACCGGGCGCACGTGGCCGCACGGGCGGACGCGAGCTTCCTCCAGTACCCGTCCTGGGCGGGTGTGAAGGACCAGTGGTCGTCGGAAATGGTCGGCTGGTCCGGCGACGACGGAGAATTGGCCGGCAGTGCGTTGATTCTCTACCGGCAATTCCCCGGCACCCGCAAATACTTCGCCTATCTGCCGGAAGGACCCGTGGCGGACTGGGCGGATCCCGGAATCGACCGCTGGCTGGGGCCGCTCATGACCCACCTGCGCGGTGCGGGCGCGTTCGCCGTACGCATCGGACCGTCCCCGGCCTACCGGCGCTGGGACACCGCCCGCCTGAAGGCCGCCACCGGTCCCGGCCGCACCGTCGGTGACGTACTGGCGCGCGAGGTCGACCCCCTCGGCGCGGCCCTGGCCGACCGGCTGCGGGCCCGCGGCTGGCGTCGCTGCGGCGGGGACGGCGACGACGCGGACGCCCAGCCCCGGTACGTGTTCCGGGTGCCGCTGACCGGCCGGACCTCCGACGACCTGTGGGCGGGGCTCAACCAGGAATGGCGCCGCAACGTCCGCAAGGCGGGCAGGGCCGGTGTGCGCATCGTCACCGGGAGCGCGGCCGAACTCCCCGAGTTCCACCGGCTGCTGCGGCTCACCGAGGAGCGCGACGGCTTCCGGCTCGGCCGCTCCCTCGCCTACTACCAGCGCCAGTACGCCGTACTCAACGCCGAACAGCCCGGCCGGATGAAGCTCTGCCTCGCCGTGCACCAGGGCGAGATACTCGCCGCCCACACGATGATCAGTACCGGGAACCGGGTCTGGTACCAGACGGGCGCGTCCGCCGACCACCGTCGCGAGGTACGCCCCAGCAACGCCCTGCAGTGGCAGATGCTTCTCGACGCCCACGCCCAGGGCGCACAGGTGTACGACATGCGCGGGGTATCCTCCACCCTCGATCCCGACGACCGCCCCTTCGGGCTGCTGCGCTGGAAGTTCGGCACCGGCGGGCAGGTCGTGGAGACCCTCGGAGAGTGGGAGACATCGGTGGGCGGAGCCGCGAACAAGACGCTGTACCGGGCGTTCCAGGCCTACCTGGCGCGCCGGTGACGGCGGCGGACGCGACCACCGCCACGGTCGCCACGGAGGAGGACGAGCCGCGGAAGTCCGGCTCGGTGCTGCGCAGCGGCGCCGTGATGGCCGCCGGGTCCGTGTTCTCACGCGCGACGGGGTTCATCCGCTCGGCGGTCGTCGTCGCCGCGCTCGGCACCGGGCTGCGGGCCGACGGCTACACGGTCGCCAACACCGTCCCCAACATCCTCTACATGCTGCTGATCGGCGGCGCCCTCAACGCCGTCTTCGTCCCCGAGCTCGTCCGGGCCGCCCGGGAGCACGCCGACGGCGGGACCGCCTACACCGATCGCCTGCTCACCCTCTGCACGGTGGGGCTCCTCGCGCTCACCGCGTTGGCCGTCGTCGGCGCCCCGCTGATCATCTCGGTGTACGCCCCCACCTACGACGGCGACCAGGCCGAACTCACCATCGCTCTGGCCCGCTACTGCCTGCCCCAGATCCTTTTCTACGGACTCTTCACCCTCCTCGGGCAAGTGCTCAACGCCCGCAACCGGTTCGGGGCCATGATGTGGACCCCCGTCCTCAACAACCTCGTGATCATCGCCGTGTTCGGGCTGTACCTCTGGACGGCGGCGGGCTCGCACGGCGAACTGACCTCGGCCCAGGCCCAGTGGCTCGGCTGGGGGACCACCGCCGGGATCGCCGTACAGACCCTCGCGCTGATACCCGCCCTGCGCGCCGCGAAGTTCCGCTGGCGGCCGCGGTTCGACTGGCGCGGCAGCGGACTCGCCCGACCGCTGCGGGCGGCCGGGTGGCTCGTCATGCTCGTGCTCACCAACCAGGCCGCCTACTGGGTGGTGACCCGGCTCTCCACCGCCACCGGCCAGCACGCGGCGGAGCAGGGCCTGGTGGGAGGCGCGGGCTACACCGCGTACAGCTACGCCTACCAGCTCTGGGTGGTGCCCCAGGGCATCGTGACCGTCAGCCTCGTCACCGCGCTGATGCCGCGGATGAGCCGGTCCGCCGCCGACGGGGACCTCGCCGGGGTGCGGCGCGACGTCTCGTACGCGCTGCGGACCTCCTCCGCCGTCGTGGTCCCGGCCGCCGCCGCCCTGCTCGCCCTCGCCCCGTGGGTGATGGGCTCCGTCTTCGGGTACGGACAGACCGGCCCGGCGGACATCACCGTGATGGCGGGCATGATGGCCGCCTTCGCACCGGGACTCGTCGCATTCTCCGGGCAGTACGTGCTCTCCCGAGGCTTCTACGCGATGGGCGACACCCGCACGCCCTTCCTCCTCAACCTGGTGATCGCCGCGCTCAACGCCGGACTCTCGGCCGCCGCCTATCTGCTGCTGCCCGCGCGCTGGGCGGTGACGGGGATGGCGGGGGCGTACTCCGTGGCCCTGTTCGCCGGGTTCGCCGTCACCGCGTCCGTACTGCACCGCAGGGTCTCCGCATCCGGCAGGCGGGGACCCTGGCTCCTGCGCTCGCCGGGGGTGTGGGCACATGCCCGGCTGGTGGCCGCGTGCGTCCCCGCGGGATTCCTGGCGTACGCGGCGGCCCGCGCCGTCGACACGGACGGGCCGGGGATCGGCGACTTCGCCGCGGCCGGGACCGGAGTGCTGGTCCTCTTCCTCGTGGTGGCCCTGCTTGCCCGCCCGCTGCGGCTGACCGAGGTAGACACCGCGCTGAGCGCCGTACGCGGCCGGCTGCGACGCACGTGAGGCAGCACCGGCCGTACGCGCACCCTTCCGAATCCACCCCTTGATCACTGGGATACTGACGCCATGCCTCGCGTGCTGCTGATCGAAGACGACCCCTCCGTACGGGAAGGGGTCGAGCTGGGGCTGCGCAGGCGCGGGCACGACATGCGGACCGTCGGCACGGGCGAGGCGGGGCTGGCCGCACTCGACGAGTTCCGGCCCGAACTCGTCCTGCTCGACCTCATGCTGCCCGGAATGAACGGCGTCCAGGTCTGCCGCCGCATCCGGGAGACCAGCCAGCTGCCGATCATCATGCTCACCGCACGCGGCGACGACTTCGACGTGGTCGTCGGGCTGGAGGCCGGCGCCGACGACTACATCGTCAAACCCGCCCGCACCGAGGTCATCGAGGCCAGGATCCGCGCGGTGCTGCGGCGGCTCGCCGAACCCGCCGGCCGCAACGGCGTCGAGACCCACGGCGCACTGACGGTCGACCGGGCCGGCCTCACCGTCGCCAAGGCAGGGGAGCGGCTGCTCCTCGCCCCCTCCGAACTGAAGCTGCTGCTGCACCTGTCGGCCGCACCCGAACAGGTCTTCAGCCGCCAGCAGCTCCTCGAATACGTGTGGGAGCACAGCTACCACGGCGACGCCCGGCTGGTCGACGCCTGCGTGCGCAGGCTGCGGCAGAAGATCGAGGACGTGCCGGGATCCCCGCTCTACATCCAGACCGTCCGCGGCTTCGGCTACCGCTTCGGGCCGCTGGCATGAGACTGTTCTCCGCCCGGTTCGGGCTGCGCACCCGGCTCATAGCCGCGTTCCTGTTCGTCGCCGCGGTCAGCGCCGCCACCACGGCGGCCCTGACCTACCGCGAGGCACGCTCGTCGATCCTCCAGCAGGCGCAGGACACCGCCGTAGCCCAGTTCCGGGACCGGATCACCGCACGCGGCCTCGACCTCCCACCCGACCAGGCCGGACTGCGGGACATGTGCCTGGCCCTGGCCCGCGACGGCAAGTCGCACACGTGGACCGTCTTCGCCGAGTACGGGGACCTGCGGGTCTCCTCATCCGACCGGCCGGTCTCCAGCGTGATCACGGCCTCCCTGCGGGCGGCGGCCCGGAACAACAGTCACGGCTCGTTCCAGCGGGTCGTCAAGGACGGCAAGCCCTGGCTGACCGTCGGCATGCCGACCTTGTTCAACCGCGGCGACGGCCGCCAGCCCACCGGCCTCGTGCTCTACGCCGTGATGCCGCTCACCACCGAGGAGGCGAACGTCGCCGCCATGGTCACCGCGGCCCGCGACGGCGCCCTGCCCGCCCTGCTCATCGCCCTGGTCCCGGCCCTGCTCGCCGCGCGCAGCGTCCTGCGTCCGGTACGCGATCTGCGCCGCGCCGCGGCAGGCATCGGCCGTGGGGAGCTGGACACCCGGATCGCGGTGAGCGGGACCGACGAACTCGCCGAACTGGCATGGACGTTCAACGAATCGTCGACCAAGCTCCAGGAATCCGTCGAGGAACTCCGCCGGGCCGAGGAGCGGGCCCGGCGCTTCGCCTCGGACGTCTCGCACGAACTGCGCACCCCGCTCGCCGGCATGCTCGCCGTGACCGAGGTGCTCGACGAGGACGCCGCCGGACTGCGCCCCGACACCGCGGCGGCCGTCCGGCTGATCAGTACCGAGACCGGGAAGCTCGCCACGCTCGTCGAGGACCTGATGGAGATCTCCAGGTTCGACGCCGGGGCCGTCGATCTCCACAGCGACGAGGTCGACGTCGCCGAGACCATCCGCAAGACCCTTCAGGCCCGTCACTGGGACGGCCGGGTGCGCACCGAACTCCCCGACGGCGTACGGGCGGTGCTCGACCCGCGGCGCTTCGACGTGGTCGTCGCCAACCTGGTCGGAAACGCCCTGCGGCACGGGGCCGAGCCCGTCACCGTACGACTGCGGACCGGGCGGCGGGACGGGGCGGCGCGGCTGGTGACGGAGGTCGAGGACAGCGGCCCGGGAATCGACGCCGCCGTGCTCCCGCACATCTTCGACCGCTTCTACAAGGCGGACGCGGCCCGCACGCGATCGACGGGAAGCGGGCTGGGACTGGCGATCACCCGGGAGAACGTCCGGCTGCACGGCGGCACGGTCCACGCCGGGAACGGCCCGGCCGGCGGTGCGGTGTTCACCGTCGAACTGCCGCTGGAGGGACCATGAGGAGCGGGCGCGCGCTCGGCTCGCTGCTGCCCCTGGTGCTGCTGGCCGGGGGCTGCGGCATCCGGGCGACGGAGGTGGTCGAGGCCGGCGAACCGGCGACCGTGCAGGTCCAACCGGCCGGGGAGCTGGGCACGGTCCTGTACTTCGTCTCCTCGTCGGCGGCGGCCCGGCTCATGCCGGTCGTCCGCTCCACCGAGCCGTGGGACGACGGTACCGGGACGGGCGGCTCCTACGGGGAGGAGCCGCCCGCCGGCGCGATCAAGGCCCTCGACATGCTCTTCGCCGGCCCCACCCGGGCGGAGCAAGACATCGGCCTGCGCTCCGAACTTCCCACGAACCGGAGGAAGATGAGCATCGAGCTGAATGCGGAGGGGGTACGGGTCACCCTCGACATGCCGGTCACCCAACTCTCCGAACCCGCACGCCAGCAACTCTTCTGCACCGCTGCCCAGGCCCGGACCGCCGACCGGGGCGAGGCGGTGACGGTGACGGGCACGGACGGCGTCATCGGTCCGGCGCGCTGCTCGGTCTGACGGTCTGACGGTCTGACGGTGGGGCTGGGTCGTGCTCAGGGCTTCTCGGTGGCGACGGCGGAGGCGGAGAGCAGCGTCCCGGCGGCGAGGCTGCCCCAGAGGGCGGCCGAGCCGTGCGGCGCGAGCGCGGTGATGGCGGCCGGGGAGACGGCGAGACCGAAACCCGTGGAGAGCTGGAAGCGCGCGAGAGCCCGTCCCAGGACACGGGCCGGGGCGAGGGCGGTGACGAGCGCGGTCGCGCTGCCGGCATAGACGATCTCGCCCAGGGTGCAGACCACGGACACCGCGGCGACGGCCGGGGCACCCCAGCCGTGCCCCAGTGACGTCGCCACCAGGAAGCCGAGGTAGGACGCGGCGAGGACCACGCCGGCGAGGGCCAGCACGGTCCGCCTGGAGAAGCGGGACATCAGGACGGTCACCGGAACCTGCAGCGTGACCACCAGCACCGTGTTGGCCACGAAGATGGCCGCCGACCACACCGGGGACGCGTGCAACTGCGTCACCAGGACCAGAGGGAGCGCGATCTCGGGGACGTTGAGGCAGAAGGCGTAGATCACGTTGGCGCCCAGCAGTGCGCCCATGCGGGGCGGAGGCCCGGCGTTGCCGTCCTTGGCCCGCGCAGCGGCCGGACGGGCGTGCAGGCGGACCGACCACGCCAAGATCGCGGCAGCGAGATAGGCGAGCCCGGTGACGGCCGCCAGCACCTGCAATGCGGTGGCGCCGCCCGCCAGGCAAGCCGTGGCGAGGAGCGCGCCCACGCCCAGGCCGGCGTTCCGCAGGGCGCGGCCGGCCGCGAGAGCGGTATCGCGTTCCCGGCCGTGAGCAACCGTGGCCACGAGAGCCGCATGGGCGGCCGGCCACGCCTGGTTGCCGATGCCGAGGAAGAGCACCGCCGTGGCGAACAGCGGGACATGGCCCGCGGGGGTGGCCAGCAGCAGCGCCACACCCAGCACCCGCACCAGCATCGACGCTGCCACGACCGTGCTGCGTGCGCCCCGGTCCAGCCATCGGCCGACCGCGGGCAGGCACCCCAGACCCACGACGACGCCGACCGTCATGGCGATACCGGTGGCCGGCGCCGACAGCCTCAGCACCGTCACCCCGTAGAGCAGCAGAAAGGGCCGCAGCAGGCCGGTGCCGACCGCGTCCACGGCCAGGGCCACGGCATAGCGGGGGCCTCCGGAGGCACGGACCAGGGCACGCGGCCGGATCTTGGGGGTGGTTGCCATGGCGTCCACGGTGCGGTCGGCCGCCGGGCCGGGCCCGTCGGTTGACGGACACCGTCAACCGACGCGGCCACCGCCCGTCCGGTCGGTGATGATGAGGGGGTGACCTTGAGGATCGACATCAGCGGCCTGCCGTCCGGGCGACTACGGTTCGTCGCCTCCCCGCTGGCCGAACTGACCGCGATGCTGCACGTGCTGGCCGAACCCGGGCACCATCCGCGACTCGGCGGCTGGGCCGGGGACGTCTGGGCCGGGCTGCGGCCGGAGCTGGCCGAGCGGCTCAGGGAGGCCGAGTTCCTCTGGCGTTCCTCACGAGCCGACTTCCTGGTCCCCGCCCGTCCCCGGCAGACCCTCGCCGAGGAGTTGGACGACGTGGACCGGATCGACGACGAGATGTATGTGACCGCCGCGCTCGTCACCACCTGCGGCAGCAACCGGGTTCACTTCGCCGCACCGTCGCCGCTCACCGACGTGACCGCGCGTGAGCGTGCCCTGGACCTGGCCCAGGCCCGTGGCCCGCTGCAGGAGGCCTTCGCGGAACGGCTGCTCGCGGACCCGGCGGCTGTGCGGGCGAGGGTGCGCGGCACCCTCGAACAGTGCGCGGACGCCTTCTTCGACGCCGCCTGGACCAGCGTCGCCGTGGAGATCGCCACCGATCTGCGCACGAAGAACGACCTGCTGAAGCGACAGGGGAGAGGGGCGGCCCTCGCATCGGTCTCCGAGGCGGTCACCCTGGCGCCGGACGGCGACAGCATCGTCCTGGACAAGCTGCAGGACAAGTCGACCTCCGCCCGCGGCACCGGGGTCACCTTCATCCCCAGTGTCTTCGGCAGCCCGCACCTGGTGGTGGTCCATGCGCACGGGTGGCAGCCGGTGGTGCAGTACCCCGTAGCCGAGCCGGGTTCGGCGGAGCTCGTATCGCTGGAAACGATCACGCTACGGCTGGAGGCCCTCGCCCATCCGGTACGCCAGCGGCTGCTGCGCACCCTGGCCCGCGGCCCGCACACCACCGGCGAACTGGCCCACGCCTGGGAACTCTCGGCCCCGGAGGTGTCGCGCCACCTTGCCGTCCTGCGCCGGGCGGGCCTGCTCACCGCCCAGCGGCAGGGCCGTTACGTCCACTACACCCTCAAGCTGCCCGATCTGACGGCGCTGGGCGCCGACCTGCTGGCGGCCGTACTGCGCTGAGCGGCTTCGCGGCGGGACAGGCCACGGCGCGGTGTCCGGTCGGGCTCCGCGCCGGAGCCTGCGGGTGTGCGGGACGCCGGGGTCAGCCCACGCTGCAGCTGCCGACCGAGGGGGTCGGGCTGCTGGGCCCGCTGACGGTGAAGCCGAACGACGTCGACTGCCCGGCGCCCAGGGTGCGGTTGTAACCGGCCGGGGTCACGGTCAGCACGTTCCCGCTCCGGCTCGAGGTGCCGTTCCAGAGCGAGGTGACCGTCTGGCCGGCGGCCAGATTCACCGGCACCTTCCAGCCGGTGACGCCGCTGCTGCCCGCCTTGATGGTCACCTCACCGTTGAAGCCGCCGTTCCACGCGCTGGTGGTGCGGTACGTGGCGGAGCAGGCGCCCGTCCCCGGAGGGGGAGTGGTTTCCCCGCCCGGAGGCGGAGTGGTGGGCGTGGTGGTCCCGCCGCCCAGGCTGACGCTGGAACTGCCGGTGCTCTGGTAGCCCTCCGTGGCCATGATCATGTAGTAGTTGAACGCGCCCATCGGCATCCCGGCCGCCTGCCAGGCGTCGAAGTGCACACCCGTGTTGATGGTGCCGCTGCTGCGCTTGCTCTGCCGGACGCTCCAGTACTGCTGGAAGGTCTTGGTGCCCTCCACGGAGGGCTGGTTGGTCCGGGTCGACTCGTAGATGTCGTACGTACCGCCGTCGTCGGTGACCGTGCCGCGCTTCGTGCCCGCGGAACCGGGGTTGTACGGGCCGAAGTTCTCCACGATGTAGTACTCGACGAGCGGGTTGGCGGTCCATCCGTACAGCGCCAGGTAGCCGTTGCTGCCCGGGTTGAACGAGCCGGAGTAGGTGACGGCCCGCCGGCTGCCGTTGCTCCAGCCGAGACCGCCGACCCAGTTGTTGGTGCCGCTCCACTGGCTGCTGTACGAGCCGGGCGTGTCGGACAGCGTCATGCTGACGTTGCCCGGGGTGTCGGTCCAGAAGGAGTAGTAGTACCCGTTGTGCGTACCGGTCGCGTTGCTGGTGAGGACCGTTGCGGCGCGGGCCGTGCCGGGCAGCAGCAGTCCTGCTGTCCCGGCCGCGACCAGCGCCCCGGCACTGCCGAGCACCAGTTTCCTGCGGCTGATCTGACGTGGGTCCAAGGGGTGGGAGGTGTCGCTCATGCGTTGTTTCCTCCTCGCGATTAGCGCGGTCTGTGACCAAGGCACGCCGAACACACGTCGGCGTTCATCGATGGGGTGACACAGCCCTGCCGTGCGCGTCCATGCACGGCCCGGGAGCGACACAACAGTCGGGCCTGGTAAGGGAGTTGTCAACGGTTTACGTAACGTTTCCGAAACTTGGGCGACACCTGAAATTGCTTCTTCGCTGGTCAACGCGCGTTGAGGTGCAGCATTGAAAGTCTGAGGCCGGGATGCCGCTCATCCGGGGGAGCCGCGCTTCTCAAAGGTTCGAAACTTTCGAAGCATCGTTCGGCGGAATGTGAGGCAGCGGGTGAGGCGGGTGAGTAAGGCGTGGCGACGGCATCCTCGGGCCGGGCCGCCGCCCCGACGGCGGCTGCCCGGCTCCGGAGTTCTCAGCCCGAGGCGCGGTGCGAGGTCCGGGGCGCGGGTGCCGGAGCCTGGGCCGCCCGGGTCACGTCGCCGACCAGCTCGACCACATCGGGGCCGTACGCCTGGGAGTTGACCACCTTCAGCAGCAGGCAGAAGGTCTGGTTGCCGTGCTTGCGGGCCAGTCGCTCGTAGTTGCGCGCCAGATAGCGGGAAGCCGCCTGGTTGGTGATCGCCTGCTGGCCACAGAACAGGAAGACGGGACGGGCGTCCTGACCCGCCGTCAGCCGCGCCAGGAGCACGTACTCCGCGACGCCCTTATCCGCCCGGTAGCGCTCCGAGCCGATCTGGAAGGCGTTGCGGTCCGGGCCCGGCTCGGGATCCGTGTTGACCTTCACGCCGGGCAGCAGGGAATGCAGGTGGGCGGCCATCCGGCGATTCAGACGCGTTCCGAGGGTCCCACCTTGAACTCAGTTTCGTGACAGCCTCCTGACCTGCGGAAACGTGAGGCCCCCGCTTCGGTGGGGGCCTTCGCCGTGAGGGCGGGAGCCTTGAGCGGCGGCCGCTGCATGTGCGGACGTGGCGCTTCGGTGTCTCCCGACGCTTCATGCGCGGGGTCCCGTGGCCGGACGCCGGGAGTTCTCTGGGCTGCTGCCGGTGGCTATTGCGGCTTCAGGTGCAGGCGTATAACCGGGCTGGTCATCTGTTCGGTGGTCGGCGAGCCCGCGCGGCTCCGGTATATCGCGCTTTGTCGAGCAAAGGCCGCACCTCGTAGGACGGTCAGGATGATATTCGAGCGGTCCATGTCAAACCGACAGGCGACACGTCACGGTGCTTGTGGCGAAGATGGGCGAGGGCGGTCAGCGGTTGATCGACGAACACCAGCGGCCCCATGCCAGCACCCACGACTCGCATCCGCAGTCGGACTGAAGCGCGGCCTGGTGACAACGTCCGTGCCGCAACGGGCTGTCTTCTCGCCGAGTTGCCCGACAACTTCGCCAGACAGGCGCCCCCGCCGACCACGAGCAGCATTCGAGGGCTCATGTCTCGCTGCACACCGTGCACGAACTCGTTCGGCGTGTGGGCTGAGGGAAGCGCGGTGCGATGTCCAATCTCGGAAATGTGTGCAAGGTGTGAGGGAATCGTGCCTATGATGCGTCGAGTTGGCCCGTCCGGCGGTGATTGAGGGGCAGGACGGCTTAAAGACGTCGCGTCGTGCGCCAGGCGCGTGAACGAGAGACCTTGGGGGCCGTCGTGTACCTGGCATGCCTGTATGCCGAAAACTTCCGGATCTTCGGAGCCCCGCCGCAACAGGAAGATGAACCGGATACGCGTCTACGGATGGACTTCGGCCCCTCCACCAACGTTCTGGTCGGCGAGAACGGCAGCGGTAAGACCGCCGTCATCGACGCCATCCGCCTGTGTCTACAGACCACGGCTGGGGACTACTTCCGGATCACCGCCGACGACTTTCACATCCGCGATGGTCGCCGCGCCGACACCTTCACCCTCACCTGCGCCTTCAAGGACCTCACGCCCCAAGAGCAGGCCGTGTTCCTGGAGCTGCTGACCACCGAGGAGGACGGCAGCAGCGCACTCTATGTCAGTGTGCGGGCCCAGCTGATCGATCCCGTGCGTTCGAACCGGGTCTCTCTCGTGACTCGTACGGGTCCGGATGGCAAGGGCCCCACTCTCGACGGCACTGCCAGGGAACTCCTCAAAGCCACCTACCTGCGCCCGCTACGAGATGCCGAATCCGAACTGCGTTCCGGCCGAGGCTCGCGTCTCTCTCAGATCCTCGTCGGCTATCCCGCCATACAGGATCAGGAGAAAAGCGACTTCAACCCGGTCGACGACTCCGCCACCACACTGGTCGGCATCCTTCAGCGCACCGAATACCACCTCGGCCGTAACAAGGCCATCACCGCAGCACGAGACGACATCAACACCAGTTACCTGCAGAAGTTCGCCATCGGTGCTGACGCGCTACGCGGCGAGATCGGCGTCTCGGGCGACGCGACCCTGGTGCGTGCCCTGGAACGCCTGGAACTGCGTCTGTTCGCCGGCTCTAAGGAGTGGACCCGCCACGGGCTGGGATACAGCAACGCACTCTTCATGGCCGCAGAGTTGCTCCTGCTGGGCAACAGTGAACTCGCCCCGCTCCTTCTCATAGAAGAGCCGGAGGCCCACCTCCACCCGCAACTGCAGACTCGCATCATGGATCTGCTGAGCGAGCGTGCCGGAGAATCCAGAGACAAGCCGACCCTACCCGTCCAGGTCATCTGCACCACCCATAGCCCCAACCTCGCTTCGGCGACACCAGTGGAGCACCTCACGTTGGTCTCGCGCGGTGCGACCTTCAGTCTTGCTCCAGGCCAGACCCGCCTGGACCCCGGCGACTACCAATTCCTCTCCCGATTTCTTGACGTCACCAAGGCCAACCTGTTCTTTGCCCGTGGTGTCGCCATCGTCGAAGGTGACGCCGAGGCGATCTTGCTGCCGGCTCTGGCCAAGGCCGTGGGCCGGTCCTTCAACGAACGCGGCGTGAGCATAGTCAACGTTGGTAGCGTCGGGCTCTTCCGCTACAGCCGCATTTTCCAGCGCGACGGCGCGCAAATCCCCGTAGCTGTGGCCTGTATTCGAGACCGCGACCTTGTCCCTGCAGGTACCTGCGCAGATATGCGCAAGGAGCTGAAGTGCTCGGCAGATATGAGTGCCGAGGAGATAGAGCAGCACCTGAATCGACTGATGGTCGAGGACGATGGCAACGTTCGCACCTTCGTCTCCGACTGCTGGACTCTTGAGTACGACCTGGCCGCGGCCTCTTGGACTATGGCAACTCTCATGCACCAGGCTGTCCGCTGTGCCGTCGCGTCCAAGGCTCACTGGCCCACCGCAGCTAGGATCGAAAAGCTAGACAAAGAGGCTCAAGGGCAGGTCCAGCAGTGGAAGGAAGACGGCATATCCTTGGCTGATGCCGCGCTGGACGTTTACAAGCCTCTGCGCTTGAACAATGCCAGCAAGGCCATCGCCGCTCAGCACGCGGCCAGGCTCCTACAGTCCACCCCCGTCACAGACGATGACCTTCCCCCGTACCTGATGGCAGCCCTAACCTACCTTTGCGCTTCAGGGGCCTGACCTATGATTCTTCCCTTCGCACCTGATGCCTTCGCCAAGGACAAGGTCGAGGCCCTGGCCGCCCAGCGCGGCCTCGAACTCACTCACTCCCAGCAGTGGAACTTCCTGCAAAGCACCGAACGGCTCGACCTGCAGGCAGCCCCCGGTTCTGGGAAGACAAGCCTCATAAGCCTCAAACTCACCCTGCTCGCGGAAGGGTGGGCCTCCGCGACGCGTGGAATTTGTGTTCTCTCCCACACCAACACGGCCAAGGGTGAGATTACCCGCCGACTTGTCGATACACGGGCCGGCCGCCGCCTACTGGAATTCCCCCACTTCATAGGGACCATCCAGTCCTTTACCAACACCTTCCTCGCCCTGCCCTCTTTGCGTTCCAGAGGCATCGAGATCCAGGCTGTTGACGACGCCTCCTACGAACACGCAGCCCTGCGCCTTTTGGATAACCACCGCGCCTACTCCAGCCTGAAGGCGTACGTCGAGCGCCGTCACGGCGGACGCGATCTCGTTGCTGGCGCCCACTACGTATGCGACGCCGGCGAACTCACTGTTTCCGGTCCCGCAGGAACCCTGCCCTTCAAGATCACCAGCGCCAGCGGACAGCAGCTGATCCGACTCAAGAACCAACTTGCCGACGAGGGGAGGTTCCGCTACAGCGACATGTTCGCGATCGCCGAACACCACCTCTTGCACCACCCCGACATAGCGCGTGCCGTCGCACACCGCTTCCCGTTCGTACTCCTCGACGAGATGCAAGACACCAACGATCTCCAGCAGCACCTATTGGACCGGGTCTTTGGCGGAGCTGAATCCGTTGTGCAGCGGGTCGGCGACGTCAACCAGGCCATCTTCAGCGACCACGCCCCGGCCCTCGCGCGTCCGTCGGCCTTTCCCTCGCCCTCCGCGTTCCAACTGCCGGTCAGCCGCCGGTTCGGCACCCAGATTGCCGACCTGGCCAGCCTGCTCACCGTTCATCGCCGCCAGGTCATTGACGGAGCCGGCCCCGAGGGAGCCATCGCGGTCCTCCTCTTCGACGATAACTGCGTCGGCGATGTCGTACCCGCCTTCGAACGCCTGGCCAGCGAAACTGTCCCCGACCATCTGCTGGCCACAATGCCACCACGCGTCCTGGCATCGCGCCTGGTCCCGGGAACGGCCAGACAATTCCCTCAGTCGCTCACCTGCTACCTGCCCGCCTTCAGAACCTCCTCAGCTCAGACCACTCCAGAACTGATTGGAGCAGTGCGCGCAGCCCGCACCCACCGGATGGCCGGCGATGGCCGCACCGCAACGCTTCAGGTCTGGGACGCCGTTCGCAGAGTCTTCTGGCAGAGCGCCGGCAGCGCCCTACCGGCGATCCAGCGCATCGACCGCGGTGTTGCCTCGAGCGGCTTGACGATGCGCGTATTGCTACACGACCTGCTCACTGGCGATATCGACGACCCCGCGCAATGGGACGCCCTGATGGGGCGCTTGCGGGAGACGATGACACAGCTTGCGGATGCTCCGACCGTCGCCCCGCGTCGCCTCGATGACCTCCTGTGCCATATTCCACGCCCAGTGCAGTCCACAGAGCTCGCGCCGGATGGCGAAGGCGTGGGGAGGTCGGTAGCCACTTCCATCCAGCGGGCCAAGGGCGAGACGCATGCGGCCACCCTCATCCTTGAGTGTCTCGAGAGCCGCGGCCGCAAGCACGACGTGCACGAGACTCTCGCGCTCGTAGCGCAGTCAAAGGATGTGGACAGTGCCTCGCCGACTCTGCGGAAGGCCGCTCAACTGCTCTTCGTGGGGATCACCCGCCCCACACACCTGCTGGCGTTCGCAGTCCACCGCGCACGCGCCGAGCCGTATCTCGACGCGCTTGAGGCCCGAGGATGGCTGATCCGTGATGTGCTTCCCAAGTATTGAGATCGGCTGCCGCCCCCCTGGTCATGGCAAGTTGTCCCCTGCGTCCCTACCGGTCGCCTGAGTTTCGCTCCGGGAGAATGCGCAGAGCCATGACGGTGCCGTCGTCCCCGAAGGAGACCGGTCCCCAATCGGGCGCGGTCGTTCCGCGGGGCAGAGTGGTGCGCAGTTCGTATGCCCGTCGCCGGTATTCCTCGACTCTTCCGTCGACCAGCAGTTCGTACAGTTCGTCTACCATTCCGGAGAATGCCTCGACGCGGACTCTGTTGAGTCGGAAGACTTGGTCGGTACCGACGTAGGTAGCCGAGCCCATGTCGTGTTTCGCATCGCGGACGCTGGAGGCGCCGGCGAAGGTCCGCTGTGCGTAGTGTTTGTGCCCTTGGCTGGTGGTGAGGTACTGGGCGACTTCGTTGCCCGCCCCGGCGAACGCCAGATGTCCTGCCGCATCGGTGCGTGCAAGGACTTGTCCGTACCAGTTGAGGTCTTTGCCGGGGATGAGGAACCCGTTCTGCAGCCGCTGCCTGCCGGTGCCAGGTACTTTGACGGCGTTGACGTATAGGGGGGCGCGCTCCGAGAGCACGGCATCTGCACTGCGAGGTCCGGTTGCCGGCCTTCCAGGTATCAGAGCGTGGCCGGGTGCTTGTACTGCGTTTACGGTGATGCCTTCCTTTGCCAGTAGCTCGGTGGACATCAAGAGGCATGGGGTGGTGTTCCACTCGGCCAGGTGGAAATGTTCGGCGCGCTCGCTGGCCCTGGCCAGCTGCTTGAACGCTGATCGGTCAGTCTTGCTCGTGCGTTTGGTGGCCGCCTGGTGATTTCCGTTGACCGTCGCCACGCAGAGCTGTGACGGTTCTCCGGGCTTCCATGCTTCTATGAAGAAGTCAGGTCGTGGTCGCGCACCGAGGGTCGGCCGTGAACCGGAGCGTGCGAAGCCCGCGAGGAGGACGGCCTCAGCGTCAACGGTAGAAATCATGTGATCCGGGAAGCGGTTGCGCACAGCGCGTTCCGCTACGGCGAGGCCGAACGCGCGGCCCAACTCCCGTGCCTGCATGGCGCGATAGGAAAGCTCAGGGCTCTGGCCCTCTTCGGTGAGTGTCATGTAGCCACTGGTACTGGAGGCCAGAGCCTGGCAGTACCTCAGTGCCTGCCAGTGCTCAGCGAGCCCTCTGCCGCGCCCCTGCCGCGCCAGGGTGGTGGCCCGCGCGAAGACGCCCAGCACCTCCCAGGGAGTGGTGGGCAGGTCTTCTCGGTCGGCCCCCTGTAGCGGTTCGAGGGTGGGTTTGCGAGCGCTCGGCTCCACGTCGCTTTGCTTCCGTGCGCGTTTTCGGTCGATTGCGGCGGCGGCTTTGTCCGTGCCCACGATGAGAGCGGTGCTCGAGCCTACGTGCACGGGGAACGAGTCGCGAAGAAGAGCGAGTACCTCGGCGGCAGATGCTGACATGAGTGAGGAGGCTAGGAGCAGGTACGGGGGAGCACGCAAGTGCGCATGGGCGTGGACGGGTTCAATCGAACAGTCCCTGAGCGAGGACCTCTGTACCGTGGAGGGAGACAACTCATCTGACTCGTCTGCAGGCTCAAGCTCTGTGGATGTTTCTGCGTATCTGCCTGGCCGGCGTTTCCATGGCGACTTGATCAGGGTAGCGATCACGTGTGCATACGCCTCGTACAGCGGCTTCCGCAGGAGCTGAGCCGAGTCCGGAGAGCAAGGTGCTGCGGGCGGTTGACTACCTGCGGGTGTCGACGGCGGAGCAGGCCAGGGGCTACGGAATCTCGTACTCCGGCAAGGAGACTGCTTCTTACATCCGTGGGAAAGCCTGGGAGCACGTCGGGACCTTTGCCGACGAAGGTGTGTCCGGAGCTTTGGAATCTCATCAACGCCCGCAACTACGGGTGCTGATGGCGGCTGCTCGGGCAGTGCCACGCACCGTCGATGTTGTCGTGGTGAACGAGGGCCGCGTCATCGGCCGGACCGGGCGCGCCTTTTGGAGATGGGTGTGGGAGCTCCAGGACCTCGGGATTTTCGTTGCCGTGGTCAAACGGGACTACGACAACAGCACTCCCGACGGGGAGAGCAAGATGCGCAAGGACGCCGATTACGCGGAGGACGAGCGCGACAACATCCGTGAGCGAACCCAGGGCGGGATCCAGGAGAAGGCCGAGGAGGGCGGATACGTCGGCGGAAAGGTCCCCTACGGCTACCGCGTCGTAGGCCGGGTGCGCACGGGGGAGTGGAGTGACCCCCGAAATTCCGACACCTGGACGCTGGATGTTTCGTCATCCAGGGGAAGTGATCCAAGGTGGCAAAGCGGAAGAACTACCCCGAAGAGTTCAAGCGGGACGCTGTGGACCTGGTGCGTTCCTCGCCGGACCGTTCCCTCACCGACATCGCTCACGGCCTGGGTATCCATCTGGAGACCCTGCGCAAGTGGGTCCGGGAGGACCGGACCCACGTCGAGGCGACGGACGGTGGGGGTGACGCCGGCGTGACCCCTGACGCGAAGGAAGAGCTCAAGCGCCTGCGGCGGGAGAACGCCCGGCTGAAGGAGGACAACGAGATCCTCCGGAAAGCCGCCGCCTATTTCGCGCGGGAGACGACACGGTGATCCGCTTCCGTTTCGTCGACGAGCACAGAGGCGCCCACAGGGTGAAGCGGATGTGTGATGTTCTCGGCTGGGACCGTTCCGGCTACTACGCCTGGCACCAGAACAAGGAGGCGCGGCAGGAGAAGGCCGATGAGGAGGAGGGTCTGGCCTGCCGTATCCGGGAGATTCATACCGATTCTCGGGGAGCTTACGGGGCCCTGCGGATCACCCGGACACTCCGGGACCAGGGTCACGTGGTGAACCGCAAGCGGGTCGCCCGGATCATGCGGGAGCGTGAGATCGTCGGGATAACGCGACGGAAGTCGCGGTCGCTGACGCGACAGGACCGCACGGCGCCGCCGGCGCCGGATCTGATCCTGCGGGACTTCACCGCGC
>NZ_JBEOSI010000018.1:0-96820 GCF_040302845.1 Streptomyces sp. NPDC096323
CTGCAGGGGGGACCCTGTGGGAGAGTAGGACGCCGCCGAACTCCTTTTGATAGTTAAGCCCCGTGCCCTTGTGGCACGGGGCTTTTCTGCGTTTCGGACCCGAACGAACGGCTACATCCGTCACCTGCCGTTTGGCTCCCGGGCTGCCCATCCGGGCTTCCAAGTCTCGCGCTCCGGCGGGCTGGACTGTGCGGAGCCGAGATATTCGCGGAGAGCAGGGAGTGCGGGGTGTGGGTTGTCCCGGCGCCAGATCAATGAATGCGGGTAGACGGGCGTGGGGTCCGTCACCGGGATGCGCCGCAGTCCATGGCCAGTCGGCCAGATGAGGCGGGTGTGCCCACCCATGAAGGTGGCAAGAGCCGGAGTGTCCGCGATGGTGTCGAGGAGCGCGTCGGAGCCGAAGTTGGGGCCCGTGGCCTCGATGCTGAGACCGAATTCGGCGACGAGTGCGTCGTAATACGCGCCCCACTCTGTGCCCGGCACAATGCCGGGCATCCAGATCCGATGGCCGACGAGCTGAGCTACGGTCACCGACCTGGCGCCCGCCAGCGCGTGGGCCGGGCCCACGAGGAGCTGCAGCGGCTCATCGAGCACCGGGACGGACACGATGTCCTCAGGAAGAGGCTGGCCGGGCGCGGCGACGGCGCGGAAGGACGCGTCGATCGCACCGGAACGGATGGCCGCGACAGCGGCCTCGATCTCGAACAGCATCAGCACGTCCAACTCGACCTCGGGGTGTGCACGATGGAAGCCGCGCATCAGGCCCGACTGCGCGCCCCGCGAGGCGATCACGTCGACGCGCAACGGGCGATGGCCGGCGCGGACGGACGCGACCGCGCGCTCGGCGACACGTAGCAGCTCGCGCGCGTGGGGCAGGAGCGCCTGCCCGTCAATGGTGAGCTCGGCGCCCCGCGGCGTACGGGTGAACAGCCGAACACCGAGGCTCTTCTCCCATACGGAGATGCGTCTGGAGACGGCCTGCTGGGTGATCGCGAGGTCGGCTGCGGCTTCCTGGAACCGGCCCGTGTCAGCGACAGCGACGAAGGTGCGTACGGCTTCGAGATCCATGCTGGACCACGCTAGTCCACAACAGTTTGTTGTGGCGCGCGGCCGGATTCGTTGTTTGACCTGCTGTTGCCTCTCTCGATTAGCTCTCCCGGATCAATGTCTGTTTGTTCGGTGAGACATCAAGGGCGGGCTGGGCATGGCGGGGAGATCTCTGGGCCGGTCTTTCGGGTGGCTGTGGGGGGCGTATGCGGTCAGTACGTTCGGCACGCGGCTGGCCTTCGACGCGTTTGCTCTGATCGCGATCCTGGCGCTGCACGCGGGGCCGGCCCAGGTGTCGGTGCTGGCGGCCACGGGGCTTGCGGTGGGGGCCGCGATAGCGGTGCCGCTGGGGCCGTGGGTGGAGTTCCGTCGCAAGCGACCGGTGATGGTCGCGATGGATCTGACCCGGTTCGCAGCGCTGATGAGCGTTCCCGCCGCGTACGCATGCGGCCTGCTCGGCTTCGCGCAGCTCCTGGCCGTGTCCATTGTCGTCGGTGCGGCCGACATCGCCTTCAGCGCGGCCAGTGGCGCGTACCTGAAAGCGCTCGTGCGGCCGGAGGACCTGCTCGCCGCGAACGGGCGGTTCGAGTCCACGGCCTGGACCGCCACCGTACTCGGACCGCCGGCCGGAACTGCCGCCATCGGGTTCTTCGGGCCGGTGACAACGGTGCTGGCCGATGCGGTCAGCTATCTGCTCTCGGCCGCAGGGATCCTTGCGATCGGCGGCGCCGAGCCGCGCCCCATGCGTACCCGAGCGCACACGTCGCGGCTCCGGCCCCGCGACCTGCTCGAAGGATGGCGGTACATCCTGACCCACCCGGCCCTGCGTCCCCTGTTCTTCAACACTGTTCTGGTCAGCGGCCTGATCATGGCAACCTCGCCGCTGCTGGCTGTTCTCATGCTCGGCGATCTCGGTTTTGCCCCCTGGCAGTACGGCCTCGCTTTCGGCGTGCCCTGCGTCGGCGGCATCATCGGTTCACAGCTGGCCCGCCGACTCGTTGCACGATTCGGACGACACAAGGTCCTGATCGCAGTCGGATCGCTGCGCGCTTGCTGGTCGCTCGGGCTGGCATTCATCCGGCCCGGTGTGTTCGGGCTCGTGCTCGTCGTCGTGGTCGAGTCCGGGCTGATCACCTGCATGGGCGTGTTCAACCCGGTCTTCGCCACCTACCGGCTGGAGCAAGTCCCGGCCGACCGGATCGTCCGGACTCTGTCGGCGTGGTCGGTCACCAGCAAGGTGACTGTCGCGGCCATGACCGGACTTTGGGGACTGCTGGCCGGCGTCACCAGCACCCGCGCCGCGATCGCCGTCGCCGGTCTTCTCATGCTGGTCACCCCGTTCCTGCTCCCTCGACACGATCGCACGTCGCAGAATGAGCAGGATCCGACGCCGAGTCGCACGTGATCGGTGGTCCGGGGACGCTACTACAGCCGGCCGCTTGCCTTGAGGGCCAGATAGGCGTCGGCGAGGGCCGGCGCGAGGCTGTTCGGGGTGGCGTCCACGACGACCACGCCATGGCGTTGGAGCTGGTCCGCAGTGCGATCCCGTCCTGCCTTGGCGCGGGCCCCCGCAGCAGCCTCGTAGACCGCGTCCACTGTGCCCCTCGCGCTCGCCATGGCCTCGATGTGCGGGTCACGCACGGCCGCCAGGAGCACGGTATGGCGCTGGGTGAGACGTGGAAGCACAGGCAGCAGGCCCTCTTCGACGGGGGCCACGTCCAGGCTGGTCAGCAGCACGATCAAGGAACGCCGAGGAGCGTTCGTCAACGCGGCGGCGCTCAGACCGCGGGCATCGGTTTCCACGAGTTCCGGCTCCAGCGGCGCGAGAGCGTCGACCACGGCCGACAGGACTTCGCCCGCCGCCCGGCCCCGCACCTGGGCACGTACGCGACGGTCGTAGGCGAGGAGGTCCACACGGTCGCCGGCGCGCGTTGCGAGGGCGGTGAGGAGCAGGGCCGCGTCCATCGACGCGTCGAGGCGGGGCACATCACCGACCCGGCCCGCCGACGTGCGGCCGGTGTCGAGGACGATGAGGACGTGACGGTCCCGCTCGGGGCGCCAGGTGCGTACGGCGACCGCGGACTGGCGCGCGGTGGCCCGCCAGTCGATGGAGCGGGTGTCGTCGCCTGGGACGTAGGCGCGCAGACTGTCGAATTCCGTGCCCTCTCCCCGGGTGAGGACGCTCGTGCGGCCGTCGAGTTCGCGCAGCCGGGCAAGGCGGGAGGGCAGGTGTTTGCGGCTCGTGAAGGGCGGCAGGACACGTACTTTCCAAGGGACCCGGTGACTTCCCTGGCGGGCTGCGAGGCCCAGCGGACCGTAGGAGCGGACAGTGATCTGCTCGGCTTGACGGTCCCCCCGGCGGGTGGGGCGCAGAACCGTGGTGACACGGCGGCGCTCGCCGGGCGGGACATTCAGTGTGTGGCGGGACGCCGCCTGATCCGTGCCCGGGAACCAGCTGCTGGGAGGCCATGCGTCGCGGAGGTGTGCCCGCAGACGGCGGCGGGAAGGATTGACTACGGTGAGTTGCACTTCGGCGATGTCGCCGAGTCGAACGGTTGTATCACCGGATCGGGTGAAACGGAGCGGTCGCACTGGCGCTGCCAGGGCGTAGTCCCACAGAATTGCTAGAGAGAGCGGGGCATTGACGGCGAGCATACCCGTCCAGCTCGGGGCCAGGATGCCTACAGGGAGTGACCCAAGGGCGGCGAGCAGCGCGGAGCGTCCGGTAAGGGCCACCATTCACCGCCTCAACGGGGTACGGGGACGTGGGCGAGAACAGCGGTGATGACGGAGTCCGGGGTGACGCCCTCCATCTCTGCCTCGGGCCGCAGTTGTATGCGGTGCCGGAGCGTGGGGAGTGCGAGGGCTTTCACGTCGTCGGGAGTGACGTAGTCGCGGCCGGTCAGCCAGGCCCAGGCTCGGGCCGTGGAGAGCAGAGCAGTGGCGCCTCGGGGTGAGACACCCAGGGAGAGCGAGGGGGATTCACGCGTGGCACGACAGATATCCACCACGTAGCCGGCGATCTCGGGAGAGACGGTGGTCCTGGCGACAGCGGCTCGCGCGGCCTCCAGGTCAGCCGGCCCGGCGACCGGGCGTATGCCCGCAGCCTGCAGGTTGCGGGGGTTGAAGCCGTCGGCATGGCGGGTCAGGACGTTGATCTCGTCGTCGCGGGACGGCAGCGGGACCGTCAGCTTGAGGAGAAACCGGTCCAACTGGGCTTCAGGGAGGGGGTAGGTGCCTTCGTATTCCACGGGGTTCTGTGTGGCTGCCACAAGGAAGGGGTCGGGCAGGGGGCGAGGGATTCCGTCGACGGTGACCTGGCGTTCCTCCATCGCTTCCAGAAGGGAGGACTGCGTCTTGGGGGGAGTCCGGTTGATCTCGTCGGCGAGCAGGAGGTTGGTGAACACCGGCCCCGGCTGGAAGGAGAACTCGGCGGTGCGGGCGTCGTAGACGAGTGACCCGGTGACATCGCTCGGCATCAGGTCGGGGGTGAACTGGACACGTTTGGTGTCGAGTTCGAGGGACGCGGCGAGGGCCCTGACCAAGAGGGTCTTGGCTACGCCGGGGACGCCTTCGAGCAGGACATGCCCTCGGCAGAGCAGCGCGACCACGAGGCCGGTGACGGCCGGGTCCTGGCCGACCACGGCCTTCGCGATCTCGGAGCGCAGTGCTTCCAGGGAGGCGCGGGCCGCGGCGTCGCCGGTGACGGTCCCGGTTGTCCCGGTGGGGACGGGGGGCGGGGCGCTCATGAGGTACGGACCTCTCTTTCGAAGGTGTCGAGTTGGTCTGCCAGCAGGACGAGAGCGGCGTCGTCGGAGGGGACCGAGCCGAAGAGCAGTTCGTGGAGGTCCGCGTCGTCAGTACTGCGGCGCACGGATACGGCCGGGAGGAGGCTCGCGGGGGAGTGGGCGTCGCGTGGGGAGACGCCGACGAGGGGGGCGATGCGGGTACGCGTGGCGTGGCGCAGCGAGGCGGCGGCACGGTCGCGGGCGTTGGCCTTGCGCTGGAGGCGAGCACGGCCCTCGGTGGATTCCGAGGCGCGGATGGCCACGGGCAGCCGTTCGGCAACCACGGGGCCCAGGCGGCGTGCCCGCCAGATGGCAGCGAGGACGGCGGCGAGGGCGAGCTGCACGGTTCCCCAGAGCCAGCCCGAAGGGATCAGGTCGGTGAAGCTGCTGTGGCCCTCCGCGCTGTCGCCGTCGGTGCTGTCGTCCTGGCCTCCGCTGCTGCCCGCGGCGGAGGGGTCACTGAGCGAGGGGAGGTACCAGACCAGATGCGGGCGGGAGCCGAGGAGTTGAAGGGCGAGGGCTGCATTGCCCTCGTGATCCAGACGGTCGTTGTAGAGGAGGCCGGGGGATCCGAGCAGGACGGTGTCGCCGGATGCCGACTGCGTCAGCATCAGCATGGAGGGAAGTCCGTCGGCGGGGTAGCAGCCGAGGGTGGGGAGGCGCTCCGACGTGTAGCGGAAGCCGCCTGTCTCGGCCTCGCCGGCCTGGCGTGCGGCGGCAAGGGAGCACTGGGGGGCACGCGTGGAGACGGGGCCGGAGGATCGGACGCTGACACCGGGGGCCAGTGCGCCCACAGAGTGCGGGCCCGCAGCGAGGAGCACGGTCCGGCCGCCCGTGTCGGTGGTCGCCGCGTGAAAGGCCCTCTGCTGAGCGGGCGTCAGCAGATTGGGGGCGGTGACGAGGAGTGTGGTGTCGGAGCCGGCTTCGGACGTGGCGGCCCGGAGGGTGGTGACGACGCGGAGGGAGACCCCTCGGTCCTTGAGGAGTTCGGCGACGGCCCTGCTGCCGTAACGGTCTGCGGAACGGGGGTCGAGGCGGCCGTGCTGGTCTCCGGAGCGGGTGGCCGCGAGAGCGACGGCCGCGGTGACGAGCAGGAGGAGGGCGAGCAGCAGTCCGCGCGTGCGGGTCCAGAACTGACGCGGGGTGAGGGACTCGGAGGTGGAGGGGGTGGGGTCCGCCGTCGGAGTGCGGGATGCGGCTGTGGCGGACTTGGCGGTCGCGGTCATTCGGCAGCTCCCGCGAGGGCGCCGGACAGTTGCGGTGTTGCGGACTCGAGGTCGAGGTCCAGGGTGGCCATGGTCAGATACGTCTGCTGGTCGGCTGAGCGGCCGCCGTATGTGACGTCATCGAATGCCCGGGCTGCCGCCCGGAGCCGGGTGGCGTGGTCGGGAAGCGTGCGGCCCGCTTCCGCGGCGGCTTCATCGGCGGTGCGTCCGGGGCGGGTGTCGAGCAGAGCGCGTTGCTCCAAGGAGCGGACGATGGCGCGCATCCGCTCCTGGACCGCTTGGCTCCAGCGGCCGGCCGCGGCGTGGGCCTCCGCCGCGGCACGGTGTTCGGTTGCGCCGAGGGGACCGCTCGCGAAGAGGGCGTCCGCCGCTCGCAGGGGGCGTTGTGGCGTGCCCAGGCGCCACAGGAGCGCGGCGATCAGAGCGATGACGACCACGACCAGCAGGGCCAGTCCCACGGGTCCGCCCGGGGCGGCACCCGAGGCGCTCGCGAGGATGTCGCCGATCCAGTTCCACAGATGGTCCAGGGCACGCTGGAGCGGGTTCGGATCGTTCTCGTGGTACATCGGTTTGGACAGTTCGTGCCGTGCGGCTTCGCGGGCGGGCACCCGCGGGGTGTCCACCGGTATTTCGCCGCTTGCCCGGATCAGTAGCCCTGCTGCTGCGCCACCCGCCCCCGACACGGTGTCAGCTCCTGTTGTTGTCGTAGCCGGGGAGACCGGCTGCCCTGGCGAGGTCGAGGTCGAGTGCTTCGCGTCGGATGCGCTGGTCCACGTAGAGGAGAGCCATGACGCCGGCGGACAGAGGATAGGTGATCGTCGCGATGACCACGTCGCCGATGGCGGAGACGATCAGGAACGGCCAGCCGAAGCTGGTGGCTCCGTCGGTGAGGAACGAGCTCAGGCCTCCGTCGTCCACAGCCATCGCGATGAGGCCGAACGGCACGCCGATCACGAACATCACGATGAGCGTCAGCAGCCAGGTGAGCGCGAGGATGCCGAAGGTTCGCCACCAGGCGCCGCGAACCAGTTTGGCGGAGCGCCGCATCGAAGCGGTGATCGACTGTCGTTCCAGCATCAACGCCGGGGAGGCGAGGCAGAAACGGACCAGGAGCCAGAGGAACACGACGCCGGAGGCCAGCAGTCCGATGAAGGCGAGACCGACACCTGCCGTGTCGCCGATCAGGAAGCCCGGGAGGATTCCCGCGGTCATGATGGCCGCGGCCATGAGAGCCAGCAGAAAGGTCAGGCCCAGGAGCGGCAACAGCCGGGGCCGGGCCTCGGCCCAGGCGTCGGAGAGCGTGACAGGGCGGCCCAGCACCGAGCGGCTGATCACCACGGTCAGCACCGCGGTGGTGAATATCGTGGCGAGCATCGAGACGAGCAAGGGCGGGGCGGCGTTGAGCAGGCTGGAGCGGAACGATTCGGTGGCCTGACGCAGTGCCTCCGAGCCGGTGGCGTTCCGGTCGATCGACGGAGGATCCGGCAGGAGGTACCGCTGCACCAGCAGGATGGCGGCCTGGGCGATCACGGAGACGGTGAGAGTGATGCCGAGGACCGTGCGCCAGTGCGCGCGCATGGTGGATACGGCACCATCCAGGATCTCGCCGACACCCAGTGGCCGCAGGGGGATGATGCCGGGCTTGGCGGCCGTCGGCGGGTGCCCCCAGCCGTGGCCCTGCGGAGGAACGCCCCAGCCGGGGTAGGGAGGCGGCGTGCCGGGGCCGGTTGCGGAACTGCTCGGTGGGGACCACTGCCCTGCGGGCGGCTGGCTGGAAGACCAGTTCCGCGCAGGTCCGCTGCCGTCGACGGGCTCGGAAGGCCGGGGGACGCCTGCCTCCTTGTCGTCGGAGGGGGCAGATCCGGGCGAGGCCCAGCCCGGAGTGTCGTTCATTGTCGCTCCTTCACGGTCCTGTCCGCTCATCGGGGCGTCAGGTTGGCAGCCATCGTGCCACGCGTCGCAGCGGTCCGGGCCTGGCGCTGTATCTCCTTCGTTCCTTCGTGCGCGCGCGCCTCACGGGGCAGACTGGACGGATGGCTGATCAGGACGCGCAATCGCCGGTGGGCAGCGAGCCCGCCGCGCTTCCCGTACTTCGCTGGGACGAGCCTCCGGAAGGTCCCGTGCTGGTGCTTCTCGACCAGACGAGGCTGCCGGGAGAGGAGGCGGAGCTGGCATGTACCGACGTTCCCGCGCTGGTGGAGGCGATCCGGACGCTGGCGGTACGCGGGGCGCCGCTGCTGGGCATCGCAGGGGCCTACGGGGTGGCCCTGGCCGCCGCACGAGGCTTTGATGTGGCCGAGGCCGCGGGCCTGCTGGAACGGGCGCGGCCCACCGCGGTGAATCTCGGATACGGGGTGCGACGCGCCGCCGGGGCGTACTGGGCGGCCGTCGACAGGGGGGCGGATCCGGACCGCGCGGCGGCGGTGGCACTGGACGAGGCCCGGGCGCTGCACCGGGAGGATGCCGCGGCCAGCGCGGGCATGGCCCGGTTCGGGCTCGCCCTTCTGGACGAGCTGGTGCCCGGGGGCACCCACCGGCTGCTGACCCACTGCAATACCGGGTCACTCGTCTCCGGGGGCGAGGGGACGGCGTTCGCGGTGGCGCTGGGTGCGCACAGGGAGGGCCGGCTCAGGCGTCTGTGGGTGGACGAGACCCGCCCGCTGCTGCAGGGTTCCCGGCTGACGGCGTACGAGGCGGCGCGTAACGGCATGCCGTACAGCCTGCTCACGGACAACGCCGCCGGGTCGCTGTTCGCCGCGGGGGAGGTGGACGCCGTGCTCATAGGGGCCGACCGCATCGCTGCGGACGGCTCGGTGGCCAACAAGGTGGGGAGCTATCCGCTCGCGGTCCTCGCGAAGTACCACCACGTACCCTTCATCGTGGTGGCACCGACGACGACCGTGGATCTGCACACCGCGGACGGCGCGGCCATCACCGTCGAGCAGCGTCCGGCGCGGGAGGTGACTGAGGTCACATCGCCGCAGCTGGGGGCTGAGGGCAGGGGTGCGGGCGGAGTGCCCGTGGCGCCGGTGGGAACCCCGGCGTACAACCCCGCGTTCGACATCACGCCCCCGGAGCTGGTCACGGCGATCGTCACGGAGGAGGGCGTAATCTCCCCGGTCACAGGGGCCGGACTGGCGGAGCTGTGTGCCAGGTCATCGCAGATAACGATTAGCTAATGGGATGATGTCGTTTATGAAGGGACGCGTCCTTGTCGTCGACGACGACACCGCACTGGCCGAGATGCTCGGGATTGTGCTGCGTGGTGAGGGGTTCGAGCCGTCGTTCGTAGCGGACGGCGACAAGGCACTTGCTGCATTTCGTGAGGCGAAGCCGGACCTGGTTCTGCTGGATCTCATGCTGCCCGGTAGGGACGGCATCGAGGTCTGCAGGTTGATCAGGGCCGAGTCCGGCGTGCCGATCGTCATGCTCACTGCCAAGAGCGACACGGTTGACGTGGTGGTGGGCCTGGAGTCCGGGGCCGACGACTACATCGTCAAGCCGTTCAAACCTAAGGAGTTGGTTGCCCGGATCAGGGCACGTTTGCGCAGGTCCGAGGAACCGGCACCGGAACAGCTGACCATCGGCGACCTGGTCATAGATGTGGCCGGGCACTCGGTGAAGCGGGACGGGCAGTCCATTGCCCTGACCCCGCTGGAGTTCGACCTGCTGGTCGCGCTCGCCCGCAAGCCGTGGCAGGTCTTCACCCGTGAGGTGCTCCTCGAGCAGGTCTGGGGATACCGCCATGCCGCTGACACGCGGCTGGTGAACGTGCATGTGCAGCGGCTTCGCTCCAAGGTCGAGAAGGACCCGGAGCGGCCGGAGATCGTCGTGACCGTCCGAGGCGTCGGTTACAAGGCCGGACCGAGCTGACATGGCCCTGGGTAGCACTGCTCCGAAGCCCGGGGAGCCGGGAGTCCGTGCGGAGCGGGCTGCCGGTTCAGGGCACACGTCATCGCCGGTAGGGCGTTTCCTGCAGGGCGGCCGGTTGTTCCAGGACCGGGCGCCCGGCGGGCCGGTGCCGCGACTGCTGATGCGCTGGGTGCGGCGTCCGCTGCTGCCTGCCGTGCGGCTGTGGCGGCGCAACCTTCAGCTTCGGGTCGTCGCCGGCACGCTGCTGATGTCGCTCGGCGTGGTGCTGCTGCTCGGCCTCGTCGTGATCGGGCAGGTGCGCAACGGTCTGCTCGACGCGAAGGGCAAGGCCGCCCAGACACAGGCCGCCGGAGGCTTCGCGGCCGCCCAGGAGAAGGCGAACGCGCCGCTCAGCGCGGGAAGCCAGGGCGGTGACTCCGCGGACGGCGCGACGGCCAACAACTCCTGGCGGACCGAGCTTGTCGACCAGCTCGCCAGTGGCGGGAAGAACGCCTTCAACGTCGTGGCGCTCAGTGCCGACGAGGGCTCCCGCGCGCCACGCGGCTCAGGCAGCGTCGAGGCCGCGAGCATTCCGCAGAAGCTGCGCGAGTCGGTGAACAAGGGGCCGGGAGCGTTTCAGACGTACTCCCGGATCAAGTACGCGAACGGAGCGGAACCGCAGCCCGGTCTCATCGTGGGCAAGCGGCTCTACGACATCGACCGCAATCCGTATCAGCTGTACTACGTCTTCCCTCTGACTCAGGAGGAGAAGTCCCTGACGCTGGTCAAGGGCACGCTGGCGACCGCGGGTCTGTTCGTGGTCGTGCTGCTCGGGGCCATCGCCTGGTTCGTGGTACGCCAGGTCGTCACCCCCGTACGCATGGCGGCGGGGATCGCCGAACGGCTCTCGGCCGGCCGGCTCCAGGAGCGGATGAAGGTCACCGGCGAGGACGACATCGCCCGGCTCGGTGAGGCCTTCAACAAGATGGCGCAGAACCTGCAGCTGAAGATCCAGCAGCTGGAGGAGCTCTCCCGGATGCAGAGGCGGTTCGTCTCGGACGTCTCGCACGAACTGCGGACGCCACTGACGACCGTGCGGATGGCCGCCGATGTCATCCACGAGGCACGCGTCGACTTCGACCCGGTCACGGCGCGTTCCGCGGAGCTCCTCGGGGACCAGCTCGACCGCTTCGAGTCGCTGCTGTCCGATCTGCTGGAGATCAGCCGGTTCGACGCCGGCGCCGCGGCGCTGGAGGCGGAGCCGATAGACCTGCGGCAGGTCGTGCGGCGGGTGATCGGTGGCGCCGAGCCGCTGGCCGAGCGCAAGGGCACCCGGATCCGGGTGGTCGGCGACGAGCAGCCGGTGATCGCCGAGGCCGACGGGCGACGCGTCGAGAGGGTCCTGCGCAATCTGGTCGTCAACGCGGTCGAGCACGGCGAGGGACGCGATGTCGTGGTGCGGCTCGGGGTGGCCGGCGGAGCGGTTGCCGTGGCTGTCCGGGACTACGGCGTGGGGCTGAAGCCCGGCGAGGCGACCCGGGTGTTCAACCGCTTCTGGCGGGCCGACCCGGCCCGGGCCAGGACGACCGGAGGCACCGGCCTGGGACTCTCCATCGCCGTCGAGGACGCGCGGCTGCACGGCGGCTGGCTCCAGGCCTGGGGCGAGCCCGGCGGGGGCTCGCAGTTCCGGCTGACGCTGCCGCGTACGGCGGACGAACCGCTGCGCGGTTCGCCGATACCGCTGGAGCCGGAGGACTCGCGGCGCAACCGTGAGAACCGGGAACGGGCCGTGCCCGTTTCCGCCCAGGGCAGTGAGCACAGGCTGATGGCGGTGCCTTCGCAGGCCGGCACCGACCGGGCAGCACTGCCCGTACCGGCCCGCGCCCCCATGCCGGCCCGGACCGCGCCGGCCTCGGTGCATCCGGCGGCCTTCCCTGGCAACGGCGCACGCGTGGTGCCGCGTCCCCCCGGGGACCGGCCGGACCGTCACAACGACTCTCCGGGGCAGGATTCCGGGCGGGAGGACACGACTCGTGGGCACTGACCGTCGTCAGGGCGGCCGTGGACGTGCGGTGGGGGCGACCGTGCTGCTCGGATGCGGCGCCGTGCTGCTGTCCGCGTGCGGCTCGATGCCCGTCACGGGGGACGTCAAGGCCGTGGACGCCTCGCAGCCCGGTGACTCCCAGGTTCAGGTGTACGCGGTCGCTCCGCGTGACGGCGCCACTCCCGACGAGGTGGTGGACGGCTTCCTGGAGTCGATGACCAGCGACGACTCCGATTTCCGGACGACCCGCGAATACCTCACGAAGGAGGCGTCGAAGAGCTGGAGGCCCGGCGCGCTCACCACGGTTCTGGCCAAGGCTCCGAGCCGCAGCGACCGGCCCGTCCACGAGAGCGACCGCAGCACCAACGAGGTCAGCTTCACCCTGACCGGCGAGAAGGTGGCGACGGTCGACGACCAGAACGCCTACCAGCCGCTCGCCCCGGCGGACTACTCCCGCACACTTCATCTGGTGCGCCAGAGCGGTCCGGACGGCAAGCAGTGGCGCATCGACATCGTGCCGGACGGCCTGGTGCTCGGGCAGTCCGATTTCAAGCGCCTCTACCGTTCCGTCAACAAGTTCTACTTCGCCACCGGGCGGACCGAGGCACAGTCCACGCTGGTCGCCGACCCCGTCTACATCCGTAACCGCACCGATCCGGCCACCGGCACGGACACCGTGACCCAGGCCGTCCGCAGCCTTCTGAGGGGGCCGACCGACTGGCTGCGACCGGTGGTCGCGTCCCGCTTCCCCGCGGGTACCGGACTGCGGAAGGGCGTCACGTCGCTGACCCCCGACGACCGCAACGTGCTGAAGGTCCCGCTCAACAAGAAGGCCGACGGGGCCGGGCAGCGCGTCTGCCGGATGATGGCCTCACAGGTGCTCTTCACGCTTCGGGACCTGACGTCCGCCCGCGTCGAGCAGGTGGAGCTCCAGCGTTCCGACGGTTCGGCGCTGTGCGTGCTGGGTGCGGACCAGGCCGAGGAGTACGCCCCCGACGGCTCGTCCGGCGGCCCCGACAGCCAGTACTTCGTCGATGCCAAGGGGCACGTCGAACGCATTCCGGGCAGTACCCGGGGCAGCGGCGAGCCGGCGCCGGTGGCCGGTCCCTTCGGCAGCGGCCCGCTGCGGGTGAGCGCGGTCGGCGTGGCCAGGGACGAGCAGTCGGCGGCAGCGCTCTCGCAGCGCAGGGACGCGCTGTACGTGGCCTCCATCGCCACCGGCGGGGAACTCCAGGCCCCCGCGGTGACCAGCAAGGCCGCGAAGCTCGCGGACCGCCTGACGGCGCCCAGCTGGGACAGCCGGGGCGACCTCTGGGTCGCCGACCGCGACCCGGACCACTCGCGGCTGCTGCGACTGGCCGACGGCACCGGCGAACCCCAGGAGGTCTCCGTGGCGATCCTGGACGGCAGCCGGATCACGGCACTGCGCCTTTCCTCGGACGGCGTGCGCATTGCGCTGCTGCTGACCCGGGACGGCCGGACGACGCTGAAGATCGGCCGGATCGAGCGGCAGGGCCCGCAGGGCGAGGAGCAGGTCTCCGTGGTGGACCTGCGGCAGGCCGCGCCGCAGCTCGCCGATGTGACCGCCATGTCGTGGTCGGGCGGCAGCCGCCTCGTGGTGGTCGGCAAGGAGGAGGGAGGCGTGCAGCAGGTCCGCTATGTGCAGGCGGACGGTTCGACGCCCTCCTCGGGCGTACTGCCCGGCGTCAACCAGGTGCGGGCCATCGCGGCGGCGGACGACGAACAGCTGCCGCTCATGGCGGACGCGGTCGGCTACGGGATAGTGAAACTGCTGCCTGGTGACAACTGGCAGACCGTGCTGAAGGAAGGCTCCGCGCTGGTCTACCCGGGCTGACACCGGTCGGCGGGTGGTGTCCGGGCGGGTTGTCCACAGGGCTGGCCGGGCTGCCCTGACACGGGCACAGTGGAGCCATGCGCGGGTGGTGGCGGGAGATCGCCGGACTGGTTCTGCCGGTGGACTGTGGAGGCTGTGGCAGGCCGCGCACCGAGCTGTGCGAGGAGTGCGCCGCCCAACTGCACGGTGGGGCGCCGCGCAGGGTGAGACCCGACCCGGAGCCCGCCGGGCTGCCGGTCGTGCACGCGGCCGCCGGCTACGCGAACGCGGTACGCGCGGTGCTGCTGGCCCACAAGGAGCGGGGCGTACTCGGCCTGGCCGGGGCCGCCGGAAGGGCGCTGGCGGGTGCTGTGAGGGCCGGGGCGGGGGCGTCGCCCGAGGAGGGACCCCTGCTGCTCGTGCCCGTCCCGTCGGCGCGACGGGCTGTCGCCTCGCGCGGGCACGACCCGGCCCGCCGCATCGCCTTGGCGGCCGCGGCGGAACTGCGGCGCACGGGCACGCCCGCCCAGGTGGCCGGTGTGCTGCGCCAGCGGCGTCCGGTGGCCGATCAGTCGGGGCTCGGAGCCCGGGAGCGCCGGTCAAATCTGGCGGGGGCCCTGGGCGTCGTGGCCGGGGGTGGGCGGCTGCTTGCCGCCGGACGGGTGGTGCTGGTGGACGACCTGTTGACGACGGGCGCCTCTCTGGCCGAAGCGGCACGGGCGGTCGAAGCGGCCGGCGGGTGGGGAAGCGCCTGTCCGGGTACGCGTCACGCGGCCGTCGTCGCAGCCTCTCCGTCCGCCTTCGAAATAAACCGGAACCGGAACTGAACTTGCATCGTTGCAGGTAGTGAGTGGGTAAAAAGACCTGAACGGAGGTACGTGCGAGTAGCGGGTGCCGACAACCGTCCCGGCAGGCTATGTTCGGTTGTGAGGAATGGTGAATGCCAGGCCTCGACGAATGCACCACCAGGTTTCGGGCAGGCAACCCACTGAAGTTCGGAATCCGCGAATTCGGTGGGGTGGAGACCTCGCCGGCGGGGGAGGAGGAGGTGGAAGTCACCGAGTCCGCGGCTCCGGCCAACGCCGGGGCCTGGTGCAAAAGGGAGATGCTCCGCCGCCGAGCGGAGCGATCCGGGAACGGAGTTCTGCGTGGACATCGTCGTCAAGGGCCGCAAGACCGAGGTGCCCGAGCGGTTCCGCAAGCACGTGGCCGAGAAGCTGAAGCTGGACAAGATCCAGAAGTTTGACGGCAAGGTGATCAGCCTCGACGTGGAGGTGTCCAAGGAGCCGAATCCCCGTCAGGCAGACCGTTCCGACCGGGTGGAGATCACGCTCCGCTCGCGTGGACCGGTCATCAGGGCGGAAGCGGCCGCAGGCGACCCGTACGCAGCGCTGGACCTGGCCACAGGCAAGCTGGAGGCGCGGCTGCGCAAGCAGCACGACAAGCGCTACAGCCGCCGCGGCACGGGTCGGACCCCCGCTGCGGAGGTCGGTGAAATGGTGCCGGACGCGGCGTCGTTCAACGGCGACGGCGAGCTGGTGGCCGACGAAACGGCACAGCCCGTACCCACCACCAGGATCGGCTCGCTCGAGGTACAGGGCGAAGGACCGCTGGTGATGCGGGAGAAGACGCACGTCGCGGCGCCCATGTCGCTCGATCAGGCGCTCTACGAGATGGAGCTGGTCGGTCACGACTTCTATCTGTTCGTCGACTCCGAGACGAAGGAACCAAGTGTCGTCTACCGGCGGCATGCCTACGACTACGGTGTCATCCACCTGAGGACCGACCCGCTGGCCGCTGATGAGGCGGGCGGCGCGGGCGGCGCGCTCGGCGGCTGACGCCACCGGTTCGCGGTGCCCCTGGAGCGCCTGTGCGCCCCCAGGGGCACCCGCGTGCGACCACGGGATCACCGTTCCGACGTCCAGGCATGAAATCATGGCGGCCCAAGCCAATCGGTGCGCTGCGAACTGCCGTTGGCGGACAGCTTGTGAATCAGGCCGTGGCCTTCAGGGGGAGGAACGATGGCGGACACCTTCGGGCCCGTGCGCGATGCGAATGATGCCGACGACGTCGGCGGTGACCGTAGTGGCGCGGACGATGACAGCAGTTCCCGCAAGGAACCGATCCGAGTCCTCGTGGTCGATGACCATGCCCTGTTTCGCAGAGGGCTGGAGATCGTCCTCGCCCAGGAGGAGGACATCCAGGTCGTCGGCGAGGCGGGCGACGGGGCGGAGGCGGTCGACAAGGCGGCCGACCTGCTGCCCGACATCGTCCTGATGGATGTACGCATGCCCAAACGGGGCGGCATCGAGGCCTGCACCTCCATCAAGGAGGTGGTTCCCAGCGCGAAGATCATCATGCTGACGATCAGCGATGAGGAAGCGGACCTCTACGAGGCCATCAAGGCGGGCGCCACCGGCTATCTCCTCAAGGAGATTTCCACGGACGAGGTCGCCACCGCGATTCGGGCCGTCGCCGACGGGCAGTCCCAGATCAGCCCGTCCATGGCGTCCAAGCTGCTCACCGAGTTCAAGTCGATGATCCAGCGGACCGACGAGCGCCGGCTGATTCCGGCGCCCCGGCTCACGGAACGCGAGCTCGAAGTCCTGAAACTCGTTGCCACCGGCATGAACAACCGGGATATCGCGAAGGAACTCTTCATTTCCGAGAATACCGTGAAGAACCACGTCCGCAACATTCTGGAGAAGCTCCAGCTGCACTCCCGGATGGAAGCCGTGGTCTACGCCATGCGGGAGAAGATCCTCGAGATCGGCTGACCGGTCCGGGGCGAAGCCCCGCCGCATGGGCGCTCACGCCAGGGCGTGCGCGATCTCCCGGGTGAGCGGCCCGCGCAGCTCCGGTGCGTCCACCCTCTCCAGCCGGACGTCCGTGCAGCCGACCCAGGACGCGGCTTCCACCAGCGCCTGCGCCATCGGAGCCACGGCCTTCGTGCCCGCCAGGGACACCTGCCGGGCGACCAGCGTGGTGCCTTCGCGGGCGGGATCGACACGGCCCTGCAGCCTGCCGCCCGCCAGGAGCGGCATGGCGAAGTAGCCGTGGATCCGCTTGGGCTTGGGCACATAGGCCTCCAGGCGGTGGGTGAAGTCGAAGATCCGCTCCGTTCGCGCCCGCTCCCAGACCAGCGAGTCGAACGGCGACAGCAGCGTCGTGCGGTGGCGTCCGCGCGGCTCGGTGGCCAGGGCCTCCGGGTCGGCCCAGGCCGGCTTCGCCCAGCCCTCCACGGTCACCGGCACCAGCCCGGAGTCCGCCACCACGGCGTCGAACTGCTCGCCCTTGAGGCGGTGGTAGTCGGCGATGTCCGCGCGGGTGCCGACTCCCAGTGACTGTCCCGCGAGGGCCACCAGCCGGCGCAGGCACTCCGCGTCGTCCAGATCGTCGTGCAGCACGGCGTCGGGCAGGGCGCGCTCCGCGAGGTCGTAGACCCGCTTCCAGCCGCGCCGCTCGGTGCACACCACCTCGCCGTACATCAGCGCCCGTTCGACGGCCACCTTCGAGGCGGACCAGTCCCACCACTCGCCGCCGTTCTTCGCGCCGCCCAGTTCCGTCGCGGTCAGCGGGCCCTCGGCGCGCAGCTGCTTGATGACGGTGTCGTAGGCGCCGTCCGGCAGATCGTGATGCCACTGCGGGCGCGCGCGGTAGGCGCGGCGGCGGAACGCGAAGTGCGGCCACTCCTCGACCGGCAGGATGCAGGCCGCGTGCGACCAGTACTCGAAGGCGCGGCCGCCCGACCAGTACGCCTCCTCGACCCGTTGCCGGCCGATCATGCCCAGGCGTGCGTACGGAATCAGTTCGTGCGACCGCGCGAGCACCGAGATCGTGTCGAGCTGTACGGCGCCCAGGTGCCGCAGGACCCCGGGCACGCCGGCCCGGCGGTTCGGGGCACCGAGGAAGCCCTGGGCGCGCAGCGCGATCCTGCGGGCCTGGTCGGCGGAGAGTTCGGCTGCGGGAGGCTGCACAGACGTCATGCCCCGCACCCTAGAGGGCTGCACTGACATCCCGGCCGGGACCGCCGTCCCCTGGGCGGGCGGGAGCCGGAAGATACGCATGGGTGCCGGGCAGGCCGAGGTCGCAGGGGAGCAGGGCCCCGGTCCACGTATCGCGGCGCACGCCCTTGTTGAACAGCCCGGAGCGCTGGTCACCCTCCATGTGGAAGCCCGCCCGCAGCGCGACGGCCCGCGAGGGAAGGTTGCCGATCTCGGCCCGCCACTCCAGCCGGTCGCCGCCGAGCGAGCCGAAGGTCCAGCGGGCGGCGCGCAGGACCGCCTCCGTCGTGTAGCCGAGACCGCGGTGCTCCCTGGCGGTCCAGAAGCCGACCTCGTACGTCCCCGGCTGGGTGCGCGGGTTGATGCCGAGCGCACCGGCCAGGGTGCCGCCGTCACGCAGCACCACGGCGAAGTTGTACATGGAGTCGTCCTGCCAGCCGCCGGGTGAGAGCTGACCGGCGAAGAGCTCCGCGTCGGCGCGGCCGTACGGCGAGGGGACGACCGTCCAGCGCTGGATGTCGGGGTCCTGGCAGGCCGCGTGCACGGCGTCGGCGTCGCCCGGGACGAAGGGGCGCAGCAGCAGGCGGTCAGTGGTGAGAGTGATCGGCTCCATGTACGGATTCTGGTGAGCGGGCGGCAGCGGGGCCAGTACTTTTCGGGCTTCCCGGCACCTTCGGCGCCCTTCGGCCGTTGACTCGGAAGGGCGCTGCGGGTTCAACGCGGTGGCAGCCCTCCCGGCGCGGCGGGGTCCTCGCTTACGATGGCCGTTGCGGTGGGGCCCACCTGCCGTGCCCGCGCCAGAGTCCATAACACGACCCAGTGCCAGGCCCGACCGGCAAGGAGACCAGCCTCAGTGTCCGTCTTCAACAAGCTCATGCGTGCAGGCGAAGGCAAGATCCTGCGCAAACTGCACCGCATCGCGGACCAGGTCAGCTCCATCGAAGAGGACTTCGTCAACCTCTCCGACGCCGAGCTGCGGGCGCTCACCGACGAGTACAAGGAACGGTACGCGGACGGCGAGAGCCTGGACGACCTGCTCCCCGAGGCATTCGCGACCGTCCGTGAGGCCGCCAAGCGGGTCCTCGGACAGCGCCACTACGACGTCCAGATGATGGGCGGCGCCGCCCTGCACCTCGGTTATGTGGCCGAGATGAAGACCGGCGAGGGCAAGACCCTCGTCGGCACCCTGCCCGCGTATCTCAACGCGCTCTCCGGCAAGGGCGTGCACCTGATCACAGTCAACGACTATCTGGCCGAGCGTGACTCGGAGATGATGGGCCGGGTCCACAAGTTCCTCGGACTGAGCGTCGGCTGCATCATCGCCAACATGACTCCGGCCCAGCGCCGCGAGCAGTACGCCTGCGACATCACGTACGGAACGAACAACGAGTTCGGTTTCGACTACCTCCGGGACAACATGGCCTGGGCGCAGGAAGAGCTCGTCCAGCGCGGCCACAACTTCGCGATCGTCGACGAGGTCGACTCGATCCTGGTCGACGAGGCCCGTACGCCGCTGATCATCTCCGGCCCCGCCGACCAGGCCACCAAGTGGTACGGCGACTTCGCCAAGCTGGTCACGCGCCTGGCCAAGGGCGAGGCGGGCAACCCGCTCAAGGGCATCGAGGAGACCGGCGACTACGAGGTCGACGAGAAGAAGCGGACCGTCGCGATCCATGAGCCCGGAGTGGCGAAGGTCGAGGACTGGCTCGGTATCGAGAACCTCTACGAGTCGGTGAACACACCCCTCGTCGGGTACCTCAACAACGCCATCAAGGCCAAGGAACTCTTCAAGAAGGACAAGGACTACGTCGTCATCGACGGCGAAGTCATGATCGTCGACGAGCACACCGGCCGTATCCTCGCCGGCCGCCGCTACAACGAGGGCATGCACCAGGCGATCGAGGCGAAGGAAGGGGTGGACATCAAGGACGAGAACCAGACGCTCGCCACGATCACCCTGCAGAACTTCTTCCGCCTCTACGGCAAGCTCTCGGGCATGACCGGTACGGCGATGACCGAGGCCGCCGAATTCCACCAGATCTACAAGCTCGGCGTGGTGCCGATCCCGACCAACCGGCCGATGGTCCGGGCGGACCAGTCGGACCTGATCTACCGCACCGAGGTCGCGAAGTTCGCCGCCGTCGTCGACGACATCGCGGAGAAGCACGAGAAGGGCCAGCCGATCCTGGTGGGCACCACCTCGGTCGAGAAGTCCGAGTACCTCTCGCAGCAGCTCTCCAAGCGCGGTGTCCAGCACGAGGTCCTCAACGCCAAGCAGCACGACCGTGAGGCGACGATCGTCGCCCAGGCCGGCCGCAAGGGCGCGGTCACGGTGGCGACGAACATGGCCGGCCGCGGTACGGACATCAAGCTGGGCGGCAACCCGGACGATCTCGCGGAGGCCGAGCTGCGCCAGCGCGGTCTCGACCCGGTGGAGCACGTCGAGGAGTGGGCGGCCGCGCTGCCTGCCGCGCTGGAGAAGGCCGAGCTGGCCGTGAAGGCGGAGTTCGAGGAGGTCAAGAGCCTCGGCGGGCTCTACGTCCTCGGTACCGAGCGGCATGAGTCGCGCCGTATCGACAACCAGCTGCGTGGCCGTTCCGGCCGTCAGGGCGACCCGGGCGAGTCCCGTTTCTACCTCTCGCTCGGCGACGATCTGATGCGTCTGTTCAAGGCGCAGATGGTCGAGCGCGTCATGTCGATGGCCAATGTGCCCGACGACGTTCCGATCGAGAACAAGATGGTGACGCGGGCGATCGCGTCCGCGCAGTCGCAGGTCGAGCAGCAGAACTTCGAGACGCGCAAGAACGTCCTGAAGTACGACGAGGTCCTCAACCGCCAGCGCGAGGTCATCTACGGCGAGCGGCGCCGGGTCCTTGAGGGTGAGGACCTGCAGGACCAGATCCGCCACTTCATGGACGACACGATCGACGACTACATCCGCCAGGAGACGGCGGAGGGGTTCGCCGAGGAGTGGGACCTGGACCGGCTGTGGGGTGCGTTCAAGCAGCTCTACCCGGTGAAGGTCACGGTCGCCGAGCTGGAGGAGGCCGCCGGGGATCTCGCCGGAGTCACCGCCGAGTTCATCGCCGAGTCCGTCAAGGACGACATCCACGAGCAGTACGAGGAGCGTGAGAAGACGCTCGGCTCCGACATCATGCGTGAGCTGGAGCGGCGCGTCGTGCTGTCGGTCCTGGACCGCAAGTGGCGTGAGCACCTCTACGAGATGGACTATCTCCAGGAGGGCATCGGCCTGCGGGCCATGGCGCAGAAGGACCCGCTGGTCGAGTACCAGCGCGAGGGCTTCGACATGTTCAACGCCATGATGGAGGGCATCAAGGAGGAGTCCGTCGGCTATCTGTTCAACCTGGAGGTCCAGGTCGAGCAGCAGGTCGAGGAGGTCCCCGTCCAGGACGTGGCGACGTCGCTGACCAAGGAGGACGCCGTTCCGGCGGCGCGTCCGGAGATCCGGGCCAAGGGGCTCGACGCTCCGCAGCGTCCGGACCGGCTGCATTTCTCCGCTCCCACGGTGGACGGGGAGGGCGGTGTCGTCGAGGGCGACTTCGCCAACGGTGACGGTGCGGGGTCCGCGGAGTCGGACGGGCTCACTCGGGCGGAGCGGCGCAAGGCGCAGAAGAGTTCGGGCGGTGGTGGGCGGCGCCGCAAGAAGTAGCGTGCGCTGATCGTTGCCTGCGGCCGGGCCGGACACCGTGTGGTGTCCGGCCCGGCCGTTGTGCGCTGTGCGGTGTGCGGCGGTGCGGTGGGTGGTGGCGCCTGCGGCGGGCCTTGTCCCCTCCCCGCCCCTTCCCGTAACCGGGGGTTCCGCCCCCGGGCCCCCGCGCCTCAATCGCCGGCGGGGCTGGGATTGCGGGGCTGGGGTTCCGCCCCCGGGCTCCCGCGCCTCAATCGCCGGTGGGGCTGGGGGGTGCGGGCTCCGCTCCCGGGCCCCCGCGCCTCAATCGCCGGCGGGGCTGGGGGGTGCGGGCTCCGCTCCCGGGCCCCCGCCTCAATCGCCGGCGGGGCTGGGATTGCGGGGCTGGGGTTCCGCCCCCGGGCCCCCGCGCCTCAAACGCCGGAGCGGCTGGAGGGGTGGGCTGGGGAGGCGCGGGGTCAGCGGCGGCGGACCGGGGTGTTGCCCAGTTCCACCGCGGCGCAGCGCCAGCGGAGGTCGGGGCCTTGTTCCAGGCGGAAGGCCATGGCGCGGACCTGTTCGCCGGCCGCGATGCTCGCGCAGGCCTCCACGACGCCGGGGGCCGGCTGGGCGCCCCGGCACATGCGGATGACCGGGCGGGCGCCGCGGCTCCTGAGCGGGGTGGTGGGGGCCAGTTCGGCGAGCTGGTCGTAGGCGTCGCCGATCGTGTGGCCGAGCATCCAGTGGACGGGGCGCTGGCCGCTGAGTACCGCCAGGAGGCGTTCCGCGAACCACTGGTGGGGCCGGACGCCCTGGGCGGTCCGGCGGCGTTGTACGGGTACGGCTTCGGGCCTGCGTGCGTCGCGCCGGCCGGCGGGCCGGGTCCTGTCCGTGCTCATCGCTGTCTGCCCCCGTGCTCAGAGCCCGGCTGAATACCGGGCGGTAACTTCTGTTGTGGACCTTCTACGGTGACGGCGGAGGCGGCCGCAAGCGTCGGTAGGCCGGGAGTGAACGGCCCCGGATTCACCTATCCGGGTGACGGGCCCGGCCCGGTGCGGGGGCCGGGGGCGGGCCGGGCAGGGTGAGGGCCGGTTGCCGGGTGGACGGGGCGGGGGCCGTACACGTAACTCCAAAGGGGGACGCCGCACGTATCCTGAGGGCGTTCCGACTACGAAAGCGACCTGAGCCATGCGCGTGTACGTCCCCCTGACCCTCTCCGGGCTCGCAGCGGCGCACCGGGCCGGCGAAGTCGGCCCCGGCCCGCTGACCGCCTACGCGGTGACCCCCGCGCTGCGGGAGTGGTACGTCTCCGACGACATCGAGGAGCTGGAGTACGCGGCGCTCAACCGGGCCGCGTCCGCGTCGCTGCGGATGATCGCGGGGGACCCCGGAGCCGCCCGCCGGCGGGTCGTCGTGGCCGTCGACGTGCCGGACGGCGCCGCGGTCGCCGACCCGGACCACATCCTGGACGCCTCCTCGCTCGGTGAGGTCACCATCGCCTCCGCCGTCGCGCTGGCCGAGGCCGCCGCCGTGCACGTCGACTCCGACGAGGCCGACAAGGACGTCACGGCCGCCGCGGCCGCGCTGGGGGCGGCGGACCTCGGTGACGACGACGCGCAGTTCACCGTCGACGGCGCGGAGGACCACGAGCTGTTGTGGTTCGGTATTCAGGAGATCCCGAATCTGATCGGGTGAGCGCCCGTGGCCCGGGGCCGTTCAGCGGGGCCCCGGCGGCCTGAGCGCCGGGCTGTCCGTCCCGTTGTCAGTGGCAGCGGGTACTTTTCTCGCATGGGGACGCACGGGAAGCACCGCACACATCTGGTCTGGGACTGGAACGGCACTCTGCTCGACGACATCACCGCGGTGCTCGGCGCGACGAACGCCGCGTTCGTCGAGGTCGGCGTGGCGCCGGTCACCCTGGAGCAGTACCGCGAGATGTACTGCGTCCCGATACCCCGGTTCTACGAGCTTCTGATGGGCCGGCTGCCCACGGAGGCCGAGTGGGAGCGGATGGACGGGGTCTTCCACCGCCACTACACCGAGCAGCGAGAGGGCTGCGGGCTGACCGAGGGGGCCGCCGAGCTGCTCGCGCAGTGGCAGCAGGCCGGCCGGAGCCAGTCACTGCTGAGCATGTACGGGCACGAGCACCTGGTCCCCGTCGTGCGGGGATACGGCATCGAACGCCACTTCATACGCGTCGACGGGCGCACCGGGCCCTCCGGCGGCAGCAAGGCGCAGCACATGGAACGGCACTTCGCGGCGCTGGACGGGATATCCCCGCAGTACACGGTGGTCATCGGTGACGCCGTGGACGACGCGGTGGCCGCCGCCCACGTCGGAGCCAGAGCGGTTCTCTTCACCGGTGGTTCGCACAGCCGGACCAGTCTGGAGGCGGCCGGGGTGCCCGTCGTGGACACCCTGGCCGAGGCCGCGGCCCTTGCCCAGCAGCTGAGTGAGTAGCCGACGGCCCGTGGGGCGGGCCCGGGCTAGCCGGCCGGACGACTCAGGTGACCGGGGCCTTGGTGCGGAGCACGGTCAGGAATTCGCGCATCCAGGCCGAGTGGTCCGGCCAGGCGCGGGACGAGACCAGTGTGCCGTCCACGACGACCTCGGTGTCCTGGAAGGTGGCCCCGGCCGTCTCCATGTCCGGTTCCAGTGCGGGATAGGCGGTGACCCGGCGGTTCTTCAGCGCGCCGGTCGCAGCCGTCATCAGCGGACCGTGGCAGATCTGGGCCACCGGGCGGTCCGTGTCGAAGAACGCCGAGAGGATCGTCCGCAGGTCGGCATCGTTGCGCAGGTATTCGGGGGCGCGGCCGCCCGGAACGACCAGGGCCACGTAGTCGTCCGGATCGACCTCGGAGAAGGCCAGGTCGGCGGGCCAGGTGTAGCCGGGCTTCTCGGTGTAGGTGTCGAAGCCGGGCTCGAAGTCGTGGACCACGAAACGCAGCGTCTTGCGCGAGGGGGCGGCGATGTGGACCTCGTACCCCTCCTCGCGCAACCGCTGGTACGGGTAGAGGACCTCGAGGGACTCGGCGGCGTCGCCGGTGACGATCAGGATCTTCGGTGCCATGACGGGGCTCCCCACGGTGCGTAGGACGGTTCCGACTGCCGGTACCAGAGTGCGGCAGACAGGGCCCGTGCGCTGTCCAGAGTGTCAAAGTTCATGGCCTTCTTTTGTACACATGCGGCTCGTGACGATGACGGGGGCGGGCGAGATAGCCTGGACCCCGTGATCAGCGCGATAAGCCTCGGGGGCAGCGAAGCCCCCGGCCTGCGCCCGGAGTGCCACAGCACCCGGGCCATGACTGATCCCCTCAGCCCGGGCCGACTGCCAAAAATGGCCGATAAGGCCCCGGGCTTCTCTCATAGCGGCATAGCGTCGACTCAGACCGGAAACCCCGTGTCGCGGCGGTACGTCGCCTTTTTCACCTACGTCACGCAACGGCGCGCGACAGGAGCCAGAGGACATGCAGACCAAGCTGGACGAAGCCAAGGCCGAGCTGCTCGCACGGGCTGCCCAGGTAGCTGACATCAGCCCGGGCGGTGGTGTCGGTGGCCCGGGCGGTGCCCCCCGGGTGCACGTCGCGGCCACCGGGGCCGACGACGGCACCGGGGCCGTGCAGGAGCGTCCGCGTCAGGAAGCACTGCTCGCCTATCTCCAGCGCTATTACCTCCACACCGCTCCGGAGGACATCGCAGGCCGGGACCCGGTCGACGTCTTCGGCGCCGCCTCCTCCCACTACCGGCTCGCGGAGATGCGCCCGCAGGGCACGGCCAACGTCCGGGTGCACACCCCGACCGTCGAGGAGAACGGCTGGACCTGCAGCCACACGGTCGTGGAGGTCGTCACCGACGACATGCCGTTCCTGGTGGACTCTGTCACCAACGAGCTGTCCCGTCAGGGCCGCGGCATCCACGTCGTGATCCACCCGCAGGTCATCGTCCGCCGTGATGTGACCGGCAGGCTGATCGAGGTCCTCACCGAAGGCGTCGGCATCTCGACGGGGCCGCAGACCGGCCGCAAGAACGCCAAGGGGGCGAAGGACGCCAAGGCGGAGCTGCCGCACGACGCGCTCGTCGAGTCCTGGATCCACGTCGAGATCGACCGCGAGACCGACCGCGCCGACCTCAAGCAGATCCAGGCCGACCTCCTGCGGGTCCTGTCCGACGTACGGGAGACCGTCGAGGACTGGGAGAAGATGCGGGACGCCGCGCTGCGCATCGCCGACGACCTGCCCGGCGAGCCGCTCGACGAGCTCGCCGACGACGAGGTGAACGAGGCCCGGGAGCTGCTGCGCTGGCTGGCCGCCGACCACTTCACCTTCCTCGGCTACCGCGAGTACGAACTGACGGACACCGACGCGCTGGCCGCCGTGCCCGGCACCGGCCTCGGCATCCTGCGCTCCGACCCGCACCACAGCGAGGACGAGGCGCACCCGGTCAGCCCCTCCTTCGACCGGCTGCCCGCCGACGCCCGGGCCAAGGCCCGTGAGCACAAGCTCCTCATCCTGACCAAGGCCAACAGCCGGGCGACCGTGCACCGCCCCAGCTACCTCGACTACGTCGGCGTGAAGAAGTTCGACGCCGAGGGCAACGTGATCGGCGAGCGCCGCTTCCTCGGCCTGTTCTCGTCCGCCGCCTACACCGAGTCCGTGCGCCGGGTGCCCGTCATCCGCCGCAAGGTCGCCGAGGTGCTGGAGGGCGCGGGCTTCTCGTACAACAGCCATGACGGCCGCGACCTGCTGCAGATCCTGGAGACGTACCCCCGCGACGAGCTCTTCCAGACGCCGCCCGACCAGCTCCGCTCGGTCGTCACGTCGGTGCTCTACCTCCAGGAGCGGCGCCGGCTCCGGCTCTACCTGCGCCAGGACGAGTACGGGCGCTACTACTCCGCGATCGTCTACCTGCCGCGCGACCGCTACACCACCGGCGTGCGCCTGCGGCTGATCGACATCCTCAAGGAGGAGCTGAACGGCACCAGCGTCGACTTCACCGCCTGGAACACCGAGTCGATCCTCTCCCGGCTGCACTTCGTCGTCCGGGTCGCTCCCGGCAGCGAGCTGACCACCCTCACCGACGCCGAGGCGGACCGGATCGAGGCCCGGCTGGTCGAGGCCGCCCGCTCCTGGGCCGACGGCTTCCAGGAGGCGCTGGGCGCCGAGTGCGGGGAGGAGCGCGCCGCCGAACTGCTGCGCCAGTACGGTCACTCGTTCCCCGAGGGCTACAAGGCCGACCACTCGCCGCGCTCCGCCGTGGCCGACCTGGTCCACCTCGAAGCCCTCAAGCACGACGGGAAGGACTTCGCCCTCAGCCTGTACGAGCCGGTCGGCGCCGCCCCCGGCGAGCGCCGGTTCAAGATCTACCGCAGCGGCGAGCAGGTCTCCCTGTCCGCCGTCCTCCCGGCGCTCCAGCGGCTCGGCGTCGAGGTCGTCGACGAGCGCCCGTACGAGCTGCGCTGCGCGGACCGCACCCAGGCCTGGATCTACGACTTCGGGCTCCGCATTCCGCAGGCCCTGGCCAACGGCGGATACCTGGCCGACGATGCCCGCGAACGGTTCCAGGAGGCCTTCGCCGCCGTGTGGACCGGCGCGGCGGAGAACGACGGCTTCAACGCGCTGGTGCTGAGCGCCGGACTGAACTGGCGGCAGGCCATGGTGCTGCGCGCCTACGCCAAGTACCTGCGCCAGGCCGGATCCACGTTCAGCCAGGACTACATGGAGAGCACCCTCCAGAACAACGTCCACACCACCCGGCTGCTGGTCTCGCTCTTCGAGGCCCGGATGGCGCCGGAGCGTCAGAGCGCCGGTACGGAGCTGACCGACGGCCTCCTCGAAGAACTCGACGGAGCCCTGGACCAGGTCGCCTCGCTCGACGAGGACCGGATCCTGCGGTCCTTCCTCACCGTCATCAAGGCCACGCTGCGCACCAACTTCTTCCAGCGTGCGGAGAGCGGCGAGCCGCACGGTTACGTGTCGATGAAGTTCGACCCGCAGTCCATCCCGGACCTTCCGGCGCCCCGTCCGGCGTTCGAGATCTGGGTCTACTCGCCGCGCGTCGAGGGCGTCCACCTGCGCTTCGGCAAGGTCGCCCGCGGTGGCCTGCGCTGGTCGGACCGGCGCGAGGACTTCCGTACGGAGATCCTCGGCCTGGTCAAGGCGCAGATGGTGAAGAACACCGTCATCGTGCCGGTCGGCGCGAAGGGCGGCTTCGTCGCCAAGCAGCTCCCCGACCCGGCCGCGGACCGTGACGCCTGGATGGCCGAGGGCATCGCCGCGTACCGCACCTTCATCTCGGCGCTGCTCGACATCACCGACAACATGGTGGCCGGCGAGGTCGTGCCGCCCAAGGACGTCGTACGGCACGACGAGGACGACACCTACCTGGTCGTCGCCGCCGACAAGGGCACCGCGAAGTTCTCCGACATCGCCAACGAGGTCGCCGTCGCCTACGGCTTCTGGCTCGGTGACGCGTTCGCCTCCGGCGGCTCGGCCGGCTACGACCACAAGGGCATGGGCATCACGGCCCGCGGTGCCTGGGAGTCCGTCAAGCGGCACTTCCGGGAGCTCGGCCACGACACGCAGACCGAGGACTTCACCGTCGTCGGCGTCGGCGACATGTCGGGCGACGTGTTCGGAAACGGCATGCTGCTCTCCGAGCACATCCGGCTCGTCGCGGCCTTCGACCACCGGCACATCTTCATCGACCCGAAGCCGGACGCCGCGACCTCGTACGCCGAACGGCGCCGTCTCTACGACCTGCCGCGCAGCTCCTGGGCCGACTACGACAGGGCGCTGATCTCCGCGGGCGGCGGCGTCCACCCGCGCACCGCCAAGTCGATTCCGGTCAACGCGCACATGCGCGAGGCGCTCGGCATCGAGGCCGGGGTCACGAAGATGACGCCCGCCGACCTGATGCAGGCCATCCTCAAGGCCCCCGTCGACCTGGTGTGGAACGGCGGCATCGGCACGTACATCAAGTCCTCAGTCGAGTCGAACGCGGACGTCGGCGACAAGGCCAACGACGCCATCCGCGTCAACGGCGAGGATCTGCGCGGGAAGGTCGTCGGCGAGGGCGGCAACCTCGGCGCCACCCAGCTCGGCCGCATCGAGTTCGCCCGTAACGGTGGCCGGATCAACACCGACGCGATCGACAACAGCGCCGGCGTGGACACCTCCGACCACGAGGTGAACATCAAGATCCTGCTCAACGGCCTGGTGCGCGACGGCGACATGACGGTCAAGCAGCGCAACAAGCTGCTCGCCGAGATGACCGACGAGATCGGCCACCTGGTGCTGCGCAACAACTACGCGCAGAACACCGCGCTCGCCAACGCCTGCGCCCAGGCGCCCTCGCTGCTCCACGCCCACCAGCGCTTCATGCGCCGGCTGGGCCGCGACGGGCACCTCGACCGGGCGCTGGAGTTCCTGCCCACCGACCGCCAGATCCGCGAGCTGCTGAACGCCGGCAAGGGGCTCAGCCAGCCCGAGCTGGCCGTGCTGCTCGCCTACACGAAGATCACGGCGGCGCAGGAGCTGATCGGGACGAGCCTGCCGGACGACCCGCACCTGCAGAAGCTGCTGCACGCCTACTTCCCGACGCAGCTGCGCGAGCGGTACCCGGACGCGGTCGACGGGCACGCGCTGCGGCGCGAGATCATCACCACGGTGCTGGTGAACGACACGGTCAACACCGGTGGTTCGACCTTCCTGCACCGGCTGCGGGAAGAGACCGGCGCCTCGATCGCCGAGATCGTGCGGGCCCAGTTCGCGGCCCGGGAGATCTTCGGCCTCGGTGAGGTGTGGGACGCCGTCGAGGCACTCGACAACAAGGTCGCCGCCGATGTGCAGACCCGGATCCGGCTGCACTCGCGCCGGCTCGTCGAGCGCGGCTCGCGTTGGCTGCTCGGCAACCGGCCGCAGCCGCTGGAGATCGCGGAGACGATCGACTTCTTCCGCGACCGCGTCGAGCAGGTCTGGGCCGACCTGCCCAAGATGCTGCGGGGCGCCGACCAGGAGTGGTACCAGTCGATCCTGGACGAGCTCACCGAAGCGGGTGTCCCGGACGCGCTCGCGCAGCGCGTCGCCGGGTTCTCGTCGGCCTTCCCGGCGTTGGACATCGTGGCGATCGCCGACCGTACGGGGAAGGACCCGCTGTCCGTCGCCGAGGTGTACTACGACCTCGGGGACCGGCTGGGCATCACCCAGCTGATGGACCGGATCATCGAGCTGCCGCGGGCCGACCGCTGGCAGTCGATGGCCCGTGCCTCCATCCGCGAGGACCTGTACGCGGCGCACGCGGCGCTCACGGCCGATGTGCTGAGCGTGGGCAACGGGTCGTCGTCGCCGCAGGAGCGGTTCGAGGCGTGGGAGGAGAAGAACGCGGCGATCCTGTCGCGGTCGCGCTCCACGCTGGAGGAGATCCAGGGGTCGGACGCGTTCGATCTGGCGAATCTGTCGGTGGCTATGCGGACGATGCGGACGTTGTTGCGGACGCACGTGTAGGTGTGGGGGCGAGGTGGCTGCCGGTGCGGATCGGTGGCCGCCTTGCCTTTGCCCTCAATCGCCGGACGGGCTTGGTTTGCGGGGGCGGGCTCGGGTTGCCGGGGTGGGCTGGAGTGCCAAGGTGGGCTGGAGTGCCGGGCGGGCCTGGGATGACGCTATTTCTTGCCCGTGAAGCGCTCGTACGCCGCTACGACTTCCTTCGCCGGGCCGTCCATGCGCAAGGTTCCCGCCTCCAGCCACAGTGCTCGGTCGCAGGTTTCGGTGATCGACTTGTTGTGGTGGCTGACCAGGAAAACCGTGCCGGCCTGCTCGCGGAGTTCGATGATCCGTTCCTTGCTGCGCCGCTGGAAGCGGGCGTCGCCCGTGGAGAGCGCCTCGTCGATCAGCAGGACGTCATGGTCCTTGGCGGCGGCGATGGAGAAGCGGAGCCGGGCGCCCATGCCGGAGGAGTACGTGCGCATGGGGAGGGTGATGAAGTCGCCCTTCTCGTTGATGCCGGAGAAGTCGACGATGCCGTCGTAGCGTGCGCGGATCTCCTCGCGGCTCATGCCCATCGCGAGCCCGCCGAGCACGACGTTGCGCTCGCCGGTGAGATCGCTCATCAGCGCCGCGTTCACGCCGAGCAGCGACGGCTGGCCCTGGGTGTGGACGCGGCCCTTCGTGGCGGGGAGCAGTCCGGCGATCGCCTTGAGGAGGGTCGACTTCCCCGAACCGTTGGAGCCGATCAGCCCGATCGCCTCCCCCTTGTACGCGGCGAAGCTGACCCCCTTCACGGCGTGCACCTCGCGCACCCCGGGGGTCCGGCGGCGCGAGACGATCCGGCTCAGGGCCGAGGTGGCGCTGCCCTTGCCGGTGCGGGCGCCGTTGACCTTGTACGTGATGTGGACGTCGTCGACGACGACCGTCGGCACCGCGGAATCCGTGCGCTCAGCCACGTCCGTAACTCTCCTCTGCCTGCCAGAAATAGAGGAACCCGCCCACTCCGCACACCAGCGCCCAGCCGGTGGCGACGGCCCACACGTGCGGCGGGAGCTGCGCACTGTGGAAGCTGTCGATGAGGGCGAAGCGCATCAGGTCGATGTAGACGGCGGCCGGATTGATCTCCAGCGCCAGCTTCGCCAGGTACGGCACCCGGTCGCCGGCCAGGCTCGCGTCGAGGCTCCACATGACACCGGAGGCGTACATCCAGGTGCGCAGGATGAACGGCATCAGCTGGGCGATGTCCGGAGTCCGGGCCGCCAGCCGGGCGAAGACCATCGAGACGCCGGTGTTGAAGACCGCCTGCAAGGCCAGGGCCGGCACCGCAAGCAGCCAGGAGGGGTGCGGGAACTGGCCGAACGCCAGCATGATCAGCACCAGGGCGCCCAGGGAGAAGAGCAGCTGCTGGAGCTGTTGCAGCGCCAGTGCGATCGGCAGCGAGGCCCTCGGGAAGTGCAGTGCCCGCACGAGGCCGATGTTGCCGCTGATCGCACGGGTGCCCGCGGTGATCGAGTTGCTGGTGAAGGTCCAGATGAAGACGCCGGTGACCAGGAACGGGACGAAGTCGCTGACGCCCTGCTTGGTCCTCATCAGGACGCCGAAGATGAAGTAGTAGACCGTCGCGTTGAGTAGCGGGGTCATGATCTGCCAGATCTGGCCGAGCTTCGCCTGGCTGTACTGGGCGGTGAGCTTGGCGGTGGCGAACGCGGTGATGAAGTGCCGCCGCCCCCACAGCTGCCGTACGTACGCAGGCAGTGCGGGGCGCGCGCCGCTCACGGTCAGCCCGTGGCGGGCGGCGAGGGCGGCGAGCTCGCCCGGGGCGTGGACGGGCGGGAGGAGGGCGGGCGGGGAAACGGGCGGCGGGGCGTCCGCCGGGGCCGGTGCTGTTGTCTGGCTCACCACGATCGCTTTCGAGGGAAGGCGGGAAGGCGGAAACACATCCAGGCGACGGGACGGGTCCGTATCGTCGTAACGCCGAGGGTAGGACGCCAGGGCGTCGCTACGCAACCGTTTCGTCGTCGCCCACTATGATTCGGCCATGACCACCGACCCGGGAAGCCGCCGCCGTGTCCCCGCCGGAGCCGCCGTGCTGCGCGAGGACGTGACCGATGCGATCCGCAGCGCGGTCTTCGAGGAGCTGGCCGCGGTCGGTTTCGCCCGGATGTCCATCGAGGGCATCGCCCGGCGGGCCGGCGTCGGCAAGACCGCGGTCTACCGCCGCTGGAAGTCCAAACTGCACCTGGTCCTGGACCTGGTCTCCGCCGTCGCGGCCCAGGGCATGCCGGCCCCCGCCACCGGTTCGCTGTACGGGGACGTCCGCGCCGTACTCGAACTGGCCGCGTACGCCCTGCGCCACCCGCTCGCCTCCCAGGTCATCCCGGACCTGCTGGTCGAGGCCGCCCGCAGCCCGGAGATCTCCGACACCATCAAGGCCGCCCTGCTCGACCCGCAGCAGGGCATCGCCGCCGTGGTCGTACGGGACGCCGTCGCCCGCGGGGAACTGCCGCAGGACAGCGACCCGGACCGCGCCCTCGACCTGATCGTGGGGCCCCTGTACTGGCGGCTCGCGGTCGTCAGGGGCGAGCTGCCCGCGGGCTATCTGGACGACCTGGCGGCCTCGGCCGTGGCGGCCCTCACCCGCCGACCGTAGGCGGGGCGGCCGTGCGGCGGCGGCCATCCGCGTCAGCACGCATGACCGCGACATCACTCGTTGGGGACCGTAACCGGTGACCCCCGGCCGTTCACGGGGTTGAGCCATACGGATAGCCAGGCCCCCGATGAACGGACGTGCTCACCATGCCGCCACGGCTCAGTGTCGTTGTCCCCGTCCACAACATGGAACTCTTCCTGACGGACTGCCTGAAGTCCCTCGCGGAGCAGACCCTCACCGACCTCGAAGTGGTGATGGTCGACGACGGGTCCACCGACGACAGCGCGGCCCTGGCCGCCGGGTTCGCCGCCGAGGACGAGCGGTTCCGGCTGATCAGCCAGCAGAACGGCGGACTGGGGCACGCCCGCAACACCGGTGTCCGCAACTGTGACCCGGAGAGCCGCTACCTCGCCTTCGTCGACAGTGACGACGTCGTCCCGCCGCGGGCGTACGAACTGCTGGTCGGCGCCCTGGAGGAGACCGGCTCGGACCTCGCCTCGGGCAACGTGCTGCGACTGCGGGCCGACGGCAGGCTCCAGCAGTCGCCCATGTTCCGGGCGCCGATGGCGACCACGCGGCTGCGCACCCACATCTCCCGCGACCGGGAACTCACCGCCGACCGGATCGCCTGCAACAAGGTCTTCCGCCGTTCCTTCTGGGACGAGCACGCCTTCGCCTTCCCCGTCGGCGTGCTCTACGAGGACATCCCGGTCGTGCTGCCCGCCCACTTCCTGGCCGGCTCCGTCGACATCGTCAAGGACCCCGTCTACCACTGGCGGGACCGCCCCGGCTCGATCACGGCCGGCCGGGCCGTCGCCCGCGGCATCCGCGACCGGGTCGCGCACGTCCAGGGCGTCTGCGCCTTCCTGGCGGAGAACCGGACGGCCGCCGACAAGCACCACTACCAGGCCCATGCCCTCGCCAACGACCTCTGGTACTTCATGGAGGTCCTGCCCGACGGCGACGACGCGTACCGCGCCGCCTTCCTGACGCACACCAACGCGTTCCTCGACCAGGTCGGCACGGCGGTGCTGGACGGGCTCCCGCTGCGGCTGCGGCTGATGTGGCACCTCGTGCGCGAACGCCGGACGGAGGAACTGCTGGCCCTGCTGGCCTTCGACAAGCGGGAGCCCGGCGCGTTCGCCGTACGCGGTGTGCGCCGCCGGCGGGCCGCCTACCCACCGCTGACCCGGCCGGTGCCGGGACGGGTGCTGCGGGCCGACGGCCGCGATCTGCCTCTGGTCGCCCGGCTGCGGGACGTCAGCTGGCAGGACGGCAAGCTGCATCTGAAGGGGTACGCGTACATCCGCAACCTCCCCACTTCCTCGGGCACCTCCGAATTCCGGGCCGGCTGGCTGCGGGCGGGCCGGCGCCAAGTGGTCCCGCTCCGCCTGCGCAGGACCACTGAGCCGGAGGCCACCGCACGCTCCCGGCAGAGCCTGCACGACTACGACCGCTCGGGCTTCGAGACGGTTCTCGACCCGGCGAGGCTCCGCATCACCCCGGACGGCCCGGCGGGTCACGTCACCTGGCGCCTGGAGCTCGGCGTCGCGAGGAACGGCCTGCTGCGCCGCTCCGCTCCCAGCACCGCCGAGGCCCCCGTCGCGCCGCCCGTGCACCGGCCGGACGGTGACCACCGGATCGTGCCGGTCTTCGACGCCGACCGGCTGGTCGTGCACGCCGAGCGGATCGACGCACGCTTCGAGACGCACCGCGCGGGCGAGAGTGCCGACGGGTCGCCCGCCGTCGTCGTCGACGGCATGCTCCGCAACCGGCTCGCAGGCCACGACCTTCGGCTAGGCCTCACCCACCGCCCCTCCGGCACGGCCCTCGAGTGCCCGGTGACGCTGCAGGAGGACGCCACGTCCTCGGCGACGGGCTGGCGGCGCTTCACGGCCACGGTCCCGCTCGCCGCCCTCCTGGACGCCCGGCCGGATTCCACCGAGGGGCGGTCGGGCATCCCGTACAGCGTCCATCTCCTGGGCCCCGGCGGCCGCCGGACCCCCATCGATGTGCCCGGGCCCGTCCCGCCGGGCCGATACCCGCTCGCACCGGCCGGTGACGAGCCCCGCGAGCTGGGTCTCACCGTGAGCGCGCGCGGCAATCTGCTGATCAGCGACCGCCCCGTCCAGCCCGCCGTCGAACTGGCCGCCTGGACGCAGGACGGAAAGCTGCTCCTGGAGGGCACGTTTCCGGGCGACCCGGGACGCACGGTCGAACTGGTGGCCCGGCACAGCGGGCATCACGAGGAGGCCGTCCTTCCCGTCGCGTTCACCGGGCCGCGGGACGAGCGGCGGTTCAGGGCCGAACTGCGGCCGGAAGCCGTCGAGATGGGCGGGGGCGGCGAACTGCCGCTGGGGGAGGGCAACTGGTACTTCTTCCTCCGCGAGAAGGGCGCCACCGACGAGACCCGTGACGCGGCCCTGCGCCTTCCGGCCGCCGTCCACCACACCCTGCCCGCGGCCCGCACCCTGGCAGGCCGTGCGTACGTCATCGAGCGGCGCTTCCACGACCAGCTGCTGCTGAGCTGCGCACCCCCGCTCCCGGCCAGGGAGCGCGGCCCGCGCGCCCGGCGGCTGCTCAGCGACGCCTACGCGGCACAGCGCACCGCCGCACTGCGCGAGACCGTGCTGTTCAGCAGCTTCGACGGCCGCCAGTACTCGGACTCGCCGCGCGCGGTCCACGAGGAGCTGACCCGGCGGGGGACCGGCCTGGAGCACCTGTGGGTCGTGCGCGACCGGCAGGCCCGTATCCCGGCCGGAGCCACCGCCGTCGAGCACGGTTCGGCCGCCTGGCACGAGGCGCTGGCCCGCAGCCGGCACATCGTCACCAACACCCAGCTGCCCGAATGGTTCGAGCGGCGCGAGGGCCAGAGTGTCGTCCAGACCTGGCACGGCACCCCGCTCAAGCGCATCGGCCTCGACCTCGCCGGCACCGCCCAGGCCAACCGCGCCTACATCGCCACCCTCGTACAGCGCGCCCGCCAGTGGAGCTTCCTGGTCTCCCCGAGCACATACGCGACCCCCGTGCTGCGCCGCTCCTTCGGCTTCGAGGGCGAGGTCCTGGAGTGCGGCTATCCCCGCAACGACCTCTTCCACGCCCCCGACCGGACCAAGGTCGCCGCGGCGGTACGGGAGACCCTCGGGATCCCGGACGGCAAAAAGGTCGTGCTGTACGCGCCGACCTGGCGCGAGGACCGGCCGGCCAACCGTGGCCGCTACGCCATGGACCTGCGGCTCGACCTCGCGGCCGCCGAGCGGCAACTGGGCCCGGGCACCGTCCTGCTGGTACGCCGTCACTACCTGGTCAGCGACCGGCTCCCGGACAGCGGCACGGGATTCGTCCGCGACGTCTCGCGCTACCCGGAGGCCGGTGAGCTGATGCTGATCAGCGACGCGCTGGTGACGGACTACTCCTCGATGATGTTCGACTTCGCGCAGACCGGCCGCCCGATGCTCTTCCACACCTACGACCTCGCGTACTACCGCGACACGCTCCGCGGATTCGCCTTCGACTTCGAGTCCCGGGCCCCCGGCCCCTTGATCTCGGACTCCGGGGAGCTCATCGAGGCACTGCGCGACCCGGTCCTGGCGACCGCGGGACACGCGCAGGCGTACGAGGCGTTCCAGCGGGACTTCTGCGATCTCGACGACGGCCGGGCGGCCGTACGGGTTGCCGACCGGATGCTGGAGGCCGCGGCCGCTGCCGCACCACCGCGGGGTGACGCGGTGGTGGACGCGGATTGACGCACGAACGGTCCGCACTGCGTGAACCGTTCGAGTGATTCGGAGAATGTGGCATTCGCACGGATGCGCAGGGAATCCGAGCCGTGGGCCGGATAAGTGTGTTCATCGGTGCGCTGTCCGGCGTCGTGAGGTTGCTACGTTCTGTTTTCATGGGTATCCGAATGTGGTGCGAAACCTGGGATGTGCGACGGGCCCGAGCCGCTGTACTCGTTGCCGCGGCGATCGGCCTCCTCGCGCGCACGCTCATCGCGGCGAACGTGCCGGGACCCGCCGATGTGCGCTTCTTCCAGGGATTCGCCGAGGCCATCGCCGTACACGGCCCCATTCGCATCTATGAGCAGCAGCTGCCCCATCTGCCCGTTTACAATCACCCGCCGCTGGCCGGCTGGATGCTGCTGGGGCTGAACGGTATTTCGGAATGGGGGATTTCGTTCGCCACGCTGATCAGATGGCCTGCGTCGATCGCCGATTTCCTCTGCGTCCTGCTGGTGTTCGAAATCGTCCGCAGGCGTGCCGCGCTGCGCACCGCGGTGCTGTGCGCGGTCGGCGTGGCCGTCAGCCCGGTACTGATCGCCACGTCCGGCTACCACGGCAACACCGACGCGGTCGCCGTCATGTTCGCCCTGGCCGCCGCCCACCTGCTGGCCGACCGCAAGGCCCCGCTCGCCGCGGGAGCCGCCGCGGCGCTCTCGATCAGCGTCAAGTTCATCCCCGTCGTGGCGGTCCCGGCCCTGCTCGTCGCCGCGCTGCGGGGCGGCCGGCCGGTCCTGGTCCGCTTCGCCGCCGGGTTCGCCGCCGTGTTCGCGCTCGTGTGGGGGCCGGTCCTGGTGACCGTGCCGCAGGACCTCCAGCGAAACGTGCTGGAGTACGCGGGCGGCGGCTATCGCTTCTGGGGGCTGATCCGCTTCGCCGACGTCTTCGGCCTGCCGGATTCCGCCATCTCCTTCATGCAGGGCGGCGGCCACTTCCTCTTCGTCCTGCCGTGCGTGGCCGCCGGAGCCTGGCTCGCCCGGCTGCGGCCCGCGCAGCTTCCGGGCGTCGTCGCCTTCACGCTCGGCCTGCTGCTGCTCCTGTCGACCGCCTCCGGACTGCAGTACCTGACCTGGGCGGCGGCCGGAATGTTCGTCCTCGGGCTCCCGGAGGGGCTCGCGTTCAGCGCTGTGCTCGGGCTGACCGCCGTCCTCGGCTACAGCGGACGCTCCTCCGTGCGCTGGAGCGAGCCGTTGCTGTACGTGGGCGCCGCCGGCTGGATCGTCCTCGCGGCCGGACTGGCCACCGGCGTCCGCCGCCTCCTCGCCACGCGGCCGGACGGCGACCCGGCCGGCCGCACCGGGCGGTCGCGGCTCTCCGCTCCCCCCGCCTCCCAGCCCTCCCAGCCCTCCGAGTCCGCCGTCACCTGACCGCGGGCCCGCCACCGTCCCCCTCCCCGACCCCAGCACCGACCGCAACTGGAGAACGCCCCGTGAAGGAAAGCCCGAGCCCCAGGATCGGCATCCTGGTGGTCGCGTACAACGCCGAGACCACGCTGGAGAACACCCTCGACCGCATTCCGGAGGACTTCCGGCCCCGGGTCGACGAGATCCTCATCCTCGACGACGCGAGCCACGACGCGACCTTCACCGCGGGCTGCCGCTGGTCGCAGGCCGAGGGAATGCCGCGGACCGTGGTGATGCGGCACACCAAGAACCTCGGATACGGCGGCAACCAGAAAGCCGGATACGCGCTGGCCGCCGCCCACGGACTCGACATCATCGTGCTGCTGCACGGCGACGGACAGTACGCCCCCGAATTCCTCCCCGAGATGGTCGCACCGATCGAACGCGGCGAATGCGAAGCCGTGTTCGGATCGCGGATGATGAAATCCGGCAGCGCCCTCAAGGGCGGAATGCCGATGTACAAGTGGCTGGGCAACCGCATTCTCACCCGGCTGGAGAACGGGCTGCTCGGATCGGAGCTCACCGAATTCCACTCCGGCTACCGCGCCTACAGCGTCGAGGCGCTGAAGAAGCTGCCCATCGACCGGAACACGGACGCCTTCGACTTCGACACCCAGATCATCGTCCAGCTGCTGAACGCGGGAATGCGGATCAAGGAGATCCCGGTCCCCACGTACTACGGCGACGAGATCTGCTACGTCAACGGCATGAAGTACGCGAAGGACGTCGTCAAGGACGTCCTCGAATACCGGCTGGCGGTGAAGGGGTTCGGCACCTGCGCCTGGATCCCCAAGCCCGTGGAGTACGCCTTCAAGGAGGGCGACGGCTCCTCGCACGCCGTCATCCTGGAGAAGATGCGGAAGATGCCGCCCGGCCGGGTCCTGGACCTGGGCTGTTCCGGCGGGCTGTTCGCGCAGCGCCTCGAAGCCCTCGGCCACGAGGTGACCGGCGTGGACTACGTCGAGGTGCCCGGTGTGCGGGACAGGTGCACCCACTTCCATCTCGCCAACCTGGAGGAGGGGCTGCCGGCCGGGATCGGCACCGGCTTCGACTACGTCGTGGCCGGAGACGTCATCGAGCACCTCTCCCGCCCCGAACGGGTGCTCGCCGAGGTCGCCACCGTGCTGCGGCCGGGCGGCGAAGTGCTGCTCTCCGTGCCGAACTTCAGCCACTGGTACTCACGGCTGCGGGTCGCGCTCGGGGCCTTCGACTACGACCGCCGCGGCATCCTCGACGAAACCCATCTGCGCTTCTTCACCCGGGCCAGCCTGCGCCGCACCGTGCGCGCCGCCGGCTACGACGTCCTGGACATCGCCTCGACCGGGGCGCCGTTCTGGTCGCTCCTGGGCCGCGGGCCGCTCGCCGCCGTACTCGGCGGGATGTCGAGGCTGCTGACCCGTATCCGGCCGACCCTGTTCGGCTATCAGCACGTCGCACTGCTCACCCCGCATGCGGCCGAGACGATCATCGCTGGAGAGCACGTCGATGTACAGGACATCCTCAACCGACCGTACGCACCCGCCGACAACGTCGGCGTCTGAGGCGACGATCCCCGAACCCACCCCCGCCCCGGCGTCCGAGTCCCGGGCCGCCGCAGTCAGGAGCAAGGCCTTGACCCTCCCCAGTCTGATCCTGCTGCTGTTCGCCGTCTTCTCGTCGGCGGGCGGCCAGATCATGCTCAAACACGGGATGAAGGGCGCCGCTGCCACCGCGGGCCGGGACGGCGGTTCCGTCGCGATGCGCGCCGCCACCAGCCCCTGGGTCGTGCTCGGCCTGGTGGTCTTCGCGGTGTCGGCACTCGCCTGGATGTCGACGCTGGCCAAGGTGCCGCTCTCCATCGCCTATCCGTTCAACGCCCTCGGCTATCTGCTGATCGTGGGCGCCGGGGCGACGGTGCTGCACGAGCGGACCTCGATGTGGACCTGGGGCGGCTCGCTGCTCGTGGTGATCGGGCTCGCCACGGTCATGGCGGGCCAGCAACGCTGAGCCCGCACGTGCTGAGGGGCCCGCCGCGGCGGGCCCCTCAGCACATGCGCGTCAGACCGTCTCCGGCTCCTCGCCCAGCAGCACCCGCCGCACCACGCGCTCGGCGGCCCGGCCGTCGCCGTACGGGCAGAAGCGGGCCCGGAACGCCGTCAGGAGCTCCCTGCTCGCCGGGCTGTCCCAGCCGCCGTCGGTGAAGATCCGGGCCAGCTCGTCCGTGGTCGTCGCCACGGCCCCCGGGGTCTCGCCGGGCCTGCCGGACAGCAGGTCGAAGACGACACCGCGGACCGTGCGGTACGTCTCCCAGTCCGGGGCGTGCACCACGATGGGGCGGTTCAGGTGCGCGTAGTCGAACATCACCGACGAGTAGTCCGTGATCAGCGCGTCGGCCGCCAGGCAGAGGTCCTCGATCCGCGGATGGTCGCTGACGTCGATGACCGACGGGCTCGCGGGCAGCCCGGCGCCGCCGTAGAAGTAGTGCGCCCGCACCAGTACGACGGTGTCCGGGCCGACCGCCTCGCAGAACCGTTCCAGGTCCACGCGGCTGGTGTAGGCCGCCTCGTAGTCGCGGTGGGTGGGCGCGTACAGCAGGGCGCGCTGCCCGGGCCGGATACCGAGGCCCTCGCGGACCACCCGGACCTGCTCGGCGGTGGCCGTCGCGAGGACGTCGTTGCGCGGGTATCCCGTCTCCAGGCTCCGGGCGGCGCCCGGGTAGGCGCGGGCCCAGACCTCCGTGGAGTGCGGATTGGCGGAGACGCTCCAGTCCCACCGGTCGACCCGCTTGAGCAGCCGGTCGAAGTTCAGCCCCTGGGCCGCCGCCGGATAGTCCTGCTGATCCATGCCCATGATCTTCAGCGGGGTGCCGTGGTGCGTCATCACATGGACCTGGCCGGGGCGCTTGACCACGTGGTCGGGGAAGTTGACGTTGTTGAAGAAGTACGTGGCCCGGGCCATCGTCGCCCAGTAGCGGCGGGTTCCGGGCACCACGTGGTCGATGCCCTCCGGCACCGAGTCGACCTGGTTCCTCGAGACCACCCACACCCCGCGCACCCCCGGCGCCAGCTCCCGCGCCTTGCGGTAGACGGCCTCCGGATTGCAGCTGACCCCACGGTTCCAGTACGCGGCGTAGACGGCGAGCCCGCGGTCCAGCGGGAGCTTGCGCTGCCACCAGTAGTAGCGCTTGCTCAGGCTGCGCTTGGCCCGGTCCCGCACCGCGTCCGGCGCAGCCTTCAGCCCGCGGCGCAGGGCCAGCGCCGTGTCCAGGGCGCCGAGCGCGGCGTACCGGCCGCCGCCGATGAGCCGGGGGCGCAGGCCGCGTGCGCCGCCGGGGAAGCGGTGGCCGACGGGCCGGTACGTACGGTGGAAGGCGGCGACGGAGCGTACGTACCGCCGACGCCGGCGCGTCACCGCCGGATAGCCGGACAGCAACTCCTGGACGGCCCGTTCGAACAGCATCGGCTGGACCGGGAGCAGCCGGGGGCGCTCGCGGAGGAACTCCATCAGCCCGGCGTAGGCCTCGACGAGTCCGGCGGGTGACGCGTCCGGCGCCGCCTCGTCGTCGAGTCCCGGCAGATAGCGCTGCTGGCGGTGCTCGACGCAGGCGACGGGCAGGACGGCCACGGACTCGGCGGCGGCGACGGTCTGGAGGGCGTAGATCCGCTCCCCGTGCCGCCCCGGTCCGAAGGCCAGCTTCTCGCCCTCGTGCAGGGTGCGGCGTACGGCACGGTTCCAGGACACCGGGGCGATGTCGAGAAGCGCGGACTGTCCCGGAGCCGCCAGCGGGCCGTCGGAGAGCTCGCCCAGCCGCTCCAGCGACCTGCTGGGCCGGGTGCGCCCGCGGAACGGCCGCTTGTGGTGGCCGAACAGCAGCAGTTCGGGGTCGCCTGCGGCCCCGAGCCGGTCCGTCACGGCTTCCAGGGCGTCCGGCAGGAGGACGAAGTGCGCCTCCAGGAACAGCAGATAGTCCCCGACGGCCCGCTCGGCCCCGGCGTTGCGGCACCCGTCCGGACCCGCGCCCTCCGGGAGGTGGATGGCCTGCATCCGGTCGTCCCGGGCGGCGAACTCGTCGAGCAGCAGCCCCGAACCGTCCGGCGCCCCGTCGTCGACGCCGATCACCTCGATGTCGGCGAACGACTGGGAGAGCACCGATTCCAGGCATGCGCGCAGACTTCCCCGGGCGCGGCGGACGGGGATGATGACACTCAGGCGGGGCATACGGACTCTTTCTCGGACACAGGCGGGCGGAACGGCAGTACCGGGCACCGCGCGACGGGACGCACGCGCCGGGGTGAGGGCGGGTACCTGCGTAAACGTCCGATGGAGTGACAGAGTTACGCCTGACCGCCTCGACCAAGCGAAACGCCGGGCAGGGGCAGTCCTGTTCGAGTGAACAGAACTGCCCCTGCTTGACGGGCGGGTGTGCGATCGCCAGCGCGCGATACAGGTGGTTACTCGACCGCGCCGGCCGCCCGCTACTTGACCGCGCCCGCCATCACGCCGGAGACGAACTGGCGCTGGAAGGCGAAGAACACCGCGAGCGGGATCACCATCGACACGAAGGCGCCGGGCGCCAGTACGTCGATGTTGTTGCCGAACTGCCGTACCTGCTGCTGGAGCGCCACGGTGATCGGCGGCGACCCGGAGTCCGCGAAGATCAGCGCGACCAGCATGTCGTTCCACACCCAGAGGAACTGGAAGATTCCGAGCGAGGCGATCGCCGGTCCGCCCAGCGGCATCACGACCCGGGTGAAGAGCCGGATCTCGCCCGCCCCGTCGAGCCGCGCCGCTTCCAGCAGCTCCCGCGGGATCTCCGCGAAGAAGTTGCGCAGCAGGAAGATCGCGAACGGGAGCCCGAACGCCGTGTGGAAGATGATCACGCCGAACGTCGTCTCGAAGATCCCGACCGCGCCGAAGAGCTTGGAGACCGGGATCAGGGCGACCTGCACCGGGACCACCAGCAGCCCCACGACCAGCAGGAACCACCAGTCGCGGCCCGGGAACTCCATCCAGGCGAAGGCGTATCCGGCGAGCGAGCCGATCACCACGACCAGGACCGTCGAGGGAACGGTGATCATGACCGTGCTGAACAGCGAATCGGTGATCGTCGAATTGTCCAGCAGCCGGGAGTAGTTGTCGAAGGTCAGCTCCGAGGGCACGGTGAAGACCTTCCACCAGCCGGTGGCCGCGATCCGGTCCGCGCTGCGCAGCGAGGACAGCATCAGCCCGATGGTCGGCATCAGCCAGAACAGGGCCACCAGGACGAGGAAGACCCGCATCGCGCCGCCGCCGGCCGCGGCCGCGAGCCGTGCGCCGAGCGAACGCCGCGCCTTCACCGCACCGGTGCCCGGGGCGTCGCCCCGTCCGGCGGGGGCGGCCGTGGCCGAGGGCGTCGTCATCGGCGCCCCTCCTTCCGTATCCGCCTGATGTTGAAGAGCATCACCGGGATCACCAGCAGCAGGAGGAGTACGGCGATGGCGCTGCCGATCCCCAGATCCGCGTCCGTGCCGAACGAGGACCGGTAGAGCTGGAGCGCCAGCACGTTCGCGTCGTCCTGCGAGGAGCCCGGCGCGATGATGAACACCAGGTCGAAGATCTTCAGTACGTTGATCATCAGCGTCACCAGCACCACCGCGAGGACCGGGGCGAGCAGCGGCACGGTGATCCGGCGGAACACCTGCCACTCGTTCGCCCCGTCCACCCGGGCCGCCTCCAGGAGTTCGCGCGGCAGGCCCGCCAGGCCGGCCGCGATCAGCACCATGGCGAAGCCCGCCCACATCCAGACGTAACTCCCGATGATGCCGGGTGTCACGAACGACGGACCGAGCCAGTCCACCCCGTTGTACGGCTCCTTGAAGTTCGACGCCGGAAGCCGGAGTTGGGCGCCGTCCGCCGAGGCGGGAAGGGTGAACACCCCGTCGGCGCCCGCCGTGGCGGATGCCACCACCTTTCCGTCCTTGACGGCCTCCACCTTGATGCCCTTGAGCCCGAGCTCCTTGGCGTCGATGACGTTGGGCTTTCCCCCGCCGCCCTTGGTGAAGTCCAGCCACGCGGTGCCGGTGATCTTCCCGTCGCCGGCCGGTGCGGCAGAGCGGGCCGGCTTCGCGTCGGCGGGCATCTTCGCGGGCAGTACCCCGACCAGCGGCAGCTGGACCGGCTCCCCGGCCCGTACCGGCGCCTTCGTCACGAAGGAACCACCGCCCGCCGCCTCGAGCGGATGGACGGGCAGCGGATGCGCCCTGGGGAAGCCCGCCGACTCGGCGAACGTGTCGTGCACGCCCACCCACACGGCGTTGGCGACCCCGCGCTCGGGGGCCGCGTCGTACACCAGCCGGAAGATGATGCCGGCGGCGAGCATCGAGATCGCCATGGGCATGAAGACGATCAGCTTGAACGCCGTGCCCCAGCGGATCCGTTCCGTCAGCACCGCGAAGATCAGCCCGAGCGCGGTCGAGATGGTCGGCGCGAAGACCACCCAGACCGCGTTGTTCTTGACCGCCGTACGGATCGTGTCGTCCGTGAACAGCGCCTTGTAGTTGTCGAAGCCGGCGAATCCGGTGCCCGCCTGGTCGAAGAACGACCGGTATACGGAGTACACGATCGGATACACCACGAGCGCGCCGAGCAGGACCAGCGCGGGCAGCAGGAACAGCGCCGCGATGACCCTGCGGGTGCCGGTCACGCTCCTGCGTCCCTTGTCGCTGGGAGGCTGCCCGGAGACCGGCCTCCTGGGGGCGGGCACCGAGGGCCCGCCGGACCGTTGCGTGTCGGCGGGGAGCGCCTCGTCGGCGCCCCCCGCTGCGGCTGTCGTCATCGCGTCAGCTCTTGTACGCCTTGGCCGCGTCGGACTCCAGTTTCGCCTGGGTCCCCGCGATGTCCTTCGGGTTCTTCAGGAAGTCCTGGAGGGTCTTCCACTCGCCCTTTCCGGGCGTCCCGCCGAACGACTGCGGAGCCTGGTCGGACATGTCGAACCGCACGGCGTCACCGGCCGCGACCAGCGCCTTCGCCATGGTGCGCTGGACCTCGTTGGGGTACGCGGCAGCGTCCAGGGCCTTGTTCGGCGAGATGAACCCGCCCTGCTCCGCCCAGATCTTCGCGGCGTCCGTGGAGGCCAGCCAGGTCAGCAGGGCCTGGGCTCCCTTGCCGTCCTTCAGCGCCACCGCCGCGTCTCCGCCGGTCACCACCGGCGACTCCGCGCCGACCGCGGGGAACGGGAACACCTTGGCGTCCGTACCGATCTTGGCCTTCGTCTGCGCGATGTTGACGCCGACGAAGTCGCCCTCGAAGACCATGGCGCCCTTGGGCTGGGCACCGCCGGTGAAGGTCTGGGTGACCGAGGCGGGGAACTCCGTCTGCAGCGCGCCGTCGGCGCCGCCGGCGATCAGGGACGGCTTGCCGAACAGCTGCGCCAGCGTGGTCAGGGCGTCCTTGACGGACGGGTCCGTCCACTTGATCTTGTGCTGGGCCAGCTGGTCGTACTTCTCCGGGCCCGCCTGCGAGAGGTAGACGTTCTCGAACCAGTCGGTGAGCGTCCAGCCGTCCGCGCCGCCGACCGAGACCGGGGTGACGCCGGACGCGGACACGGTCTCCGCCGTCGCCAGGAAGTCCTTCCAGGTCTTCGGCTCACTCGCGCCGGCGTTCTCGAACGCCTCGGCGTTGTACCAGATCAGGGACTTGTTGGCGGCCTTGAAGTACACGCCGTACTGCGCGCCGTCCACTGCTCCGAGGTCCTGCCAGACCTGGGAGTAGTTTTTGGCGAGCTGGGCCTTCGCCTCGGCTCCGACCGGCTTGGCCCACTTCTTCTCGACGGCCTGCTTGATCGCGCCGACCTGCGGGATCATCGCGACGTCCGGCGGCTGGCCGCCCGCGATCTTCGTACCGAGGAAGTTGACGATCGGGTCCTGTGCCGGCACGAACGTCACCGTCGCGCCCGTGCGCTTCTCGAACTCCTTGAGGACCTTGACGAAGTTGGCCTGCTCGGGCCCGGTCCACACCGCGGCGACCGAGATCTTCTCGCCGTCCAGTTTCGGTAATACGACGCTCGGCGCGGTGTCCGTCCCCTTGGACGGGCCGCCCCCGTCCTTCGACTCCTTTCCGCCGTCACCGTCGTTGCCGCAGCCCGTGAGGGCCAGCGCGCCGATGGCGGTGAACACCAAGGCGGCCCTGCGAATCGGAAGAGTTGTGCGCATCCCTGCCCCGTTCTCCTGTGCGCGTGCACGGACCGGCACCGGCCGGAGTTCCGACGGTGCCGCTCCCTTGTCACGTCGTCCTGTGCGCACAGTCCTACGCCCGGCGTCCGGGTGCCGCAATACCAACATCGGGCCCAACTCATTGATCGTGATGGGCTCGTGACGTGAGGTCATGGTGGGTATGAGGGGAGGAGAGGCGGTGGGCCGTGTGAGGGGCCCACCGTCCCTCAGTGGTGCGCGGGCGCCAGCGGAGGCAGCCGTTCGGCGTTGACCGAACGGGCCGCCCGCTCCAGCGCGCTGGCCAGCAGCGCGAGGTCCGTCGGCCCGTTGCCCAGCTCGCGGACCGGCCGACGGGTGGGCGGATCGCCCATCCGCTCCCACTCCAGCGGGACGACCGTGGGCCGCAGCGTCGCCGTACGCGGGATGCGGCCGGTCACCCGGCCGCCCTGGAACGGCGTCACCCGCCCGTCGGGATGGCCCAGCCGCCCACGGCCCGGCGCCGGCTCGTCCGGCGAGGGCGGCACGACGGGCGGGTCCAGCACGACGCGCAGCCGCGCCCCGCGGGCCAGTTCGGTGTCCTCCGTGCGGTCCGGGCGGGCGGATGCCGCGACGAGGTGGATGCCGAGCCGCCCGCCGTCCCGGGCCACGGCCTCCAGTGCCCGTACGACCGAACCGGCGGCCGGCCGGCCCGGACTGCCCAGCGCCGGGGCGATCAGGGCGTCGAAATCGTCCACGAGCACGACGAGCCGGGGCAGCGGCGAGGGGCCGGGGTCCGCCGCCCGCGCGGCGGCGGGCCGCAGCCGCAGGGTGCCGCTCATCGTGGAGTCGATGTCACCGCGCTGCTCGGACGGGCCGGGGGAACGCTGCCCGACCATCCGCTGCGCCACCGCGTACCGGCTGTGCCAGTCGGCGAAGTCCAGCCCGCCGAGGAGCTCGGCCCGCCGCTTCACCTCACCGCCCAGCGCCTGCGCGAACTCCCGCATCCGGACCGGGTCGGATGCCACCAGGTGCGTGAACGTGTGCGGGAGTTCGGTGCAGGGGCGCAGACTCTCGCCGCGCTCGCCGCCCGCCCCGTCGACCAGCAGGATGCCGAGCCGGTCCGGCCGGTCGGCGGCGGCCAGCGACGCGGCGACCGCCCGCAGCAGTTCCGTACGGCCACTGCCGGCGGGGCCCTCGATGAGCAGGTGCGGCCCCTCCTCGGCGAGATCCACGCTCACGGGGCCCCGGGGCCCGGCCCCGAGCACGATGACGGGCCGCCCGGCGGCGCCGGCGGGCGTGGCCGTTGCCGCCGGCGCGCTTGCCGTCGACTCGGCACCGCGCGCGGCGACCTGGGGGGCGTCACTCTGGCGCGGACCGCTGACCCGGTTCGATGAGCGCCCCGATCCGGCGCTACGCAGGCTGTCGGCGCCCTGGACGTCTCCGGCCCCTGCCCCTGCCCCTGCCCCGTCCCAGGAACGGGTGTCGGAACCCGGGAGGGTGCGGGAACTGGGTGTGTCCCCGGGCGCTCCGTCGTGACGCTGCGTTCCTGCGCGGGGGTAGGGGGTGCGGCCGGATCCGGTCGCGGTGGTGTCGGGGTACGGGGTGCGGCCGGAGGCCCGGTGCGGCACACCCGCGTGGGTGTCGTTGCTGCTGCTGCGGGGGTACGGCGTGCGGCCGGACCCGGTGGTGTCGGGGTACGGCGTGCGGCCGGAGGTCTGGGTGCGGTCGTCGTCCGTGCCCAGGGTTCCGCCGGTGTGGGGCGGCGGGTCGGCGGGGGTGCGCTGGGCGCCGACGCGGGGGCCGGGGTGGGCGGTGCGGGCCGAACCGCGGGCATCGTCGGCCGTCGCTCCCGAACCGGCCGCCCAGCTGCCCGAGCCACGGACCGTCGCCCCCGGCTGGGCGTCCGCGGCCGAGGCCCAGCGGGCCATCAGTGAGGCCGGAGTGGCCCGGGCCAGGCCCAGCTCGTCCAGGAGGCGGGCGGACGGCGGGAGCGCCACCACCGCGCGGTGGCCCGGCAGCGCGGCCGACCCCTCGGCGCGCAGCGGGGCCAGGGCCCGGGCGAACCGCTCCGCCCAGTGCGCCGACACCGCGTCCACCGTGGCCACCGTTCCGTGCCCGGCCGCCCGGCCGCCCGCGGTCCGCAGCAGCCGCAGGGCCGTCGCCACATCACCGCTGAGCATGGCCACGGCCCCGCACTCACGGAACGCGATCGAGGCATGGCAGGCCGCCTCGTACGTCGCGGCGACCGGCGAGGTGGGCGTGGCGGCCGGGGTCTCCGCCAGACAGATCAGATGGATGCCCGCCGCCGCACCGGCCGCGGCCAGCCGGGCGGTGTTCTCGCGCAGGACCGCGGAACCGGGGTCGCCGTCGACGACCACCACGGTGAACGGACCCTCGTACTGACGGGCGGCCTCGGCGACCGTACCGGGATCGAGGCTCGCCCAGCCGGGGCCGAGCGGGCCCTCGTCCAGGCGGCGCACCAGCTCCGTGGTCCGGGCGACCGCCTGCTCGCGGTCGTACGCCAGGAGGAGCCGGCAGTCCTGGCCGTGCATCGGCCGCAGATGCGGCAGCCAGCCGAGCCAGGACCACGCGCGGCGCCGCTCGTCCGTCCCGCGCGCCCGGTCCGTGCTGATCAGCACGATCTCCAGATCGGCGGGGGAGTGCAGCGCGGCCAGCTGGGCCACGGCGGAGCGGGCGAGTCCCACCAGTCGCTCCCGCGGGCCGGCGAGGCCGAGCGAACCGGCTTCCCGCAGCCCCACCGTCACCGGCACGGCGGGCAGGTCGGCCCGCTCGGTCGTACCCAGCCGGACCACCAGCGCCTCCGGGTGCGCGGTGTCGCGCTCCCACAGCCGGGGGCCGGGACCGAGCGCGGTCAGCAGGACGGAGGCCGGGTCCGGCCAGGTGCCCTCGGGGGCGGTGGGCAGCGCGGTGAACGTCGGGGCGGGGACCGGGGGGCCGGCCTCGACGGGCGCGCTCTCGTGCACCGGATCGCCCTTGCCGCCCGCGAGCCGCCGGGCCCAGGCGCCTATGCCGCCGCGCCGGGGCGAGCCGTCGTCCACCGCCCGGCCGGTACGCCCGGAGCCGGAGCCGGAGCCGGAGCCGGAGCCGGAGCCGGAGCCGGAGCCGGAGTGCGGCCGTGCCGGGTGCCGCCCGTCGGGATCCGTCGAGCGCTCGTGTTCATGGGCGGGGTCCGGCCCGGCGTACTGCTCCGGTTCGCCGTACGCGGGTCCGTAGCCGTGGTCCGGGGTCACCGGGTCGGTGGCCGGTGCCCTGGCCACCCGCAGATGGCCCTCGCCGTCCGGCGCCGACTCCAGCGTCGGAGTCCGGGCGCCGGAGGTGAGCCGGAGGGTGGACTCGCCGAGCCGGAGGAGCGCGCCGGGGTTCAGCCGGACCGGGCGGTCGCGGACGTCCGCGCCGTCCAGCGATGTGCCGTTGGTGGAGCCGAGGTCGGTGACGGAGACGCGGCCCTCCGGAGAGACCGTCACCGCGCAGTGCAGTCGGGACACGTCCGGGTCGTCGAGCGGGACGTCGGCGTCGGCGGAGCGGCCGATCCGGATCTGCCCGCCGTGCAGCAGGTGGACCCCGCCCGCGTCCGGACCCGCGATCACGTGCAGCTGGGCCGGGACGGCGTCGTCCGGCGCCTCGTCCTCGCCCGGCACCTGGAGCGAGAGCACCGCCCCGTCGATCAGGGGCGGCTCACCGAGCGCGCACCGCTGCGCGTCGAGCCGTTCCCGTCCGGCGAACAGCACCACCGCACCGCTGCCCAGGGAACCGTCGGGCCCCGAGACGGAGGCGGCCAGATGGGACGCCACGGCGGCCAGCGCCGTCCCCGCGGGGGCGGTCACCAGCACGTCGCAGGCGCGCGCCGGGGTCTGGCCGCTGGGCGGCGCGAGGACGGTCAGCCGGATCTGCATCGCCGTCAGCGGTCCCTTCTGCGCGCGGTGCCCGGCAGGGGAACGCCCTGTGATTCCCCCCACCCGGCACGGACGCGTCGTCCGGTACAGGTTCGTCACGTACCGCAGAGCTCCCGCCCCCACAGTTCCGTGCTGGAGGCATCCTCGCACCTGCCACTGACAACACGCCCGGGGGTCACCAGTAAGTGATCTTGAAAGGTCTGCTGTGCGCCCAAAAGTGCCTGCTTGGCCGTTTCCCGGGCGCCCGCGAGAGGTCCGTTCCGCGCCGGCCGTGCTCCGGAACCGGGCTGCCTGAGGCCCGCGCGGCAACCATCCGGCCCGGCGGAGCGTCTTCCTCCGCAACCGGTACTCCCGGCCGCGCGGCGGGCGGACCGTACAGTCCCTGGAGTCGTGGCGGGCAGACCGTACCCCTCCGGGAAATTACGGGGAATGCGCACAAAAAGGTAACCTGCCCGACCCGGCCGTCCATGTCCTCCGCCCTACTAGAGTGGGCCGGAAACTCCGGACGGACCCGGGGGACAGCAAGCACCACGACCAGCAGGGAGCGCATGACGTGCGGCCGGTAGGCAGCAAGTACCTGCTCGAGGAGCCGCTGGGACGCGGCGCCACGGGCACCGTCTGGCGCGCCCGCCAGCGTGAGACCGCGGGTGCCGAGGCGGCCGTCGCCGGCCAGCCCGGCGAGACCGTGGCGATCAAGGTCCTCAAGGAGGAGCTCGCCAACGACGCGGACGTCGTGATGCGGTTCCTGCGCGAGCGCTCCGTCCTGCTGCGGCTGCGGCACGAGAACATCGTGCGCACCCGTGACCTGGTCGTGGAGGGCGATCTCCTCGCCCTCGTCATGGACCTGGTCGACGGCCCGGACCTGCACCGCTACCTCCGCGACAACGGCCCGCTCACCCCGGTCGCCGCCTCGCTGCTCACCGCGCAGATCGCGGACGCGCTCGCCGCCAGCCACGCCGACGGCGTCGTCCACCGCGACCTGAAGCCCGCCAACGTGCTGCTCGACGAGCGCAACGGCCAGATGCACCCCATGCTCACCGACTTCGGCATCGCCCGGCTCGCCGACTCCCCGGGGCTGACCCGCACCCACGAGTTCGTCGGGACGCCGGCCTATGTGGCGCCCGAGTCGGCCGAGGGCCGCCCGCAGACCTCCGCAGTCGACATCTACGGCGCCGGAATCCTGCTGTACGAGCTGGTCACCGGCCGTCCGCCGTTCGCCGGCGGCACCGCGCTGGAGGTCCTGCACCGGCACCTCAGCGAGGAGCCCCGCCGCCCCAGCACCGTCCCCGCCCCGCTGTGGACAGTGATAGAGCGCTGCCTGAGCAAGGACCCGGACCGCCGGCCCAGCGCCGAGAACCTCGCCCGCGCGCTGCGTACGGTCGCCGCCGGCATCGGTGTGCACGCGAACTCCGCGCAGATCGCGGCCGCCGACGGAGTGGGCGCCCTGCTCGCGCCCGACCCGGCGCCCACCGCCGTACCGGAGACACCGGGAGCGGCCGACCCGACGCAGGTGCTCCCGAGCAACGCCGGCTCGTACGACCCGAACGGCTACGACCCCAACGCGGCCACCAGCGTGCTGCAGCACAACGCCGGGCCGGGCGGACCTCACGCCGACCCGACCGCGGTCATGCCGCCCGTCCCGCCGCGCCCCGAGGGGGAACCGCAGCCCGACGGACCGCACCCGTGGCAGTCCCAGCTCCAGGCCGCCCGCGACCGCAACGAGCAGACGCAGGTCCAGTACCTCGACCCGAGCCAGGACCCGCTGCGCCGCCGGCCCCAGCGCCAGCAGCCGCAGCAACAGCAGCCGCGCCGCCAACAGCAGTATCAGCAGCAGCAACAGCAGCCGCAGTACCGCCAGCAGCCCCAGCAGTACCAACCCCAGCCTCAGCAGCAGCAGTACCAGCCTCAGCCGCAGCGCCAGCAGTACGCGCCGCCGCAACAGCCCCAGCAGCCCCAGCAGCCGGCCCAGCGCCCGCCCAGGGAGCCGAGGCAGCGCAGCTCCAACCCGATGAAGATCCCCGGCCTCGGCTGCCTGAAGGGCTGCCTGTTCACGCTGGTGCTCCTCTTCGTCGCGAGCTGGCTGATCTGGGAGCTGACCCCGCTGAAGGACTGGATCGGCCAGGGGCAGAGCTACTGGCACGCGATCACCGACGCCTTCGACACCGTCACCGGCTGGATCTCGAAGATCGGCGGCGACAGCGGCGGCAGCGGAAGCTGATGCGACACCCGGACACCGACCGGACTCTGTAGCGGACACCGACCGGACTCTGTAGCTATATCGACTTCTGCTGACCAATTCCGCGGCAATTCGCCCGCAGAAGCGAAGGTTGGCGCCATCCAGCGCACGCGACCCCCCGATCGCCGCGTAGCTTTGTCGACCGGGGGTTGTTGTGCGACGGTCCATCGCCAGCCGCTGAGGGAGCAGTCTTGGCACGGAATATCGGCAGCCGGTACACCGCCCACCAGATTCTGGGGCGCGGCAGCGCCGGCACGGTGTGGCTCGGTGACGGTCCCGAGGGGCCCGTCGCCATCAAGCTGCTGCGCGAGGACCTCGCGTCCGACCAGGAACTGGTGGGCCGCTTCGTCCAGGAGCGCACCGCTCTGCTCGGGCTCGACCATCCGCACGTCGTCGCCGTCCGCGACCTCGTGGTGGACGGCAACGACCTGGCCCTGGTGATGAACCTGGTCCGGGGTACGGATCTGCGCACCCGGCTCGACCGCGAGCGCCGGCTGGCCCCCGAGGCCGCCGTCGCGATCGTCACGGACGTCGCCGACGGCCTCGCCGCGGCGCACGCCGCCGGGGTGGTCCACCGCGACGTCAAGCCGGAGAACATCCTGCTCGACATGGAGGGCCCGCTCGGCCCCGGCAACTCCCACCCGGCGCTGCTCACCGACTTCGGTGTGGCCAAGCTGATCGACACCCCGCGCCGCACCAAGGCCACCAAGATCATCGGTACCCCGGACTATCTGGCCCCCGAGATCGTCGAGGGCCTCCCGCCGCGCGCCGCCGTCGACATCTACGCGCTGGCGACCGTGCTGTACGAGCTCCTCGCGGGCTTCACCCCCTTCGGCGGCGGCCACCCCGGCGCCGTGCTGCGCCGGCATGTCACCGAGACCGTCGTCCCGCTGCCCGGCATCCCCGAGGAGCTCTGGCAGCTGCTGGTCCAGTGCCTGGCCAAGGCCCCGGCCTCCCGGCTGCGCGCCTCCGAGCTGGCGACCCGGCTGCGCGAGCAGCTCCCGCACCTGGCCGGCATACCGCCGCTGGACGTGGACGAACCGGACGACGAGTCCGAGTCCGATCCCCACGGGCAGGCCTACGACGAGCAGCAGTACACCCCGGCCACCGAGGAGCCCCGCCGCCGCGGCGCGGTCCCGCTGGTCCCCGGCTCGTCGCCCGACTCCAACCGGGACACCCACACGAGCATGCGCGTCCCGGCCCCCGACGAACTCTCCGGCGGCCCCCGCGGCACCGCCCGCGCACCCCGCGCCCCGGGCAGGCCCCGCCCCGGCTCGGCCCGCAACAAGTCCGCCGCCATCCGCAAACGCCGCCTCACCCTGGGCGCCGCTGCCCTGGTCCTGGTCGCGGCCCTCGGCGTCGGCGGCTGGTTCGCCCTGAGCGACGGGGACGCGGGGCCCGCGTCCCCCCAGGACACGAAGAACTCGGCACCGGGGTCGCCGTAGCGCCGGAAGGCGGCACTTCCTGTGTCGGACGCCACAAGTGCTCCGGATCCGCCTCCGTCCGACGGGGTCCGGGAGGGGTGCGGCCGGCCCGGGCGCGATCGTGATCAAGCCGTCCGAGGAACGCCCGCGCCGACAGCCGTTACGCTGGACCCGTGGCAGTCGTCGATATTTCCGAAGAGCTGAAGTCCCTCTCCTCGACCATGGGGTCGATCGAGGCCGTCCTGGACCTGGATGCGCTGAGGGGGGACATCGCCGTGCTCGAGGAGCAGGCGGCCGCGCCGTCCCTCTGGGACGACCCGGAGGCGGCGCAGAAGATCACCAGCAAGCTTTCGCACCTCCAGGCCGAGGTCCGCAAGACCGAGGCCCTCCGCGGCCGGATCGACGACCTCGGGGTCATGTTCGAGCTCGCCGAGGACGAGGCCGACGCCGACGCGCTCGCCGAGGCCGAGGCCGAGCTGGTGTCCGTCCGCAAGGCGCTGGACGAGATGGAGGTCCGCACGCTCCTCTCCGGTGAGTACGACGCGCGCGAGGCCCTCGTCACCATCCGGGCCGAGGCCGGTGGCGTCGACGCCGCGGACTTCGCCGAGAAGCTCCAGCGCATGTACCTCCGCTGGGCCGAGCGGCACAACTACAAGACCGAGGTCTACGAGACGGCGTACGCCGAAGAGGCCGGCATCAAGTCGACCACCTTCGCCGTCGAGGTGCCGTACGCCTACGGCACGCTCTCCGTCGAGCAGGGCACGCACCGGCTCGTCCGGATCTCGCCGTTCGACAACCAGGGCCGCCGCCAGACGTCCTTCGCGGGCGTCGAGGTGCTGCCGGTGGTCGAGCAGACCGACCACATCGAGATCGACGAGTCCGAGCTGCGCGTCGACGTGTACCGCTCCTCGGGCCCCGGCGGCCAGGGCGTCAACACCACGGACTCCGCGGTGCGCCTGACCCACCTGGCGACCGGCATCGTCGTGTCCTGCCAGAACGAGCGTTCGCAGATCCAGAACAAGGCGTCCGCGATGAACGTCCTCCAGGCGAAGCTCCTCGAGCGCCGCCGCCAGGAGGAGCAGGCGAAGATGAACGCGCTCAAGGGCGACGGCGGCAACTCCTGGGGCAACCAGATGCGCTCGTACGTCCTGCACCCGTACCAGATGGTCAAGGACCTGCGTACGGACTTCGAGATGGGCAACCCCGAAGCGGTCTTCAACGGCGAGATCGACGGCTTCATCGAGGCCGGTATCCGCTGGCGCAAGCAGAGCGAGAAGTAGTCCCGCCGTACGGGACGCAGACCAGGAAGGGCGTGGGAGCCGCGGCTCCCACGCCCTTCCTCGTACCCGGGGGAACAGCTGCCCCGAAACTTGCCTCGGTGGATGGGGAGTTGGCGTGGCGAGTTGCGTGGACGGCGTGCTGAGTGCGTCACAGTCGTGGTGCTGAATGAAGCTCAACTCTGTCCAAACAGGGGCACATTGTGCAGAACGACCTTGACGTAGTCCTTAACTCTGGACAGGCTGCTAGGGCAGCATGCGTATGTCTGGGACGGGTGTGATCGGGGGCGGGCGGCATGGCCACGGCACAACGTGGGCCGACGCTCGGAGCAAACCCCGCTGAGCCATGCCCCGCATATGGCTGCTCCATTGACGAGAACAGCTACTGGGGGTAGCAGCATATGACGAAGAAGACGCGAGTCCGCGTCGCGCGGATAGCCGCGGGCGCGGTCATTGCCGCCGGCGCCTCGCTCACGGCCGCGGGTGCGGCGCAGGCCATCGGGATCGGTGTCGGAGTGGAGGCCGGCGGCAGCGGCGTCCAGATCGGCGTGCAGGCCGGTGAAGGCGACAACGCCGGACCGGCCGGCGGCGTCGACGCGGGCGCGGACGCCGGAGCCGACGCGGGTGCGGATGCCGGAGCCGACGCGGGTGCGGATGCCGGAGCCGACGCGGGCGCGGATGCCGGGGCCGACGCTGGTGCGGACGCGGGTGCCGACGCTGGTGCGGATGCCGGAGCTGACGCGGGTGCGGACGCGGGCGCGGATGCCGGGGCGGACGCCGGGGCCGACGCTGGTGCGGATGCCGGAGCTGACGCGGGCGCTGACGCGGGCGCTGACGCTGGTGCGGACGCCGGAGCTGACGCGGGCGCCGACGCGGGCGCCGACGCCGGAGCTGACGCTGGTGCCGACGCCGGAGCTGACGCTGGTGCGGACGCCGGGGCTGACGCGGGCGCTGACGCTGGTGCCGACGCCGGAACCGACGCTGGTGCCGACGCCGGAACCGACGCGGGCGCGAACGCCGGTGCCAATGCCGGCACCACCGCGGGTAGCTCGACCGCCGGTTCCACCGCGGGTAGCTCGACCGCCGGTTCCACCGACGGCGACACCGGCACCTGCACCGTCTCCCTCGACGGTGCCGAGTGCGTCGACTCCGACAACACCGACACCGACTCGGTCGGCAACCAGCCGGTCGAGCAGGGCAAGGGCAAGGACGAGCTCGCCGAGACCGGTGCCGCCGAGACCACGTTCCTGCTGGTCGGCGCCGCGACGATGATCGCCGGAGGCATCGGCTTCCGGATCCTCCCGCGCCTGGTGAACGGCCGCACCGCCGCCTGACGGGCAGCAGCGGTACGTACACGTACGCACACAGGGGCCCCGGACGCCGATCGGCATCCGGGGCCCCTGAGCGCGCAGGCGCGCGTACGGCGTACGAGGAGGGCCGGCTACACCGTCTGGTGCGCCAGCAGGGCCAGCGCGGCCAGCAGCACCACCATCAGGGCCACCAGCATCGCCGGGCTGAGCCCCGCGAAGGGCCCCTGCTCCTGTTCCTGCTGTTCCAGTCGCGCGCGGCTGGCCCGGCAGACGGGGCATCGCCCCTCGTTCACGGGCGCCGCGCAGTTCGCGCACACCAGTCGGTCATAGGTCATGCGCTTTCCTCCTCCCGCGCGGCGGAGCCGCACAAGCTGTCTCTCCGCACAACGCTCAGGGAAACGCAACCGTTCCCCCTACCACTGTGCCAGCTCGCGCCGATTTCGGCTCGGCCCGCCGGAAACGTCCCGGTCCGTGACCGTTCCGCAAGCGTCCGGGCCGCTGCCGTTTCACCGTAAAACACCCATCCCGGCACGCGCGCCTGCACGCGTGAGCCCGGTTCGCGTATGGTCACGCTCACCTACTCCCGGCCGACCGTGGTGCATCCGTGATCCGATTCGACAACGTCTCCAAGACCTACCCGAAGCAGAGCCGTCCCGCTCTACGGGATGTGTCTCTCGATATCGAGAAGGGCGAGTTCGTCTTCCTGGTGGGCTCCTCCGGCTCCGGCAAGTCCACCTTCATGCGTCTCATCCTCCGCGAGGAGCGCGCCAGCCAGGGCATGGTCCACGTCCTCGGCAAGGACCTCGCGCGCATGTCCAACTGGAAGGTGCCGCACATGCGCCGCCAGCTGGGCACGGTGTTCCAGGACTTCCGCCTCCTTCCCAACAAGACCGTCGCGGAGAACGTGGCGTTCGCCCAGGAAGTGATCGGCAAGCCTCGCGGCGAGATCCGCAAGGCGGTCCCGCAGGTCCTCGACCTCGTCGGTCTCGGCGGCAAGGAGGACCGGATGCCCGGCGAGCTCTCCGGTGGTGAGCAGCAGCGCGTGGCGATCGCGCGGGCCTTCGTCAACCGGCCCATGCTGCTGATCGCGGACGAGCCGACCGGCAACCTCGACCCGCAGACCTCGGTCGGGATCATGAAGCTGCTGGACCGGATCAACCGGACCGGGACCACCGTGATCATGGCGACCCACGACCAGAACATCGTCGACCAGATGCGCAAACGCGTCATCGAGCTCGAGCAGGGCCGTCTCGTACGCGACCAGGCGCGCGGCGTCTACGGCTACCAGCACTGAGCACCCAGCACTGAAAGGACGCCATGCGCGCCCAGTTCGTCCTGTCGGAGATCGGCGTCGGCCTCCGTCGCAACCTCACGATGACCTTCGCCGTCGTCGTCTCCGTCGCCCTCTCGCTCGCCCTGTTCGGTGGCGCGCTGCTCATGCGCGAGCAGGTCAGCACGATGAAGGACTACTGGTACGACAAGGTCAACGTCTCCATCTACCTCTGCGGCAAGGGCGACGCGGAGACGGTGGTCCAGTGCGCCAAGGGTGCGGTCACCGAGCCGCAGAAGAAGGAGATCCTGGCCGATCTCAAGAAGATGGACGTCGTCGACACGGTGATCTACGAGTCGTCGGACCAGGCGTACAAGCACTACCAGGAGGAGTTCGGCGACTCCCCGATGGCGGGCAACATCACGCCCGACCAGATGCCGGAGTCCTACCGCGTCAAGCTGCACGACCCCACGAAGTACAAGGTCGTCGCCACGGCCTTCGCCGGGCGTGACGGGGTGCAGTCGGTCCAGGACCAGAGAAGCATCCTGGACAACCTCTTCGGGCTAATGAACGGGATGAACGTCGCCGCGATCTTCGTGATGGCGCTGATGCTCGTCATCGCCCTGATGCTGATCGTGAACACGGTCAGGGTGTCCGCGTTCAGCAGAAGGCGCGAGACCGGCATCATGCGGCTCGTCGGCGCCTCCGGCTTCTACATCCAGATGCCGTTCATCATGGAGGCCGCGTTCGCCGGCCTCATCGGCGGCGTACTGGCCTGCGTGATGCTGCTGGCGGGGCGCTACTTCCTGATCGACGGCGGTCTCGCCCTCCAGGACAAGCTGAACCTGATCGACTTCATCGGCTGGGAGGCCGTTCTCACGAAGCTCCCGCTGGTGCTGGCGATCGGCCTGCTGATGCCCGCCGTTGCGGCTCTCTTCGCGCTGCGCAAGTACCTCAAGGTGTGACATGCGCCCCGTGGGGCGCGCGGCCAACGGGCCGTGCGCCGTCGGGGCGTTGTCCTAGACTCGGCGCCATGCCGGGCCCCGAGAACCGTTTCGGGCCCCGCGGCGTCCGCCGCGGGGCGGCCCTGACGTTGGTCTTCGCGAGTGTGCTCGCCACGGCCGCAGCCACCGGCTCGCTGCCGCGCGGGGAGGGCCGGAGCACCGAGATAGAGACCCGGTCCGTCGCCTCTGCCGCCGACCGCGACGCCGTGGCCGACGCGGCGGCCGAGGCCGTGGCCGACGGCAAGTCCGGTACGGAGGCGGCCGAGGAGGCCGTCAGCCGCAGCGGGGACCGTTGGGGCGCGGTCTACGACGAGCGGGAGTACCGGGAGTTCGAGCAGGCCCTCGACGGCTCGTACACGGGCGTAGGGCTCGCCGCCCGGCGTTCTGCGGACGGGCTGGTCACCGTCACCCGGGTCCAGCCGGGCAGCCCCGCCGCGCGGGCCGGGATCCGCGCCGGGGATCTGCTGCGCACGGTCGACGGCCGCCGGGTCGACCGGCGCCCGGTCTCCGACGTCGTGGCGCTGCTGCGTGGTGACCGCACCGGCGCGCCCGCCGGCACCACCGTGGTGCTGGGCGTCCAGCGGGGCTCCGTCATCCGGACCGAGACGCTGCGGCGGGCCCGCCTCGCCACCGAGGCCGTCTCCGTGCGGCGGCTCGGACCGTACCGTTCCGATTCCTCCGCAGCTGTACTGATCCAGGTCGACTCGTTCACCAGGGGGTCGGGCGCCGCGGTCCGCGACGCGGTCGTCGAGGCGCCCGCGGGCGCCGGGGTGCTGCTGGACCTGCGCGGCAACTCCGGCGGGCTGGTCACCGAGGCGGTCACCGCAGCCTCCGCGTTCCTGGACGGCGGCCTGGTGGCCACGTACGACGTGCACGGGGAGCAGCGCGCGCTGTACGCCGAGGCCGGGGGCGACACCGGGCGCCCCGTCGTCGTCCTGATCGACGGGGGCACCATGAGCGCGGCCGAGCTCCTCACCGGCGCACTGCAGGACCGGGGCCGGGCGGTCACCGTCGGTTCGCGGACCTTCGGCAAGGGATCGGTCCAGATGCCGAGCAGGCTCGCGGGCGGTTCCGTGGCCGAGCTGACCGTGGGGCACTACCGCACGCCGGCGGGCCGCAGCGTCGACGGACGCGGCATCACCCCCGACCTCGCGGTGAGCGCGCGGGCCCAGCAGCGGGCCGAGACGGTATTGAGTGGCCTCGGGGGTGGGTCGTAGTGCGAAAATGGCCGCACTATGGCTAAGGAAAAAGACACCGGGCGCAAGATGGTCGCGCAGAACAAGAAGGCGCGCCACGACTACACCATCCTCGACACCTACGAGTGCGGCCTCGCCCTCATGGGTACCGAGGTCAAATCGCTGCGCATGGGACGGGCCTCCCTGGTGGACGGCTTCGTGCAGATCGACGGCGGCGAGGCGTGGCTGCACAACGTCCACGTCCCGGAGTACGTCCAGGGGACCTGGACCAACCACTCCGCCAAGCGCAAGCGCAAGCTGCTGATGCACCGGGCCGAGATCGACAAGCTGGAGTCGAAGTCCCAGGAGACCGGGCACACGATCGTGCCGCTCGCCCTGTACTTCACGGGCGGCCGGGTCAAGGTCGAGATCGCGCTGGCGAAGGGCAAGAAGGAGTACGACAAGCGGCAGACGCTGCGCGAGAAGCAGGACACGAGGGAGACGAACCGGGCGATCTCGGCGGCCCGCCGCCGTCAGCGGAGCGCCTGAGCGGCCACGCGCGCACCGGCCGGCCGGTGCGGCAGGAATAGGCTGGCATCGTCGTGCGTTGGTCACGTACGATGGCACTGCACCCCACGGGGTGGAGCACCACCAAGCATCACCTGGCACCACCTTTGAAAAATCAACATGGGGATGATCGGTTTCGACAGCGGATGTCGAAGCAGGGGAAGCGAGTCGAGGAAGCGACAATGATCTCGTAAACCATATGTCGCAAACAATAATCGCCACTTCTAAGCGCGATTCCTCCGCCTTCGCCCTCGCTGCCTAATTAGCAGCTAAGCGAAGACTCTGCGGAGTGTCAGCCCGGGGTTGGTCCCGACCCGGATCCTGGCATCACTAAGGGATCTAAACTTCTAAGCCCGGTCACGGGGCTTGGAAGGAAATCAAACAGTGACTGGGCCTGTCGGAGGCTTGTTCGCGTGACCTCCGGGGCCGAGAAAAGCGCAGCGAACTGCACTCGGAGAAGCCCTGGTTCCGCACCGTTGGACGCGGGTTCGATTCCCGCCATCTCCACAATTCCCATGTGAACGAGGACCCCGCTGCCACCGGCAGCGGGGTCCTCGTTTTTTTGCTGCCCGACGCACAGCGGGCCGGCGGCGACCGGCACACCGCAGGCCTCGACCGGCGTGCGGGGGCGTGAGCCCCGGCGTGCGGGCACGTGCCGCGCTCCCGTCGCTCACCCGCCCGGGGCAGGCCCCGCACCACGGTTCGAAAACGGATGTATCTCTCATGATGTACAACACCTCACCGCGGGGTCGGAGCGTCGCCGGGGTGCGCTACATTCATGGCCCGGGTGCACTGTGGTAGGAGCGCGCGAACCAGGTGGGGGCCCGGTCCGACGACGCACAGACGGTCAGATGTGCGCACCGGATCCTGAGTGGGGGAAGTGCGTACATCAGTGGAAACTTGGCGTGAAGGTGCCCGTTCGGGACACACCCACGAGCCCAACGAAGTGACGATCCAGCTCGACGGACTGGGACGGCAGCTCTCCGAGCTGCTCCCGGAACCCGGCGTTCCGGAGGGCTCCGACGGTCCCGTCTTCGTCGACGAGAGCGGCCGCCGCAGCAAGACGCTCCGACGGCTCGGCTGGGTTCTGGCCGCGCTCTTCGTCGGCTACGCGGTGACGCTCGTCATCGCCCTGCTCGGAGGCAACTCCAGCGCTCCCTTCCTGCCGCTTTCCGGCCAGGAGGAGCACCAGAAGGCGGAAGAGGTACGGACGCCGGCCACGGAGGAAAGCCCCGGCGCCCAGGTCTCACCCGGCCCGACGGGCGTCGTCCAGACGCCGTCCGTCACCCCGCAGACCGGAGGGCACGCGGCCGTCCCCGGCGGCGCCACAGGGTCCGGCAGCTCCCAGGCGGCGCCTGCCGAGGACTCCGCCTCCGCCTCGGCCTCCGCCCCGCCGTCCGCGCCGGACACCGCCACCGGATCCAGCACCGGCAGCGGCACCCCGGCCGGCACGACGACCGCCTCCGCACCGGCCGCCGACGGCACCGGGAAGCCGAGCGCCGATCCGTCGCAGACGCCCCCGGGACGCGTGACCCCACCCGCCGGAACACCGGACCCTCCTGTGCACGAGCAAGAAGGCGCCAGCTAGATGACCAACCCCGCCCCGCGGGGCAGGAACCACCGTAAGAAGCAGACCCGGCGGCGCAGGCTCCCCATGCGCTACATGCTGCCGTTCCTGTTCCTCGTTGCCCTGCTCGCCATGTTGATGCTGCGCGGCTACGTGCACAGCGAAATCCTCGCCGACCACCGGATCCAGCCACCGGCGGCCACCGACCAGGTGCCCGAGCAGGTGCTGGAGGGCGGCCCGGTCATCGACGCGCGCAGCGCCACCGAGCCCGCCAAGACACTCCGGATACCCGACCACCGGATCGTGCTGACCTTCGACGACGGTCCCGACCCGGTGTGGACCCCGCGCGTGCTCGACAAGCTGAAGGAGTACGACGCGCACGGCGTCTTCTTCGTCACCGGCACCATGGCCTCGCGCTACCCCGCTCTTGTCGAGCGCATGGTCAAGGAGGGGCACGAGGTCGGGCTGCACACGTTCAACCACCCCGACCTCTCCTACCAGTCCACCGGCCGTATCGACTGGGAGCTGTCGCAGAACCAGCTGGCGCTCGCGGGCGCCGCCGGCATCCGTACGTCCCTGTTCCGGCCGCCCTACTCCTCGTTCGCCGACGCCATGGACGACAAGTCCTGGCCGGTCACCCAGTACATCGGCAGCCGCGGCTACCTCACCGTCGTCAACAACACCGACAGCGAGGACTGGAAGCGGCCCGGCGTCGGAGTCATCTCGAAGAACGCCACGCCGAAGCACGGCAAGGGCGCCATCGTCCTGATGCACGACTCGGGCGGGGACCGGTCCCAGACCGTGGCCGCCCTCGGCCACTTCCTGCCCAAGATGCAGGACCAGGGCTATGAGTTCACCAACCTCACCGACGCCCTCGGCGCCCCCAGCGCGCACACCCCGGTCACGGGATACGCCCTCTGGAAGGGCAAGGCGTTCGTCTACGCCGTCGAGGTCTCGGAACACATCACCGATGTGCTGGTCGTGGGTCTCGCCGTCATCGGGGTGCTGGTCCTGGCCCGTTTCGGCCTGATGCTGCTGCTGTCCTTCGCGCACGCCCGCCGGGTCCGCAGGAAGGACTTCAGCTGGGGCGAGCCGCTCACCCGCCCGGTGTCCGTGCTGGTGCCCGCGTACAACGAGAGCAAGTGCATCGCCAACACGGTCCGTTCGCTGGTGGCGAGCGACTACCCGCTCGAGGTCGTCGTCATCGACGACGGTTCCACGGACGGCACCGCGGATCTCGTCGACCGGATGCGGCTGCGCCACGTCCGGGTGGTGCGCCAGCGCAACGCGGGGAAGCCCGCCGCGCTCAACAACGGCATCGCGCACGCCCGCTACGACATCATCGTGATGATGGACGGCGACACGGTCTTCGAACCGTCCACCGTCCGCGAACTCGTCCAGCCCTTCGCCGACCCGCGGGTCGGGGCGGTCGCGGGCAACGCGAAGGTCGGCAACCGTGACTCGCTGATCGGCGCCTGGCAGCACATCGAGTACGTGATGGGCTTCAACCTCGACCGCCGGATGTACGACATGCTGCGCTGCATGCCCACCATCCCCGGCGCGGTCGGGGCGTTCCGCCGCGAGGCCCTGAAGCGGATCGGCGGCATGAGCGAGGACACCCTCGCCGAGGACACCGACGTCACGATGGCCCTGCACCGGGACGGCTGGCGGGTCGTGTACGCGGAGAACGCCCGCGCCTGGACGGAGGCGCCGGAGTCCGTGCAGCAGCTCTGGTCGCAGCGCTACCGGTGGTCGTACGGCACGATGCAGGCCATCTGGAAGCACCGCCGCGCGGTGATCGAGCGCGGCCCGTCCGGCCGCTTCGGACGCGTCGGGCTGCCGTTCGTCGCCCTGTTCATGGTCGTCGCCCCGCTGCTCGCCCCCCTCATCGACGTCTTCCTGCTGTACGGGCTCGTCTTCGGCCCCACCGAGCAGACGGTCGTCGCCTGGCTCGGTGTCCTCGCGGTGCAGGCCGTCTGCGCCGCGTACGCCTTCCGGCTCGACCGGGAACGCATGACCCATCTGCTCTCGCTGCCCCTCCAGCAGGTCCTCTACCGGCAGCTCATGTACGTGGTGCTGCTCCAGTCCTGGATCACCGCTCTCACCGGCGGCCGGCTCCGCTGGCAGAAGCTGCGGCGTACGGGCGTCGTGGAGGCGCCCGGTTCGATGCCCAGCCAGGGCCGGCGCAGCAATGACCGGAGGCCCGTCGCATGACCCACCCCTCGGCGCACCCGCAGCAGCCGCCGCTGGACACCGACACGATGCCGTTCCCGGTGCAGACACGGGGCGCGATGCGGCCGCCCGGCACCGGGGCGTGGGAGCCGCAGGCCCCCGCTCCCGAACCGTCCGCGCCGGAGCCCGAAGCCGCGCCGTCCGCGGCGACGCCATCGGGCCGGGACCGCTATCTCGACCTGCTGCGTGCGGTGGCGCTCGTCCGCGTCGTCGTCTTCCACCTCTTCGGGTGGGCCTGGCTGACCATCGTCTTCCCCTCCATGGGCGTCATGTTCGCCCTGGCCGGTTCACTGATGGCCCGGTCGCTGGCGAGGCCCGCGTGGAGCGTCGTCCGCGGCCGGCTGCGGCGGCTGCTCCCGCCGATGTGGGCGTTCCTCGCGGTCGTCGTGCCCGTGGTCTTCGCGCTCGGCTGGAAGCCGGTCCGGGACGAGGGCATCTGGTGGTTCCTCAAGCTGGGCTGCTACCTGCTCCCGGTCGGCACGCCCCCCTTCCCGTGGGAGAACGGCTCCGAGGGCGGCTTCCTGGAGACGTCCTGGGCCGAGCAGGCCATGGGACCGCTCTGGTACATCCGCGCCTACCTGTGGTTCGTGCTCGCCTCACCGCTTCTGCTGAAGGCCTTCCGCAGGCTCCCCTGGGTGACCCTGCTCGCCCCGATCGGTCTCACCGCCGTGATCGGCACCGGGCTGGTCACCGTGCCGGGCACCGCGGGCGAGGGCCTGGTCGACTTCGCCGTGTTCGGCTCCTGCTGGGTCCTCGGCTTCGCGCACCACGACGGGCTGCTGCGGACCGTTCCCCGCTACCTCACGGTCTCGCTGGCGGCCTTCCTCATGGCCTTCGCGCTCTGGTGGGCCTCCGGGCACCTCGGCGAGGAGGGGTGGAACCTCGACGAGATCCCCCTCGCCCAGGCCACCTGGTCGCTCGGCTTCTGCGTGATCCTCCTGCAGTACGCGCCCTCCTGGCGGCAGCTGCCGGGGCGGCTGGCCGGATGGGACAGCCTGGTCACGCTCGCCAACAACCGGGCCGTGACCATCTACCTCTGGCACAACCTGCTGCTGATGGCCGGATTCCTGCTCATCGACCAGCTGTGGAACGTGCCCTGGGTCGGCGACCACCTCGGCACCTACATCGACGCCGCGGACAACGCTCTGGCGCTGATCGTCGTCTGGCCGCTGATCGGGCTGATGATCCTCGCCGTCGGGTGGGTCGAGGACGTCGCCGCCAAGCGCCCCCCGAGACTCTGGCCCAACGGACAGGGGTCCAAAGCCGCCGCCGGGGGCCGCGCGACCCCCGTGTCCGGTGGTACGCGCCGGCGCTGAGCCGCCGTCTCACCGGGCCGCTTCCGGCCCGGTGAGAGCAAGGTTGCGCACCGGTCACCTCACGGCACCGCACCGAAACGCGCGCTCTCTAGCGTCGGGGACAACACCCCGACCCCCCGTGGAGGCGCGTGATGGCTGGCCGTTGGATCGAGCACTGGGAACCCGAGGACGAGACGTTCTGGCGGGAGAAGGGCGAGCGCATCGCCCGCCGGAACCTGTGGTTCTCCGTACTCTCCGAGCACATCGGTTTCTCGATCTGGACCCTGTGGTCGGTGATGGTCCTGTTCATGGGGCCGGAGTACGGGGTGGATCCGGCCGGGAAGTTCTTCCTGATCTCCACCGCCACCCTCGTCGGGGCCCTCGTGAGGATTCCGTACACCTTCGCCGTCGCCCGGTTCGGCGGCCGGAACTGGACGGTGTTCAGCGCGTTCACGCTGCTGGTGCCGACGGTCGCCGCCTTCCTCGTGATGGAGCCGGGGACCTCGTACCCGACCTTCGTGGCCGTGGCCGCGCTGACCGGCATCGGCGGCGGCAACTTCGCCTCCTCGATGACGAACATCAACGCGTTCTTCCCGCTGCGCAAGAAGGGCTGGGCGCTCGGGCTGAACGCGGGCGGCGGCAACATCGGGGTGCCGGTCGTGCAGCTCATCGGCCTGCTGGTGATCGGGACCGCGGGCGCCATGCACCCGCGGATCGTCCTCGGCGTGTACATCCCGCTGATCGTCGTCGCCGGGCTGTGCGCGGCGCGCTTCATGGACAACCTGGCACCCGTGCAGAACGACACCGGAGCCGCGCAGGACGCCGCACGCGACCCGCACACCTGGATCATGGCGGTGCTCTACATCGGCACCTTCGGCTCCTTCATCGGCTACAGCTTCGCCTTCGGGCTCGTCCTGCAGACCCAGTTCGGCCGGACCCCGCTGCAGGCCGCCTCGCTCACCTTCATCGGCCCGCTGCTGGGCTCGCTCATCAGGCCCGTCGGCGGCTGGCTGGCCGACCGGTACGGCGGCGCCCGCATCACGCTGGCGAACTACGCGGCCATGGCCGCGGCGACCGGTGTCGTCGTCTACGCCTCCGGCATCGAATCGCTCACCGTGTTCCTCATCGGCTTCACCGCCCTGTTCGTCCTCACCGGGCTCGGCAACGGATCGACGTTCAAGATGATCCCGGGCATCTTCCACGCCAAGGCGATCGCCCAGGGGCTGCGCGGCGAGGAGGCGGCGGCCCAGGGCCGGCGGCTGTCCGGGGCGGCGATGGGACTCATCGGCGCGGTCGGGGCGCTCGGCGGGCTCGCGATCAACCTCGCCTTCCGGCAGTCCTTCCAGACCTCCGGCACCGGAACGGCGGCCTTCTGGTCCTTCCTCGCCTTCTACGGGGTGTGCTTCGCGCTCACCTGGGCGGTATACCTTCGCCGCACCGCGGAAGTCCCGGCGAAGCCCCAGCTCAACTACGCCGAGGTGTGACGATCACCTCCGGATGTCGGGTGACGTAACGGGAGGGAAATACGGGTGAACCGAGCCTGTCACGCTTCGTTGGCAGGCTCGGACCTCCGCATCATTGAGCAGCAGCGGGACGAGAGCCGGGTAGACCATATGCACGACGACGAACAGCACGGGCCCCTCGCGGGCTTCACGGTCGGTGTCACCGCCGCACGCCGGGCGGACGAACTCTCCACCCTGCTGCGGCGGCGGGGCGCCACCGTGGTGCACGCGCCCGCCCTGCGGATCGTGCCGCTCGCCGACGACAGCGAACTGCTCGCCGCCACCAAGGAACTCATCGACATCGTCCCCGACGTGGTCCTCGCGACCACGGCGATCGGCTTCCGCGGCTGGATCGAGGCCGCCGACGGCTGGGGCATCGGGGAACAGCTGCTCGACACCCTGCGTGGCGTCGAACTGCTGGCCCGCGGGCCCAAGGTCAAGGGCGCCGTCCGCGCCGCCGGGCTGACCGAGACCTGGTCACCGGCGTCCGAATCCATGGCGGAGGTGCTGGAACGGCTCCTGGAGGAGGGAGTCGAGGGCCGCCGCATCGCCCTCCAGCTGCACGGCGAACCCCTCCCCGGCTTCGTGGAGGCGCTCCGCGCGGCCGGCGGCGAGGTCATCGGCGTCCCCGTCTACCGCTGGATGCCGCCCGAGGACATCGCCCCCCTCGACCGGCTCATCGACATCACGGTCGCCCGCGGCCTGGACGCGCTCACCTTCACCAGCGCCCCGGCAGCGGTCTCCCTGCTGCGCCGGGCCGAGGAACGCGGGCTGCTGAGCGAGCTGCTGGACGCCCTGCAGGGCGAGGTCCTCTCCGCCTGCGTCGGACCGGTCACCGCACTCCCGCTCCAGGACCGCGGCATCGACACCGCCCAGCCGGAACGCTTCCGGCTCGGCCCCCTCGTCCAGCTGATCTGCCGCGAACTGCCGGCCCGGGCCCGGACCCTGCCGGTCGCCGGGCACCGGGTCGAGATCCGCGGCCACGCCGTCCTGGTCGACGACGAACTGCGCGCGGTGCCGCCCGCAGGCATGGCCCTCCTGCACACCCTGGCCCGCAGGCCCGGCTGGGTGGTGGCCCGCGCCGACCTGCTGCGCGCCCTGCCCGGCAGCGGTACGGACGAGCACGCGGTGGAGACGGCGATGGCCCGGCTGCGTACCGCGCTCGGGGTGCCCCGGCTGATCCAGACCGTCGTCAAACGCGGCTACCGGCTGGCCCTGGACCCGGCGTCCGACGCCAAGTACGCCGACGCCTGAGGGCGCCGTCGTCCCCCGTGGAACGACGCCCGCAGCAGCAGGGCGAGCGCGGCCGTGCACAGGACCGCCCGGACGGCGTTCCAGGCGACCCAGGCGTCCTCGAACCTGTCCCGCACCGCGGCGGGGTCGGCGATCCGTGCGGGATCTCCGGCGTCCGCGAGCGCGTTGTTCAGCGGGACGTTGACGCCCGAGGTGAGCAGGAAGGCGAGGGCGTACACGGCGAGCGCGGCCAGGATCCACCGGCGCGGGCCGGGGGAGTGGCGCTGCTGCCAGGCGGCGGCCGCGGTGAGGAGCAGCGCGCCGAAGAATCCGGCGAAGAAGACCGGGTTCTCGATGACGTCGTTGATGTTCCGCATCACCTCGATGAACGTCCGGTCGTCGCTGCGGCCGAGCGCCGGCATGACCGCGCACGAGAAGACGTAGAAGGCGCCCGCCATCAGGCCGGTGGTGACGGCGGCTCCACCGAGGACCAGGTGGTGGAGGACGGAGTTCGGCCGGTCGGGCTCGTTGTTTGTCATGCGCCCAGTCAAGTGGCACCGCCCGGCCCGCTCCATGGCTCAGGCGCGCAGCCGCCTTCGCGTGCGTCCAACGGAGCGGGCCGTGGTGGGCCGGGGCTTCGCGCGAATGCCTCGGTGCGCCTTGCCGCGCCGGGATACGGTGCCGGGATGACCGAGGAAGCACACCGCATCGACGCGGAGATACGGCTCCGTCCCGTGGTCCTGGCCGACGCGGGCGCTCTCGCCGCGTCGCTGACCCGCAGCCGTACGTACATGAAGCCCTGGGAACCCGAGCGGTCCGACTCGTTCTACACCGAGGAGGGGCAGCGCGAGCGGCTGGCGGGCGCGCTGGCGGACCGGGACACGGGGCACGCGATGCCCTGGGTGCTCTGCGACGGGGACGACCGGGCGATCGGCGCGTTCACCCTCAACAGCATGGTGCTCGGGCCGTTCCGCAGCGCAGCCCTCGGCTACTGGGTCGACGTCGACTTCGCGGGGCGCGGACTGGCCACCGCCACGGTGCGGCGGATCTGTGAACTGGCCAGGGACGAGCTCCGGCTGCACCGGATCGAGGCCTGCACGCTGCCGTACAACGAGGCGTCCCAGCGGGTGCTCGCCAAGTGCGGCTTCGAGCAGATCGGCATGGCCCCGGGCTACCTCCACATCGACGGCGAGTGGCGCGACCACCGGCTCTTCCAGCGCCTGTTGCACGACGGACCGGTGACCGGGGCCTGAGGACGCCCCGGGACCGGGTCAGCCGCCGTGCCCGGCCGCCCGGCGCGCGTGGCGGTGACCGTCGAGCGGCCACGGGGGGCTCGCGGGCAGCACGTCCACGAAGCCGTACCCGGCCTTCTCCGCCACCCGGCACGACGCCGCGTTGTCCACCTGGTGCAGCAGTTCCAGCGTGACGAGTCCGTCCCCGGCGAACGCAGTGAACGCCCAGCCCGTCAGCGCTGCGAGGGCCCGCGGCGCGATGCCGCGGCCGCGGGCGGGCGCCGCCGTCCAGTAGCCGACCTCGGCGGCCTGTGAGCCCGGCGCGGAGCGCACGAGCACGACGTTGCCGACCGGCCGCTCGCCGAGCGCCGTGTCCACGACGGCGAAGCTGTGCCGCAGCCCGGACGCCCGGCCCTCCTGCTGGTCCCGCAGCCAGCGCTCCGCCGCCTCCTCGTCCGCCACCGGCGCGCGCGATCCCGCCTGGATCGCCGGGTCGCGATAGGCGTCGAGCAGGCTGGGGAGGTCGCCCCGACGCCAGGGGCGGAGTCTCACGGAACCGGACATGAGGAGGGGGGCACGCGGCTGGCTGTTCATCGGCCGATCGTACGAGGCGAGTTGGCTCGGCCCGCGCGTCAGGGGTTACGGCCCGGTGCCGCGCCGGGCACTCTGGTGGGGACGGCGACCGGACCCGAGGCGGTGGCATGCGCATGGCGACACGTGGGGGCTCGTACGACTGGCGGTTCGACTCCGGGCGGCTCTGCCTGGACCTGGTCGCGACGGGGGCCGGCGGCCCGGGCACCGCCGACCCGCTGGACCGGCCCGAGGGGCTCGCCGACTGGCTGGTGGCCGCCGGGGTCGTGCCCCCGGGCACGCCGCTGGGCGTCGTGGACGACCACTGGCTCCTGCGGTTCCGGCAGCTGAGGACCGCTCTGGACCGGCTGCTGACCGCGCAGCTCGGCGGGCGGCCGGCGGACGGCGCCCTGGAGCGCGTCAACGCGCTCGCCGCCGGCGCACCACCCGGCCTGTGTGCCGTGCGCGCCGGGAACGGGGCGCTCGTACGCGGCCTGAGCACCGAGCCCGGCTGCACCGCGCTGCTGGCCGCCGTGGCCCGGGACGCCGTGGAACTCCTCACCGATCCGGTCGCCCTGGCCGGGCTGCGCCGCTGCGAGGGCGACCACTGCCGCCGCGTCTACCTGGACACCTCACGCGGCCGGCGCCGCCGCTGGTGCTCCAGCGAGGTCTGCGGCAACCGCGAACGGGTCGCCCGGCACCGGCGCCGCCACCCGGCCGGCGCCTCCCCGGAACCTCCGGGGAGCTCGTATCCGTAAAAGATCTTGAGCGCGCGTTGAATGGATCGCCCAGCATCCCCGTATTCGATGACCAAGGAGCTCTACAGGGTCTCGACCGGGAGGTTCGGGTGCGCAAGGATGCGGCCGTGGCCGATGACCGTCCGCACAGGGCCCGGCATCGCAGTGCGCCGCCCCCGTCACCCTCCGCCGTCCCGGACGAGGAGCTGATGCGGGCGCTCTACCGCGAACATGCCGGTCCTCTGCTCGCGTACGTACTCCGCCTCGTCGCCGGCGACCGACAGCGCGCCGAGGACGTGGTGCAGGAAACACTCATCCGTGCCTGGAAGAACGCCGGTTCGCTCAACAGGGCCACCGGTTCCGTCCGGCCCTGGCTGGTGACGGTCGCCCGGCGCATCGTCATCGATGGCCACCGCAGCCGGCAGGCCCGGCCGCACGAGGTCGACCCGTCGCCACTGGAGGTCATTCCCGCGGAGGACGAGATCGACAAGGCGCTGTGGCTGATGACGCTCTCCGACGCGCTCGACGATTTGACCCCGGCCCACCGGGAAGCATTGGTCGAGACCTACTTCAAGGGCCGTACGGTCAACGAGGCGGCCGAGGTGCTCGGGATACCCAGCGGCACGGTGCGGTCCCGGGTCTTCTACGCACTGCGTTCGATGAAGCTCGCACTCGAAGAGAGGGGGATCACGGCATGAGCGACCAGGATTGGGAGCCCTTCGGGCCCCGGCCGGCCGGACCCTCCGGCCCCTTCGCGCCTCCTGGCGGCCCCTCCGGCCCCTTCGCGCCCCCCGGCGGCCCCTCCGGCGGTCCCCTGGACGAGGCCGGGCACGATGCGGCGGGCGCCTACGTCCTCGGCATCCTGGACGGCGCCGAGGCCGCCGCGTTCGAGGCGCACCTGGCCGGCTGCGCCCGCTGCGCCGCCCACCTCGACGAGTTCGCCGGCCTGGAGCCGATGCTCGCCATGCTCGCGGAGTCCCCGGCCACCGTGCCCGGCGCCCGCCCGGTCCCGCACGTGCCGACACCGCCCGCGCCCCGGGTACTCGGCTCCTTGGTCGACGAGGTCGCGGCGGGGCGGGCCCGGCGCACCCGGCGCGGGAGGTATCTGGTCGCGGCGGCAGCGGCGCTGATCATCGGCGGCCCGGTCGTCGCGGTGATGGCCACCGGCGGCGGCACGAGCAGCGTCGAGGCGGCCGATCCGCACCCCACCAGCCCCGCCGAGGACGCCTTCTTCCACCACATGAAGGAGAAGGCGCGGGCGACCGACCCCGTCACCGCGGTCGACGCCACGGTCGGCATGGAGCCGAAGGCCTGGGGCACGCACGCGGTGCTGGAGCTGAAGAACGTCAAGGGCCCGCAGAAGTGCCGGCTGGTGGCCGTCTCGAAGACCGGCGAGGAGGAGGTCGTCACCTCCTGGTCCGTCCCGAAATGGGGCTACGGCATCGCGGACTCCACCCACCCCACCGCCAGATACCCGCTGTACGTCCACGGCGGAGCCGCCATGGACCGCGCCGACATCGACCACTTCGAGGTCCGTACGTTCGACGGCGAACGGCTGGTGAGCGTCCGCGTCTGAGGCCCGCCCGGGCCCCCGGCGGGCCGCCTGCCGAGCGGCTCCTCGGGCCACTTTCCGGAGCGCCGAAACGCAATCGATATCCCGGCACGCAAGATCGATGCTCGCGGCAGGTGCGCGACGGCCCCCCTTCGCATACGCTGGACGGCTGCTCAATGCACGTCAGAAGGGGGCCTCGGTGGCCGCGCAGGATGCCGCTGTCGATTCGTTGCGGGACCGGGAAATCAGTGTCGAGCAGGAACATCTCGACCGTGTTTACCACCGCCTCGAAGAGAAGATCCACGAGGCGGAATTTCTTATGAACGACGCCGTCAAGCGCGGCCAGGTGGGTACACCCGGAGCGCTCGCGGAACGGGACGCCCAGGTGTTCCGTGCCGGAATCCACCTCAACCGGCTCAACAGCGAGTTCGAGGACTTCCTCTTCGGAAGGATCGACCTGCTGCTCGGCAAGGACGGTGAGCGCGGCCCCGACGGCGCGTTCACCTCCGTCGAACCGGCCGACGACGCCGTACGGGAGGACAGCACCGCCGATATCGCCGAGACGCTGCACATCGGCCGGATCGGGGTCCTCGACTCCGACTACGCGCCGCTGGTCATCGACTGGCGCGCCCCGGCCGCCGCACCGTTCTACCGCTCGACGCCGAAGGAACCGGGCCGGGTCGTACGCCGCCGGGTCATCCGCTCCAAGGGCCGCCGGGTCCTCGGGGTCGAGGACGACCTGATGCGCCCCGAGCTGACCGCGCGCCTGAACGGAGACACGCTCCCCGTCATCGGGGACGGCGCGCTGATGGCGGCCCTCGGGCAGGCCCGCAGCCACACCATGCGGGACATCGTCTCCTCCATCCAGGCCGAGCAGGACCTGGTGATCAGGGCCCCCGCGGCCTCGGTCACCGAGGTCTCCGGCGGCCCCGGCACCGGCAAGACCGCGGTCGCCCTGCACCGGGCCGCGTACCTGCTCTACCAGGACCGGCGGCGCTACGCGGGCGGCATCCTCGTCGTCTCGCCGACGCCCCTGCTGGTCGCGTACACCGAAGGCGTGCTGCCCTCGCTCGGCGAGGAGGGCCAGGTCGCCATCCGTGCGGTCGGCTCGCTGTCCGACGAGGCGGCCGGCACCGAGGGCGCCACCACCTACGACGAGCCCGCCGTCGCCCGGATCAAGGGCTCCTCCCGGATGCTCCACGTGCTGCGCAAGGCGGCCCGCGGGGCGCTGGAGCAGCCCCCGGCCCGCCCGGCCGGCCAAGAGGGCCAGCTGGCGTTCGGGGAGGAGAGCGAGGTTCCCGCGCAGGCCGGCCCGCCCACCCGGCTCCGGGTGGTGGCCTTCGGCGCCCGGGTCGAGCTGCAGGAGGACGAGCTCCGGCGCATCCGCAACAACGTGCTCAGCGGCACCGCACCGGTCAACCTGCTGCGTCCGCGCGCCCGCAAGCTGCTGCTCGACGCCCTGTGGAGCAGGTCCTCGGGCCGGGGCCGCTACACCGATCAGCAGCTCGCGGCCGAAATGCGGTCGTCGTTCGACGAGGACGTCTCGACCGAGACGCCGTTCATCGAGTTCCTGAACGCCTGGTGGCCCGAGCTCACCCCGCGCGGGGTGCTCGCCGCCATGGCCGACGAGAAGCGCCTGGCCCGCTGGGCGCGCCGCACGCTCAACCAGGGCGAGGTGCGCCGGCTCGCGCGCTCCCTGAAGCGGCTGGACGCGCAGGGCCGGGGACCGCTCTCCGTCCACGACGTGGCGATCCTCGACGAGCTCCAGACGCTCCTCGGCACCCCGAACCGGCCCAAGCGCAAGCGCGAGTTCGATCCGCTGGACCAGCTCACCGGGCTGGAGGAGCTGATGCCGCAGCGCGAGGAGACCCAGTGGGAGCGGGCCGAGCGGCTCGCGGCGGAGCGCACGGAGTACGCGCATGTGATCGTCGACGAGGCACAGGACCTCACGCCCATGCAGTGGCGGATGGTCGGCCGCCGCGGCCGGCACGCCACCTGGACGATCGTCGGCGACCCGGCGCAGTCCTCCTGGTCCGATCCGGACGAGGCCTCGGCGGCCCGTGACGAGGCGCTGGGCAGCCGCCCGCGGCGGAATTTCACGCTCACCGTCAATTACCGCAACCCGGCGGAGATCGCCGAGCTCGCCGCGAAGGTCCTGGCGCTCGCCATGCCGGGCATGGAATCCCCGGCGGCGGTCCGCTCCACGGGTGTGAGGCCGCGCTTCGAGACCGTGCGTGACGGCGATCTGGCCGGCACCGTGCGCGAGGAGGCCCGGCGGCTGCTCGGCGAGGTGGACGGCACGGTCGGCGTCGTCGTCGCGATGAACCGGCGGGCGCAGGCCCGCGGGTGGCTGGCGGAGCTCGGCGAGCGGGTGGTGGCGCTGGGCAGCCTGGAGGCGAAGGGCCTGGAGTACGACGCCACGGTGGTCGTCTCGCCCGCGGAGATCGCGGACGAGTCCCCGGCGGGGCTGCGGGTGCTGTACGTGGCGCTGACCCGGGCGACCCAGCAGCTCACGGTCGTCTCGGGTGAGCGGGACCTGCCGGACGAGGACGGGGTGCCGGACCTGCTCAGGGACTGACGGGCCACGGCCGGGGAGCCTTTTTCCGGTTAACCCGCGCTGAGGGAATCACTTCTCCGGGGTCTTTGTTAGCCTGGTGTACGGCACCGGCTCGATCCAAGCCCCCGGGCCCAACCTTCGTCGCTACGAGCGACCACTTGCCGCGAGGCGAGCATGGCGGGTCGGTGCCGTCAACTGAAGAAGACAGACCCGTGTCACCCTCCGGTGGCGCGGGTCTGTTTTTGTTTACGGGGTGGGCCGACGGGGTTACGGGGCCGTTGGGGGTTCCGCCCCCGGCCCCATATCTCGTATGGTGGAAAAAACTTTCCGAAGCGTGGCAGTCATTACCGGCTACCCGTCGGTAGGTGCGAATATCGGTCAGGCGTGTCCGGAGAAGGACTTCCGGCCACGCATAGCAATGAAGCTAGGGAAAGCGAAGGACTCGGCCATGGCAACGGCGCCCAGCGTCTCGTACTCGATGACGGTCAGGCTGGAGGTGCCCGCGAGCGGCACAGCGGTCTCCCAGCTCACCACGGCCGTCGAGTCCTCCGGTGGCTCGGTCACCGGCCTCGACGTGACCGCTTCCGGCCACGAGAAGCTGCGGATCGACGTCACGATCGCCGCCTCCTCCACCTCGCACGCGGACGAGATCGTCGAAGGTCTGCGGAACATCGAGGGCGTCGTCCTCGGCAAGGTCTCCGACCGTACGTTCCTGATGCACCTCGGCGGCAAGATCGAGATGGCGTCGAAGCATCCCATCCGCAACCGTGACGACCTCTCGATGATCTACACCCCCGGTGTGGCCCGGGTCTGCATGGCGATCGCCGAGAACCCCGAGGACGCCCGGCGCCTCACCATCAAGCGCAACTCCGTCGCAGTCGTGACGGACGGCTCCGCGGTGCTCGGCCTCGGCAACATCGGCCCGATGGCAGCCCTCCCCGTGATGGAGGGCAAGGCGGCCCTCTTCAAGCGCTTCGCCGGCATCGACGCCTGGCCGATCTGCCTGGACACCCAGGACACCGACGCCATCGTCGAGATCGTCAAGGCGATCGCCCCCGGCTTCGCGGGCATCAACCTCGAAGACATCTCCGCGCCGCGCTGCTTCGAGATCGAGGCCCGCCTGCGCGAGGCCCTCGACATCCCCGTCTTCCACGACGACCAGCACGGCACCGCCATCGTCGTCCTGGCCTCCCTGACCAACGCCCTGCGCGTGGTGGGCAAGGGAATCGGGGACGTACGGGTCGTCATGTCCGGTGCCGGAGCGGCCGGTACGGCCATCCTGAAGCTGCTCATCGCCGCGGGCGTCAAGCACGCGGTCGTCGCCGACATCCACGGTGTGGTGCACGCCGGCCGCGAGGACCTGGTCTCCGCGCAGCCCGACTCGCCGCTGCGCTGGATCGCCGACAACACCAACCCGGAGTCCGTCACCGGCACCCTCAAGCAGGCCGTCGTGGGCGCCGACGTGTTCATCGGCGTCTCGGCCCCGAACGTCCTGGACGGCGACGATGTCGCGGCGATGGCCGACGACGCGATCGTGTTCGCGCTTGCGAACCCGGACCCCGAGGTCGACCCGGTGATCGCGCGCCGGACGGCGGCGGTCGTGGCCACCGGCCGCTCGGACTTCCCCAACCAGATCAACAACGTCCTGGTCTTCCCCGGCGTCTTCCGCGGCCTGCTGGACGCTCAGTCCCGCATCGTCAACACGGAGATGATGCTCGCCGCCGCGCGCGCCCTCGCCGGCGTCGTCGCCGAGGACGAGGTGAACGCGAACTACATCATCCCGTCGGTCTTCAACGACAAGGTCGCCGGAGCCGTCGCGGGAGCCGTCCGTGACGCCGCGAAGGCGGCAGGCGCGGCTGTGACCGGCCCCACGTCGGTCTGACAACCCGGCGCGTCGCGGGTCGCGGCGCCCCAAACGCCCCTTTAGGGTGGGCGGGCGACGCGTCCCGCGAGCCCCGCAGCAGGTGCGGACCGCTTTAGGGGAGTCGACGGAACGTCACCACGACGAGGCAGTGGGGCTTTTCGTCCGGCTCCGGAGGGTGCCGGATTGGCTTTCCCGCCGCAGGTGGGGGCAGGATGCTTTCCCAAGGACTTCGTCCGGGGGAGACCCCACGGGGCGCGAAGGTCTGAAAAACGCCACCCGGGTCCGGGGACTGTCCGAGGGCCCTGGCAGCATCGGCTTCGATCTCACGCCTCACAGGCAAGAAGAACACGGGAGTAACAACATGAACCGCAGTGAGCTGGTGGCCGCCCTGGCCGACCGCGCCGAGGTGACTCGCAAGGACGCCGACGCCGTGCTGGCCGCGCTCGCCGAGACCGTCGGTGAGATCGTCGCCAAGGGCGACGAGAAGGTCACCATCCCCGGTTTCCTGACCTTCGAGCGCACCCACCGTGCCGCTCGCACCGCTCGTAACCCGCAGACCGGCGACCCGATCAACATCCCGGCCGGCTACAGCGTGAAGGTCTCCGCGGGCTCGAAGCTCAAGGAAGCCGCCAAGGGTAAGTAACACCCCTGAGCACGCCGAAGGGCGGTCACCCCGACCAGGGTGGCCGCCCTTCGGCGTGCGGGCCGCAGAACGCCGCTGCGGGCCCGCGAGGCGCGTTCCCGGGGGCGGACCCCCGGGAACCCCTCCTCAGACCAGCGAACCGCCCGGCAGCTCCACCTTCGCGCCGAGCTTCTCCAGCTTGTCCATGAAGTTCTCGTAACCGCGGTTGATCAGGTCGATCCCGTGCACCCGGGACGTCCCCTGCGCCGCCAGGGCGGCGATCAGGTACGAGAAACCGCCGCGCAGGTCCGGGATGACCAGATCCGCGCCCTGCAGCTTCGTCGGCCCGGACACGACCGCGGAGTGCAGGAAGTTGCGCTGGCCGAAGCGGCAGTCGCTGCCGCCCAGGCACTCGCGGTAGAGCTGGATGTGCGCGCCCATCTGGTTGAGCGCCGAGGTGAAGCCGAGCCGCGACTCGTACACCGTCTCGTGGACGATCGACAGACCGGCGGCCTGCGTCAGCGCCACGACCAGCGGCTGCTGCCAGTCGGTCTGGAAGCCGGGGTGCACGTCCGTCTCCAGCGCGATCGCGTTCAGCGCGCCGCCCGGGTGCCAGAAGCGGATGCCCTCGTCATCGATCTCGAAGGCGCCGCCGACCCGGCGGAAGGTGTTCAAAAACGTCATCATCGAGCGCTGCTGGGCACCGCGGACGTAGATGTTGCCCTCGGTCGCCAGCGCCGCGGAGGCCCAGGAGGCGGCCTCCAGGCGGTCCGGGATCGCCCGGTGGGTGTACCCGTCGAGCCGGTCGACACCCGTGATCCGGATCGTCCGGTCGGTGTCCATGGAGATGATCGCGCCCATCTTCTGCAGCACGCAGATGAGGTCCTCGATCTCCGGCTCCACGGCCGCGTTGGACAGCTCGGTGACACCCTCGGCGAGCACCGCCGTCAGCAGCACCTGCTCGGTGGAGCCGACCGACGGGTACGGCAGCCGGATCTTCGTGCCGCGCAGCCGCTGTGGGGCCTCCAGATACTGGCCGTCCGCCCGCTTCTCGATCGTCGCGCCGAACTGGCGCAGCACGTCGAAGTGGAAGTCGATCGGCCGGCCGCCGATGTCGCAGCCGCCGAGCCCCGGGATGAACGCGTGGCCCAGCCGGTGCAGCAGCGGGCCGCAGAAGAGGATCGGGATGCGCGAGGAGCCCGCGTGGGCGTCGATGTCGGCGACGTTCGCACTCTCGACATGGGTGGGGTCGAGGATCAGCTCCCCGGGTTCGTCACCCGGACGGACCGTCACGCCGTGCAGCTGCAGCAGCCCGCGCACCACCCGCACGTCGCGGATGTCGGGGACGTTGCGCAGCCGGCTGGGCCCGCTGCCGAGCAGCGCGGCGACCATAGCCTTCGGCACCAGGTTCTTGGCGCCTCGGACGCGGATCTCGCCCTCCAGCGGGGTTCCGCCGTGGACAAGCAGGACATCGTCTGTGCCGGTCATGAATCTCGCGTTCCGGAGTGGTCGGGCAGGGGGCCAACCGAAAGGGTAATGGCCCGGCACCCCCCTTCCGTAAGAGCGCGGGCGGTGTACGAACGTCATGAATCCGCCACAACACGCTGTGCTTGCCCGATCTTGCGGAGGGTTACCGTCCGGATCGGCGGTCCCGGCGTGCGCTCCTCGTGCCCCCGTGCGCCCTGAGCTGCGCTCGGGCACGGTGCGCGACGAGAGGGTCACTTGGGCCCCGCCAAGGCCCGGGATGCGGGATCATTTCTGCCATGACCGAGGTGTCCTCGCTCACAGGGCGGCTGCTCGTGGCCGCACCCGCCCTGGCGGACCCGAATTTCGACCGCGCGGTGGTGCTGCTCCTCGACCACGACGAGGAGGGCTCGCTCGGCGTGGTCCTGAACCGCCCGACCCCGGTCGGCGTCGCCGACATCCTCGAGTCCTGGGCGGAGCTGACCGGCGAACCCGAGGTCGTCTTCCAGGGCGGCCCCGTCTCGCTGGACTCGGCGCTCGGTGTGGCGGTGATCCCCGGCGACGAGGGGCCCCTGGGCTGGCGCCGGGTGTACGGGGCGATCGGCCTGGTGGACCTGGAGGCGCCCCCGGAACTGCTGGCCGCGGCCCTCGGCTCGCTGCGGATCTTCGCCGGTTACGCGGGCTGGGGCCCCGGCCAGCTGGAGACGGAGCTGTCCGAGGGAGCGTGGTACGTCGTCGAGTCGGAACCCGGCGACGTCTCCTCGCCCTGCCCGGAGCGGCTCTGGCGGGCGGTCCTGCGCCGCCAGCGCAGCGAACTGGCCATGATCGCCACGTATCCGGACGACCCTTCGCTGAACTGATGCCCGGGCTTTCAGTACGCTTGGCGGTTATGAGCACTCTTGAGCCCGAGCGCGGGGCAGGCACCGGAACCCTCGTGGAGCCGACACCACAGGTGTCGAACGGCGACGGCGACCACGAGCGCTACGCCCATTACGTTCAGAAGGACAAGATCATGGCGAGTGCCCTGGAGGGCACCCCCGTGGTCGCACTGTGCGGCAAGGTGTGGGTACCGGGGCGCGACCCCAAGAAGTACCCGGTCTGCCCCATGTGCAAGGAGATCTACGAGTCCATGGGCGCCGGCGGCGACAAGGACAAGGGCAAGGGCGGCAAGGACAAGTAGCCCCTGCCGCAGGAGAGAACGGCCCGGAAGAGCCCCCGGGGTGCGCAGCCGCGCGCCCCGGGGGCTCTTCCGCGCCGCCCCTGCGCAGTGGTGGGGGCCACTTGTCGGTTTCCTGGTCCGGACCTAGCCTCCCTGCGGAGCGTGCCTTCCTCGTAACTCGTTAAGGACTGACGACATGGACATGGAACTGATCCCGGCGCCCGTGAGCGTCGGTGACCGGGGGAGGGGCGGATTCATCCTGGACCCCTCCACCACCATCGACGCGGCCCCGGGCACCGAGAGCACCGAGCGCTGGCTGCGCGCGACGCTCGGCGCCGCCTTCGGCCTGCCGCTCGCGCCGGGCGGCGAGGGGGCCGCGCGCGCCATCCGGCTGCGCGTCGATCCGTCGGCGGCGTCCGAGGGCTACCGGCTGACGACCCGGGCCGACGAGAGCGTCGTGATCACGGGCGGCAGCCCCGCCGGGGTGTTCTGGGGTGCGCAGACGCTGCGTCAGCTGCTGGGGCCCGAGGCCTTCCGCCGGGCCCCCGTCAACGGCCGTGGCGCGACCGCCCTCGGGCCCACGGACATCGAGGACAGTCCCCGCTTCGGCTGGCGCGGTCTGATGCTGGACGTGTCACGGCACTTCCTGCCGAAGGACGAAATCCTGCGCTACCTCGACCTCCTCGCCGCCCACAAGCTGAACGTCTTCCACTTCCACCTCACCGACGACCAGGGCTGGCGCATCGAGATCAAGCGCCACCCGCGCCTGACCGAGGTCGGCGCGTGGCGTGCGCGGAGCAAGTACGGCCACGGGGCGTCCGAGCTCTGGGACGAGACCCCGCACGGCGGTTACTACACGCAGGACGACATCCGCGAGATCGTGGCGTACGCCGCCGAGCGGCACATCCGGGTCGTCCCCGAGATCGACGTCCCCGGCCACTCGCAGGCCGCCATCAGCGCCTATCCGGAGCTGGGCAACACCGACGTCGTGGACACCGCCGCGCTGACCGTCTGGGACGACTGGGGCGTCAACCCCAACGTGCTCGCCCCCTCCGACCACACCCTGCGCTTCTTCGAGGGCGTCTTCGAGGAAGTGCTGGAGCTGTTCCCCCCGGAGACCTCGCCGTTCATCCACATCGGCGGCGACGAGTGCCCCAAGGACCAGTGGAAGCAGTCGCCGGCCGCCCAGGCCCGGATCAAGGAACTCGGCCTGGCCGACGAGGACGAGCTGCAGTCCTGGTTCATCCGGCACTTCGACAGCTGGCTCACCGCACGGGGCCGGCGCCTCATCGGCTGGGACGAGATCCTGGAGGGCGGGCTGGCCGAGGGCGCGGCCGTCTCCTCGTGGCGCGGGTACGCGGGCGGCATCGCGGCCGCCGAAGCGGGGCACGACGTCGTGATGTGCCCGCAGCAGCAGGTGTACCTGGACTTCCGTCAGCACGGCGGCCCCGACGAGCCGATGCCCATCAGCTACGTCCGCACCCTGGAGGACGTCTACCGCTTCGAACCCGTGCCGCCGGCCCTCTCCGAGGAGGCGGCCCGGCACGTCCTCGGCACCCAGGCCAACGTCTGGACCGAGGTCATGCAGAACCGCTCCCGTGTCGACTACCAGACCTTCCCCCGCCTCGCGGCCTTCGCCGAGGTCGCCTGGTCCGCCCTGCCGGCCTCCGCCGACCGGGACTACGCCGACTTCGAGCGCCGGATGACCGCGCACTACGCGCGACTTGACGCGCTCGGCGTCGAGTACCGGCCGCCGGGCGGCCCGTTGCCCTCCCAGCGGCGCCCCGGAGTCCTCGGACGCCCGAAGGAGGGAACACCCCCGAACGTGTGAGACCACCCGGTCCGGTTGCCGCCGCCACGGTCCCTCGACCGTGGCGGGGACGCCGGTCGGCCGAGTCGCACAAGCGCGTGGAACAGCAGTAATTCGCAATCTGCGCCGAAGAGGTGCGAAACGGGAGTATTCCCCTGACCGGGGAGGGATACGCCCTTCGCGGACCCTCGCGTCGGCCCGGTCGGAAGATGTGCCAGAGTTGCCACGTCCGGGCCTCGAGCACGTACCGTACGGCGAAACAGGCGGGACAGCCGGGACACCGGGAAGGGGCAGCTGGGTTGACCACGCACGCACCGCAGGCGACGCAGTCCGTCACGCTGCCTGCCTCGCTGGACGAGGCCGTGGCGGCACTCGGCGCCATGCCCGCCGCCGTCCCCGTGGCAGGCGGCACGGATCTGATGGCGGCCGTCAACAAAGGGCTCCTGCGCCCCTCCGGACTGGTCGGCCTCGGCCGGATCAGCGAGCTCCGCGGCTGGCACTACCAGGACGGCCACGCCCTGCTCGGCGCCGGGCTCACCCACGCACGCATGGGGCGGCCCGACTTCGCCGCCCTCATCCCCGCCCTCGCCGCCTCCGCACGCGCGGCGGGCCCGCCCCAGATCCGTAACGCCGGAACGCTCGGCGGCAACATCGCCACCGCCGCGGCGACCGGCGACGCCCTGCCGGTGCTCGCCGCCCTGGAGGCCGAGCTCGTCATCGCGGGCCCCGGCGGCGCGCGCCGCGAGATCCCGGTCTCGCACCTGCTGGCGGGCCGCGAGATGCTGGAGCCCGCCGAGCTGATCGGCTTCGTCCGCGTCCCGCTGCTGCACGCCCCGCAGGTCTTCCTCAAGGCGACCGGACGCACCGGCCCCGGCCGGGCCACCGCCTCCGTCGCGATCGTGCTCGACCCGGCCCGGCGCGGGGTGCGCTGCGCGGTCGGCGCCATCGCGCCGATGCCGCTGCGGCCGCTGGAGGCCGAGCGCTGGATCGCCTCACTGATCGACTGGGACGGCGATCGGGGCCTCGCCCCCGACGCGCTGGCCGCCTTCGGCGAGTACGTCGCCGCGGCCTGCATCCCGGACCAGGCACCACCGGCCGACGGGGGCGAGGCGCCACCGCTGCCCCCCGCCGTACTGCACCTGCGGCGCACCGTCGCCGCGCTGGCCCGACGCGCGCTGGGGAGGGCACTGTCGTGAGCAACGAGGACCACGCCGACCGGCACGGCCGCTGGGAGCCGACCCCGCAGGGCGGCGAGTACGACGCCGAGGCGACCGCCTTCGTCCACCTGCCGCCGGAGGACCTGGCGAACATTCCGCTGGCCGCGCCCGGCCAGGGGTACGTGCCGCCGATGATCCTTCCGCTGACGCCCGCGGCCGGTCTCGACCCGGCGGCCACCGGCAGCTGGGTCGTCGCGACGCCGAACCAGCCGGACCACCAGGACGCGGGCACCGAGCCCGAGCCTGCCCCGGTGCACTGGCCGGACCCGAACCAGCAGCAGACGGCGTACGGATACCCGCAGGCGTCCCAGGAGTACCCGGACCGGTACACCGGCACCCCGGCCGACACCGGCCAGTGGAACTTCGCCGAGAACGGCGGCCCCGTCGAGGCGGCCGGTCACACCGGACAGTGGACGATCCCGGTCGCCGACGGCGAGCTCCCGGAGGAGTCCGGCGAGTTCTCGGCCTCCGCGCTGGCCGCCGGCTGGTACCAGGACCGCACCCCGCCCGCCACGCTGCCCGGCGGTGCGCCCGCGCCGTGGGCGACGCAGGAGCCCCAGCCCCCGGCCACGGACACCCCGGCGCTGGGAACGGATCTCGGCCCGATGCCGGAGTCCACCGCCGAGGTGCAGGCCGACGTCCCCGCGGACGAGCCCGGCACGGACCCGGTCGCGGACGGCGGCGCGGAAGCCGCCCCGGGCACGCCCGAGGACCCCGCGCACCCGAGCCCGGCGGACGAGGACGCGCCGGACGCCGCATCCGAGGACGCGCCGGAGCAGCCCGAAGCGGCAGCCCCGGACGACGCCGCTCCGGATGACACCGCAACCGACGAGGCCGTGGTGGACGCCTCGCCCGCCCCCGCGTCCGGCCTGCCCAGCGAGCACCCCGCCGCCTCCTACGTGCTGCACGTCAACGGCGCCGACCGGCCCGTCACCGACGCCTGGATCGGCGAGTCGCTGCTCTACGTGCTCCGCGAGCGCCTCGGCCTCGCCGGCGCGAAGGACGGCTGCTCCCAGGGCGAGTGCGGTGCCTGCAACGTCCAGGTGGACGGGCGTCTCGTGGCCTCCTGCCTGGTCCCCGCGGCCACGGCGGCGGGCAGCGAGGTCCGTACGGTCGAGGGCCTGGCCGTCGACGGCGAACCGTCCGACGTCCAGCGCGCCCTGGCGGACTGCGGAGCCGTCCAGTGCGGCTTCTGCATCCCCGGGATGGCGATGACCGTCCACGACCTGCTGGAGGGCAACCACGCCCCCAGCGAGCTGGAGACCCGCCAGGCGCTCTGCGGCAACCTCTGCCGCTGCTCCGGCTACCGCGGCGTGCTCGATGCCGTGAACGAGGTCATCGCCGGCCGCGAGGCCGCCTCCGAGGCGGCCTTCGCACCCGAGCCGGAATCCGCTGGGGCGGACGAGGCCCGCATCCCGCACCAGGCGGCGCCCGGTGCGGGTAGTGTGCAGGCCCATCTGCAGGACGGAGGCACGGCGTGAGCAACGACGCCGCCACCGCGGCGGGCGCGACCCACACGGCGATCAGCATCCCGTCGCTGGACGGCCCGAGCGGCCCCGGCACCGAGCAGCCGCTGCTCGGGATCGGCGCCTCGCTGCCGCCCGCCGACGCCCGCGCCAAGACCGAGGGCACGTTCCCGTACGCCGCCGACCTGTGGGCCGAGGGACTGCTCTGGGCGGCCGTGCTGCGCTCCCCGCACCCGCACGCCCGCATCCTGTCCATCGACACCTCGGCCGCTGTCGCGATGCCCGGCGTGCGCGCGGTCGTCACCCACGAGGACGTCCCCGGCGAGGGTTTCTACGGCCGGCGCGTCGTCGACCGCCCCGTCTTCGCGTCCGACCTGGTCCGCCACCACGGCGAGCCGATCGCCGCGGTCGCCGCCGACCACCCCGACACCGCCCGGCTGGCCGCTGCCGCGATCACCGTCGAGTACGAGGTGCTGGAGCCGGTCACCGACCCGGAGAAGGCGTTCGCCGCCGAGCCCCTGCACCCCGACGGCAACCTGATCCGCCACATCCCGCTGCGCTACGGCGACCCGGAGATCACCGGCGAGGTCGTCGTCGAGGGCCTCTACCGCATCGGCCGTCAGGACCCGGCGCCGATCGGCGCCGAGGCCGGACTCGCCGTGCCCCGCCCCGACGGCGGCGTGGAGATCTACACCGCGTCCACCGACCCGCACACCGACCGGGACCTCGCCGCCGCCTGCTTCGGCCTCGAACCCGACCGGGTGAAGGTCGTCGTCACCGGGGTGCCCGGCGCCACCGGCGACCGCGAGGACCCGGGCTTCCAGCTCCCGCTCGGCCTGCTCGCCCTGCGCACCGGCTGCCCGGTCAAGCTGGCCGCCACCCGCGAGGAGTCCTTCCTCGGCCACGCGCACCGCCACCCCACGCTGCTCCGCTACCGCCACCACGCGGACGCCGAGGGCCGCCTGGTCAAGGTCGAGGCGCAGATCCTTCTGGACGCGGGCGCCTACGCCGACGCCTCCTCGGAGTCCCTGGCCGCCGCCGTCGCCTTCGCTTGTGGTCCGTACGTCGTGCCGCACGCCTTCATCGAGGGCTGGGCCGTCCGCACGAACAACCCGCCGTCCGGCCATGTCCGGGGCGAGGGCGCGATGCAGGTCTGTGCCGCGTACGAGGGCCAGATGGACAAGCTGGCCGCCAAGCTCGGCATCGAACCGGCCGAACTGCGGATGCGCAACGTCCTGTCCACCGGCGACATCCTGCCCACCGGACAGACGGTGACCTGCCCCGCCCCGGTCGCGGAACTCCTGCGTTCCGTACGCGACTTCCCCCTCCCCTCGCTGCCCAAGGACGCCCCGGAGGACGACTGGCTGCTGCCCGGCGGCCCCGAGGGCGCGGGCGAACCCGGCGCCGTGCGGCGCGGGGTCGGTTACGCGCTGGGCATGGTCCACATGCTCGGGGCCGAGGGCACCGACGAGGTCTCCACGGCCACCGTCCGGGTCCACGACGGAGTCGCCACCGTCATCTGCGCCGCGGTCGAGACGGGCCAGGGCTTCTCCACGCTGGCCCGGCAGGTCGTGCAGGAGACGCTCGGCATCGAAGAGGTGCACGTCGCGTCCGTCGACACCGACCAGCCCCCGGCCGGCCCGGCGACGCACGGCCGCCACACCTGGGTCTCCGCCGGAGCGGTCGAACGCGCGGCGAAGATGGTCCGCACCCAGCTGCTCCAGCCGCTGGCCCACAAGTTCGGCATGTCCACCGAGCTGCTCCAGATCGCCGACGGGAAGATCACCAGTTACGACGGGGTGCTCTCCACGACCGTCATGGAGGCGATGGACGGCAAGGAGCTCTGGGCCACCGCCCAGTGCCGCCCCCACCCCACCGAGCCGCTCGACGAGTCCGGTCAGGGCGACGCCTTCGTCGGCCTCGCGTTCTGCGCGATCCGCGCCGTGGTGGACGTCGACATCGAGCTCGGCTCCATCCGTGTCGTCGAGATGGCGATCGCCCAGGACGTCGGCCGGGTCCTCAACCCCTCCCAGCTGGCGACCCGGATCGAGGCGGGCATCACCCAGGGCATCGGGGCCGCCCTGACGGAGAACCTCCGCAGCGCCCGCGGTCTCGTCCGCCACCCCGACCTGACGGGCTACGCCCTGCCGACCGCGCTGGACGCCCCGGACATCCGCATCGTCAAGCTCGTCGAGGAACGCGACGTGGTGGCCCCGTTCGGCGCCAAGCCCGCCTCGGCGGTGCCGGTCGTGACCTCGCCGGCCGCGGTGGCGGCGGCGGTCCGCTCGGCCACCGGCCGCCCGGTCAACCGCCTCCCGATCAGGCCGCAGGCGGCCGTCGCGGCCCCGAAGGGCTGAGGCGGCCCCGCCCGCGAAACGACACCGCCCGCCCCTCTGCGTGAGGGGCGGGCGGTGTGCCGTGGAGACCGTGACCGGATTCGAACCGGTGTAACTCGAGTTGCAGTCGAGCCCCTGAGCCTCTCGGGCACACGGTCATGCGTTGGCGGGACGTCCCGACCGTAGGCCCCGGGCGGCCCGGCGTACAAGGGCGCGGGCCGCCGTGCAACGCGACTGCCATACGGCGTTCACGATCGGAGCCGGGCGGGGACCCCGCGTGCCGAGGCCCCTCGACCGGCGGTCGTACGACCAACGGACGAGAACGGGAGCGACTCGCGACAGGGCCCATCCTGGTTATTGCCCCTTACCCTAGGGCTCATGACCGCCCTGGAACCGCGTGACGCCGATGTCTCGCCCCGCCCCGAAGACACCGACGACACCCGCGGGACAGCGGTGGCGGCAGCACCCGACGGCGTCCTGGGACGGGCCTACCGGGCGCTCAGCATCGGCATCGTCTCCGTGGTGTTCCTGATCGCCTTCGAGGCGACCGCGGTGGGGACCGCCATGCCGGTCGCCGCCCGTGAGCTGCACGGCATCCCGCTGTACGCCTTCGCGTTCTCGGCGTACTTCACCACCAGCCTCTTCGCCATGGTGCTCTCCGGCCAGTGGGCCGACCGGCGCGGGCCGCTCGCCCCGCTCGCCACGGGGATCAGCGCCTTCGGGGCGGGGCTGCTGCTGTCCGGGACCGCGGGCACGATGTGGATGTTCATCGCGGGCCGGGCCGTGCAGGGGCTCGGCGGCGGGCTGGTGATCGTCGCGCTGTACGTGGTGATCAGCCGGGCCTACCCGGAGCACCTGCGCCCGTCGATCCTGGCCGCCTTCGCCGCGAGCTGGGTGATCCCGTCCGTCGTCGGGCCGCTGGCCTCCGGGAGCGTCACCGAGCACATCGGCTGGCGCTGGGTCTTCGTCGGCATCCCTGCGCTGATCGTCTTCCCGCTGGCGCTCGCGCTGCCCGCGATCCGCCGGACGGCGTCCGGGCCCGCCGACCCGGCGGCGCCCGTCGAGCCGTACGACCGCCGGCGCATCGTGCTCGCGCTGGGCATCTCGCTGGGCGCCGGTCTGCTCCAGTACGCCGGGCAGGAGCGGAACTGGTTCGCCTTGCTGCCGGCCGCCGCCGGAGCCACCCTGCTCGTCCCCGCGATCCGCGGCCTGCTGCCCCCGGGCACCGCCCGCGCGGCCCGCGGGCTGCCCGCGGTGGTGCTGCTGCGCGGGGTGGCGGCGGGGTCGTTCATCGCCGCCGAGTCGTTCGTCCCCCTGATGCTGGTCACCCAGCGCGGGATGTCCCCGACGATGGCCGGACTCTCGCTCGCCGCCGGCGGCGGGACCTGGGCGCTGGGCTCGTACGTACAGTCCCGGCCGCGTTTCGAACCGCACCGCGACCGGCTGATGGTGGGCTGCATGGTGCTCGTCGCGGCGGCGATCGCGGCGGCTCCGGCCGTGCTGATCGAGTCGGTGCCGGTCTGGACCGTGGCGGTGGCCTGGGCGTTCGGCTGCTTCGGCATGGGCGTGGTGATCGCCGCCACCAGCGTGCTGCTGCTGAAGCTGTCCGCCCCCGAGGAGGCGGGCGCGAACTCCGCGGCCCTGCAGATCTCCGACGGCCTCTCGAACGTCCTGTTGCTCGCCGCGGGAGGCGCGGCGTTCGCGGCGCTGGGCGGGGGAGCGGTGGGGGCGGCGCACGAGGCGGTGCGCGCGGGCGCGTCGGGCTCGCACCCGGGGGCGTTCGCGGTGGTGTTCCTGCCGATGGCTGGGGTGGCGCTGGCGGGGGCGTGGGTGGCGGGGCGGGTGCGGGCGAACGCGTAGTACTGCGTAGTACCGCGTAGTACCATCGAATCATGGCTGGTTTGAATCTGCGGTTCACCGAAGAAGAGCTGGACGCTTTGCGTACGCGTGCCGAGGCGGAGGGGCGCAGCATGCAGTCCTTCGCCCACGACGCGGTGATTACCGCCATAAACGAACACTCACGCCTCTTCAACGAGGCGGCGGAGCATGTGCTGAAGGCGAGCGAGGAGCTCAACCGGAGGCTCGCCTGATGCAGTACCTGACCATGCCCGAGCTGCTCAACCTGGCGGAGCGCCTCGGTGCGGCAGAGGTGCGTGACTACGGACTGCTCGACTCGGCACTGGCCCGCCCGCAGTCGAGCGTGTTCGGCCAGGACGCCTACCCGGACGTCTGGCAGAAGGCTGCCGCACTGATGGAGTCACTAGCGCGCAATCCTGCGCTCGTCGATGGCAACAAGCGCATCGCCTGGTACGCGACCTGGGTATTCCTGCATATGAACGGCCACCCGCTGAATGCTGGCTTCGATGTGGACGAGGCCGAGCAGTTCGTGTTGGACGTCTGTCAGGGAGTGCTGGACATGCCCAAGATCGCAGAGCAGCTGCCCAGGTTCGCCAAGTAGAGAGCCCCCCTGTGAAGCGGGTCTCAGAGGTGCCGAACCACGGCTGGTTCGTACGGGGTTCCACCCCGCCCCCCGGTAGGGTGGCCCGGTTGTCGTATCGCGTACGGGCCCGTCCCGGTCCGTGCGGACAGCACCCCACGCACCCGAGAGACCTGAACCGGAGACCGTGACTACTACCGCCTCCCACCACCTCTCACCCGCCTTTCCCGGCCGCGCCCCCTGGGGCACGGCCGGCAAGCTGCGAGCCTGGCAGCAGGGCGCCCTCGAGAGGTACATCCAGGAGCAGCCGCGCGACTTCCTCGCCGTCGCGACCCCCGGCGCCGGGAAGACCACCTTCGCGCTGACCCTCGCCTCATGGCTGCTCCACCACCACGTCGTGCAGCAGATCACCGTCGTCGCGCCCACCGAGCACCTGAAGAAGCAGTGGGCGGAGGCGGCCGCACGGATAGGGATCAAGCTCGACCCCGAGTACAGCGCGGGCCCCGTGAGCAAGGAGTACCACGGGGTCGCGGTCACATACGCGGGCGTCGGCGTCCGCCCCATGCTGCACCGCAACCGGTGCGAGCAGCGCAAGACCCTGGTCATCCTCGACGAGATCCACCACGCCGGTGACTCGAAGTCCTGGGGCGAGGCCTGCCAGGAGGCGTTCGACCCGGCGACCCGGCGGCTCGCCCTCACCGGCACGCCGTTCCGCTCGGACACCAACCCGATCCCCTTCGTGGCGTACGAGGAGGGCAACGACGGCATCCGGCGCTCCTCGGCCGACTACACCTACGGTTACGGCAACGCGCTGGCCGACGGCGTCGTCCGGCCCGTGATCTTCCTCAGCTACAGCGGTAACATGCGCTGGCGCACCAAGGCCGGTGACGAGATCGCCGCCCGGCTCGGCGAGCCCATGACCAAGGACGCCATCGGGCAGGCCTGGCGCACCGCACTGTCGCCCACCGGCGACTGGATCCCCAACGTCCTCAGCGCCGCCGACAAACGCCTCACCGAGGTCCGCAAGGGCATCCCCGACGCGGGCGGGCTCGTCATCGCCACCGATCAGGAGTCGGCGCGCGAGTACGCCAAGATCCTCAAGAAGGTGACCGGCGAGAAGCCCACCGTCGTCCTCTCCGACGAGAAGGCCGCGTCGAAGAAGATCGACAAGTTCACCGAGGACGGATCACGCTGGATGGTCGCCGTCCGGATGGTGTCGGAGGGTGTCGACGTGCCGCGCCTGGCCGTCGGCGTGTACGCCACCACCATCTCGACGCCTCTCTTCTTCGCCCAGGCCGTCGGCCGCTTCGTGCGCTCCCGCAGGCGCGGCGAGACCGCGTCCGTCTTCGTCCCCACCATCCCGATGCTCCTCGACTTCGCCAACGAGATGGAGGTCGAACGGGACCACGTCCTCGACAAGCCCAAGAAGGGCAGCGACGAGGAGAACCCGTTCGCGGAGGAGGACAAGCTCCTCTCCGACGCCGAGAAGCTGGAGGACGAGGAGACCGAGGAGCAGCTGCCCTTCGAGGCGCTGGAGTCCGACGCGGTTTTCGACCGGGTGCTGTACGACGGCGCCGAGTTCGGCATGCAGGCCCACCCGGGCAGCGAGGAGGAGCAGGACTACCTCGGTATCCCGGGACTGCTGGAGCCCGACCAGGTGCAGCTGCTGCTCCAGAAGCGGCAGACCCGGCAGATCGCGCACAGCAGGCAGAAGCCGGCCTCCGAGGCGGACCTGCTGGAGAAACCGGCCGGGGACCGGCCGGTGGTCACGCACAAGCAGCTGCTGGGACTCCGCAAGCAGCTGAACACCATGGTGTCGGCCTACACGCACCAGAGCGGCAAGCCGCACGGCGTCATCCACACCGAGCTGCGCCGGGTGTGCGGCGGGCCGCCGAGCGCGGAGGCCACGGCCGGGCAGATCGAGCAGCGGATCAAGAAGGTCCAGGAGTGGGCCACCCGCATGACGTGAGCAGTGCCGAGCGCACGCACCGGCCCGGGGCGGGGACAGAGGTTCCCCCGCTCCGGGCCGGCGTCATGCGGGGGCCGCTACCAGACGTGCGAAGCGGACTGGACGGACGTCGCCACGCACGGCACGGTGGCGGACGTCGGGGACGAGGCCACGATCTGCAGTGACCAGTTGGTTGAGCTCGGGGGAGTGGGCAGCACCACGGAGTTGGTGCTGTTGCCCGCCGCGAGCGTGCCCGAGGTGAGCTTCAGCGGGCCGAGGGTGATCGGATTGCCGCCGCTCATACCGGGGTTGGTCTTGGCGGAGAACTGGACCTGACTGGTGACGCCGCCCACGGTCTTGGTGAGCTTGAGCGTCGTCGTGATGCTGTTCGGGTCGGCACTCGTGCCGACCGGCATCGTGATCGCCGATGACGTGATCTTGATGGTCTTGGTCGTGCCGTTGTCGGCGGCGGTCAGGGTGGCGAGACCACTGCCCCAGGAGCCGCAGTTGTAGGTGGCCGTCGCGATGAGCGGGGTCACCGCGGAGGCCGTCGGGGCGGTGAGGGCGAGCAGTCCGGCGGTCGAACACGCCGCCGCCAGGATCAGCGGCAGGCGTCTTCGCCGGGACGTGCGGGTGGGAGAGATCGACATGACGGGTGGAACTCCTTCCGGTGTGAATTCCGCGGATCCGACGTCCTGTCGCACCGTTTCGCTGCGCTCGGTGCATTCGCTGGACGTGCGGATCTGCGTGCCGGGCCCGGCATGTCGGGTGCAGTGAAACGGCGATCTTCGAAGAAGTCAACAGATATGCGAAAAACGTCTTCCGCAATCCCTTCGGGCCATTTCCGAAAAGGATCAAACGGCCTTCTCTTGACTTCTCTGCACGTGACCTCCTCAATGTGCGCAATCAATGGTCCATGAAAGGGTGTCAGGTGATCCGACGACGAAGACCCGGTGTGACCGGTCTGCTCGCGGCCTGTTTCGTACTGTCACTGGGCTGCGTCGGGGCGACGGCCGCACCGTCCCCGCCCGCCCGGCCGATGGCCGCGGCCGGGACCGTCACCCCGACCGTGCACTGCGTCCTGCCCGCGGGCCAGGGCGAGGCGACCGGACCGCAGGAGATGACCGTCGAGCTGTCGCCGGCCGTCGTCGAACCGGGCGGCAAGGTGCACGCGAAGGTGACACTGGGCCCGTCCCCGGCCACCAGCAAAATCGCCCTGGAGGACGTGCCGACCACCATCAGCCTCGACCTCGCGATGTCCGGCGGGGCCACGGGCACCACCACCGTGCGGGGCGCCGAGTTCATCATGAACGTCCCGGTCGACACGCCCATGGAGTTCCCCCCGTTCGAAGGTGACTTCCTGATCCCGGCGGACGCCTCGGGCGAGATCTCGTTCGCTCCGATCCGTACGCTGACGCAGACCAAGGTGTTCGGATCGGTCTTCGAGACGCCCTGCGACGTCGTCGACGGCGGCGGATCCATCGGCACGGTCACCGCGGAGGGCTCCGCGTCGGAGCCCGCCACCCTGGCCGCGCCCGCCGACCCGGTACGCCCCAACACCGCGGTCAAGCTGAGCGGTTCGGGATGGACGCCGGACGGCGCCCCCGTGCCGTCGCTGTGCGCGGTGGGCGGCGGTGGCTGCGATCCGCTGAAGTTCACCGCCCAGACCCTGCGGATCGACTCCTACGGCACGCTCACCGGCACCGCCACCCTCGGCGAGGCCGGAGCCGTACCCGACGGCAGCTACGAGGTGAAGGTCAACGACGGTACGAAGGAGGCCACCGCCCCCCTCACCGTCGAAGCCGTCGCGGCCGGCAACCGGGAGATGGAGCTGTCGGCGGACAGTGGACCGGTCGGCAGTGTGATCACGGTCAGCGGCCGCAACTACAACCCGGACCGCTGGATCAACGTCATCGGCCTCGACGCCGCGGGCACCACGCTCGACGACAGCGCGGTCTATGTGAAGAGCGGCGCGGACGGCACCTGGGCCGTCGAGTTCACCGTCATCTCCGATGCCGTCGCCGCCGTCCAGGCCGACGAGGGAAACGACCCGGCGACCGTGCGCACCGCCCCGTTCACCGTCACCACCGGCGGCGGAGGCGGCAGCACGGCCGAGCAGCGGCTGAGCACCCAGGTCAGGGCGGGCACCCTGTCCATGACCCAGGACGGCGACACCGTCGACTTCGGAACCACGGTCCTGGGAGCGGGCGGCGCGGCGCAGACCGCGCGGCTCAACGGGGTAGAGGTGGAGGACGCCCGCGGCGTCAACAGCGGCTGGTCCCTGACCGCGACCCTCAGCAGCTTCACGAGCGCCGACGGGTCCGTCATCCCGGCCCACGCCGTGCGCTGGACACCGTCCTGCTCGGCGCAGGCCGGCAGCGTGGGGACGCCGGTGGCCGGAGCGCCCACGGCACTCGGGCCCGAGGCGGCGAGCCTGTGCCGGGTGGATCCGGACGGATCACGTCCGTTCACCGGCGGCAAGTTCGACGCCGACGCGGATCTCGCCCTCACCGTTCCCGAATTCACCCGGCCCGGAGATTACAGCGCCACCCTGACCCTGACCCTGCTGTAAAGGGCACCCACGAAAGCACCGACGACGCCCGTCTGTTCCGTACGGAAAGGGAACAGGCGGGCGTCGCCCATTCCGCATTCGGATCATCCGCATTCCGATTCCCTTGGAGGAGCAGCATGTTCGCGCATCGCAGACCCACCGGAAGGCCGGGCCGCCCCGTGTGGCGCCGCGCCGTCGCCCTCGGCGCCGGAGCCGTACTCGCCTGGACCGGCGGAACCGTCGCGCTCGCACCCCTCGCCCACGCCGGAACCATCACCCCCACCGTCCACTGCACCCTGCCCGCCGGCCAGGGAGAGGCGACCGGGCCGCAGGAGTTCAGCATCGAACTCGCCCCCGACGTCGTCGACCCGGGCGGCAAGGTCCACGCCAAGGTGACGCTCGGCCCGTCCCCCGCCACCAGCGGACTCAGCCTCAACGACGTGCCCACCACCCCGAGCGTCGACCTCGCCATGTCCGGCGGCGCCACCGGCACGGTCACCGTCACCGGACCCGAGGTCAGCCTCGACATCCCGTCCGGGCAGCCGATCGAAATCCCGCCCTACGAAGGCGACTTCCTCCTCCCCGCGAACGCGAGCGGCCCGATCACCTTCACCCCGCTGCGCAACCTCACCCGCACCAAGGTGCTCGGCTCCACCTATGAGACGGCCTGCACCGTCACCGCGGGCGGCGGCTCCATCGGCACCGTGACGGCGGAGGGCAGCGCCGGTCAGCCGGCCACGCTCATCGCCCCCACCACGCCGGCCCGGCCCTCCACCTCCGTCACCCTGTCGGGCAGCCGCTGGACCGTGGGCGCCACCCCCGTACCGTCACTCTGCGCGGCGGACGGCGGCGGCTGCGACGCCGGGAAGTTCGCGGGCAACTCCCTCGCGATCAACAGTTCCGGGCAACTGACCGGCAGCGCCGTGCTCGCCCAGGCGGGCACGGTGCCGGACGGCTCGTACCTCGTGAAAGTCGGCGACGGTACGAAGGAGGCCACCGCGCCCCTGACCGTCCAGGCCTTCGTCCCCGACGGGCCCCGCGCCATCGCGCTCTCCCGTGGCAGCGGACCGGTCGGCAGCGTCATCACCGTCACCGGCAGCGACTACCGGCAGGACCGTTGGATCAACACGGTCGGCCTTGACGCGAGCGGAACGACGCTCGACGACACGGCCGTCTACGTGAAGAGCCGCCCGGACGGCACGTTCGCCGTGGACTTCACCGTCTCGGACCCGGCGATCGCCGCGATCCAGGTCGACGAGGCCAACGACCCGGCGACCCTGCTCACCGCACCGTTCACCGTGACCGAGGCCACCGCGACGCTCTCCGCGGGCATGGCCAAGGTCAAGCCCGGCGGGACGATCGGCGTCTCCGGCGACGGCTGGCCCTCCGGCGCCACCCCCGCCGCCGCCCTGTGCGCCGCCGACGGCAGCGGCTGCGACGCGGCCCGGATCAGCGGCTCCACCCTGCGGATCGCCGCCGACGGCACCCTGACCGGTACGGTCACCGCCGCCGGATCCACCCCCCGCGGCGTCTACGCCCTCCAGGTCACGGCGGGCGGCGCGCAGGCCCTCACCCAGCTCACCGTCGCCCCCACCTTCGTCGTCCTCACACCGGCGGCCGGGCCGAAGGGCACGGCGGTCACCGTGCTCGGGCAGGGCTTCGCCAAGGTGGCGACCGTGTCCATCGTCGGGCTCCGGGCGAACGGCTCGCAGACCTCCGACCCGGTGCGCACCAAGGTCGTCGGCCTCGACGGGGCTTTCTCGCAGACCTTCACCGTCAACGCGGCCGACACCGTCGCCCTCCGGGTCCGCGAGGTCCTCGTCAACCCGCGTACGGAGACTGCCGCGTTCACCGTCCAGGACGGCACCGCCCCGACCGGAGCCTCCTTCGCGCTCTCGCCACCCGAAGGGCCGCCCGGCACGGTGGTCCAGGTGACCGGCCGGGGCTTCGCGCCCGTCGCCACGGTCTCCGTCACCGGGCGCACCGCCGACGGCAAGCAGACCTCCGACTCCTACGTCACCCGGGTCATCGGACTCGACGGCACGTTCGCCCTCAACTTCACCGTCCGGGACCCGGCGACGAGGTCGATCAGGGCCTGCGAGGTACTCGTCAACGGTAAAACCGTCCAGCAATTGTTTACGGTGAGTTAACGCCGGTTCACGTCCGGTGTACGGAGCGTCGCGGGGCAGTCGGCCGACCAGGACGCGCGTAGATGCGCACCGCTCGACCGGTGCCCCGCTGACCGGCGCTTATATGACTTAGCCGAGTTCAACGCCCGGATTCTGGACGAGGTCTTCCGCTGAGCGGACTGGCTCGCTACTGTCCCCAAAACGTGAACGCCCCGTGGCAGCGCCGCCGCGGAGCGCAGCCGGTGCCTTGGCCAGGCCGGCGGCCTCTCCGTGCGTCGCCGCTGGGACCGGTGGCGCACAATCCGTGGGAACAGCCGCCGCCGCTCACCGAAGAGGAGAGGGCGTCGTGACCGCGGAGACCTCCCAGACGCTCGACCGAGGACTGCGTGTCCTCAAGCTGCTCGCCGACACCGACCACGGCCTGACGGTCACCGAGTTGTCCAACAAACTCGGCGTCAACCGCACGGTGGTCTACCGTCTGCTCGCCACCCTGGAACAACACACCCTGATACGCCGCGACTTGGGCGGCCGGGCACGAGTCGGTCTGGGCGTCCTGCGCCTGGGCCGTCAGGTGCACCCGCTCGTCCGGGAGGCCGCGCTGCCCGCGCTGCGGTCCCTGGCCGAGGACATCGGGGCCACCGCCCACCTCACGCTGGTCGACGGCACGGACGCGCTGGCGGTCGCGGTCGTCGAACCCACCTGGACCGACTACCACGTGGCCTACCGGGCCGGCTTCCGCCACCCGCTGGACCGGGGTGCCGCGGGCCGGGCGATCCTCGCCGCCCGCCAGAAGCCGGTGGGCGAGACGGCGTTCACGCTCACCCACGGAGAACTGGAAGCGGGCGCGAGCGGGGCCGCGGCCGCGCTGATGGGGGTGACGGGGGTCGAGGGCAGCGTCGGCGTGGTGATGCTCGCGGACGCGGTCCCGGAACGGGTGGGTCCGCGCGTGGTGGACGCGGCGCGCGAGGTCGCCGACGCGCTTCGCTAGCGCGGGCTGAGGGGTTCGGTTTCCCTGCGGGGTGGCCGCGCCCCGGTGTGGCTGCCCCCTCCCGGGGCGGAGGGTTCCGCGGGGTGCGGGGTGCGGGGTGCGGGGTGCTCCGGCGGGCCGGTTCCGTCCTCAATCGCCGGACGGGCTTGAGTGGTGCGGGTGCTCCGCGTTGCGCGGGGGTGCGCCCCACCCGGGTGGGTGGGGGTCCGGGGTCCCTCCGGGGCGTCTCCTCAAACGACGAACGTTCCGCCGGTACGCAGCGGACCCGGGTCGATGTTCGTCGTCCTGCGGGG
>NZ_JBEOSI010000019.1:0-56285 GCF_040302845.1 Streptomyces sp. NPDC096323
CGTCCTCGTAGACTTCCAGGCAGTCCTCGATGACCACGTCGAACCCGTTCCGGTCGAGGAAGGGCAGGAAGAGGTCCGTGGTCTGGACGGGGCTGTAGCCCTCCAGGCCGCCGCGCACGATCAACGCCCGTCGTCTGGCATAGCTCATGTGCTTCATCGGTCCTCTCGACACGGCCGGGAAAGGCGGACTGCACGTCGCTCCGAAATTTTGCGCGAAAACAAGTAACACTGGCCGGAGTGAACTGTAGAAACCGGCCCGGTGGGCGTCAAGGGATGGCGCGCGCCCATTCGGCAGGCCTGTGTGTTCCGGCCGTCCGCGCGGTCGGCGTATGGGAACGTGCCCATCCGCACCCGGAGTTCGGGAAGGCGGAAGGGGCGGGGCCGCGTCGGCCGTCCTCCGTCGTAGGCGGGGACCACCGGTCCGAGGCCGAGCGCTGTGCGTGCCGATCCGGCCCTTCGTGCCAGCGCGATAAAAGTTTCGAAACATTGCTCTTGCGCTTCGTGCCCTTGTCCAGGAACCGTATAGACATCTCCGACGCGAGACGCAGCCGACGGGAACGGCAGCCGATGTCTTGCGAGTTCTGACCTTCCGGCTGCCCGCGGAGGCTGCCGGCGTCCCATTGGCTCGCGTTTCACCACGACGGTTCTGACGCTGTGGAAGGCCGGCGGGGAGCTGCTGGAGGATGCCGAGCGGGTGGTGAGTGAACTCGCCGGCAATGCGACCACCCACGGCCGGTGCGATCTGACCGTTCGCCTGCGCCTGGACGCGAAGGGGCTCCTGGCACGTCACGGTCATCGAGCGTGGGGGGCGACGAACCTGGGAGCGCTGCCTCCCCACCGGCCGATGACGAGCACAGCAGAGGCATGCACATCATTCAGGCGCTGGCCGCGCGCATGTATGTGACTCGGCAGAGCCGTAGCAGGCGCACGGTGGTCGTCCTCACCGCGGGTATGGGTGGTGCGGACATCACCGCGCATGCGTGAGGGCTCGCAGGTCGGAGTCCACGACGGCAACCCGAGCCCTTGGGCCACCGCGTCGGACAGCCTCCCCTTCTTGCCGCTCACCGCCCTCGCCCTCGCCGGCACCCGCGACCCCAGGGCCCGGTCGGCGAGGGCGGAGCCGAGAGGCTATCGGGCGGTATAGCCGCCGTCGACGGGCAGGGCGACGCCCGTGACGTAGCTCGCGCCGGGACTGCACAGCCACAGGACGGCCTGGGAGATCTCCTCGGCGCTGCCGAGGCGGTCGATGGCCTGGCCCGCCGCGGCCCGATCGCGGTCCAGTTCGCCCTTGGCGGCCATGGCGTCGACCATCGGGGTGGCGATGATGCCGGGGCAGACGGCGTTGATGCGGACGCCGCGGGAGCCGTATTCGAGGGCGGCGCTCTTGGTCAGGCCGATCACGCCGTGCTTGGTGCCGTGATAGGCGGCGCGGCCGGGGTTGCCGACGAGGCCGCCGAGGGAGGAGCAGTTGACGATCGCACCGCTGCCCTGGTCGCGCATGTGGCGCAGTTCGTGCTTCATGCCCGCCCAGATGCCGCGCAGGTTGATGCTCTGGACGCGGTCGAATTGCGCGGCACTCTCGTCGAGGGGCGGGCCGTGGTGGGCGGGCCGTGGTCAAGGATCCGAGGGGGCGGGTCAGTGCCGTGGTGGCACCGGTGCGGTGGCGTCGTCGGGTACGAGGGCGGGGGCGGCGCCCTGGGCCACGATCCGGGCCTGCCGTCGGGTGCCGCCGAGGGTGAGGGCGATGAGCGGCAGGAGTGTGAGGGTGGCGGAGAAGGCGCCGACCAGGGCGGGTCCGGTCAGGCCGAGGGAGGTGTGCATGGCTGTCCCGGCCAGGGCGGAGCCGGCGGCGATGCCGGTGTTGTAGGCGGAGGTGGTCAGCGCCGAGGTGAGGGTGGGGGCGTCGCCGGCGAAGCGGACGGCGAGGGCGGTGACGACGGGGTTGACGGTGAACCCGGCCAGGGCCATGAGGAAGACCAGGGCGACGGCGGTGACGGGCCCGCTCGACAGCGGGATCAGCAGGAGCAGTGCCAAGGCGGTCACGGTGGCGGCGGTGATCGTGGTGGCCATCGGGTGGCGGTCGCCGAGCCGGCCGCCGATGGCGGTGCCGCCCAGGGCGCCGAGCCCGAAGACGATCAGGACCAGTGGAACGGCCCTGGCCGGAACACCGGCGCGGTCGGTCAGCAGTGGGGTGATGTAGGTGTACGTGGCCAGGACCCCGCCCATGATCAGGACGGCGGCGGCCAGCGCAAGCCACAACCGACCCTGCCGCAGCGCCCGGACTTCGGCCCGTACCGACATCTCGGCCCGCCGCTCCGTCCGGGGGATGAACCGGCCGATGAACACGGCCGCGAGTCCCGCGAGGGCGGCCAGGGCCCAGAAGGGGCCGCGCCAGCCGGTGTACTGGCCGACGAAAGAGCCGATCGGGACGCCGACGACGTTGGCCAGGGTCAGGCCGCCCATCATGACGCCGACGGCCCGGGTCGCCCGGGCGGGGCCTGCGGCGGCGGTGACGATGACGAAGCCGACGGCCCAGAACGCGCCGGTGGCCAGCGCGGTCAGCACCCGGGCGGCCAGGATCACGGTGAAGGAGGAGCTGAGCGCGGCGACGACGTGCCCGAGGGCGAATACCGCAAGGGCCGAGACGAGAGTCAGGCGCCGGGGCAGGCGCAGCGCGGCCAGAGCCATGGCCGGCCCGCCGACGATCATGCCGAGCGCGAAAGCGGTGATCAGCAGACCGGCGTGGGAGACGCCGACGCCGAGGTCACCGGCGATCTCCGGGAGCAGTCCGGCGATCACGAACTCGGTGGTGCCCATCAGGAACGTGCCGACGGCGAGCACCCACACGACTAGGGGCAGCTTGCCCGTGGGGGTGCCGACTGCGGAAGGCATACGGGTTTTCTCTTCCTCTAGGGATTTCAGGCAGCCGCCCGGGTCAGGCCGCGGCTTCGATGGTGATGCGCGGCGCACCGCCGAGCTGGTCGGCGCTGACGTCGAGGTGACCGAGGATGAGCAGGTCGGCCGAAGGGGCGGGCCCGTCCTGGTAGAAGAGGGCCAGATTGCCCCAGGGTGCGTAGTAGGCGATGTCGCCGACCTTGGCCGAGACCGGCTCGGGGGCACCGGAGGTGTTCAGCTTGCGCGGCAGGTCGGCGACCCGCTCTGTGCCGTGGAAGTCCTCCAGGCCCAGGGTGAGCGGGAGCAGGGCGGCGAAGTCGCGGGCGGCGGGGCTGTCGTTCAAGGTGGCCTCGATGGGGCGGCCGTCGAGGGTGACCCGGATGTCCATGGCGGTGCTCCCTGATGAGGGGGATGGCGGGGTGGGGGCCGTCGTGTCCTGCTGCCCCGGGGACGCCGAGGCGGAGGATGGGGCGGCCGGGGTGGATTCCTGCGCGTCGCCGGAGCAGGCGGTCACGGCCAGCAACAGGACGGCTGCTGGAGCGGCGCGGACCGGACGGCGGCGGACTGCGGAGTTCATGGAAGGGATCCTCGGGATTGTCATGCGGGCATGGGCTCGGCGCCGTACCGGAAGGCCCCGCGCACGTCGCCTGGGGCATAGATCATTGCTCCGCGCATCAGGGATTCCTTACGTACGAGAGCGGAGGACCGTCCGGGTCCACGTGCCGACGTCCCCCGCCCCGCCGACGGAGCGGAGGAGAACGCCATGGCATCCAGGTAACCCGTACTTCGCGCGCGCAGCGAGTCACTGACAAGGGGTGTACCAGCAGGACGTCCCTCCGTCGGCGACCAGGCCGTACCGTCGAGGTGTGGACACCCGGCAGCGGCCGGCAGATCAAGGGATCGTGACTTCAGACCTCAAAGATCGTTCGACCTCGCGTGATCGACCCCGGCATGCCGCTCAAGACGCCTCTCCCCGCCGAGACCGCTCCGTCACCGGGCGAGGCACGTGTGCGGAGGCATCGCTGGCAGGGCTTCTCCTGCGAATCACGTGTGGTCCGCGCCTCCGCCCCGTGTTTCCCGCCCGTGCTGATCATCGGCGGGGCATTCCAGCGCAAGGAATCGTGGGGGCGCTGCGAGGGCGTGTTCCTCGAAAGCATGGACGTGCTGACCGTCGACCCGCCCGGCTGGGCGCCGCCGACTTGCTGCCCGAAACCTACGGCGCCGACTTTCTTGCCGACGCCATCTGCCACATGCTCGACGAGTGCGGTGTCGGGCTGGTCAACGTGCTGGCCGGCTCCTACGGAAGCGCTATCGGCTACGAGATCGCCCGGCGTTACCCCGGCCGGGTCGGGCGCGGTCCTGGTCGGCACGCCGAGATCCGCGATGCCGACCACATGCTCATCCTGGAACGGACCGCGGAGACCGCCGACTTGATCACCCGTTTCCTCGCCGGCAAGCCGCTGGACGGTCTGCCCTACCGCCGCAGCATCGAACGAGTGGCACCGGCCGTTCGCCTGGCACCGAGCCCAGAGCGCTGATTCAGAGGTCTGAGCTTGGAGGGGTGTCACGGTGGCAGGTGACGTCCGGCGACCGGTTCTATCGCTCGTCGGCGTGGTGCTCGGGGGAAGCCTGACGGCGTTTGCTCAGCGTGCCACTCAGCGGTCCGCCGAGCGGACCGAGCAACGCAGGCAGGTGGCAGAGCGGAGAGCCGTCGGGCGGAACAGCCGCAGGTACTCAAGGAATTCGTCGCGAGGGCGCAGGCTGCCCCGTAAACGATCTTCAGTAAGACGCGGGCGGGGCCGTAGAAGGCCACGTGCTGGGCAAGCATGGGTGGAAGCCGGACAGGTCGGTGGAGCCGTCCGCTCACCGTTCGGCCTCCGCCCGCCTGGTGGCCCGCGCAGGCCGAACGCCTCGCCGCGCGGCGGCAGGTGACGGGAGATGGGATTGCCCTCGTCCGCACCATTGACGCGGTCATGCCTCCCTTGCATCATGGGAGCGCTCCCATAGCTGCGCGCACCGATGGCACCCATCGACCACTCACACCGGGCGTCCTGCCGACCGACGCGGCGCTCGCCCGAGGAGGACACGTCATGCCGCTCGCACACCTCCCCGCCACCGGCTGGTTGGGCCGGCCGCCCCGCACGGCCGGACGAATCGCGGGCAGGCGCCCCGCCGCAGCGCTCGTCTGCGCCCTGGCCACGGTCGCCGCCCTCGCCGCCGCACCGCCGGCGCCCGCCGCGACCGGCCGAGCCACCGCGGACCCGGCCGCAGCGGCGACGGCCGCCGACGAGGCGTCGGCCGTCGAGGTCTCCGTCAACGCGGGGCTGGGGCTCGGCACGATCGACAAGGCGGCGTTCGGGGTCAACCACGCGCTCTGGGACTCGCACATGAACGACCCCGGGGTGACCGGCCTGCTGGGCGAGGCGGGTGTCGGCATGATGCGCTACCCGGGCGGCTCCTACGGCGACATCTACCACTGGAAGGACCACACCGCCCCGGGCGGCTACGTGGCCCCCGGCACCACCTTCGACGAGTTCATGGGCAGTGTCCGCGCCTCCGGCTCCCAGTCGATGATCATCGCCAACTACGGCACCGGCACCCCGCAGGAGGCCGCCGACTGGGTCCGGTACGCCAACGTCACCCGCGGCTACGGGGCGAAGTACTGGGAGATCGGCAACGAGATCTACGGCAACGGCCAGTACGGCAGCGGCTGGGAGGCCGACGACCACCCGGACAAGAGCCCGCGTGAGTACGCCCGCAACGTCCTCGCCTACGCCGGTGCGATGAAGGCGGTCGACCCGACGATCAAGATCGGCGCCGTGCTGACCACGCCGGGCGACTGGCCGGACGGCATCATCGGCCCGGGCGACTCGGCCGACTGGAACCACACCGTGCTGTCCGCGGTCGCCGGGACGATCGACTTCGCCATCGTGCACTCCTACCCGGGCGGCGCCACCGCCGACGAGGCGCTGAACCGGACCGCCCGGCTCCCCGGACAGCTCCGCGAGGTCCGCAGGCAGATCGACCGGTACGCCGGGGAACGCTCGTCGAAGATCGGCATCGCGCTCACCGAGGTCAACTCCAACGTCCAGATGAACAGCCGCCCCAACGGCCTGTTCGCCGCGGACACCTACATGACGGCACTGGAGAACGGTGTCTTCAACGTCGACTGGTGGAACGTCCACAACGGACCCACCAAGGTGGAGACGGTGGACGGCGACACCGACTTCAACGACTTCGGCCTGCTCTCCAGCGGTGGCTGCGTCGGCGATGTCTGCCAGCCGGCCGTGAACACGCCGTTCCACCCGTACTACGGCATCAAGTCGCTGACCGAGCTGGGCCGTCCCGGTGACACGATGGTCGCTTCCTCCACCGACAGCGACCAGGTCTCCGCGCATGCCGTGCACCGGGCCGACGGCACCCTGAGCGTGATGCTGATCAACAAGGACCCGCTGAACTCCCGCACTGCGGAGATCAGTTACGCCGGATACACGCCCACCACCCAGGCGCCGGTCGTGCACCGTTACGGCCGCGGCGACACCGATATCACCCGGGTGGCCGCCACCGCCGGGGGAGACCAGGTGCTGCCGCCGTACTCGATCACCACGATCACCGTCGCCCCGCACGCCGCCGCGGCCTCGGTCGGCGCGCCCGGCGCACCGAGGGCCACCGCCGTGGACAGCTCGACCGCCACGCTGAGCTGGACGGCCCCCGCGAACGGAAAGGCGGTGCGCTACGAGGTGTACGAACAGCTGGGCACCAACGCTCAGTTGGTCGCCACCTCAACCTCTGCCTCGGCGACGCTGCACAACCTGCCGCCGGGCTCGGAGCACACGGTCAACGTCCTCGCCCGGGACGCCGACGGCCGCCTCTCGCGTCCCTCCGAGCCGCTGACCTTCGCCACCACGGCTCCGCGCGACAGCAGCTGCCTGGTCAACTACCGGGTGGACAGCGGCTGGGGCAACGGATTCGTCGCCACCGTCACGGTCTCCAACGTGGGTGACGCCCCGGTCAACGGCTGGACCCTCGACTTCACCTGGCCGTCCACCGGCCAGTCCGTGCAGAGCTCCTGGAACGCGAACGTCACCGGCTCCGGCACGCGCGTCCATGTGACCGACAACGGCGCCAACGCCGAGCTTGCCCCGCGCGGCGGCTCCACCGCCACCTTCGGCTTCGTCGGAGCCAACGACGGCGCCAACCCCGCCCCGACGGCGTTCACCCTCAACGGCACGGTCTGCCGCACCTCCTGACCCACCGCCTGCGGCCTGACCCACCGCCTGCGGCCCGGCCCGCCCCCGGCGGGCCGGGCCGCAGGCGCGCGGGAGGATTGTCGCCCGCACCCCGGAGGGGGCGGGCGTCGAGCCGGTACTTCCTTCTCGACGGGGAAGCCTTCCTGTGGAACCAGACCGCCGGGTCGCGCGACCGTACGTGCGCCAGGTGCCGGTGTCCGAGGCCGGGACCGGGCTGCCGTCCGGCCTCGGGCTGATGGCAGACGACGAGTGCGCCGCCGTGCGGCGGCGGAGCGGATTCCCAGGCGGCGGTGGCTTCTATTCGGCCCAGGCCCGCTCCAGCTGGGTGCGGAAAGCGGCGGGCTCTCGTCCGATCAGCTCGGCGAGCGCCGAGTCGACGGCGGTGAACTCGTCGTTCCGTGCGGCGGCGAAGATGCTGAGCAGCAGGTCGGCGATCGGGGCCGGGGTGCCGTGCGCCAGGAGCTGCTCGCGGAAGGTGTCGTCGGGGACGACGGTGCGGGTGAAAACCCGTCCGGTGGTCCGGGACGCGATCTCGGCGACCGTGTCGAAGTCGAGCGCCGCCTGGCCGGTGAGCGGCGGGGTGGGGCCCTCGAAGCGGGTCTTCCCGGCGAGGATCACGGCGGTGCCCTCGGCGAGGTCGTCGTGGCTGGTCCAGGCGACGGGGCCGTCGGCGGGGAGGGCGATGTCGCCGGTGTGGCGGGCGGACTCCAGGAACTGCAGGGCGCTGGAGGCGTAGAAGCCGTTGCGGAGCGCGGTCCAGGGCAGGCCGGTGGCGCGCAGCAGGTCCTCGGTCTGGGCGTGGTCGCGGCATGCCTGGAAGCGGGAGTCGCGGGCGGCGCCCATCTGGCTGGTGTAGAGAATGCGGCCGACGCCGGCCTTCACCGCGGCATCGATGGCGGCGCGGTGGCCGCTGACGCACTCCTGGCCCGTGCGGTCGAGGGAGACGAGGAGAAGTTGCTCGGCGCCCTCGAAGGCGTGCACGAGGGAAGCGGGGTCGTCGAAGCTGCCCTGCCGGACGCGGACGCCGCGGTCTGCGAGGTCCTGGGCCTTGCGGGGGTCGCGGACGCTGACGCCGACGCGGTCGGCGGGGACACGCTCCAGGAGGCGCTCGACGGTGCGGCGGCCGAGCTTTCCGGTGGCTCCGGTCACGATGATCACTAGGTTCTCCGAACACTGGTTCCGGTGGAATCACCCCAACGATAACATTGGAAATACCGATGGCATCAAATTCTCGATACCATCGGTTCATAGCTGGGTGCGACTCCACCGGCAGCCCTCGGCGCCGCATCGTCGAGGCGGCCGTCGAGCTACCGGAAGACGGCGGCCCTGACGCGGTGAACACCCGCGCGGTCGCCGCCGCAGCCGGAACCCAGCCGCCGGCGATCTACCGCCTGTCCGGCGACAAGGAGGGGCTCCCTGAGGTCGTCGCCGAGCACGGATACGCGCAGTTCCTGGAACGAAGCGCCCGCAGCTCGACCCCGCCCCGCAGGGCCGACGGTCCCCGCCAGGGAGACCGGACCCGCCGCGGCGGCCCGCGCGCTGCGCGCCGCCCTCGCCGACGCCTCCGATGTGCTGAGTGACGCCGAGCAGCCTGCTGCTTGAGTGGCTCACGCGCCTGGTGGCCGACGGCGGCGGCGCCTACTTGATCGGGCGTCAGGTGCCGCGGCTGCCGACACCCCCTGAGGCAGGCCCCGGGCCGGGCTCTGCGACGACATCGACGAGCTGGAAAGCGACCTGCCACCGCACGTCGCGAAGCAGGATCAACGCCGCGGCCAAAGCTGGGAGTGCCGCCACCTCGCCATCCGCCGAGTGCCACGCCGAAGATGCGGGCCGGCAGCATGCCGCCCATCGACTCGCTCAGCAAGTTGCCGATCACCGCTCCGCAGTGGTCCAAGGCCCCCGTCCGGCCGCCGGCGGGCCGACCACCTGAGCGGCCACGGTGGTGAGGCCGATGGGGGCGCCGGCGGCGATGAGGAGCGGTGGCGGGGGCGCAGCCCGCGGCGAGCACGCCCAAGCCGGTCAGACGGCCGCTTTGACGTACGTCATGTACTTGGCCCAATCCCAGGATGGGCCGGGATCGGTGTGGTCCGTTCCTGGCACCTCGTAGTGTCCGATGATGTGGGTTCGGTCCCTGGGTACGCCGTACCGGGTGCAGATCGCGGCGGTGAGCTGCGCCGACTGTCGGTACATCACATCGGTGAACCAGCTGGGGTCGTCGACCCACCCCTCGTGCTCGATGCCGATGCTGCGGGTGTTGTAGCTCCAGTTCCCCGCGTGCCAGGCGATGTCCTTCTCCCGGACGAACTGGCCGATATAGCCGTCCGCAGAGGCAAGCATGTAGTGCGCCGACACCTTCCGCGCGGGGTCCTGGAAGATCCGCCGGGCGTCCTGGAAGTACTCCTGGGTGACGTGGATGACGACCCGGTCGATGGCATAGCTGGTGGGCCGGTTGGAGACGGTGTAGTTCGAGGTGCTGGCGGGGATCCAGTGGGTGGTCGGGTAACTTGCGGCGCGGGCTGTGCCGGCGGTGAGGGCGCCGAGCGCGGTGGCGCCGGCGGCGACGGCCGCGCCTTTCAGCAGGCCGCGCCGTGACGGGTTCGAGATGTCCATGGGGGCTCCGTAACGCAGTCAGGGGAGTGTGCGCGTTCGTGCCGTGCAGGCCCAGGCGGAGTGGGCCGCTCGACGGTTGTCGGCGGCCCACCTGCTTTGGGCATGTCACCAGCCCGCGGTCACGGCGTGTTGTTGGCCAGGGCCAGGAGCCGGTCGCGGGTGCCGTTGAACTTGTCGTGGTCCACGTTGCCGGAGATGCCCGACACCGTGCCGGTGCTGGCGTACTGCCACACCGTCCAGGCCGGGAAGCCGGTCGGGACCGTGGGGCTGGCGGCGGTGGTCCAGTGGGCCACCCAGAGCGGGCTGCGGGTGGCCATGCCGCTCCAGCCGCCGGTGCAGGTGTTCCACCAGCTGGGGCTGGTGTAGATGACGATGTCTCGCGTGGTCCGGGTCTTGTACGTGTTGTAGAAGTCCAGGATCCAGTTGCGCATCGAGGTCTGGGACAGGCCGTAGCAGTTGCCCTCGATGTCCAGCACGCCGGGCAGCGTGAGGTTGTCCTTGGACCAGGCGCCGCCGTTGGAGGCGAAGAAGTTTGCCTGGGTCGCCCCGCTGGAGGCGTCGGGCCGGGCGAAGTGGTACGCACCGCGGATCACACCGGCGTAGTAGGCGTTTGTGTAGTTGGCGCCGAACGTCGGATCCTTGTAGCTGGTGCCCTCGGTGGCCTTGATCCAGGCGAACTGCTTGCCGGCGTTGCGCACCGAGGTCCAGTTGATCGTCCCCTGATAGTGCGAGACGTCGATGCCCTGGACGCCGTCGGTGGCAGCCATCGGGCTGACCGAACCCGGGGCCGTTTGCGTGTTGTGCATGGTGACGCCCAGGTAGCCCGTGCCCAGCGGGATCTGGCCGCCCTGGGACTGCGCGGCCTGGGCGGTGCTGCCGGCCAGCAGGCCGAGGGTGACGGTGAAGGCGCCGAGGGTGGCGGCGGCGCGGCTCAGTGGGGTTGAGCGAGATCTGGAGATGTGCATGGGGGACCTCCAAAGGTGTTGGCGGTACGACCAAGTCCGGAGGGTGCAAGGTGAGTTGTACACGTCAAAACTACGCGCGTAAAGTGACGCCGGATCCCCAAGGGTGCGACGAGCGAACTGGCCCATCAGGAGCGTGTACAGGTCGCGCCTCGGGCCAACGAGAAGCGGCGACCACCGACAGCGGTCACAGTAAAGGCAGCTGACCTGCCCGGACCGAGTGCCACGCTGGGGGATGAGCAAGGTCGCTTTCGTTACCGCCAAGGCCCGGTAAGACCGCCGCGGGCGGGCCGGTGGAGCTGGGCGAAGGCTGCATCGTCACGGAGAACGCGGTCCTGCATGGCACCCCCCGGCCCCTGCCCCCGCAGGCCCGGTGGACGTGGGCGTCAAGACGTTCCGCAGGTCCTCACCGGCGGTGGATGCTGACGGCATAACCGCCGCCGCCGTAAGGATCGGCGTCCCAGGTGGCGAAGCGGTCGACGAGAGTGAGACCGGCACCGGCGCAGAAGTCGTCGTAGTCCGACAGGGTGAGGCCGGGCAGCACCGGCAGGTGGGCTTCGTCCAGGCCGAAGCCGGCGACCAGCAGGCCGCCCGGACGCAGTGCCGCGGACAGGCGCTCAGCCACGGCGGCCTCGGTGCCGGGGGCGAGCAACGGGAAAATATTGCCCGCAGCGACGACGAGGTCGAAGCCCTCCGCGACGCCGACCTGGGCCGGCACGAACTCGGCCAGATCGAGCTGGAACCAGGGCAGTCCGGGCGCCTGCTTTCGCGCCACGGCCAGCATCGACGGGTCAAGGTCCACCCCGACACAGTCGTACCCGAGCTCCGCGAGCCGGATCATGACGCGCCCGGTACCACAGCCGGCGTCCAGCACCCGCGCTCCGGCAGGCACCAGAGCCGCGCAGAACCCTGCCTCACCGTGCACGTTCTTGCCGCTGCGGGCCAAATCCGCGAATCGTGCGGCGTAGTCCTCGCCGGACGCCTTGCCTGCCAAATCCGACCAACGGCTCATGAGGCAACTATAGGAGGTCCGCATGACGCCAACGGAGCCCAGGCATCCAGGAGCCCTCGACGCGGCGGCCCGGGCGCTGCGTCGTCCCCCCCGGCATCATCGAAGAACTGCGTGAGCAGACCCACCGCTGGTACGCAGCGGGGAACACGACGGCAGAGGTGTACCTCACGTGTACCTCACCGATGCCATCAACGCCTGCGCGGGCGACCCGTGCGGTCCACGGGGCAGGTCGTCCAGGGCCGCTGCTTCGACAGGGGAACCCTGCCGCTTACCTGGAAGCCCGGTTCGCGACCGCTTTGCAGCAACCGGAATATGGTCCGCGAACTCCCACAGTGTCCCGGCGCTTTTGACCAGCCCGGGGCGTCAGCAGGATGATCTACCGGCAGAGCAGAACGTGCAATCAGGGCGACGTACGGGGAGATCGTGGTGCGGGCGGCTGCCCGCACCCTCGGTGACCCGTACTGGTGAGGGCCGAAACCGCGCTGTGAGTGATCGTCGGACTGCTGTTCCCGGAGTGGTCCATCGGAGTATTCGACTCGGCCGTGCAGCGCAATCGGCGTGGGTCGGTCACGCCCTCCCGCGCTTGCGGCGTTACCGTCGCCGGAACCTTTCCGTATTCCGGTCGAGGGACCTCCCGTGCAGCAATCGTTCTTCCAACTGCTCGGCCGTTTCCTGAGCGACCCGCGATGGCGGGCCTTTCACTTCCGGGCCGCGTTGGCTGTCACCTCGGCCACCGCCCTGGTGCTGCTCACCGGCGCAGCGCTGGTCGTGCCGGTCGAGCGGGGGGCGACGGGTGCAAACATCACTTCCTTTCCCAAGGCCATCTGGTGGTCCATCGAGACGGCGACGACGGTCGGTTACGGGGACCTGTATCCCGTGACCGCGTGGGGCCGCGTCATTGCCACCGTGACCATGCTGGCCGGGATCACCACCTTCGGCATGGTCACTGCGGCCCTCGCCACCTGGTTCGTCGGCCGGGCGGAGAAGGAAGTCCGTGACGCGCGCACGGCCATAGGGCGCTATACCCGCGAAGGCGAGGAAGCCGTCAGTGCGGAACTCCGGATCCTGCACCAGAGGTTCGACCGCGTGGAGCAGTTGCTGAACCGTCACGGTGAACGCTGAGGGCCCCGCCCGCCTCACGTCCGATCACACACGGCCGGCTCAGCTCCGGCGGTCGACCGCTGCACCCGCATCGGCAGCACGGAAAGTCACACGCGATCAGAATCTCAAGGTGCACCAGTCGGCTCCGCAGGCCACCGCGTTGTACGCCGTTCCGCATTCGTCAGGTCCCCACGGCCCATGACGCCAGCCTGACCCCAACACCTCACCCACGTCGGGAGACCTGAGAAGCAGCGCCCAGGAAGAGATCAGCAAGGCCGAAGCCGCGATCGCACGACTGCACCGCCCGCCCGTCCCGCTCGGCTGCCTGCCGCGGCAACTGGGCGAGCCCTTCCGGGACATGACGGACCTGGAGGAGTAGGACCGCCCGGCAGCCCGTGACTGCGCCCGCATTCTGACGGATGGGCCTATCCGGCCCAGCTCGCGATCGTCTGGTCGCCGGCGTCCGCTCTGCGTTTCCTCCCGCGTGGTTGATGCCAGTGCTGCGGCCGCCGCAACCGGGACCGTGTTGGGGAGGGCCTGGTAGGCGGCGAGCTGGTAGGCCGGGTTCAGCGAGCATCTGTTCGGCTCGCTGACGCCGCTGGGCGTGAGCGGGAAGACGGCGCCCGCCCTGAGTGCGGTCGGCAAGGCAGGGCATACCCCTGCGCACGAGGGATCGAACAGGCTTGACCTGGATCGTGCCGACCGGTCCCAGCGCGGGGGCACGGAGGCGGGACTGGCCGTCGCGGGCATCAGGCCCAGCAGGTGCGCGATGCGGGCCGGTCCCCACCGCCGTACGAGACGGACCTTGATGATCCGGCGTCCGGTCCGGGTCGGCGTGCGCCTGGGGCTGTGGTGGGGGCGGCTGGGACGGTCGCTCATTTCCGCCTCGCCGAGTTCCCGGTAGCGGCCGGCCCACCGCTGTGCCGTGGTCGGCGAGACCTGGAACCGCTCCGCTGCCCGGCGCGTGCTGCTGTGCGAGGCCGAGAGTACGCAGGTCCCGGCCGAGGGCGAACAGGTGCACCCCACGCCAGAGGACGCCGGCGACACGGCCAGCGCCGCTCGGGCGGGCCGGTTGATCGTCACGCACATCGGCCGCTTCCTCACACCGCAGCAGGCGGTGGCACGCGCCTCTGCCCGGTTCGACGGCCCCGTGGACTACGCCGCCCCCGGTGCCGCCTTCTCAATCGATTAGGCCGCGACTGCCCAGGCTTTCGACGAGGGGGCCGCCTCCGAGGAAGGCTCCGGCGCGTACGAGTGGGACGACGGGGGCCCGCTGAGGCAGACTGGGGGTCATGGCCGACCCTCAAGCCGCAGGCGCGCCGTCGCGTTGGTTCGCGCAGGGACCGCGGAGCGTGGCGGAAACGCGTCGGTTCGTGCGCTCCGCCCTGGACGGCGTCGCATCGGACGTGGTCGAGACCGCTCAGCTCTTGACCAGCGAGCTGGTGACCAACGCGGTGCTGCACGCCCGGACGGAGGTCGAGGTTTCAGTCCGGGTGGACGGCGGCACGGTGCGGGTGGGGGTGGGCGACCGTCGGCCGGACCGGCCGGTCGTGGCGTACGCGTATCCGCCGTACGCCGGTACGGGGCAGGGACTGGTCCTCGTCGGGCTCTTGGCGTCCCGGCACGGCGTCGACGTGGTCGAGGACACCAAGACGGTTTGGTTCGAGCTGGTGCCCGCTGAAACTTCCGCCGGCAACGGTATGCCCCGGTGGTCGGGCGGGTGGGAAACGCCGGCGCCACCTGCGGACCCCTGCCCCGGCGCGACCGTGACCCTGGTCGACGTACCAGCAGCGCTCTACTCGGCTTCCCAGCAGCACCGGCACACTCTTCTGCGCGAGGTCGTCCTCGCGCTGGCCGCCGGAGAGGACCTGGGTGTGCCACCGGGCGAACTCGCCGCGGCCCAGGACATGAACCATCTGATCAGCACGTGTGTGACGGCCGCACTCCAACAGGAGTCCGGCGGAGCGGAGATCCGGTCCCTGCCCTTGCCTGTGCCGTCGGACGCCGGGCCCGCCGCGCAGGCGCTGAGCACGGTCCTCGACCTGGCCGAGGCGAAGGCCCGTGACGAACGGTTCCTGACCCTGCCGGCGCTGCCGCGCAGCCGCATCTTCCACCAGTGGCTGTTCGACCAGATCGTCGGTCAACTCGCCGGCGAGCCTCCCACCGCGTGGACGGTGGTGCCCCGGGAACCCGGCGCCAGCCCGTCGGAACTGGTTCCGTGGGACGCCGGCCAGGTGCGGGCCAGCAGGGTTCCGACGATTGCCGCCGACGAGCGGAACACGATCATCGCTGCGAACGGGCCCGCGGCGGACCTGCTCGGCTGGCAGCCCGACGACATCGTCGGACTGCCCCTCACCACCCTCATTCCGGAGCATCTCCGCAGACGCCACCTCGAGGCGTTCACGTCTCTGCTGCTCAGCGGGGAGCCCCGCATTCTGGGCCGCTCGGTACCGCTTCCCGCCCTGCACCGCGACGGCTGGCTGGTCCCCGTCCGCCTGTTCATCCAGTCCCGGGAGACGACTGACGGCCGCACCGTCTTCGTCGCGCAGCTCACTCCCAGGGCCACCGCGGCGGTCACCTCGACCCGCCCTCCCGGCGGCCGGGCCCGCTCCGTGGCAGCCCGGCAGACGGCCGGCCCCACCCCGTCGGCCGCACCGCACACCGGGGGAGCCGGCGCCGGGATGCCGCCGCTGAAACGGCTTTCCCTGCTGGCAGAAACCGAGGCCGCACTTAGCAGGGCCACGAATCTCGACGAGGGTGTGGAACAGGTGGGCCGGGTGCTCACCGCACGGCTGGCCGACTGGTGCGCGGTGGACCTGCTGACCGGGGAGACCGCCCAGGTGGACCGCGTCTGCGTCGTCAGCCGCACCCCCGAGACGGCCTGCCCCGATGCGTACACGCGCCGGCTTCCGCCCGTGTCGGAGTCCGCCCGCGGACCCCTCGCCCGTGCGCTACGCGGTGCAGGCCCGCTTCTCCTCGGCGAGCCATTGGCGACGAGCCATGCCACGAGTGCACTGGACGCCCACTACCAGGAACTGTTCCGCGGCATGGGGACGCGCAGCGCCATTGTCGCCCCGCTCCGGACGCGCGGGAAGATCATCGGCGCGCTCACCGTGGCCCGAGGCGGTGTGGAACGTCCCTTCACCGAGGACGACCTGCCCGTGATCGACGATCTGGCGCGCGCCCTCGCCCTCGGCATGGACAACGCTCGCCTCTACCAGGAGACGCGGAACATCGCCGAGCGCCTCCAGCTCTCGCTGCTGCCTGTACTGCCCGAGATCGACCACCTCCAGATCTCCGCCCGCTACGCAGCGTCTTCCACCACCACCCAGATCGGCGGCGACTGGTACGACAGCTTCGTCCTGCCCAGTGGGGACACCACACTGGTGATCGGCGACGTCACCGGCCACAACCTCGACGCGGCCATTGCCATGAGCCAGTTGCGCAGCATGCTGCGTGGCATCGCTGTGGACCGCCAGGAGCCCCCCGAGACGGTCCTCCACCGCCTGGACATGGCGAACCACACCCTCTACCAGGAGGCCACCGCCACCTGTATCTACGGACTCGTCAAGGGCCCGGAGGCCGGCCCCTGGGAACTGGTGCACTCCTCAGCCGGCCATCTGCCGCCCCTCCTTGTCACCGAGGACGGCCGCGCACGCTATCTCGAGGACGGCGCGGGCGTGCTCCTCGGAGTGGACCCCGACCTGCCCCGCCGCCGGGCCCGGGACGCGATCCCGGCCCGCTCGACCGTCCTTCTCTACACCGACGGCCTCATTGAACGCCGCGACGAGTCCCTGACCGACGCCATGGACCGCCTCCGCCGCCACGCCGCCGACCTGGCCGGCGAACCTCTCGACGTGTTCTGCGACGAACTCCTCATCGGTCTGGGCGCAGACAGCGACGACGACATCGCGATCCTCGCGGCCCGCCCCGTCCCGCCTACGTAGGCTGCCGGTACGCCGGGTAGCTTTCCGCTGTGACGGAGCAGCCGCCGTCCCCATGCGTCGATGCCCGACCGGTGTTCTGACGGCACACGGCCGGTGCCATCATGGAGCCGAAGAGGCGAGCCGTCGACCGGGAGGCCGAGGCGTTGCCCCGGCCTGGCTCGGGGCCGAGTGGGCGCCCGCGACCGACAGGACGAGGCTGCTACCGGCGGGCGCCTGCGGTGGCGTGCACACGCACAACGGTGTCCGGCTGCTGGACCGACAGAGCCGGCCGCACGCTTCCCGCACTGCCCAAGGGGAAGCGACCCGGCCAGAACGCCGCGCGCTCTCCTCCCCGTGCTTCCGTAGCGGCTGCAATGCGTGCACCTGCCGTCCAAGCAGCTGGTTACGCGGTTCGCGCACGTGGCGGCTCGAAAGTCTGCCAGGAAGAACACAACGACGATGCTCGGCCGGAACACCCCAGCCGATCGTCTGAGGCCTTGGTCGTCGGGTTCTGCCCCCCTTTGTCGCCTGGCGGTTCCTTCGGGGTCTGCCTGTATGGCGAGCACCGGCCGCATGCGGGCGGGCCGGGCAGATCGTGGAGTCGTTGGACACGGCCCTCAGCCTCTGCGCATCGCCCTCCGTCCGGCAGTTCGTCACGTTGAACGGTCGGACGGAGGCGTGGGCCTCAGGCGAGGACGGCCGAGTAGCTGTCCAGAGTGACCCAGGTGATGTCGTTGGTCGCCGTACCGCCGAACACCGTGATCCGGCCGGAGGTGTGGACCTCCACACGGCAGGAGTTGATGCCGGCGGAGTTGTTGCGGGGACAGACCGCACGCACCACCTTCGGCACCGTGATCGTCGTCGGCATGGTGCCGATCACGGTGTCGGCCGTGAACTGGCCGGTGAATCCGCCACGCATCTGAAGGAAGTCCGTGCCGGCGATCTTCACGACGCGGACGGCCGGGACGTCCACGGCAGCGGTGACTCCTGCTGCCAGGGTGAGCGGCTGCCAGTCCTGGACGACGCTTATGCCGCCGGGGACGTCGGCCGCGGAAGCGGGGGTGGCGAGCAGGGGGGCACCGATCGCTGCTGCGGGGACGGCGACGGCCGCGGTGAGCAGTGCGCGGCGGCTGGTGCTGGTTCGGGGCATGGCTGATCCTCCGGGATCGTAAGGAAGTCGAGGGGGGCGCGGGCGCGGAGACAGACCGTCAGCGCCAGGCCGCCGAGAAGTTGTCCAGGCCGATCCAGGAGATCCTGTTGTCGGCGGTCGGACCGAACACGGAGAGTTCGCCGCGGGCGTTGGCCTCCACACGGCAGACGCAGCGGCCACCCTGGTTGTTGCGGGTGACTTCGGCCCTGACGGTACGGCTGGGGGTCAGCGTCGGCGGGAGCTGGGCGAACTGGCCCTCGACGGTGATGTCGCAGTCGAAGCCGCCGCGAAGCTGGAGGTAGGTGGTCCCGGCGAGGGACACCAGGCGACCGCGCGGGCTCATCACGCCCGTCTGCGGAATTGCTCCGGAAACGCCCGTGAACGCGGTCCAGTCCGTCAGCAGCTTCACTCCCTGCACCGGCGCGTCCGTTGAGAGAAAACAGATCGTCGCCTCGCGCGGGGTGGTGAGGCTTCCGTTGAAACCGAACAGCAGCCGTGCCTCGTCGCCCATCGGCTCGATGCACATGCCTTCCGGTTCCCGGAGGTCGAGACCGGGCACGGCGGTGATGTGCTGGGGCCCTGCGGCGAAGGAGCCGTCCGCCCAGGACACGGCGGTGATGTGGGTGTTGTCCGCGCTCGGGCTGCCCGTGTAGATGTAGAGATACTCGCCGAGCGACGCGAACCCCTGGGGGGTGGGAGTGTCGAAGTCCGAGAAAAATTCCCCACTGCCCGTACGCAGCTTGATCGTTCTCGTCGCGGTCCAGGTGACATCGCCGGTTATCGGGTCAATGGGGTACTGGCTGAAGAAGACCTCTTTTGCGTTGTTGATGTATCGGATAGTGAGGCGGTTGTAGACGGGATCGACGTTGGGGGACGTTTGCGTAGCGTCCGGCAGGGGGCGAAAAGGCGCCGAGACTTCGGGCGAGGACATGGTGAACGTCTGCCCGGGACGGTAGGGGACCCGGGCCACGCGGGTTCCGTAATGACCAGACATCGGCCCTGCGTCCGTCCAGAGATAGGTCGTGCCGCCGATGTGCTGCGCGCCTATCTGGTTTCCGTGGCCGAAACCAGCGAGGTGCATGTTGTCGATCGGCCGCCCAGTCTTGCGGTCGATGCGGTAGACGCACAGGTTCCCGTCCGTCAGCGCGTCGCGCACCTGCACCACGAAGAGCTCGTGCGTGACCGGGTCGACAGCCATGGACTGCCCGGCCCGCGTATGTGTCTCATGGTTCAGCGGCGTGCCGCTGAGAATGCGGCCCCAGGGGCCGGTCAGGTCTATGAGATCCGAATGAGCCACGAAGAAAGTCCCTCCCATGCGGCCCGGCGTGGTCCGCACGGCGAGATCCTATGTGAGTGGGCTCCCGGGTCAGTGACGCGCGTAGCGCCTGGCGGCGCCTCCAGCAGGGCGGCGAGTGCGGGCCGGCGCAGCCGGAAGCGGTCCTGATCGTCGACGAGAGCGGGTGGGTCGTCTTCGGGACCAGCGGCCTGTTTGGACACATCGCCATCGAAGTGGCCTCGCGCCGCATCGTGCACATCCCCATGGCCGAGTCTTCGGCCACCAATCACGTGAACAGGGACCTCGAAGCCTTCCACTGGTGCGTCGCGGCCACCATCGCCCGCCTCCCGTTCTGCGAAGAAGGCGAGGAGGACAGATTCGACGCGGCGGCGGGCGACCTCCGCGAGCTCCTGGCCACCCTCGACGACACCGCCCTCGCACACAACGGGCTATGGGAGCCCCTGTGGTGCGACGACGTCGCGATGGGCGGCTACGCGAACTGGGAGGACTGAAGCACGTCAGCCGTCCAGCTCGGCGGCGGGCTGTCGGTGGTTGCCGTGCGGCTTTTCGCAGGCATGCGTGCCCGGGCGCGCTCGCTGACCCCCCTGGAGACGTGACGGGAGTATCGGCGGGGGAGGGGGAACGGAGGCGCGGGAGAGGCCGGCTGGAATCTCAGGGAAGGTTTCCGTGAGATGCACCGGGGTTTGGCGGCCGCTGACTGACGTCCCGTCGTCAGGGGCTCGGGCGTACTTCGGCAACGTCGTGGGGCTTTGTCGTTCCGTGGGTGGTGGGTGGTGTTGTGTTAGGTGGTTTGGTTGGGTTTGGGGCCGGTTCCGCTGGGGCCTCGGTAGGCCTGTGCGATGGGTAGCCATTGTTTGGCTTGGGTGCCTTGGGCGTGTATGGCGAGGTCGGTGTGGTGGCGGCGGCGGGATACGAGGAGTGCGAAGTCGGCTGCGGGTCCTGTGATCCGGTCGGTGGCGTTTTCGGGTCCGAAGGTCCAGGTGGTTGTGTGGGAGGGGGCGGTCAACTCGAAGCGGAATTCGTGGGTGGGGGGGAGGAGTTTGTGTGCGTGGTAGCCGAAGTCTCTTGTGTGTACGCCGAACCAGGCGAGGTGTCCTACCCGGTCTGTGTATTTGCGTTGCACGCCGAGTGCGTCGGCGATGTCCTGGCCGTGTGCGAAGACTTCCATCATGCCGGCTGCGGCGAGCACGGTTGGTGGCAGCGGGTTGACCAGCCAGGGCACGGTGCTTTTCTGGTCGGCTGCGGAGAGCCCGGCTACGGAGGCGGCGAGTTCTTCGCGCCAGCGTGCTCTTGCGGCTTTGGGGCCTGCGGCGAGGAACTGGGTGAGTGCGCCGTCGACGGCTGCCTGGAAGCCGTTTTTGGCTTGTGCTGCGTATTGCGCGAAGCGTTGTGGGTCGTGTGCGGAGGTGGCGGCGAGGTGGCAGACGAAGGCGAGGTGGGCGACTTGGTGAGCCACGGTCCAGCCCGGGGCGGGTGTCGGGGTCTGCCATTGCTGGTCGTCGAGGCCTTCGAGGAGTGCGTCGATTTCCTCGCCCTCGGCCACGAGGTCTGCGTATACGTCGAGTGATTGCGTCATAAGCGGTCCTTCCCGGGTGTACGGGCGTGGCGCACGCCGGTCGGTGCGGCAGGAGGAGTCTGTTGCCGGGTCCTGTGGTCTGTCTTCTCGTGCGTTGCCCGGTGCGGATGGTCTTCGTGCGGTGGGGGGCCGGCGGGCAGTCACGAAGATGCGTGAGTCATCGCGCGCGCCCAAAATCGTGCAGGCCGCAGCAACTCAAACGCAGGGACACAGACCGCTATACGGCATTTTGCCGCGTCCGAGGGAGTTGGCCATGCCAGATCGGGATTGCCCGGAGTCGAGAAACGCCGTGCTGGAGGCGTTCGCCGACACGCTTATCCCTGGTGAGAAGCGCTATCCGCAGGACCGTGCGGTGGCCGGGGTGAGCGAGGGCGGGGGTGCGGTGGCGTCGGGTGCGATCGAGGTTCTTGAGACGCCGGAGGGCGGGATGGCCCCGGCACTTGGTGATCTGGCCCGTCTGCTGGGCGAGCACGCGGTCCGGTTCCGTGCCGAGCAGGGGCTGCCCCGCGATGACAGTGAGCCGTTCGTCGGGCTCGGTTATGACGAACGGCTGGCGCTGGTGGGTGAGTTGCTCGCGCCTGAACATCCGGAGCACGCGATGTGGGCCGGTCTGGCGATGTTCAGTTTCATGGCTTTCGATACGGGTGCGCACATGCATACCGCGGATGCGATGGCGGCGGGGCATCCGGGGCTGGCGATCCTTGGTTTCGCTCCGCCCGGCGAGGACGGGCTGTGGCGTTTCCCGGCTTACTCCTATGGCCGGCAGCTGGCTGACATACACCCTGACACCGATCCCACTGGGAGCCCCGTGTGAACGCGTACGAGTCCACGGACGTGTTGATCGTCGGCAGCGGCTTCGGCGGCTCGATCACCGCTTATCATCTCGCCGCCGGCGGTGCGAAGGTGACGGTGCTGGAGCGCGGGCCCTGGCTGAACGCGGAGGACTTCGATCACGATTTCAAGTTCGGTTCCTCTTCCACCCGGGTGTTCGACTTCGTGGTCGGTGACGGGATGAGTGTGCTCGGCGGTAACTGTGTGGGCGGGGGCAGTGTCGTCTATTTCGCGACTATGCCGCGTGCGCCGCGTTTCGCTTTCGAGCGGCACGGGTCGATCGGCCGGCGGATGTGGCCGTCGGTGATCGACCGTGACAGTCTTGAGCCCTGGTACGACAGGGTGGCCGAGGCTCTGCCGGTCACTCCGACCTCGTGGGAGGATGTGCCGTATATCGGGGGGGTCTTCGCCGCGGCGTGCAAGGCGGCCGGGCACACCGCGAATCCTTCGCCGTCGGCTGTGGACACCGCTTTGTGCACCAACTGCAACTGGATGATGTCCGGCTGCCGGTTCGACGCCAAGCGGTCTCTGCTGTTGAACTACCTGCCGGCCGCCCTTTCGTATGGTGCCCAGATCAGGCCTCTGCACGAGGTGCAGAAGATCACTGGGCTGGATTCCGGCGGCTACCGGGTGCATTACAACACGGTCCACGAGGTCGACTACCGGCAGCAGACCGGCTCGGGCACCATTGATGCGAAGGTCGTGATCCTCGCGGCCGGCACGGCGGCCACCCCGGTGATCCTGCAGCGCTCCGAGGCCGGTCTCGGCCCGATGCCGCACGCGGTGGGCCGTTACTTCTCCGGCAACGGCGAACGGCTCAACACCGCGGTCCTCGATGACGACAAGGTCAGGAAGCTGCTCGGGCTCTCCCGCGACGAGGCGAACGCGTACGGCGCCTACCAGATCGGCCGCGGCCCGGTCGTGGCGTCCTGGGACCGTCTGGACGGGGAGCTGCCGGAGTACGAGCGGTTCTCTTTGGAGCAGCTGTACTTTCCCCCGGGCTTCGGGACCATACTGGCGCAGGTCCCCGACGCGAAGGGTCCGACCTGGTACGGGCCGGAGAAGAAGGAGATGCTGCGCAGGTGGCGCTCGTGGCTGACGGTGTTCACGATGTCGGAGGACGACAACGAGGGGGTCTTCGGTCCGCCGCCGGCGACCGGTAACTCGGACCGGCTTTCGCAGCAGTTGCTGGGCTTCGGCTCCCTTCGCTACCGGCCCACCGCGAACACGCTGCGCGGGTGGGAGACTTCGGACGCGGCGGTGCGGCAGATCCTTGAGCGTGACGGGCTGTCGCGGGTGATGCCATGGACCAACGACGTGATCGGGGCGTACACCGTGCATCCGCTCTCGTCGTGCCGGATCGGCGACGACCCGGCCACCTCGGCGCTCGATGACCGCCATGAGCTGCGCGGGCACCCGGGTATTTTCGTCACCGACGGTTCGGCCGTGCCGGGGGCGCTGACGGTGAATCCGGCCTTCACGATCGCGGCACTCGCCGAACGGGCGGTTCCCGGGATCGTGCGGGCACTGCGTGAACGGGGAGTCGAGGTCCGCTACGGTGCGCCCGCTCCGGATGGCGGGTCAGCGGCCCGGCGTGGTACGGCGGCAGCCGCTCGCACGGTTTTGGGGTGAGGGGCGTGACGCCGGTCTCCGCGCGTGCCATGCGTGGTCTCGCGCTCGCTCAGATCCGCCATGTCACCCCGGTGCGGCCGGGCGGGGCGGACCAGCTCACCGCCCAGGTGTACCGGCAGATGGAGCGGGAGTTCGGCATACTGGCGCCGCCGGTGGTGCTGCACTCTCCCGTCCCCGAGGTGATGACCGGTGTATGGCTCATGCTCCGGGAGACGCTGATCGCGCCGGGTGTGGTGGGCCGTGCGGTGCGGGAGGCGGTGGCCGCGGCGGTCTCGGCGGTGAACGCGTGCCCGTACTGCGTGTCCGTCCACAGCGCCACGCTGCGCGGCCTGGCCGGTGGCCGGGCGGCGCGGAGCATCGCGGCGGGGCGGGGCGCGGAGGTGGCCGGGACGCGGCTGCGCGAGGCGGCGCTCTGGGCTACGGCGGCTGCCGCGCGGCCGGGGGCGGGCGAGCGCCCGCATGTGCCGTTCAGTGCGCGGGAGGCTCCGGAGTACGCCGGTGTGGCGGTGCTCTTCCATTACCTCAACAGGATGGTGAACACCTTCCTGGAGGACGCGCCGATGCCGGCGGGCGCGCCCCGGGCGGGGCTCGGCGTGGTGCAGCGTGTGCTCAGCCATGTGATCCGCGGGTCGAGCCGGAGGATCGGCGAGGCGGGAGCCTCACTGGATCTGCTGCCGTGGGAGCCGGTGCCGGCCGATCTCGCCTGGGCCGGGCCGAACGCGATGATCGCGCAGGCCTTCGCCCGGGCGGCCGGCGCGGTGGACCGGGCGGCGCGGCAGGTGGTGGCCCCGGGTGTCAGGGACTTGCTCGAGGGGGAGCTCACGGTGTGGGACGGGCTGCCGCGCGGGCTCAGCCGCGGCTGGGTGGAATTGCCGCTGGCGAAACTGGCGCCGGCCGACCGCCCGGCGGGCCGGCTCGCTCTGCTCGTCGCGTTCGCTTCCTACCAGGTCGACGCCACGGTCATAGGGGCCTACCGCAAGGACCGGCCGGACGACGCCGGCCTGGTGGCCCTGGCTTCCTGGGCGGCGCTGTGCGCAGCGCGCCGGGCCGGTGGCTGGCTCCCGGTGGAACCCGCCACGGACGGTGAGTACGGAGCTTGATTCCGAAGCCGGACCGGCCCGCCCGCGGGGCGCGGTGTGCCGCCCCGGACCGGGCTGCGGGCGGGGCGCGGTGTGCCGCGCCGGATCGGGCTGCGGGCGGGGCGTGGTGTGCCGCGCCGGACTGGGCTGCGGGCGGGGCGTGGTGTGCCGCGCCGGACTGGGCTGCGGGCGGGGCGCGGTGTGCCGCGTTCGTGGTGGGCGGGCAGCGCGTAGCGGGTTTCATGCCGGGCCGCGGCTGCCGTCCTGCCGGGGAGGTCTCGGGGCGGGGCGGCTGAGGCCCCGGCCGCGCCCGTGCGCCGGCCGTGCCGGTATCCCGGAGTCCGGGTGCTGGGACGGCTTTTGGCGTCCGGTGTCCAGGGCGGTTCGCCCCTGAGGACGCGGGCCCGGGGTCATCGGGTCGAGCATGGTCTCCCCTTCTTCACGGCCCCGGGCGATTCGGACCCGGGCACATGCCTTTGGCCAAGGCTGCGTCTGCCGCACGGGATGCGCATCTTATGGCGTGCCGTACCGCAGGATGCCGCCACAACGGCAAGTAGCCGAAGTAGCGGGATTCGTTGCCAGAGGTGATCTGGTTCTTCTAGCTTCGCCCGGTCGGAACGGTGGCGTGGAGACCGGTGTCACGGGGAGAAGGATCGTCATGAGCTCGGGGACGTGGATAGCGGCCGATGCGCCGCACGTGCAGCCGGTCCGGGCCGGCCTGCCCGCCGATTCATTCGGAAAGGGCCGGCCGGAGTTTCCGTTTCGGACGGGGCATTTACCGGGGGCCGGGTAACGAGTACGTTCCCGGATCGGAACTTGCCGCTGCTTCGATCAGGCCCGCCCGGTGTGGTGACAGACCCGCAACTCGTTTTGGAGGGACCCGTGATGGGAATCGCTGCAACAATGAGGGACCAGCCGCCGTACTTCACCCGGCCCGTATATGTGAAAGACCTCTCGGTTGCGGATTCTCCGCGGCTTAACGGGGTCAATGAAGCTCACGCGCAGCACCTTGCCGAAGTGTATGCATCGCTGCCGCCGATCCTGGTGCACCGACCCTCGATGCGGGTGATCGACGGAATGCATCGCGTCAGGGCGGCGGTCATTCTGGGGCTGGAGACGGTCGATGCCCAGTTCTTCAACGGCTCCGACGGTGAGGCGTTCATCCAGTCGGTCACCCGGAACATCGCTGACGGTCTGCTCCTGTCGCTCGCCGACCGCGGCGCGGCTGTCCGCCGTATCCTCGCCGGCTTTCCCGCCATGTCCGACCTGAGCATCGCCGTCTACACCGGCCTGGACCCCGGGGTCGTGACCGAGGTCCGCCGGCGGGTGGCTGCCGGTGTTCCGGAGTTGCCCCTCCTGGCCGGTAAATTGCCTGCTCCGGCCCTTGCGGCGGAGTGCGGGCGGGCTGCCGGTCCCGCGTCCGGGACCTCCGGGAGGCCGCTGAAGCCGGTTGCCCGGGAAGCGGTGCTGTCGTCGCTCGGCACGCCTGGGGGCGTGCGCCGGGACCAGGGGCAGACCACCGGTGCCCAGCCGCGGATGGTCCCGGCGCGGACGCCCGCCGCCCGGGATGCCCAGGGGTGCCCCGCCCAACCCGCCATGGCGCGAACCTCGCGGGACCGTTTGCGGACCCTGAGCAGCAACCCGTCCCTCAGGAACTCGCAATCCGGGCGGGAATTCCTCCGCTGGCTCCACGGCCATTTCGTCACCGATGAGGCGTGGAAAGAACTCATCGAGACCGTTCCTCCGCACTGTGCGGAGACCGTTGCGGAAATTGCAATGAAGTGTTCGGACGCCTGGCGGCGCTTTGCCGAGGAGCTGTCGGACAGGACGAGGGTTCAGTCGGTGCCCGCGGGCCGTTCCCGCGGTTGAAATCTTCGAAGGGTGTTTCATGACCACTGCCTCCATGGAGATGGCGATCCTCCAGGTCATCGAATATATGCATGGCCGTCTTGATCAGGACCTGACCACCGATGATCTGGCGAGGACTGCACGGTTCAGCAAATTCCACTTCTCCCGGATGTTCAGGGAGGTGACCGGGACTTCCCCGGGGCGGTTCCTGTCCGCGCTCCGCATCCAGGAGGCGAAGTGCCTTCTGGTCGGGACCGGCCGGAGTGTGGCGGATATCAGCGCCCAGGTCGGGTACAGCAGTGTGGGGACATTCAGTTCACGATTCAAGGAATGTGTGGGTCTGTCGCCGAGCCGATTCCGGGAACTGGACGGGGACTTCCGCGGCATGAGCGCTCAGCCGCCGTCGGCGAGCGGCTCGGGTGCGGCGTCCTCCCTCTGTGTCCAGGGCCGGGTCGTGCTGCCCGCGGACCGGCCCCTGGGCCAGGTGCTCGTCGGGCTGTTCGCGAGCCCCATCCCGCAGGGCAACCCCGTTCAGTGCACCATCATGGACGGGCCCGGCCCGTTCGAACTGCGCGACGTCAGGCCGGGCACCTGGCACCTGATGGCAGCCTCCGTCCCCTATGGGAGCCCGTCGGCCCTGGCCGGACGCGGACGCGGGGCCCCGGAGAACCTCTCCGTGGGACGGTACGGGCCCGTCACGGTCCGGCCGGGGGTGCTGCTGATGCCTGCCGACATCGTCCTTCGCCCGGCGAGCCTGCTCGATCCGCCGGTGCTGATCGCCGTGCCCGGCAGCAGCGCGGACATCATGTCCGGGGCAACGAGCCGCCGGCCCGTGCCGGCCGCGATCGGTGCGCATATGGCACAGCCGTCGGCAGCCGGTCTGTGACCCGTTGCCCGTGCGGCCGCCCCGGCGCCTGGGCGTAAGTCGTCAGCATCCTGATTCTGCTCAGGTTGATCCCCCACTGGAGGCCTCGTGCAAGACGCTGTGCACCGTGCGATCGAGACGATGTGGAACCATTACGCCGAGCCGGTGTCGTTGTCCGACCTCGCCGACGCCGCGCTCCTCAGCAGATTCTACTTCTCCCGTGTCTTCCGCCAGGTGACCGGCACCTCCCCGGGCCGGTTCCTCTCCGCGATCCGGCTGCACCAGGCCAAGGGGATGCTGCGGGACAGCGAACTGGGCGTCACGGACATCTCGTACCAGGTGGGTTACAACAGCCCGGGCAGTTTCACGTCCAGGTTCACCCGCAGTGTCGGGCTGGCGCCGACCCGCTACCGTGACCACGCGCGGCTGAGGAACTTCGGCCCGCTGCCCAAGGCGCCGGCGTCCGATCCGCGCCGCGGCACCGTGGTCGGGACCGTGCACAGGCGTGGGGTCGTCCCGCTGCGCAACGTGTATGTCGGGGTGTTCGCCAGCCCGATCGCAGAGGGCAGACCTGTCTCCTGGGACGTGCTGGGACCCGAGCGGCCGAGGTTTCAGCTGCACGGCCTCCCGGAGGGCACCTGGCACATCCGGGTGGCCGGACTGGACGGCTCGGACCAGGAGTACGGGGCGCAGCACCGCATGCTGATAGGGACCTGCCCCTCGATCACCGTCCGGGGCGCGCAGGCCATCGAGCTCGACATCTCCCTGCGTCACAGCAGCGTCTTCGACCTGCCGGTGCTCTTCGCGCTGCCGGAGTTCGACTGCCGCGACCGGGCCGTCATGGCCGGCGCCTGCTGAGCGTTCCCGTAAGAGCGGGGACCGCAATGGTGTGGGGGAGTGGGTGGCTGCCCCGGGGCGCCTGGTCATGAGCCGATGAGTTTTGGCCCGCCCGGACGCCGGACACGCCCGGGGACGCCGGCCCGCTCCCGCCCGGCCCGCTCCCGCCCGTGCCGTTCCGGCCCGGCCCGCTCCCGCCGTTCCGGCCCGTGCCGTTCCGGCCCGTTCCCGCATGGCCGGGGCCGGCTCCGGGCGGCCGTCCGGCCGCGTTGCCGGCCGCGTTGCCGGCCGCGCGGCCGGACGCCGCGGCCGTCGTCTGTGACGTGTCCGCGGCCGGCCGGCGGCTGTCGGCCACGTAAATGATCCTCACCGGCTGTGGGCGGCGGTGTGCTGCGTTGTCAGCCACCGGCCGTCCACTGTGCGTGGAGGCCGTGCGGGATGCGCACCGGCAGGCCGACGGCCGCGACCGGCGGCCCGGTGAAGTCCGCGGTGTCGATGACGACGAGGTCGCTGCGGTGGGTCGCGGTGTCGTGGACGGCACTGAGCAGATAGCCGTCCGCCTCGGGGGCGTCGGCGGAGCGGGGTACGAAGACGGCTTCGCCGCCTTCGCGCCCCTGCCCGAAGTCGTGTCTGTCGACACGGCCGGTCACCAGGTCATGGCGCAGCAGGGCGGGCCCGGCCAGTGCGGCGCCCTGCCCGGGGTGCAGAGCGACCGTGAAGGCGTAGCGGTAGGGGGAGCCCGTGTACCGGTCGTCGATATGAGGGAACTCCTGGACCTCACTGCTGAGCTGGGATTCGGTCACGGTGCCGCTGGGCCGGTCGAGGGTCCAGCGCCACAGGGTGGGCGAGGACTCGCTGGGATGCAGGGGGTCGCGGTCGAAGGCGCGCTCGTGGCGGATGACGTCGATGATGATGTGGCGGCCCCGTCCGTAGGCGTTGACCGGGTGGAAGACGAAGCAGGGTGCGATGTCCATCCACCGCACGTCGGCGTCCCTGCCCTCGCGGGGCAGCACGCCGAGGCGGGCGCCATGGCTGTCGTCCCAGGTGTAGGGGAGGCGTGAGCCCGCGGCAGCCGCCCGGGCGCTGTAGGTGACCGGCAGGTCGTAGATGATCGCTTCACGGTCCGTCAGCGAGAAGGCGTGCATCATCGGTGTGCCCTTCACCGTGATGTTCTCGCATCGGCGTACCCGGCCGGACGCGTCCAGCGTCAAGTGGTCCACGCCGGGGCGGCCCGGCTCGTACGCCACCGCGTGCATCTCCTGGGTCAGCGGATCCACGACGGGGCGGGCGCCGAAACCGCCGGGCAGGGTGCCGTCGAAGTCGACCCGGTCGAGCGTCTCGAGCCGCTCTCCGAGCCGGGTGGGCAGGGCTCCGCCGCCGCCGAGCGCGAACGTGTGCCCGGCGTGCCGGACGAGGCCGCAGTTGGTGTTGTCCGACAGGCCCGGGCGCGGTCCGGGCGTGGGGAGCTCACCGAGGGCACGTGCCACCCGGTCCGTGCGCACCCAGCGATTGCGGTACCACTGCGCCCGGCCCTCGCTCACGCGCAGGCCGTGCACCATCGCGTCGCCGGCGAAAAGATGGTCGCGGGCCGGGTCGTGGCCGCCCAGCGTGTTGGGGCCGATCTGCACAAAGGTGCCGTCGAGCTCGGCGGGCAGTTGCCCGCGCACCGCCGGGAAGGGGAGGGTCACCTCTTCGGTAACCGGCTGATAACCGGTGCTCAGCAGATGTGTCGTGCTGTTCTGGTGATGTGTGGGCATTGCTGCCATCCTCACGAAATCACTGTTACGTAACATCGTTACGTCAGGGTCGCATCGGCATGACAGGATGTCAACTGTGAGCCCACGGACAGTGAACCCAGCTCTTGGCGTACAACTCCTCGAAGCGGCAGCGCAGTTGCTTGCCGAGGAAGGACCTGCCGCACTTTCGACACGCCGTCTGGCCGCGGCGGTGGGTACCTCCACGACAGCGGTGTACACGCATTTCGGAGGGAAGAACGATCTGGTCAGAGCCATGGTCCAGGAAGGATTCCGGCTGCTGGACCGACGTCTGCGGGAGGTGGGGGAGTCGCAGGATCCCGTCGCGGACATCTGCGCCCTGGGGGCGGCCTACCGGTGCAACGCGCTGGAGCACCGGCACCTCTACGGTGTGATGTTCGGCGGTGCGAGCCTCGGTGGCTTCTCGCTGACCACGCAGGACCGCCAGCACGGCCGCTACACACTGAACGTCCTGGTGCGGGCGGTGGAGCGCGGCATGGAACTGGGCAGGCTGGACGCCAGTGACGAGTACCTCGTGGCCCATCAGCTGTGGGTCGCGCTGCACGGTCTGGTGACCCTCGAACTCGGGGACTACCTGATCGAGCCGTACGGCGCGGACGTCTGTTTCGAGGCCCAGATGACCGGCCTCCTGGTGAGCGTCGGCGCGGACCGGGACACGGTGACCGCCGCGCTGAGGAGGCGTTGCGGCGGTACGGAGAGCTGAACGGCCCGGCGCCGGCCCCGGCCCGGCCATCGGCGCAGCCTCCTTCGAGAGTGCTGTCTTGCGCCGACATCGAGTAGTCCGCCGGGGTGCCGCCCGCTTCAAGCAATATCGGAGAGGCAGTGCGCGCCGTCGTCACTCATTCTCGGAACGCGAACCCACGCCGGACAGCCGTCCAGCTCTTTGTGGTAAGTGAGGGGGAGTGCGATGAATCAACGCGAGCGGTTTCGCAAAATGACGCCAGGTGTGGTGACCGTGCTGGTCGCCGCTTCCCTGTTCATTTCGGTCCGGAGTTCCGTCGCCGTGGACGGTGGTGATCAGTCCGCCGCCCAGTACAAGTTCCAGGAAATGCCCATCGCGCTGCCGCCTGGTTACAACTCGCAACCTATGAATTCGGTTCGCAAGGTAAATCCGGCCTATCAGAAGATACGGTCCTGGATTTCGTCGGTGGGCGCCGGTATCGCGGTCAACGACCTGGTCGGCAACGGGAAGGCCGACGGCATGTGCATCGTCGACACCCGTACCGACCAGGTCGTCGTGACGCACACGCCGACCGCCGTGAAGCAGGACCGCTTCACTCCGTTCGTCCTCGACGCGGCCCCGCTTCCGATGGACGAGGCCATGGCGCCCACCGGCTGTGCTCCGGGCGACTTCAACGGTGACGGCAGGATGGACCTGCTGGTCTCCTACTGGGGCCGCACCCCCATCGTCTTCATGGCCAAGCAGAGCGCGACGACCCTGTCGCCAGACGCGTACGTCCCCCGCGAGGTGATGCCGGCGCAGAGCGCCGACGGCGCTTACCACGGCCCTCGCTGGAACACCGACGCGCTCTACGTCGGCGACCTGGACGGCAGCGGACACCCCTCCGTCGTGGTGGGCAACTACTTCCGGGACTCCGACGTGCTCGACCCGGACGGTCTGCACAACGTGGGCATGAACGACTCGCTGTCGAACTCGAAGAACGCGGGCGGCGACCATGTCCTGCGCTGGACGGGTGCACGCACCGGCGACGAACCCACCGTCTCCTTCGTGGAGGAGAAGGACGCCATCCCCTACAACGCGTCCACCGGCTGGACCCTCGCGGTCGCCGGGGCCGACCTGACGGGCGACGACCTGCCCGAGCTGTACATCGCCGAAGACTTCGGCCACGACCACCTGCTCTACAACCGGTCCACCCCGGGGCACATCAAGTTCACCGAGGCCACCGGGAAGCGCACGCCGACCACGCCCAAGTCCTTCGTGCTCGGCAAGGGCTCGTTCAAGGGCATGGGTGTCGACTTCGCCGACGTCGACCACAACGGCCGCTTCGACATGATGGTCAGCAACATCACCGCCGCCTGGGGCCTGGAGGAGAGCAACTTCCTCTGGATGAACAACGCCGGCAACGAGGCCGAGATGGCCCGCAAACTGGCCGCCGGCGAGGCGCCCTTCACCCAGGAGGCACAAGAACACGGCGTCGCCTGGACCGGCTGGGGCTGGGACACCAAGATGGCCGACTTCCTCAACAACGGGGAACTGTCGATCCTCCAGGCCACCGGCTTCGTGAAGGGCAAGATCGACCGCTGGCCCTGGCTGCAGGAGATGGCCATGACCAACGACAACCTGCTGTCCAACCCGGCCATGTGGCCCAACGTCCAGCCCGGTGACGACATCGCGGGCGACGACATACTCGGCTTCTACGCCAAGACCGACAGCGGAAAATACGCCAACGTGTCCAAGCAGCTGGGTCTGGACGTGGAGATCCCCACCAGGGCGCTCGCCACCGGGGACACCACCGGGACCGGCACCCTCGACTTCGCCGTCGCGCGACAGTGGGGCCCGCCGGCCTTCTACGCCAACCAGGCACCCACCAAGGGCCAGTACCTCGGCCTGCGCCTGTACCGGCCCGCCACCGGCTCCGACAAGGACACGGGCAAGGGCATCGCGAACATCGGCGCGCCCGCCTACGGCGCCACCGTCAAGGTCACCACGTCGGCCGGCACCCAGGTCTCCCACCTCGACGGCGGCGGCGGCCACAGCGGATTCCGCAGCTTCGACGTGCACTTCGGACTCGGCTCGCACCAGGGGCCGGCGACGGTGGAACTGTCCTGGCGCGACGCGGACGGCGAAAGGCACCGCACCACCCAGAAGCTCACCCCAGGCACCCACACGTTCATGCTGACCGACACCGCGCAGGAGGTTGCCAACCGATGACCGACATCGCTTCTTCCCCAGCCGGTTCCCCACCGTCGGCCAAGCGTGATCCGCGCTACCTCGCACTGCGCAACTTCGCCATCTCGATGTCCGTGTTCAACATCATCGGCTACAGCGTGCTCGGCTTCGAGCAGCCGTGGTTGTGGCCCATCATCGCGGTCGTCACCGCCTACACCACCGAAATCGCCCTCGAGGTGCTGAGCGCATGGTCCCAGCGGCGCCCGCCGCGCTACAGGGGCAGGGGATTCCGCGGAGTCTACGAGTTCCTCCTGCCCTCCCACATCACAGCACTCGCCGTGAACATGCTGCTGTACGCGAACAACCAGATCCTGCCCGTGATCTTCGGGGTGTTCGTGGGTGTCGCGGGCAAGCACGTGCTGCAGGCCCCCATCGCCGGCCGCATGCGGCACTACATGAACCCCTCCAACTTCGGCATCACCCTCTCGCTGGTCTGCTTCGGATCATGGGTGAGCATCGCTCCGCCCTACGAGTTCACCGAGAACGCCGACACGTTCTTCCGGGTGGCGATTCCGCTGATCATCGTCACCGCCGGAACGATCATCAACACGGCGCTCACGAAGCGGACCGCGCTGATCGTCGGCTGGCTCGGCGGTTTCGTCATCCAGGCCCTGATCCGGCACTGGTTCTGGGACGTCGCCCTGGCCTCCGCGCTCGGGCCGATGAGCGGTGTGGCCTTCGTCCTGTTCACCAACTACATGATCAGCGACCCGGGTACCACCCCCACCAAGGGCCGCAACCAGTTCGTCTTCGGGGCGTCGGTCGCCGTCGTCTACGGCATCATGATGCTCTTCAACGTCGTCTACACCCTCTTCTTCGCCACCACCGCTGTCTGCGCACTGCGTGGCATCGGCTGGTGGGTCGCCCACCTCGTCCAGCGCCGCAAGACCCCGATCACGCCCGGGGGCGATCACGCCAGGGGTTCCAGCCCGGAACCCGGCAACAAGACCACGATCGAGGCGGTGGCCGCATGACGTCCCCCTCCCCTGCAAGCCCCGCCCAGATCGCCGTCGTCGGCATCGCCTGCCGCTACCCCGACGCGGACACCCACGAGCAGCTGTGGCAGAACGTCCTGGCCGGCCGGCGGGCCTTTCGCCGGCTGCCGGACGAGCGCATGCGCGCCGAGGACTACTACTCGCCCGACCCCGCGGCTCCCGACCGCTTCTACTCCACCAAGGCCGCGGTCCTCGACGGCTTCGAGTTCGACCGGGTCAAGTACCGGGTCGCGGGCAGTACCTTCCGCGCCACCGACATGACGCACTGGCTCGCGCTCGACACCGCCGCGCGGGCCCTGCAGGACGCCGGGTTCCCCTTCGGGGAGGGCCTGGGCGACCTCAGCACCGGCGTCATCATCGGCAACACCCTCACCGGCGAGTTCAGCAGAGCCAACCTGATGCGGCTGCGCTGGCCCTATGTGCGCCGCACCGTCGGAGCGGCACTGCGCGAGCAGGGCTGGGACGACACCGCCCTGGCCACGTTCCTCCAGGACCTCGAGGAACGCTACAAGCGCCCCTTCCCGCCGATAGGCGAGGACTCCCTGGCCGGCGGCCTCGCCAACACCATCGCCGGACGGATCTGCAACCACTTCGACCTCAAGGGCGGCGGGTTCACCGTGGACGGGGCCTGCTCCTCGTCCCTGCTTTCCGTCGCCACCGCGTGCGACGCCCTGACCGCCGGACGGCTCGACGTCGCCGTCGTCGGCGGGGTCGATCTCAGCATCGACCCCTTCGAAGTGATCGGCTTCGCCAAGACAGGGGCTCTCGCCACCGGTGAGATGCGCGTCTACGACCGCGGATCCAACGGCTTCTGGCCCGGTGAGGGCTGCGGCATGCTCGTGCTCATGCGCGACCAGGACGCCGTCGCACAGGGCAAGTTCCGGTATGCGAGCGTCGCCGGCTGGGGCTACTCCTCCGACGGCCGCGGCGGGATCACCCGTCCCGAGGCCAGCGGACACCGGCTCGCCCTGCAACGCGCCTACGCCGCCGCCGGGTTCGGCATCGAAACGGTCGGCTACTTCGAGGGCCACGGCACCGGTACCGCCGTGGGCGACGCCACCGAACTGCGCGCCTTCTCGGAATCACGCCGGGCCGCCGACCCCGACACGGCGCCCGCCGCCATCAGCACGGTGAAGGGCAACTTCGGGCACACCAAGGCAGCAGCCGGGGTCGCCGGGCTCATCAAGGCAATCCTCGCCGTACGCCACCAGGTCATTCCGCCCGCGACCAGCCATGTGGACCCGCATCCCGAGCTCACCGGCGACCGGCCGGCCCTGCGCGTACCCAGCGACGCGGAACTGTGGCCCAAGGACGCCCCCATCCGTGCGGGTGTCTCCTCCATGGGCTTCGGCGGCATCAACGCGCACGTCGTGGTCGAACACGCCGACGGAGTACGCAAGGAGGCCGTCGGCCGGGTCACCCGGCAGCTCGTACGCTCCCGGCAGGACACCGAACTGCTGCTGCTCGACGCCGGGACGACGGCCGAGCTGCGCGGCAAGGTCACCCACCTGGCCGACTTCGTCCCGAAACTGTCCTTCGCGGAACTCGGCGACCTCGCCGCCACACTGCAGAGCGACCTGGACGGCCGGCCGATCCGGGCCGCCGTCCTGGCGGCCACACCGCAACAGGCCGAGCAGCGCCTGACCAAGCTGCTCACGCTGCTGGACGGCGGAGCACGATCGGCCCTCGACATCGAGGCAGGAGTGTTCCTGGGCGGCGCGACGCCCCATGCCCGCATCGGATACCTCTTCCCCGGCCAGGGCGCCGGCCGGCGCGGCGACGGCGGTGCGCTACGCCGGCGCTTCGCCTTTGTCGACGAGCTGTACGGTGCGCACCCGCTGCCCGCCGACGGCGACCTGGCCGACACCGCGGTGGCGCAGCCGCGGATCGTCACCTCCTCCCTCGCCGCCCTGCGCGTGCTCTCCGCCCTGGGTATCGAGGCGGTGGCCGCGGCCGGACACAGCCTCGGTGAGGTCACCGCCCTGCACTGGGCGGGAGCGACGGACGAGGCCTCGGTGCTGCGGATCGCCGCGGAGCGCGGCCGGATCATGGCGGCGGCGAGCGCGGGCGGCGGGGCAATGGCGGGCATCGCCGCTGCCGCCGACGACGTCGAACCGCTGCTGGCCGGGGAACCGGTCGTGATCGCCGGCTACAACGGTCCCGGACAGACCGTGATCTCCGGGCCGGCGGACGCCGTCCGGCGAGTCTGCGCCGCCGCCTCCGCCCGGCAACTGGGCACCGCGGCGATCAACGTCTCGCACGCGTTCCACTCCGAGGCCGTCGCCCCTGCGGCCGAAGCGTTCGGGACCTACCTGGGTACCCAGGAGTTCATCGCGCCCACGCGCCGCGTGATCTCCACCGTGACGGCCGACGAGGTCACGGCCGCCACCGATGTGCCGGAGCTGCTGACCCGGCAGGTGCGCGAACCGGTGCGCTTCGCCGAGGCCGTCCAGACCCTGTCCACCGAGGTGGACCTCCTGCTCGAGGTCGGCCCGGGGAAGATCCTGCGGGGCCTGGTCGCGGACATCGCCCCCGGCGTGCCCGTCGTCTCGCTCGACGCGGACAGCACGTCCCTGTCCGGACTGCTGACCGCGGCCGCGGCCGCGTATGCCCTCGGCGCCCGCCTGCGGCATGCAGAGCTGTTCCGGGACCGTTTCACCCGGCCGCTGCCCCTGGACAAGGAATTCAGCTTCTTCGCCAGCCCGTGCGAGTCGACTCCCGAGATCGATCTGCCCCTCGCCGACGTGCGCGTGGACGCACCGCCTGCCCCCGCTCCGGCCGACGAGACCACGGCAGGCACCGGGGCCGGGGGCGGCGCCAGCCTCCCGGTGGTCCTGCGCCTGGCCGCGGAGCGTGCCGAACTGCCCCTGGAGGCGGTCAACCCGCACAGCAACCCACTGGACGAGCTGCATCTGAGCTCCATCACCGTGACGCAGATCATGAACCGCGCCGCCCAGGAACTCGGCATCACCGCACCCATGGTGACCACGGCGTTCGCCACCTCCACACTGGCCGAACTCGCGGAACTGCTGGACGGCCTGGGCGAGAGGGACAAGGACGATGCGGCACAGCCCCAGGTGCCCCACGGAGTGGCCCCCTGGGTACGGGCCTTCGCCATCGACCTGGTGCCGGCCGAGCCGGGCCCGGCGACCGCACCCGAGTTGGCCGGTGACGGGGACTGGGAGCTGTTCGCACCCCAACGGCACCCGCTCGCACCCGCGCTCCACGAAGCGCTCAACAGCGCGGGGCTCGGCGGCGGCGTGCTGCTGTGCCTGCCCAGGCACTGCGACGAGAACCACACGGCACTCATGATCGCCGCCGTTCGCGCCGCGCTCTCCCGCACCGGCGCCACCCGGTTCGTCGCCGTCGGCGACCGGCGGGGCGCGGCGGGCCTGGCCAAGACCCTGCACCTGGAGGCACCGGGCATCACGACCACGGTGCTCACCCTGCCACTGCCGGACGCGATGCCGGCACAACGCGCACGCGAACTGAGCGCCCGCATCGTCACCGACGTCTCGGCGACCAGTGGATTCAGCGAGGTCCGCTACGGGGCGGACGACCGCCGCACCGTGCCCGTGCTCCGCGCGCTGCCACTTGCCTCCCCGGCCGACGAGCGCGCGGAGTCCGGGACGCAGCAGGCGCTGGGCACCGGGGACGTCCTGCTGGTGACCGGCGGGGGCAAGGGCATCACCGCCGAATGCGCCCTCGCCCTCGCCACGGACACCGGAGCCGGTATCGGCCTGCTCGGCCGCTCCGACCCGGCCACCGATCCGGAACTGCGGGCCAACCTCCGCCGTATGACCGCGGCCGGTGTCAACTTCCGCTACGTGAGCGCCGACGTCACCTCCGGCGACGAGGTCAAGGCGGCGGTGGAAGAGATCCGCGCCGCACTCGGGCCGGTCACCGCCGTGCTCCACGGCGCGGGCCGCAACGAACCGCACACCCTCGCCAGCCTCGACGAGGCGTCGTTCCGCCGCACCCTCGCCACGAAGATCACCGGACTGGAGAACGTGCTCACCGCGGTGGATCCGGCCGGCCTGCGTCTCCTCCTGACGTTCGGCAGCATCATCGGCCGGGCCGGCCTGCGCGGCGAGGGGGACTACGCCACCGCCAACGACTGGCTCACCGAACTGACCCAGCGCGTCCAGGACGACTACCCCGCCTGCCGCTGCATCGCCCTGGAGTGGTCCGTCTGGTCCGGGGCCGGAATGGGCGAGCGGCTCGGCGTACTGGAGTCGCTGGTCAGGGAAGGGATCGAGCCGATCCCCACCCAGGACGGCGTCGCCATGCTCAAGCAGTTGCTCGCCGAGCCGCAGACACCGTCCGCCCTGGTCGTCATGGGGCGTGCCGGCGGCCTGCCCACACTGACCCTGCAGACCGCCGACCTCCCGCTGCTGCGCTTCGTCGACCGCCCGCAAGCCCACTACCCGGGCATCGAACTGGTCGTCGACTCCGAGCTGAGCGCCTCGGGCGACCCCTACCTGGCCGACCACGAACTCGACGGCGACCTGCTGTTCCCCGCGGTCCTCGGCATGGAGGCCATGGCCCAGGCGGCCACGGCCCTCACCGGGTTCGAGGGCGCACCGACGCTTGAGGACGTGGAGTTCCTGCGTCCGATCGTCATACCGCCAAACGGGCAGACGACCATCAGGGTCGCGGTGCTGGCCGTAAGCACCGGGGCCGTGAAAGCCGTCATCCGCAGCAGCGAGACCGGCTTCCAGGCCGACCACTTCCGCGCCACGCTCCGCTACGACTGCCCGGAACCGCAGGACACCGGGCCCGCACCCGTCCCCGACGACGCACCGCGCATCGCGCTGGACCCCGCCCAAGACCTCTACGGACCGGTCCTCTTCCAGGGGGCGCGCTTCCAACGCCTCGCCGGCTACCGGCAGCTGGCCGCCCGCGAGTGTGTCGCCGAGATCTCGGACGTGGCCACGGCCCCCTGGTTCGCGCGGCACCTGCCCGCCGATCTCGTACTCGCCGACCCCGGGACGCGGGACGCCCTGATGCACTCGATCCAGTGCTGCGTGCCGGACGCCACACTGCTCCCCGTGAGCGTCGAACGCCTCCACCTGATGGATCCCACCGCCGCCCGCGGCGGGAAGCAGGTGACGCTGCACGCACGGGAACGCTCGCGCACCGGGGACACCTACGTCTACAACCTCGACGTCCGCGACGAGCAGGGCACGCTCGTCGAGCGCTGGGAGGGGCTGGTCCTGCAGGCCGTCCGCAAGCAGGACGGAACCGGGCCCTGGCAACCCGCTCTGCTCGGCCCGTACCTGGAACGGCGCGCCGGACGGCTCCTGCCCGAGGCCGTGCGCTGCGTCGTGCGGCCCGACGGCGACGCACCCGCGACAGGACTGGCCGGGCGCCGCACGCTCACGGCGGAAGCCGCCGGCTGGGCCCTGGGCCGCCGGACGGTGGTGGCCTATCGTCCCGACGGCAGGCCCGAGGTCGCCGGCGGGCCGCAGATTTCCGCCTCGCACGGTGCAGGGGTGACCTTCGTAGTGACCGGCGAGGCGCCGGTGGCCTGCGACGTCCAGCCGGCCGGGCCCCGTTCCCCCGACGAATGGGAGGGGATGCTGGGACCGGAGGGCGCCTCCCTGGCCCGGCTGATCGCGAGCGAACACGACGAAGAGCTGTCGGTCGCGGCCACCAGGGTGTGGAGCGCGGCCGAGTGCCTGCGCAAGAACGGCCGCGCTCTGAGCGCACTCACGGTCGACAGCACACCCGGGGCGGACAAGCACTGGGTGGTGCTGCGCTCGGGCACGGCCACGATCGCGACCTTCCCGACATACCTGGAAGGGGTCGGCGAGCCCGTTGTCTTCGCGCTCATGGCACAGACCGTGGAGAGGAACGACTGACGATGCAGCCGTACTACGAATACCGCCACCTGGTCGGTTTCGAGGAGACCAACCTGGTCGGCAACGTCTACTACGCCCACTACCTCCGATGGCAGGGCCGGTGCCGTGAGATGTTCCTGCGGGACCACGCGCCCGAAGTCCTCGCGGACATCCAGGACGACCTGAAGCTGTTCACCCTCAAGGTCGACTGCGAGTTCTTCGCGGAGATCACAGCGTTCGACGAGCTGTCCATCCGTATGCGCCTCGACGACCTGACCCAGACCCAGGTGGCCTTCAGTTTCGACTACGCCCGCGTGCGACAGGACGGAACCGAAGACCTCGTGGCCCGGGGACAGCAACGGATCGCGTGCATGCGCGGCCCGAACACGCAAACCCGGCCGGCCAGGGTGCCCCAGGCGCTGCGCAACGCACTGGCGCCCTTCGCGGCGGGGCAGCACGGACAGCTCATCGATACGACGAGCGGAGCCGGGACATGACCGCCGTCGACCGGCTGACCATGCACCACGGCCCCCTGCCCGCAGCCGACCCGCCACCGGACCGCGTACGCGGCGAACTGCGCGGTGTCCTGGGACGCTTCGCCACGGGGGTCACCATCCTCACCACGGGCCGGGACACCCCGCAGGGCATGACCGCGAACTCCTTCACCTCCGTCTCGCTCGAACCACCACTGATCCTGGTGTGCGTGAAGCGCACGGCAGCCCTCCACGACGCGATCCTGACGGAGAAGACGTTCGCGGTCTCGATCCTCGCAGGCGATCAGCAGGACGTGGCCAAGTACTTCGCGGACCGGAGCCGGCCACGGGGTTCCCGTGAGTTCGAGACGGTCGACGCCACACCGGGACAGCACACCGGAGCCCCGGTCCTGGCCGGTGCGCAGGCATGGCTGGAATGCAGTCTCGCGGCGGTCCACGACGGCGGCGACCACTCCATCTTCCTGGGCTCGGTGCTCGACATCGGGCGCGCGGAGAGCGATGACCCGCTGCTGTACTTCGGCGGGGGCTTCCACCGGGTCTCCGCCTGACGTTCACTGTTCCCGGCCGGTGGGACACGGCCGGGGACGCTGCCGCGTGCGGCGCCGGACCCTTCCCGGCGCGGCGGCGACGCCGCACTCCGGAAGTGGCCGGCCCGCCGGGACGGTGGCGATGATGCCTGACAGAGGTGTCCGAGGCGGAACCGGCCGGCCCCGACCGGACCGTGGAGACCGACAGCCAAGGGAGAGTTGCCAGATGGCCACACCACTCGGCGCGCTGCGCAGGCTTGTGCTCGCCCCTTCGCTGCACTCGGTCGGTTTCGCCGGCCGGAAGTTCCCCGTCACACCGACTCCGGCCACGGCCCGGCTGGAGATGATTCCCCAGTCGGTCGTCGTCGGCTTCGAATGGGGCATCGAGAACCGCGGGATCGCGGAGGTCGAACAGCGGCTGGCGATGGTCGAACCCGAGATGCGGGGATTCGCGTACGAGGGGGCCGCCATGGCGTTCACCGTGCGCGATGCGGTACGCGGACACCGGACCAGGGAGCTGATTCTCGGCTCCGGCCGGCCGCACTTCTTCCTGGCCTACATCGGAATCGGCTTCGCCATGGCGCGGCTGCCTCGTCCGCTGTGGCGCAACGTGCTGCCCGATCTCAGCGACATCCCCTTCCACCCCACGATGAGCTGGCTGGCCGTCGACGGATACGGCTTCGACCGCGCGTACTTCGACACGGCACGGTGGGTCGACAGGCAGTACCGGCCCGCCCCGTATCCCTGGGACGGGCATCCCGGGTACTTCCCGCGAGCCGTGGACCAGGGGATCGGACGTGCGCTGTGGTTCATCCACGGCGGCCGGCCCCCCGCGGTGGCCGCGGCCGTGGAGCGTTTCACCGAGGACCGGCGGGCCGACCTGTGGAGCGGCGTCGGTCTCGCCGCGACCTTCGCGGGCGGCGCGACGGCCAAGGAGCTCGGCGGCCTGCGGGACACGGCCGCCCGCGCCGGCTACGCCGCGGACCTCGGGGTCGGCGCGGTCTTCGCGGTCAAGGCCAGGCACTACGCGCAGTTCGTGCCCCAGCACACGCTCACGGCCGCGCTCGAGCTGACCGGACGGGGCATCGAGGAGGCCGTCGACCTGGCTGACCGCACCGAGGCCGAGCACACCGGCACCGACCCCGTACCGCAGTACGAGCTGTGGCGCCGGAACATCCGCGCGCAGCTGCTGAGCGCGGTCGTCGCCCCTTCCCACGAGGAGTAGAAATGGCGAATCAGTTCGGCCGGCTCCGCAGCCGCCTGCTGACCCCGAGCATGAACGAGACGAAGCTGTCCACCCGCGGATTCCACGTGAAGAGTCCCGAGGCACGCCAACGGCTCGAAACGGTCGGCGAGTCCTTCCTGACCGGCTACTCCTACGCTGCCGCGGCCTCCTCGACCGCGGATGCCGAGGTCCGGCTCGAGACCGTACCGCCGGAGTTCAGAGGGTTCGCGTACGAGGGCGCCGCGATGGGGATGGCGGTGCGCGACGGGCTGCCGATCGGCGGCAGCCGGCACGTGGAGCGCTTCCTGGCCGGCAAGGCCTCGAAACACACGTACATGGCCTATGTGGGAGTGGGCTGGGCCATGGCCCGGGTGCCCCGGTTCCGCTGGTCCCGGATGTACACCGCCGACCCGCTGCTGCGCTGGCTCGTGCTCGACGGCTACGGCTTCCACCAGGCGTACTTCCGCACCGACACCTACGTGCACGGGCAGTACCAGGACCCCGGCTTCGCCTGGCCCGGCGCCAAGCGGTCCCCCTACGACAACAGGGTCATCGACCAGGGGATCGGCCGCGCCATATGGTTCGTCGGCGGGACGGACGTCGAGCGGATCACCGCACTGCTCGATGCGTTCTCCGAGGAACGGCACGCCGACCTGTACGCGGGGGCCGCACTGGCCGCCACGTACGCCGGAGGCGTCGGCAAGGCGGAACTGCAGCTGTTTTCGGAGCGGGCCGCCAAGCACCGGCAGTGGGTCGCCCAGGGATCCGCGTTCGCGGCCACCGCCCGCCTCGAGGCAGGGCTGGGCAACGAACACACCGAGCTGGCCACCGAAGTGCTGTGCGGCATCACCCCCGAGCAGGCCGTGAACGTCTGCCAGGAGGCCCGGCCCGCTCCCTCCTCCGCAAACGCGGGCACACCGGCCTACGAGGTCTGGCGCTGCCGGATCGCCGAGCGGCTCGCCGCCGGTGCGGGGGACCGGGCAGAGTGACCGCCACCCAGGCCCGAGCGGCCGGAACCCGGCGGCGCCCGCCCGGCCCCTCCCGCCTCGCCACCTTCAAGCTGCTCAACATGCTGCTGCGCGACCGGCTCGCGCTCATGCGCACGGCCGCGGACGGCTACGGCGATGCCGTGCGGGTGGCGATCGGCCCCAAGACGCTCTACTTCTTCAACCACCCCGACTACGCCAAGTACGTGCTCGCCGACAACCCGGCGAACTACCACAAGGGCATCGGCCTGCACCAGGCCCGCCGGGCGCTCGGCGACGGACTGCTGACCAGCGAGGGCGAGCTGTGGCGGGAACAGCGCAGGGTGATCCAGCCCGCCTTCCAGGCCAAGCGGATCGCGGCCCAGGCCACGGTCGTGGCCGAGGAGGCGGCGCGGATGGTCGGCCGGCTGCGCGCCAGAACCGGGACCGGGCCGGTCGACGTCACCGCCGAGATGACCGAGCTGACCCTGGGAGTCCTCGGGCGCACCCTGCTCGACGAGGACCTCAGCGATCACGCCTCGCTCGGCCACGACTTCGAGGCCGTACAGGACCAGGCGATGTTCGAGGTCGTCACCCTCGGGGCGGTCCCGCAGTTCCTGCCACTGCCCCAGCAACTCCGCTTCCGCGCCGCCCGCGCCCGGCTGCAGAAGGTGACCGAACAGCTGGCGGCGCACCGCGCCTCGCGCGCCGGCGGAGACACGGACGACGTGCTCTCCCGGCTGCTCGAATCCGTGCACGCCGAACACGACCCCCGGGTGGCGCGGCGCAGACTGCGCGACGAACTGGTCACCTTGCTGCTGGCCGGCCACGAGACCACGGCCAGCACCCTCAGCTGGGCCTTCCATCTCATCGACCAGAACCCCGAGGTGGCCGAACGGCTGCGCGACGAGGCCCGAAGCGTGCTCGGCGACCGGCTGCCGGAGTTCGGCGACCTGCAGCGGCTGACGTACACGACGATGGTCGTGGAGGAGACCATGCGGCTCTACCCGCCGGTGTGGATGCTCTCCCGGATCGCGCAGGGCCCTGACGTCATCGCCGGTTACGACATCCCGGCCGGTGCCGACGTAGTCGTGTGCCCCTACACGCTGCACCGTCATCCCGACTTCTGGGAGCACCCCGAGCGCTTCGATCCGGAACGCTTCGGCCGGCAGCGGCGCGCCCAGCGTCCCCGCTACGCCTACATCCCCTTCGGCGCCGGACCGCGGTTCTGCGTGGGAAACCACCTCGGGATGATGGAGGCGGTCTTCGTGATCGCGATGGTCATGCGTGAACTGCGCCTGGTGCTGCCCAAAGGCGCGCCCGTGGTGCCCGAGCCGATGCTCTCGCTCCGGGTGCGCGGCGGCCTGCGGATGTCCGTGCAGGCCGCCTGACCGATACCCGACCCCCGCCCACCCGCACCGGCGTGCCCGCGCCCGGCTCCCACACCCGGGGCCGAACCGCCCGCCCACGCCTGCCATGCCCTGAGGCTGTATCCGGAAAGTCCCGCCCGGCCCGCGACGCCTGGCACACACCTTGGCGGTCCGGCCGAGTGCCCGCGTACGCCCCGTACGCGGGCACTCGGCCCGACCGCCGAGAAGTGGGACCTCCCCCGCTCGAGCGAAGCCGAGAACGCGGGGAAGCACCAGAGCCGCGGGCTGCTCCACGCACATCCTCCGGACACGTCCCGGGGCTGTTCCCGGAGGAGCCCTGCCATGTCCAGCCCTCTCCCGCTCGTCCTCATCGCCGTCCCCGCCGTGGTGCTGGCCTGCCAGGCCGGCGGCTGGGCCGCCCGCCGTCTCGGCCAGCCACCCGTCATCGGAGAGATGGCCACCGGCATCCTCCTCGGCCCCTCCCTCCTCGGCTGGCTCGCACCCGGCGTCCAGCACCTCCTGCTGCCGCCGGCCGTCCTGCCCTACACCTCCGTACTCGGCAACCTCGCCCTGCTCGTCTTCCTCTTCCTCATCGGCCTCGAACTCGACCTGCGCTCCCTGCGCGCCGGCCGCCGCGCCGTCGCCTTTGTCGCGACCGGCAGCATGGTGCTGCCTCTGGCGCTCGGCGCCGTCCTCGCACTGGCGATGTACCCGGCCTTCGCGCCGCCCGGAGTGCGGCGCCTGTCCTTCGTCCTGTTCATCGCCACCGCGATGTCCATCACGGCCTTCCCCGTCCTCGCGCGGATCCTCACCGACAAGGGCCTGGCCACCACCCGCCTGGGCACCTTCGCGCTCGCGTGCGCCGCCGTCGACGACGCGCTCGCCTGGTGCCTGCTCATCGCGGTCACCTCCCTGGCCACAGCCGGCTCCCCGGTGGAGGCTCTCCTCGCCCTCGCCCTGGCCACCACGCTCACCGTCGCACTCGTGGCCGGGCGCCGTCTCGTGAAACGGGCCCTGGAGCGCGCCGCCCGCACATCCGACGAGCTGGTGACGGTGCTGCTGGTCTCCGGGCTGCTGCTGGCCGCGTGGGCCACCGACCGGATCGGAGTCCACCCCGCGATCGGCGCGTTCCTGGTCGGCGCGACCCTGCCGCGCGGGGTCCCGGCCGTCGAACGCAGCGCGGCCCGTCTTCAGGCCGTGGTCGTGCCGGTGCTGCTGCCGCTGTTCTTCGTCGACATCGGTCTGCGCACGGACCTCGCCGCTCTTCCCAGCGGCCAGTGGGGCTGGGCCGCCCTCGTTCTGGCCGTCGCCGTCACCGGCAAGTGGCTCGGCGCGGCCGGAGCGGCCCGGCTCGCCGGCTGCGACTGGCGATGGTCGGCACTCATGGGCACCCTGATGAACTGCCGCGGAATCACCGAGATCGTCGTCCTGGGCATCGGCCTCCAACTCGGCGTCATCTCCGCGAACATGTTCACGATCATGGTCCTCATGGCCATCGTCTCCACCGCCGCAACCGCGCCGCTGCTCGACCGGCTCACCCGCAACGCCCCTGACCTCACCGCCCCGCCTCCGGCCGGTGAAACCGTGCCACCCGGGGGTCCGCAAGCGACCCGGTGACCACGGGCACGTCAGCAATCCGGAAGAAGCAGACCGGGCGGCCCTGGAGCAGTGTGGTGCAGGAAGTGTAAAGGCCGGCACCGTTCCCTCCCGCGGCGGACCGGAGGTTTTCCGGCGGCCCCGGGTCCCGGTGCGCAGGGCTGCCGGCCCCGACGGCCGCACCATGTGCACCGCCGAGCCCCGGCAACCGCTTCTGCCACCCCTGAGATCTCCTCAGTTGAGAGACAACCAGGAAGGAACTCTGTATGGATCACTCCGGTATGCCTGGGATGGAATCCACCGCCTCGGCGGTGGACACTCTGGGCGCTGTTCTCTTCATCGGCTGGGCCGTCGCGATGTGGGCCGCCGTCGCCGTGCTCGCGGTCGGAAACCGCAGATCGGTGAAGCCGTGGATGTACAAGTTCGCCGTAGGGCTCATCGGTGTCGGCGTGGTGGGCCAGATCGGCCACTTCCAGGAACATGTCACCCAGGCCGGCTACTGGATCGCCAACCCGTACTCTCCCGCGTGGATGACTCCCTGGGCGGACAGCTTCGCCCGGGGGATGGGCCAGATCGACCCCGGCAAGCCCGCCCTCGGAATGGAGATCCTGCACCTGACCGGGAACTTCATCTTCCTGGCCGGACTGGTCGGCGTCGCGCAGATCACCTACCGGGTGGCCGGAGAGCTGAAGGCGCGCAAGTGGGCCAGGATGGGTGTCTTGATGCAGAGCATCCACGGCCTCGAGCACATCGTGCTGACCGCTTCGGTGATGATGGGCGCGAGCCGGGCCATCGGTCTGTCCACCTGGTTCGGTGCCATCGAGCCGGGCCCGGCACTGGTGACGTACCGGGTCTGGTGGCACTTCGTGGCCAACGCCGTGGGCACGGTCATCCTCGGGTTCGCCGTCTACCACCTCTGGAAGGAGAGGCGGGCGGTCAAGGAGGCGTTCGGTGTCCCGTTGCACGCCGAGGCCGCGACTGCCCCGGTGACCGGCTCCCAGGACAGTTCCACGAGCGCACGCGAACCTGTGGGCCGTCTCTGAAGACCCGGCGGGCATGAGAGGCAGCGGTTCCGGGCCCGGTCGTGGCCCGGTCCGCTGTCGCCCGCGGGGCCGGGTGGCCGCCCACGGCGGCCACCCGGCCCCGCGGGGAGGACCTACTCCCGCGCGAGGTCGGGTGCCAGCCAGCCGTCGAGGTCGTATTCGGACAGGCAGCGATCGACGAACGCCCGGTACCCGTCCATCTGCCCGCTGCCGATCTGGCCGCGCAGCAACTCGATCCTGGTGTTCTCGTGGTTGCCGGAGTAGTTGCGCTCGTAGAGGTCGTGCCGGCCGCCGAACTCCGTGCCGATCGTGTCCCAGAGCAGCTTCATCACCTTGACCCGCTCGACGGAGTCGACGCCGTGCGAACCGCGCAGGTAGGTGTCCAGGTACGGCCGGATCTCCTCGTTCCGGAAGTCCTGCGCGCCGGAGGGCAGGTAGATCAGACCGCTCGCGACGTCCTGCAGCACGATCTCCCGGACCCGGTTGTAGCCGACCTGGGAGAACCACCGGTACGCCATGATGTAGTCGGGGTTCGGCAGCACCGCGCCGTCCCGCCACTGGACCGGGTTGCGCGCCGCGGCGTCGGACAGCCCCCAGAACAGGTTCCGCCACGCGAGCACCTCGCCCAGCCTCGCCTGCACGCCGTGGAAGTCCGCGGCTCCGGTGATGTCCAGGGCCTTGGCCAGCAGGCCGGCCATGAACTCAAGCTTCACCGCGAGCCGTGTGCTGCCGTGGAACATGGCCCGCTCGACGAACCCGGAGTGCCCGCTGAACATGCCGACCTTGTTGACGTCCCCGTAGATGAACACGTTCTCCCACGGGATCAGTACCTTGTCCAGGACCAGGATGGAGTCGTTCTCGTCCAGCCGGGAAGACAACGGGTAGTCGAACGGACTGCCGGTCGCCTCCGCCGCGGCGGAGTACGACTGACGGCAGATCAGCTTCAGCCCGGGCGCGTTCATCGGCACAGTGGCCGCGATGGCGAACCTGCGGTCCTTGACCGGCAGGCCGGTGTGGGTGACGAAGTTGTAGTGCGTGAGCGCGGAGTTCGTCGCGACGACCTTCGCCCCGCTCACGATCACGCCGCTGTCGGTCTCCCGTTCGACGTGCACGAACACGTCACCGACCTCGTCCGGTGGCCGATGCCGGTCCACCGGCGGGTTCACGATGGCGTGGTTCCAGTACAGGACCTTCTCCTGCGACTCCCGGTACCAGCGCCGTGCGTTGTCGGCGAAGGGGTTGTAGAAGTCCGCGTTCGCGCCGAGCGTGCCGAGCAGCGAGGCCTTGTAGTCCGGGCTGCGTCCCATCCAGCCGTAGGTCAGCCTGGACCACGCCGCGATGGCCTGCTGGTCGGCGACCAGGTCGGCCGCGCTGTGCGGCGTGGTGAAGAACCGGTGGGTGTAGCCTCCGGGGCCGCCGGCGTCGGTCGCGGTGGTGAGCACGTCCCGCTGTTCCGGATCGTGCAGCGCGTCGTAGAGCCGGGCGATCATCCGGGCCGGGTTGCGGAACGCCGGATGCCGGGTGACGTCGGGAACCCGTTCGCCGTAGATGTAGACCGCGCGGTCGTCACGGAGGCTCTCGAGGTATTCGGCGCCGGTCAGCGGCCGGGTCGCTCCCGTCATCAGGGCGCCGCCGGAGCCGAGTGCGCGGCCTGCTTGCTGTCGATGTACGCCGCCAGCTCGGCCACGGTCGGGTGGTCGAACAGCTTGTTCACCGAGACTCCGACGCCGACCGCGGCGCCGATCCGGTTGCACAGCCGGATCGCCTGCAGCGACTGGCCGCCCAGGTCGAAGAAGCTGTCGTCGATCCCCACCTCGGGCACCTTGAGCAGGGAGCTGAACATCGCGCACAGCTCCTGCTGGAGCGGCGTCTGCGGTGCCCGCGAGGCGACGACCTGGTCGAAGTCCGGTGCCGGCATCGCCTCGCGGTCCAGCTTGCCGTTGGCGGTCAGCGGCAGTGCGTCGAGCCGGACGAACGCCTTCGGTGTCATGTAGCCGGGCAGCTTGGTGCGGGCGTGGGCGCGTACCGCCGCGAGGTCGAGCGTGCCCGTCCCGTCCACGACGTAGCAGACCAGTTGCTTGGTCCCGTCCTCGCTCTCGCGTGCCAGGACCACGACTTGCGTCAGCCCCGGATGGTCGGCCAGCGCCGCCTCCACCTCGGCCAGATCGACCAGGAAGCCGAGGATCTTCACCTGGCTGTCTTCCCGGCCGACGAACTCGACCGTGCCCTCGGCGGTCCGGCGGGCCATGTCACCGGTCCGGTACATACGAGACCCCGGCAGGCCGAACGGATCGGCCACGAACCGCTCGGCGGTCAGGCCCGCCTGGCCCTGGTAGCCGCGGGCGACGCCCTCGCCCGCCAGGTAGATCTCGCCGATGGCACCGTCCGGAGCCGGTACGAGGCCCGCGTCCAGGACGCGGATGCTGATCCCGGTGAAGACGTCGCCGACCGGCACGGTGTTGCCGAGCTCCGTGTCGCGGGTCATCGCGTAGTGCGCCGAGAACACGCTGCCCTCCGTCGCGCCGTACAGCGCCCGGACCACGATGCCGGGGCAGGCGTCGAGTACCCGGCGGACGGCCACCGGCGAGATCACGTCGCCGCCGGTGAGCACTTCACGCACACCGGCCAACGTCGCCGGGGCCTCCTCGGCGAACACCCGGAACAGACCGGCGGTCATGTGGAGCCCGGTGATCTCGTACTTCGTGATCAGCTCACGCAGGACCGAGGGCTCCAGCCGGCCAGGAGGCGCGACGACCACCTGGCCGCCGTGCAGCAGCGGCATCCAGATCTCGTACGCGGACACGTCGAAGGCGTACGGCGCCAACTGCAGCACCCGCGCGTGCCGTTCGGCGTCCCACTGCGGATCCAGCAGCAGCCGTACCACTTCCCGCTGCGTCACCGCGACGCCCTTGGGCCGGCCGGTGGAACCCGACGTGTGGATCACATAGGCCAACTGATCGGGAAGGACCGGAACCTGCGGATCCTCGACGGCCTGAGCGGCGGTCTCCGGGTCGCGCATCGCGAGAACCGGCACGCGGCCGGGAACGCCGGCCAGGCGCATCGCGTCGTCCACCAGCAGCAGCACGGGACGGGCGCTGTCCACGATCCACTGCCGCCGGTCGGCGGGGTCCGCTTCGTGGACCGGCACGTAGACCCCGCCGGCCTTCAGGATCGCCAGGAGCGCGACCACCAGATCGGCGGACCGCGTCATCAGAACCCCGACGCGGTCCTCGCGGCCGACCCCGAGCGTGATCAGACGACGCGCAAGCCGGTTGGCCTGCTGGTCCAACTCCTGATAAGTCAGAGCGCTCCCCGTCACAGCCTCGGACACGGCTGTCGCATGCGGCGTCCTGGCCACCTGCTCGGCGAACCGGGCGGGAATAGAAAAGGCTGTCATATGCCACTCTCCGCATAGCTCTGTGTATTCGGCTGTCGTCATGAAGCGGCTGTCGTCATGAAGGAACATGCGCCGTACGAGACCCGCTTTTCTTCATAACCATGCCCAAGGCGCCGGACCCGATCGCCTCCGCGCTTGCTATACACCGATTCCGCTTGTTCCGATGCGCAACTTCGGAGACGTTGTCGCTGTTCTTTCCTGGCACGATGAATGCCGCCCGTCCCCCATCGGTGCCACGAGGAGGAACCGGTGCTCGTTCATTTGGTGCTAGACGACGAGATCCAGCGGTACGTGCAGGACGTGTCGCTCCGCGAGGACGACATCGCACGCGAGTTGCGGGCGGCGACCACCTCGCAGGTGTTCGAACACAACATGTCGGCCTCCCCCGAACAGGGGCAGCTTCTCGGCTTCCTCGTCGGGCTGATGTCGGCCAGAACCGTCGTCGAGGTCGGGGTGTTCACCGGCTACAGCACGCTCTGCATGGCCCGCGCGCTCCCCCCGGACGGCCGGCTCATCGCGCTCGACTTCAACGAGGAGTGGGCCGAGATCGGGCGCCCGTTCTGGGAGAGGGCCGGCGTCGCCGACCGTATCCGCCTCGAACTGCGCCCAGCGGTCCAGACCCTGGACATGCTGCTGGCCGAAGGCGCGGCCGGAACCGTCGACTTCGCCTTCATCGACGCCGACAAGGAGGGCTACCCGCTCTACTTCGAGCGCTGCCTCGAGCTGTTGCGGCCAGGCGGTCTGATGGTGATCGACAACGTCCTTCTGGCCGGCAACGTCGCGCGACCGGACTTCAGCGACCCGGAGACCGACTCCATGCGTGCGCTGAACTCCACGCTGCTCGAGGACGAGCGAGTCGAGCTGAGCATGCTTCCCATCTTCGACGGCGTCACGCTGGCGTACAAGCGCGCCCGCGACTGAGATGTCCTCTCGCGTCAGGAGCGACGAATGACCTACAACGGCTCCCGGGCAGCGGCCGGCAGGCTGTCCGTGGCGGTGCTCGGCACCGGCCTCATCGGCATCGACCTGGTGGCCAAGACCATCCGGTCCGGCCTGCTCGACCTGGGGCTGGTCGTGGGCCGCGACGAAGCCGCTCCGGGACTGCGGCGGACGGCGGCGCAGGGCGTGCCGGTCTCAGCCGGGGGAGTGCAGGCACTGGTGGACGCCGAGCACCCCTTCGACCTGGTCTTCGACGCCACCAGCGCGGCCGCCCACGCCGAGCACGTGGACAAACTCCTGCCGCTGGGCACGACACTGATCGACCTGACACCCAGCCGGAGCGGGCGGATGATCATCCCGACCGTCAACCCGGCGGACATCCACGCCCATCGTGACCTGAGCATGGTGAGCTGCGGCGGGCAGGCGTCGGTGCCGGTCCTGCACGCGATAGCGCAGGCCCACCGGATCGACTACATCGAGGTGGTGACGACGTGTGCCACCCGGAGCATCGGACGCGGGACGCGCATGAACCTCGACGAGTACGTCGAGACCACGCAGGAAGCGATCCGCAGCTTCACCGGTGTCAGGAACGTCAAGGTGATGCTCAACATCAGCCCCGCCCGGCCACCGGCGACCTTCCGGGTCGCGATGTCCCTGCTGGGCCCGGACCTCACCACCGAATCGGTGTCCTCGCTGGTGGCAGGAGCCGCGGACGAAGTCCGCTCCTACGCCGGAGGCTTCACGGTGAACGCGTGCACCGTGAATGACGGCAAGGCGTTCATCTCCGTCGAGGTCACGTCGTCCGGGGACCGCATCCCGCGGTACGCCGGGAATCTCGACATCATCAATTCCGCCGCGATCCTTGTCGCGGAGAGCTACGCGGCGGAACGGCTCCCGATGGCAGGCGTGGGGAAATCATGACCGAGGCGACGAAACCGGAGACCCCGGGCAAGCCGATCCAGATCCACGACCCGAGTCTGCGCGACGGCCACCACGCCGTCCGCCACCGCCTGGGCGCGGACCAGCTGCGCGCGTACGCCAGGGCGGCGGACGCCGCGCGCGTTCCGGTGGTCGAGGTCGGCCACGGCAACGGGCTGGGCGCCTCCTCTCTTCAGGTCGGCCTCGCCAAGCTCGACGACGACGAGATGCTGTCGATCACCAGGGAAGCCCTGACGAACAGCAAACTGGGTGTCTTCCTCCTTCCGGGCTGGGGCACGGTCCAGGACATCAAGAACGCCCTCGCGCACGACGTCGACCTGGTCCGCATCGGTACGCACTGCACCGAGTCGACCCTCGCCGAACGGCACCTCGGCTTCCTGCGCGATGAGGGTGTCCAGGCGCACGGCGTCCTCCTGATGAGCCACATGGCGACCCCGGACCAGCTCGCCGAGGAGTGCGCGCGCATGGTCGGCTACGGCGCCACCGGGGTGGGCATCCTCGACTCCGCCGGCCACTACCTCCCGGGCGACGTCACCGAGCGCATCCGGGCCATCCGCGACGCCGTCGACGTACCGGTGATATTCCACGGCCACAACAATCTGGGCATGGCCGTGGCGAACTCCGTCGCGGCAGCCGACGCGGGAGCCGACATCCTGGACGCGTGCGCGAGGGGTTTCGGGGCCGGCGCGGGCAACACCCAGCTGGAGGTGCTGGTCCCGGTGCTGGAACGGCTCGGGTACCAAACCGGCATCGACCTCTACGGGCTCCTGGACGCTGCGGACATCGCCGAACGGGAACTGATGCCCGCGCCGCCCACCATCGACTCGATCTCCGTCATCAGCGGTCTGGCCGGGGTGTTCTCCGGATTCAAGACCCGGGTGCTCGACATCGCCGCGCGCGAAGGCGTCGATCCGCGCGATGTCTTCTTCGAACTGGGCAGGCGCCAGGCGGTCGCGGGTCAGGAGGACCTCATCATGGACGTCGCGCTGGCGCTGAGGGGCGCCGGACTCGGGGAAGAGCCGTGACCGGTGGCCCGGGCGGGGCCGCGGACCGGGCGGTGGTCTGCGGGATCGGGTACCGGCTGCCGGACCGGATCGTCACCAACGCCGAGCTGGGCGCGCGTCTGGACACGCCGGAAGACTGGATCATGGAACGCACCGGGATCTCCCGGCGCCGCTGGGTGGAGCCGGGCGAGGCGACATCCGACCTCGCGGTCCGGGCGGGCCGGGCAGCCCTCAAGTCCGCCGGCGGCGGACAGATCGACGCCCTCGTGCTGGCGACCACCACCCCGGACCAGCGCTGCCCGGCGACCGCGCCGGAGGTGGCCTCACGCCTCGGCCTGGGCGCTGTCGCGGCCCTGGATGTCTCCGCCGTGTGCACCGGGTTCCTCTACGGCCTGGCGACGGGGGCCGGCTTCATCGCGGCGGGGCTGGCCGACCGCGTCCTGGTGATCGCCGCGGAGGCGTTCTCCACCCTCCTGGACCCCGACGACCGGACGACCCTGCCGATCTTCGGTGACGGGGCCGGTGCGGTGGTGCTGCGGCGCGGCCGGGCCGACGAGCCGGGCGCGGTCGGCCCGCTGGTCCTGGGCAGCGACGGCGAGCGCAGCGAGCTGATCACGGTCAGGGCCGGCGGCGCCCGGCAGCCGCTCTCCGGACCGGCCCCCCAGGACGGGTCACAGTACTTCCGGATGCGGGGACGCGAAGTGTTCCGGCAGTCGGTCGAGAGGATGAGCGCCGCGGGGACCGAGGCGCTGAACCTGGCCGGCTGGCAGCTGGGCGACGTGGACCGCGTGGTCACCCACCAGGCGAACGCGCGCGTCAGCGCGGCGCTGGCCCAGCGGCTCGGCCTGCGCCGGAACGCGATGGCACAGAACATCCGCGACGTGGGCAACACCGCCGCCGCCTCGATTCCGGTCCTGCTCGCCCAGGCGACGGCCGACGGGAGCATCGAACCGGGTCACCGGCTGCTGCTCGTCGCGTTCGGAGGCGGCCTCACCTGGGGCGCCACGACGCTGACCTGGCCGCACCTCGAACTCCACGATGCGTAGGGCATCGGAGCCACCGGACACCGGAGGACGCAATGTACGAGCGGCTGAAGGCAATCATGGTCGATGTCCTGCTGCTGGATTCCGACAGGGTGCGACCGGACGCGACACTCGAACAGGCGGGCGTGGACTCGCTCACCGTCGTCGAGCTGTCGTTGGTGCTCAGCCAGCACCACGGCATCGACATCTCCGACGACGAACTGATCGAGCTCGAGACGGTGGCGGACATCGCCGCGCTCATGGAGCAGCACCCCGCCCCTGATGCCCCCCGCTGACGCCTGTGGTGGGGCGGTGGCAGCCGCCCCACCACAGGCTCAGGTGCGCAGATAGGAGGCGCCGTTGAGGTCGAGAACGGTGCCGCTGGCCCACTCGGCCTGAGCGGAGGCCAGGTAGAACACCCCGGCGGCGATCTCATCCGGCTCCGCGACGCGGCCGAACGGGCTCTGCGCCCTGATCTCGTCGCCACCCGGCGGCTTGAGCCACTGCGTGGTCATATCGGTGGCCACGAACCCGGGCGCCACCGCGGACACCGCGATCCGGTACGGCGCCAGCGCCAGCGCCAGCGACTGGGTCAGGGAGTTCAGACCCGCCTTGCTGGCACCGTACGCGGGCACGTCCGGCTCGCCCCGGAACGCGCCCCGCGACGAGACGTTGACGATCCGCCCGCCACGGCCCTGCTCCTTCATGTGCCTGACCGCGCACCAGGTCACGTTGGCCGCGCCGACCAGGTTGACCCCCAGCGTCGCGCGCCACTGCTCCTGCCAGGTCGCGTAGTCGACCTCGGTGATCGGGTGCGCGGTGAAAATGCCGGCGTTGTTCACCAGGATGTCCAGACCGCCCAACCGGGCGACGGCCCCGTCCACTGCCGCGAGTACCGCCTCGCTGTCGGTCAGGTCGGCCTCGACGACGACGTGCCCGCTGCCGTCGAGTCCGGCCACCAGTTTCCCGGCGGCCTCGCCCGGCACCCGGTCCAGGATCGCCACCCGGTCGCCGGCCTGCGCGAACCGCTGCGCGATGGCCCACCCGATACCGCGGGCCGCCCCGGTCACCAGGACCGCGCGCCCTGCGTTCGGCTCACTCACGTTCTCGGCCATGAGTCAGACCCCTCTCGCCAGCCTGTCGGCGGCATCGGCTATGACCTCGTCAGGAAGGGAGAAGCACACGCGAATGTAGGGACGATCCGGTGGATTCAGGTAGAACGCTTCGCCGGGCACCGATCCGACGAGGCTTCGCCGGAGCAGGACTTCGGTCGCTTCCACCCCGGTCGCCACTCCCAGCTCCGAGCAGTCGACGAACAGGAAGTAGGAGCCGTCCGGCTCGTTGGGCGACAACCCGGCGGCGGCAAAGCCTTCCGTCAGGACTCGGCGCTTTCGGTCGTACATCGCGCGCAGGCCGCGGTAGTAGTCGTCGCCCAGCCTCAGTGCCCGCGCGCCGAGCTCCTGGAGCGGAGCGGGCGGGCAGACCACCAGCGCTTCGGCCGCGACCCTGACCGCGTGCATCAGCCGTTGCGGGCCGCAGGCGTAACCGAGCCGCCATCCGGGAACACTGAACGATTTCCCCAGCGACGACACCGTCACCGTGCGCCTGCCGAGATCGCCGACGGTCGCCGGGGCGATGTGCGGGGTCGGGCCGAAGTAGATGTCCTCATAGACCTCGTCGGTGATGACGAGCAGATCGTGCTCCTCCGCGACGGCCGAGATCGTCATGAGTTCGGCCGTGGTGAGCCGTCGCCCGCTCGGGTTGTTCGGCGTGCAGACGATCATCGCCCGGGTGCGGTCGGTGACAGCCGATCGCAGCGCTTGTTCGGTGACCTCGAATCCCGGGCCGAAGAGCCGGACCGGCTCCGCTCGCAGACCCAGCACCCCGAGCGCGGTCGGATAGTTGCCGTAGAAGGGTTCGAACAGGAGGACGCCGTCCCCCGGGTTGAGCAGCGCTGTGAGCGTGGCCATGAGGGCGCCGGTCGCGCCGACCGTGGCGACGATCTGAGTCGCCGGATCGACGCCGAGCCCGCTGTACTTCTTCAGCTTGTCGGCGACAGCCTCGCGAAAGACCGCGATTCCCTCGGGCTCGCTGTACGAATGGCCGATGTGCCCGAAATCCCGCGCGCCCTCCGCCAGCAGCGAAGGAGGCGGCGGAACCTGGCACAGTCCCTGCGCGATGTTGATGGCACCGAGTTCCCGGCAGCGCACCGTCATGGCGGTGATCGAGGACTCCTGCAGGTTCCGCATCCGGTCGGCGACGTCGATCATCAGGAGACCTCGGTGCTCAGCGTGTCCAGGAGCCGGTCGAGTTCCGCGACGGTGGGCGCGTCGAAGATCTCGTTGATCGATATCTCCACACCGACCGCC
>NZ_JBEOSI010000020.1:0-39644 GCF_040302845.1 Streptomyces sp. NPDC096323
CGCTTTGCCACCTTGGATCACTTCCCCTGGATGACGAAACATCCAGCGTCCAGGTGTCGGAATTTCGGGGGTCACTCCACTCCCCCGTGCGCACCGCCGCAGCCCGCACATCAACGAGCGCCTGCCCCGGCTCCTCGAACACTGCCCCGAACTCAAGTTCACTCACGACCTGGTCCGCCGCTTCGCCGCCATGCTCGAAGACCGCGACGCGGCACCCCTGCCAGCCTGGCTGGACGATCTCAAAAGGAGTGGAATGGCGCCACTCGCCGGCCTCGCCGGAGCCTTGCACGAAGACCGGCACGCCGTCGCCCAGGGCATCACGACCGCTTACAACTCTGGGGTCAACGAAGGCCGCATCACCGACGTCAAGCTCCAGAAACGCCTCATGGCCGGACGTGCTGGCGTCTCCCCCTCCGCCAACGCGTCGTCCTGATCGCCCACCTCCGCCGCCGCTATTCGGACATGGCACCGAAATGATCTCCGGCTACGAAAATCTTGCCAGAGCCACGTTCACTTGTACGCCGACACCGTCGAGCGAACGGTGGCATGGCTGGCCGGCTGCCGCCGCCTGCATCGTCGCTACGAACGCAAGGCGGAATACTTCCTGGCCTTCGCCGGGATCGCCGCCGCCCTGATCTGCTACCGCCGGCTGGACCGGCTGACCGGTTCACACGGCGCCAAGAAAGCCCGGATCAACCCCATCAAACTGTCGGCATGAGTCCCGGGCGACACTGAGCAGCTCCCTCATGGGCACGGCGCGACGACTGGCCGCGGAGAGATCTTGGCGCGCCTCGGCAGACCACAACGGCGGAAACAGCGACAAGCCCTGATCGCTGTTCAGTGCGCGGACCTCTTCCTGCCAGCCGGGCCAGCGAAGATCCGCGTAGAACTCATCAAGCGCCCCGGACACCAGCCAGGCCATCCACGCCGAGTGGCCGACGTCCAGAGCCTCCCAGCGAAGCGAATCCGCAGCGAAGTAGACCATCTCTCCCGGGGCTCCGGGGCGGCCAGCGCTGGCGGGAGCTCCGCCGTTGAGAGCGAAGACCCCGCCCAGCACATCCTGTCCCACCACCAGGCCCGTATCCGCTCGCCAATCGGAGTCGAACACTCCCGGGAACTGATTGACCCGAGCCAGGCCCGGCACCCCAGGCGCCGCCCCTTCCACTGGGCTGCCAAAGACGCGCAACCATCCGTCGTCCACGAGCAGACCGCCGCAGTGCAGTACCACCGCGCCCAGGTACGACCTGGCCGTGACCTGCAACTGGAGAAGTGACGCTCTGCCCAGGTCGCTGTCGGCAGGAAGCACTTCGACGGCCACGGGCCCGGCACCGAGTGCCTGTCTGAGTTCCGGCCAGGCCGGTTGCTCAACGTCGATCAGCTGACTCAACTCACGCATGCCCGCATCGTCGCACCCGCACCTTGCACCCCAATCGGCAGGGCACTTCGACGAGCCCACCGCCTATCGAGATGACTTCTTAGGGGATCCTCTGTCCGGCAACCGCAACGACTGCAAGGCATGGTGGGAGCCGGGGCCAAGGACGCCGTGGGCAAGCGGCGCCCGGTGATGACCGCGCCGAGGGATGTGGTGGCCCCTTCGTCCGATGTCGCGACGTCCGGAGCAACGGCCGGCACCGGCGTGGTCCCGCCATACTTACGCTGGGGACCACGCCGATGTCTTCCGCGCCCGGGGCGGCGGTCTTCACGCCGCCGTCACACGAGGTGAAAGGTGAACTGTCCGGGAATCACTCGACCAAGCTATGGCAGGGTCCATTTTTGGTTGGGGCCGTTGTGGCAGGTCCACAGGTGGATGGGGGTGCCGTCGTTCCAGGTGGCTCCGGATGCGTCGAGGCACTTGCCGGAGTGGGTGCTGCGGATGGTGCGGTCGGGCTGGGGGGTCCATTGCTGGTTGGTTCCGCCGTGGCAGGTCCACAGGTGGATCTTGGTGCCGTCGGCGGTTCCGTCGCCGTCCACATCCAGGCACTTGCCCAGGCTGCGGATGGTGCCGTCGTGGGCCAGGGTCCATTGCTGGTTGGTTCCGCCGTGGCAGCCCCACAGCTGGATGCCGGTGCCGTCGGCGCTGTTGGCGCCCGCCACGTCCAGGCACTTGCCGTTGACGCCCTTCACCGCACCCGTGCTGGCGCCGGGCTGCTGAGTGTCGCCCTGCTTGACGCGAATGTTGCGGAAGGCCACCTCGTCGCCGTCGCCGTGGTTCTGGATGCCGATGTGACCCTGGCGCAGGCTGCGTGCGAGGTCGGTGTTGGTGAAGTCGTTGACCTTGCGGCCGTTGAGGAAGACCTCCAGCCGTTCGCCGGTGACCTGGATCTCGTACGTGTTCCACTCGCCGGGCGGGTTGAGCGCCGCGTCGCGCACGGCGAGGTCGGCGGACTTGACCGCGTAGACCGAGCCGGTGGTGCGGTCGGCGGCGTCGGTGGCGTCGATCTGGACCTCGTAGCCGTTGTCTAACGCGGACCCGGGGTCGTCGGAGGCCGGGAAACCGATGACGACACCGGAGTTGTCGTCGCCGGCGACCTTCCAGTCGGCCTTCAGGGAGTAGTCGCCGGTGAACTCCTTGGCCGCGTACCACAGCATCCCGAGTCCGCCGCCGGAGGTGAGGGTGCCGTCGGCGAGGGTGAACCCGCCGGGGCCGGCCTGCTTCCAGCCAGTGGTGCCCGAGCCGTCGAACAGCGGGGTGTAGCCGGTCTCTGGGCGGCAGTCGGCATCCGTCATGCCGGCCGCCCAGCGCACGCCGCCGAGCAGATGTCGGCGGAACGCGGGCTCGGTGTAGGACTCGTCGGTGTGGCCGCCGCCGGTGTAGAAGGCGCGGCCGCCCTGGTAGTCCTTGCACCAGGCGATCGGGTGGTCGCCGGACATGGTGCCGCCCGAGTAGGTGGACTCGTCGAGGGAGGCCAGCACATGGGCGGTGGCGCGTGGGTTGGAGCGGTAGTCGTACCACTCGTCGGTGCGCTGCCAGGTGCTGCCGAGATGGGCGGTGGCGTCGTGGGCCCGGTCCTCGATCTTCACGGTGGCGGATTGGGTGGGAGGGTGGGAGCGGAAGAGGGCGCCGGCCAGTCCCTCGTAGAAGGGCCACTCGTACTCGGTGTCGGCCGCGGCGTGGATGCCGACGTATCCGCCGCCGCCCTCGATGTACTGCTCGAACGCCGTCTGCTGGCTGTTGTCGAGCACGTCGCCGGTGGTGGAGAGGAAGACGACCGCCTCGTACCGGGCGAGGTTTCCGGGATTGAAGGCCCGGGGATCCTCGGTGGCGTCCACGGTGAAGTTGTTGGCCGCGCCGAGTTCGCGCAGCGCCGTGACGCCGGATCCGATGGAGGAGTGCCGGAAGCCGGCGGTCCTGGAGAAGACCAGGACGTCGTAGGCGGGATCGGCGGCAGCCGCCGTCCGTGACGCCGCCTCGGCCGGCTGGTCACCGAGGGGCACGGCCTGGGCCTGTGGTGTCATCCAGAGCGTGCAGCCGGCCAACAGGCCGACGGCCGCTTTGATTCGAGCGTGCATGCGTGGTCGCCTCCGCTCTAGCTCAGGGCCCATTTTTGGTTGGGGCCGTTGTGGCAGGTCCACAGGTGGATGGGGGTGCCGTCGTTCCAGGTGGCTCCGGATGCGTCGAGGCACTTGCCGGAGTGGGTGCTGCGGATGGTGCCGTCGGGCTGGGGGGTCCATTGCTGGTTGGTTCCGCCGTGGCAGGTCCACAGGTGGATCTTGGTGCCGTCGGCGGTTCCGTCGCCGTCCACATCCAGGCACTTGCCCAGGCTGCGGATGGTGCCGTCGTGGGCCAGGGTCCATTGCTGGTTGGTTCCGCCGTGGCAGCCCCACAGCTGGATGCCGGTGCCGTCGGCGCTGTTGGCGCCCGCCACGTCCAGGCACTTGCCGTTGACGCCCTTCACCGCACCCGTGCTGGCGCCGCCGACGGAGGTGGTGAAGGAGAACTCGTCGACGTCGAACAGGAAGCCGGCGCCGCCCTTGAAGACCAGGAACAGGGAGGTGGCCCCGGTGGGCTGATGCGACAGGTCGGTGGTCACGTCCTGGAAGGTCTCCCAGTCGCCGGTCACCGGGACGGTCGCCGTGCCGAGCACGGTGCCGGTCGGGGAGCCGGCCCGCACCTCGATGGTGCCGCCCGCTCCCGCGGAGGAGACCCGCGCCGTGAACTTGGCGGTGTTGCCGAGGGCGTAGGGCTTGAAGGAGATCCAGTCGCCGTTCTCGATGTAGCCGACGCTCTTGCCGCCGTGGGCAGGGCCGTGGGCGGTGACCTGGACACCGGAGGAGTCACCGTAGTGCTCGGCCTGCCGGTGGCTGGGTTGGGCGATGCGCTGGTCGTGGGTGGTCAGCGCGGGCTGGCCGTTCGCACCCTTGTCGGTGTACTCGGCGTCGATGACGCCGAAGATGTTGGCGTTGGGGTCGTGCTCGCCGTCGGACAGGGTCTGCAGGGTGCCGCTGCAGCCGGTGGCCGAGGTCTGCGGGTGGCCGTGGCTGTCGTGGCCGACGACGAACGAGACCTTGACCTTGGAGCAGTCGATGGTGCCGTCCTCGGGGTCGGTCACCGTGACCTTGAACGGGATGGCGTCGCCGAAGTCGTGGATGCTTCCGTCCGTGGGCAGGTCGATCTTCACGGTGGGAGCGGTGTTCCCCACGGTGATCCGGACGGACGCCGTCGCGGACTTGCCGCTGGTGTCCGTCACCGTCAGCGTGGCCGTGTACTGGCCGTTGGCGGTGTAGGCGTGGGAGGGGTTGGCCGACGTGGAGGTCGTTCCGTCGCCGAACGCCCACGAGTGGCTGAGGTCGCTTCCCTCCGGGTCCGAGCTGCCGGCCGAGGAGAAGGAGACGGTCAGAGGCGCCTGGCCGGAGGTGACGTCTGCCTTGGCCTGGGCGGTCGGAGAGTGCCCGCCGGTGACGTGTTCGATGCGGTAGAGGGCGGAGTTGTCGTCGCCGCTGTAGAAGCCGGTGCCGTAGTCGAGGACGTAGAGGGCGCCGTCCGGGCCGAACGCCATGTCCATCACCTGGGTTCCGGTCCAGGGGAAGGCGTTGATGGACTGGACGGTCCCGTCGGAGCCGGACTCGATCCGCTTGATCCAGCGGCGGCCGAGCTCGCCGGCGAAGAAGTCGCCGTCGAAGTCCTGCGGGAACTTCACCTCGGAGGTGGAGTCCGCGTCGTAGCGGTAGACGGGGCCGCCCATGGGGGACTCGGAGCCGTCGCCGAACTCCGGTACCGAGTTGCCCGTGTAGGGGATCCAGGCGGGTTGGGCGGGGGGCAGATCGGTCAGGCCGGTGTTGCGCGGCGAGGTGTTCTTCGGTGCCGCGCAGTCGAACTTGGCGCCGGAGGCCCCGGTGGCGAAGTCGAAGTCGGTGTAGGCGTCGTTCTTGCCGGTGCAGTACGGCCAGCCGTAGTTGCCCGCCTTGGTGATCCGGTTGAACTCGACCTGCCCCTCAGGGCCGCGCGAGGCGCCGGCGGTGCCGGCATCGGGGCCGTAGTCGCCGAGGTAGACGATGCCGGTGGCCTTGTCGACGCTCATCCGGAAGGGGTTGCGGAAGCCCATCGCGTAGATCTCGGGCCGGGTCTTGTCGGTGCCGCGCGGGAAGAGGTTGCCGTCCGGGACGGAATACGATCCGTCGGCGTTGACCTTGATGCGCAGGACCTTGCCGCGCAGGTCGTCGGTGTTGCCCGCGGAACGCTGGGCGTCGTAGGCGGGGTTGCGGGAGGCGCGCTCGTCGATCGGGGTGTAGCCGTCCGAGGCGAACGGGTTGGTGTCGTCGCCGGTCGACAGGTACAGGTTGCCCGCCGCGTCGAAGTCGATGTCGCCTCCGACATGGCAGCACATGCCGCGGGTCGCGGACACGTCGAGGATCTTCTTTTCGCTGGTCAGATCCAGTGTGCCGTCCGTCTTCAGCACGAACCGGGAAAGCCGGTTGATGCCGTCGAACGTGGCGAAGTCGGGGGCCGACCCATTTGACGGGGCGTCACCGCCGGGGGTGTCCGTCTTGGGGGCGTAGTAGAGGTAGATGAAGCGGTTGGTGGCGAAGCCAGGGTCCGCTCCTATGCCCTGCAGGCCTTCCTCGTCGTGGCTGTAGACATCGAGCTTGCCTGCGACCTTGGTTGTGCCGGCCTCGTCGGTGAGCCGCAGGGTGCCGTCCCGCGAGGTGTGCAGCACGGAACGGTCCGGCAGCACGGCGAGGCTCATGGGCTCGCCCACTTCGGTCGGTCCCTTGGCGAGCGTGACCTGCTGGAAGGCTCCTGCCTCCGCCGCTGAGGCGTCGGCCGGTTCCGGCGTGGCAGCGGCGGTTCCCGGTGTCAAGGAGCCGACGGCACATACAACCGCCAGTGCCAATGAGCGGACAAGTTTGGGTCTGAGCAGAGTTGTGCGCACGGATGTCTCCGGAAGGTGTGGGGTGGACAGCAGGACCTGATCAGTCCTGAAGAGGGGAGCACCGGCGCGCGGCGTCGCGCCGATGCCTCCGCGGCGCGCGTCGACGCGCCGTTGAGCCGGGTTACGGGCGTATCACCGACTCGATTCACAGAAGTTAGTGGGCTTCTACCCGTTGGGTAACCCCTTGCGCGAAGAAATCCGAAACTTCTGCCGAAGTTGAGGCAAAGATGGCGCGTCAGAGGGCGCAAGGAGTGGACTTGCAGTCGCCTGGCTCTTCCCAGCGGTGCCTCGACCCGTTAATTTGTTAATCGCCATGACAAAATAGTCAGCGAGCGAGGAGCCGTGGCATGACGTACCAGCCCACCCCCGATGACAAGTTCACCTTCGGTCTGTGGACCGTCGGCTGGCAGGGACGGGACCCGTTCGGCGAAGCGACGCGCGGCGCCCTGGACCCGGTCGAGACGGTGCAGCGCCTGGCCGCTCTCGGTGCCCACGGCGTGACCTTCCACGACGACGACCTGATCCCGTTCGGGTCCTCGGACGCCGAGCGCGAGTCGCACATCAAGCGTTTCCGGCAGGCACTGGACGCGGCCGGCCTGGTCGTCCCGATGGCGACGACGAACCTGTTCACGCACCCGGTCTTCAAGGACGGCGGGTTCACGGCGAACGACCGTGACGTGCGCCGCTTCGCGCTGCGCAAGGTCATCCGCAACATCGACCTCGCGGTCGAGCTGGGTGCGAAGACGTACGTCGCCTGGGGCGGCCGCGAGGGCGCAGAGTCGGGGGGCGCCAAGGACGTGAGGGTCGCGCTGGACCGGATGAAGGAAGCGTTCGACCTGCTGGGCGACTACGTCACCGAGCAGGGCTACGACCTCAGGTTCGCGATCGAGCCCAAGCCGAACGAGCCGCGCGGCGACGTCCTGCTGCCGACGATCGGCCACGCGCTGGCGTTCATCGAGCGTCTGGAGCGCCCGGAGATGTACGGCGTGAACCCGGAGGTCGGCCACGAGCAGATGGCGGGGCTGAACTTCGCGCACGGCATCGCGCAGGCGCTGTGGGCGGGCAAGCTGTTCCACATCGACCTCAACGGCCAGTCCGGCATCAAGTACGACCAGGACCTCCGCTTCGGCGCCGGCGACCTGCGCCAGGCCTTCTGGCTCGTCGACCTCCTGGAGAGCTCGGACTACGCGGGCCCGCGCCACTTCGACTTCAAGCCGCCGCGGACCGAGGACTACGACGGCGTCTGGGCCTCGGCCGCGGGCTGCATGCGCAACTACCTCATCCTCAAGGAGCGCGCCGCGGCCTTCCGCGCCGACCCGGCGGTCCAGGAGGCCCTGCGCGCCGCGCGTCTGGACGAGCTGGCGCAGCGCACCGCGGAGGACGGCGTGGCGGGCCTGCTGGCCGACCGCTCGGCCTTCGAGGACTTCGACGTGACGGCGGCCGCCGAGCGCGGCATGGCGTTCGAGGCGCTGGACCAGCTGGCGATGGACCACCTTCTCGCCGCCCGCGACTGACGGACGGTTCGGAAAGGGGGGACGGGTGTGCCGTCCCACCGTCGTCGTCCGCACGGATGGCGACGCGGTCGCCGCGGACCGATCACCGTCCGCGGCGACCGGGTCACGTCGGCCCGGACGGCGGGGACATCGTTCGGCTCTCGTCGGGCCGGTGCGTCGTTGCCCTGCTCCGGTTCGCCGGACCCGGACGCGAACCCGGCAGACCTCTGCCATCGGGCTCGTCCACCCGCCCCGGATCCCTCCGTGCCCTCTGTCCGTCCGACGCACAGAGGGCACGCCGTACGCCGTCGCGTCCCGAACGGCGGAACGGCTCGGCCGTGCTGAGCCCCGGGGCGTCGTACGACCCAGAACGGAACCGACTTGTGAGTGTGACCCGATCGCGGCGAGACCGGCCATGACTTCCCTCCGCCGACCGCAGGACGCTGCCGACATTCACCACCTCGACCAGGGCCGCCGTACTCAGATCGCCGACATCGTCCGTCGGCAGAGTCAGGGGGCGAGCACCGGCTCGGCGGGACAGGGCACCGCGGAGGAGCGCAAGGAAAGAATCGTGTCCGCCGTCCGGGGGCGCGGCAGCGTGCCGGTGAGCCATCTGGCTGACGTCCTGGGGATCAGCCGGCCCACGCTGCTCAGGGACCTCTCTGTCCTCGAGCGTAAGAACGTGCTGCGCCGCACGAGCGACGGAGCGGTTGTCGCGGGTCCCTGTCCTGCCCCTTCTGCGTCGATCGACCGCAAGCGTCGCAGTCGTGCCCACACGGAGTTCGCGCGTCTTTGCATGGACCTCATCGGCGACGAGCAGACGCTCTTCCTCGACTCGGGGCGCGCAAGTCATGCTCTCGCCGAGGCCCTTGGAGGGGCACGGGTGAGCGTGTTGACCAACGCCCTGGGAGTGGCGGAGGTCCTGGCCGAACGGGATGCCGCGCACGTTGTGCTCCTCGGCGGGGAGCTGTGCCCGACCAGCCGGACACTGGTCGGCCCGGTGACCGCCGCCACTCTGGAACGCTTCACCGTCGACATCGCGTTCATCGCCGTCAGTGGCGTCACGAGCCGCGGCATCAGCGTCCCGGCAACGGCGGACGGTCACATCAAGCAGGTCGCCATGGCCCGGGCCCGACGGGTGGTCGTGGCGGCGGAGGCGCCCGCGATCGGGCGCGACGCCTTCTTCGGTATCGCGGGACTCGAGGACGTCGACGACATCGTCTGCGACCTGCCGCGGCCCGACCTCGTGCGCTGGTGCAGAGCGCACGAGGTCCGCCTGCACTGCACTGAGCGGGGCCCCGAGGTGTCGTGACACCGGACTGCCGTGCTCCGTCCGTGGCAAGACCATCGGGCCGGTGCGCTCCGGCCGGGCGTATCCACAGCTGGGGCCCGCACCTTCTTGGGTGCGGGCCCCAGCTCGTTGCTGCGACACCTGCCGTGCGCCGATATGCCGCATCACGGAGCGGCGAACTCCCGCACACCGGAGCCGGTGACGGACCGGTCGACCGCCGCGGGGTCGAGGGTGTGCTCGGCCACCATGACCGCAGCCCCGATGATGCCCGCGCGGTCGCCCAGTTGACGTCCTCGGATGGAGAGGTGCTGGGTGGCCAGGGGGAGGGAACGTCTGTATACGGCCTCTCGCACCCCGGCGAGCAGGTGCTCTCCGGCCTCCGACAGGTCGCCGCCGATGACGATCACCTCAGGGTTGAAGAAGTTGACCAGCGCGGCCAGGATGTCTCCGATGTCCCGGCCCGCCTGACGGACCATTCGGACCGCGGCCGGGTTGCCGGCGCGGACCAGATCGACCACGCCCCGGGCGTCCGCGGCGTCCAGGCCCGCGTCACGCAGCCTGGCTGCCAGGGCGCTGCCGCCGGCCACCGCTTCGAGGCAGCCGGTGTTTCCGCAACGGCAGGTTTCGTTCGCCGCCCTGGCCACCTCGATGTGGCCGATGTCGCCGGCCGAGCCGCGGGCGCCGCGGTGGAGGCGGTGTTCCGTGATGACGCCGCAGCCGATTCCGGTGCCGACCTTCACGAAGAGAAGGTGCTCGATCTCGGGACTGGCGGCCCGGTGCTCTCCGAGCGCCATGATGTTGACGTCGTTGTCGACCAGGATGGGCACTCCGAGGCGGGATGCGAGCCTGCCGGGAACGTCGAAACCGTCCCAGTTCGGCATGATCGGCGGGTTCGCGGGTCGGCCCGACGCGTGATCGACGGGGCCGGGGAGGCCTATGCCGACGCCGCACACATGGGAGAGGGTGTGCCCGGCCTCGGCCAGCAGATCCGTGAACTCGTCGACGATCCAGCCCAGAACTCGCTCCGGCCCCTCCGCGATCCTCAAGTCGCGGCTGCGCTCGGCCAGCACACGGGCGGACAGGTCGGTGACGGCGATCCGGGCGTGAGTGGCTCCCAGGTCCGCGGCGAGGACCGTCCGGGCACCGGAGTTGAAGGAGAAGGCCGCGGCGGGTCTGCCACCAGAGGAGATCACCTCGCCCGCCGGTCGGATCCACTGCTGATCGGCCAACGCGTCGAGCCGCTGACTCACGGTCGATCTGGCGAGGCCCGTCAGCTGCACCAACTCCGTGCGGGTGCGGGCACGGCCGTCGCGCAGGATCGCCAAAAGGGCGCCGGCGCCCGCCGGTTCGGTGGTCAACGTCCTGTCTCCATCTCTGCGGGTACCACGGGCACTTGGCACCTGCTGATTATAACTACGCTGCGCTCACTTATGGTTGACGATCGTCGTAACTCATCTCTAGTATCCGCAACATGCTCGATATACAACGATGGTCGGCGGAAGTCAGGGCGGAGGTCGTCGGAAGCGTCTTTCCGGGCCGGATCCATGCCCGAGCCGCGAGACAATCCGGCGCCTGCCCCGCGGGCGCAGCGGCAGTGAACCCGGCAAGTGCCACCGAGGGCACCCAGAAGCTCAAGTCCCGTACCTGGCAAGGCGAGTGGGCGAAGTGCTGAGCATGAGAGGCATCGGCAAGAGCTTCCCGGGCGCCCGCGTGCTGTCGGACGTGGATCTCGACGTGCGGGCCGGCGAGGTGCACGCCCTCATCGGCGAGAACGGCGCGGGGAAGTCGACGCTGATGAAGATTCTCGCCGGTGTGCACACGCCGGACGAGGGGACGATCACCCTCGACGGCCGCACCGTCCTCTTCAGGCATCCGACGGACGCTCAGCGCGCGGGCGTGTCGATCATCTACCAGGAACTCACCCTCCTCCCGGAGCGGACCGTCGCCGAGAACGTCTTCCTCGGCCGTGAGCCCAAGCGCCTCGGTCTCGTCGACAGGGCGGCGATGGAGGCAGCCACCGCACAACTCATCGAGGAGCTCGGTGAGGCCTCGTTCGGCCCGCGCGACCCGGTGCGGCGTCTATCGGTCGCCCAGCAGCAGGTCGTCGAGATCGTCAAGGCGCTGTCGGTGGACGCCCGCATCGTCGTGATGGACGAGCCGACGGCCGCCCTGGCCGAGAGCGAGGTCGAGCTGCTGTACCGGCTAATCCGCCGGCTGAGCGAACGCGGTGTCGCCGTCCTCTACATCTCGCACCGACTGCGGGAGATATTCGAACTCGCCGACCGCGTCACCGTGCTCAAGGACGGGGCCAAGGTCGCCACACTTCCGATCGGGGAACTCACCACCGCCGAACTCGTCCGCCTGATGGTCGGCCGGGAACTCACCGAGTACTACCCGGCTCGCGCGACGCGTCCGCCCGGCGAGGTCCTGCTATCGGTGCGTGGCGGCGGCAACGCCGCCCTCGACGGGATCGACCTGGAGCTGCGTGCGAGGGAGATCGTCGGTCTGGCCGGGCTGCAGGGAGCCGGCCGCACCGAACTCGCCAAGGCGCTGTTCGGCGCCGATCCCTTCACCCGAGGCGAGATGACCCCCAGGCGCCCCGGCTCGGTCCGGGACGCGATCGCCGCCGGAATCGGCCTCGTCACAGAGGACCGCAAGTCCGAGGGCCTGGCCCTGCACCAGACGGTACGGGACAACGCCCTCCTGGTTGCTCGCGCCCGTGGCGGACGTGCCGGGACCTCGGTCCTGGATCTCCTGAAGCGGGTGCGTCTCGCGCCGCCCCGTACCGAGACCGAGGTCAGGTATCTCTCCGGCGGCAACCAGCAGAAGGTCGTCCTCGCGAAGTGGCTGACGGTGGCTCCGAAGGTCCTCCTGTTCGACGAGCCGACCCGCGGCGTCGACGTCGGAGCGAAAGCCGCCATCCACGAGCTCGTACGAGAGCTCGCCGAGGACGGCATGGCCGTCCTCATGATCTCCTCCGAACTCCCCGAACTCATCGGGATGAGTGACCGCATCGTCGTCCTGAGAGAAGGCCGCATCGCCGGCCACCTGCCCGCGAACTCCTCGGAGGAAGCCGTGATGCACCTGGCGGCCGGATCATGACCCAGCAGCTCCACGCCCTGCCCGCGAAGGGACTCGCCGTACGCGGCTTCGCCGCGGACAGTCCTGCCCGCCCCGTCTTCATGGCCCTGGGCGTCATGATCATTACGGGCTGGGCCCTGTTCGCCTTCGACGGCGGGCAATTTTTCAGCGAGGGCAACATCGTCGGCATCCAGCAGCGCTCCGCCGCTCTGGGCATCGTCGCCGTCGGTCAGACCCTCGTGATCCTCGCGGGCTCCCTGGACCTGTCCGTCGCCTTCCTGATGAGTCTGTGCTCGCTCGTGGCCGCCGAGACGATGGCGCAGTACGGCGTGCTGCCCGCGATCGGCGCCGTCCTCGTCGTCAGCGCGCTGACGGGGCTCGTCAACGGCTTCGCCATCACCACGCTGAAGGTGCACGCCTTCATCGCCACCCTCGGCGTCTCGCTCGTCATCAAGGGCATCCTCGAGTACCGCTACGACGGCCCCGCCGGCCGGGTGCCCCAGTCCTTCCAGCACCTCGGCTACGACCGCGTCGGACCCGTGCCGGTCTCGGCGCTGCTCTGGCTGGCGATCGCGGCAGCGGCCTGGTTCATGCTGCGCCGTACCTCCCTCGGTTACCGCATCCACGCCGTCGGCGGCGGCCCCGAGGTGGCCCGGCTCTCGGGCGTGCGGACGGACCGCGTCCTCGTCACGACGCACGTCCTCTGCTCCCTCACCGCGGGAGCCGCCGGCCTGCTGCTCGCCGCCCGACTCGGCGCCGGCGCTCCCACCGTCGGCACCGACGGAGGCTATGACCTGGAGTCCATCGCGGCCGTGGTCCTCGGCGGCACGGTCCTGGCGGGCGGCAGGGGCGGCGTCGCGGGCACGGTCGGCGGGGTACTCCTGCTCGCCGTCCTGGACAGCGTCTTCAACCAGATGGAGATCGATTCCTTCGCCAAGGACGTGGTACGCGGCGTCGTCCTCGTCGCAGCCCTGGCGATCTACGCCGGCCGGAGGCGCTGACGATGAAACGCAACCTTCCCATCTTCGGCGTCCTGGCCGTCCTGCTCGTGGCGATCGCGATCGCCAACCCCTCCTTCCTGGAGCCCGACGGATTCCTGGCCTTCGTCAAGCGGGCCGCACCGCTGGCCATCCTCGCCGCCGGCCAGTACTTCGTCATCGTGTCCGGCGAGTTCGATCTCTCCGTGGGCTCGCTCGTGACTGCCGAAGTCGTCATCGCCGCCCGGCTGATCGACGGCGACCCGGGCGCCACCTGGCCGGTCGTCCTCCTTCTGCTTGCCTTCGGAGCGCTCATCGGCCTCCTCAACGGGCTGGTGACCACCGTGCTGAAGGTGCCGTCGTTCATCGTGACCCTCGGCATGCTGCTGATCCTGTCCGGAGCCGTGTTCCTGTGGACCGACGGATCCCCGCGCGGCGCGCTGTCCGAGGAGTTCCGTCAGGCCGGCCGCGGCAGCGTGGGGCCGGTGCCGTGGTCGGTACTCGTCCTCGCCGTCGCCATGGCAGCGGTCATCGCCCTCATGCGCTCCGACTTCGGGCGCACCCTGCTGGCCGCGGGCGACAACCCGACCGCCGCCCGCCTGTCCGGGGTACGCGTGCTGCGCGTGAAGACGGCGGCCTTCGTCCTGTCCGGACTGTCGGCCGCGGTCTGCGCCGTGCTGCTCGGAGGCTTCGCAGGCGTCTCCGCCCAGGTCGGGGAGGGCCTGGAATTCCAGGCGATCACCGCGGTCGTCCTCGGCGGGGTCGTTCTCGGCGGGGGCCGCGGATCGGCCGTGGCCGCCATCGCCGGCGCGTTCACACTGCAATCCCTGTTCACGCTGCTCAATCTGCACGGAATCTCGGGAGCCCTCGAGTACACCGTGCAGGGGCTCATCCTCATCATCGCCGTCGCCCTGGGGTCCGTTCAGTTCCCGCGGCGCGTCAAGTCCGCCTCCACCACCGCATAGAGGAAGCACCATGCCGCACGCTCACAGACGCCTTCTCACCGCTGCCGCGGTGACCGCCCTCGTAGCCCTGACCGGCTGTTCCAGCGACCTGCCGGCAGACACGGCCGGTCCCGACGCCTCGTCCGACGCCCAGGAGAAGACCGGCGACCACTCCTCCTTCTTCGTCCAGGCCGACTACGAGGCCCAGCTCGCCATGCGGACCAAACGGCCGACCGGTCCCGCCGACAAGCCGTGGGAGCAGGCCATCGACCCCGAGCCCGTCGACACGGCCACGTACAAGAAGGCCGGCCCGTACCACCTGTGCTTCTCCAACGCGGCCACCAACAACCCGTGGCGCCAGGTGGGCTGGAAGACCATGCAGGCCGAGGTCGCCCTGCACGAGGAGATCGCCGACTTCACCGTCCTGGACGCCGAGGGCAAGGACGACAAGCAGATCTCCGACATCGCCGAACTGCAGACCAAGGGCTGCGACGCGCTGATCGTCTCGCCCAACACCACCGCCACCCTCACCCCGGCCGTGAAGGGCGCCTGTCCGAAGGTGCCGGTCATCCTCTTCGACCGCGGTGTCGGGACGGACTGCCCGGTCACCTTCATCAAGCCGATCGGCGGCTATGCCTTCGGCGCGGACGGCGCCGAGTTCCTCACCGAGAAGGTCAAGCCCGGCGGGAAGATCCTCGCGCTGCGCATCTCGCCCGGCGTGGACGTCCTGGAGACGCGGTGGTCGGCCGCGAAGAAGGCGTTCGACAAGAGCGAACTGGACGTCGTCGGTGTGGAGTTCACCGACGGTGACGCCGCCAAGACCAAGAGCATCGTCACCAACTACCTGCAGCGCGGCAAGATCGACGGCCTCTGGCTGGACTCCGGCGCCACCGCCGTGGCCGCCGTCGAGGCGTTCGAGGACGCCGGCCTGCCCGTCCCGCCCCTCAACGGCGAGGACCAGCAGGACTTCCTGCAGAAGTGGAAGGACGCGAAGCTCACGGCGATCGCCCCGACCTACCCGACGTACCAGTGGCGCACCCCGGTCATCGCCGCGCTGAAGATCCTCAAGGGGGAGAGCGTCCCGAAGGTCTGGAACCTTCCGCAGCCCGCCATCACCCAGGGCGAACTGGACACCTACCTCCAGCCCGGCATGCCGCCGCTGCACTACGCGCTCTGCGGCTGCGAGAAGATGAAGGGCTATCCGCAGAAGTGGGGCGGCGAGTAGATGCCCGCGATAGGCGTCAACACATGGGTCTGGGAGTCGCCGTCGACCGACGCTTCGCTCGCCCGGATCGTCCCGCGGATCGCCGGATGGGGCTTCGACACGATCGAGATCCCGGTCGAGCGGCCCGGTGACTGGTCGCCCGGCCGCTCGGCCGAGCTGCTGCACCACCACGGACTCGGCGCATCGGTCGTCCTGGTCATGCCCCCCGGCCGCGAACTCGTGGCCGCGTCCCCCGACACGATCCGGGACACCCAGGACTATCTGCGGCACTGCGTCGACGTGGCCGTCACCGTCGGCTCACCGACGATCAGCGGTCCCGCCTACGCTTCCGTGGGCCGCACGTGGCCACTCGACGCGGAGGAGCGACGCTCCGTGCTCGCCGAACTGCGGGAGAGCCTTCGGCCGGTGCTGGACTACGCGGGGGAACGCGGCGTGCGACTCGGCGTCGAACCCCTCAACCGGTACGAGACCAGCCTGATCAACACCGTTGAGCAGGCCCTGGACGCCTTCCCCGAGGAGTGCGGCCTCGCACTCGACACCTACCACCTCAACATCGAGGAAAGGAAACCCGCCCAGGCGATCCGGGACGCGGGATCCCGCATCACGCTCCTCCAGGTGTGCGGCACGGACCGAGGCGCCCCCGGCGCCGACCACTTCGACTGGGCAGGCTTCGCCGCGGCGGTCGAGGACGTGGGCTACAGCGGTCCGTGGGTCATCGAGTCCTTCACACCGGACAACACCACCATCGCGACGGCGGCCTCCATCTGGCGTCCGCTGGCTGTCGACCAGGACGCCCTCGCGACCGACGGACTCGCGTTCCTGCGCACTCTCTGACTCCCTCTTCATCCCTTATTGCCCTCCACAAGGAGAATTCCCATGCCACCTCCCTGGGTGAAGCGCGCCCTCGCCGCGCTCACCGCGCCTCTGCTCGCCCTGACCGCGCTGCAGGCCACACCGGCCCTCGCGCACGAGGGGCAACCGCACGGCGAGAACCTCAAGGTACTTCTCTTCACCAAGACGGCGGCCGGCGCCTACCGGCACGGCTCCATCGACGCGGCTGTCCAGGCGTTCACCCGGATGGGCGCCGATCACGGCATCCAGATGGACCGGAGCGAGGACGCGAACGTCTTCAACACGACGACACTGAACACGTACGACGCCGTGGTCATGCTCCAGACCTCGGGCATGGTGTGGGACACGGACGCCCAGCGGGCCGCGGCACAGGAGTACGTGCACAGCGGACACGGAATCGTCGCGGTCCACAACGCCACGGACATGAACATCGAGTCGCAGTTCCCCTGGTGGGACCAGGTCGTCATGGCCGGCGCCCATATGACGGCTCACTCCGCCACCGTGCAGGGCACGGCCAAGGTCGCGGACCGGACGCACCCGTCGACCAAGGACCTGCCGGACCGCTGGGTGCGGACCGAGGAGTGGTACAACTTCGACAAGAACGCCCGCGGTGACGTGCACGTCCTGGTCACTGCGGACGAAACCACCTACGACGCCGGATCCGCCAGGATGGGCGCCGACCATCCCATCTCCTGGTGCCGCAACGCCGAGGGCGGCAGGGTGTGGGCCACCGCCATGGGCCACGAGGCGGACTCCTACAGCGAGCCGTTGTTCGTGAAACACCTGCTCGGAGGCCTCCAGTGGGCCGGGGGCGCCGCCGCGGGCGACTGCGGTGGCACCGTCGCCGACCGTTTCCAGAAGGTCACCCTGGACGGCGCCCCGGACCAGCCCATGCAGCTCGACGTGGCATCCGACGGCAAGGTCTTCTACATCTCGCGCTCCGGTGCGGTGAACGTCATCCACACCCACGACGACGCGCCCGAGACGCATGTCGCCGGGCGCCTCAACGTCTACCAGGGCGGCGAGGACGGCGGCGTGGGCCTGGCTCTGGACCCCGATTTCGCGACGAATCGATGGATCTACGTCAATCACTCACCCGCCGGCAGTGCCGAGATCAACCGAGTGTCCCGGTTCACCGTCAAGAGCGACGACACGCTGGACATGGCCAGTGAGAAGACGGTGATCGAGGTCCCGGCGTTCCGGGATTCCGACGAGCCCGGCCACACCGGCGGCGGCCTCGCCTTCGGCCCGGGCGGCAATCTCTACATCGGTGTCGGTGACGACACCAATCCGTTCAGCTCGGACGGCTACGCCCCCCTGGACGAACGACAGGGGCGGGAGAAGTTCGACGCCCAGCGCTCGTCCGCCAACACCAACGACCTCCGCGGCAAGATCCTGCGCGTCCAGCCGAAGGCCGACGGCGGCTACTCGATCCCCGACGGCAACCTGTTCGAGCCGGGCACGGCCAAGACCCGGCCCGAGATCTACGCGATGGGCTTCAGGAACTCCTTCCGCTTCGCCGTCGACCCGGAGACCGGCTGGATCTCCGCCGCCGACTACGGGCCCGACGCGAACCAGGCGAACCCCGACCGGGGCCCCGAGGGCACCGTCGAGTGGAATCTGATCAAGGAGCCCGGATTCTACGGCTGGCCCTACTGCGTGGGTGACAACACCCCCTTCAACGACTACGACTTTGCCGCGAGGACATCGGGCCCGAAGTTCGACTGCGGGGCACCGGTCAACGACTCGCCGAACAACACCGGCCTGACCAAGCTGCCCGCCGCCAAGCCCGCCACGGTCTGGTACGACTACCACGCCTCGGCGAAGTTCCCCGAGATCGACGTCGCCGGCGGCGCCGCTCCGATGGGCGGCCCGTTCTACCACTACGACGCGGCCAGCACCTCCGAGCGCAAGTTCCCCGAGTACTACGACAAGACGCCCTTCCTCTACGAGTGGAGCCGCAACTTCGTGAAGGAGTTCCGCCTCGACGACTCGGGCGGACTCCTGAAGATCAACCCCTTCGTCGCCCAACTCGCCCTCCGGGCCCCGATCGACATGAAGTTCGGCCCGGACGGTGCGATGTACCTCGCCGAGTGGGGCAACGGCTACGGGCACGCCAACACCGACGACGGCATCTACCGGATCGACTACGTCGCAGGCAACCGCGCCCCGTTGGCCAAGGCGAGCGCAACTCCCGATTCCGGGCAGGCCCCCCTGGAAGTCACCTTCTCCTCCAGTGGCTCCGCCGACCCGGACAAGGACGAGATCACCTACGCGTGGGACTTCGGTGACGGAACCACGGCCACCGGCCCGAACCCCACGCACACCTACACCGCCAACGGCACCTACACCGCCCGGCTGACGGTCTCCGACAGCGGAGGCAGGACGGGCACCGCCAACGTGCCCATCACCGTGGGCAACACCCGTCCCAAGGTCACCTTCACCACACCCGGCAACGGCAGCGGCATCGAATTCGGTGACACCCTCACCTACAGCATCGACGTGGACGATCCCGAGGACGGCGCCGTCGACTGCTCCAAGGTCGTGGTGACCGCAGCCCTCGGCCACGACGGCCACAGCCATGACACCGGCCAGTACACCGGGTGCAGCGGGACCATCACCACCAGCGCCTCCGGTCACGACGCCACCGCCAACACCTTCCTCGTCCTGTCGGCCGACTACACCGACGACGACGGCCTGAAGGGCACCACCAGCGTGACCCTCCAGCCCCGCCACAAACAGGCCGAGTACTTCACCGACCAGTCCGGGGTACGCGTCGTCGAGCAGAGCGCGGCGGAGAACGGCAAGCGCATCGGATACATCACGAACGGCGGCTGGATCTCCTTCAAGCCACTGAACCTGTCGGAAGTCGAGTCGGTCGGCTTCCGGGTCTCGGCCCCCACGGACACGGGCGGCTCGATCGAGCTCCGGTCCGGCTCGCCGACCGGTGCGCTGATCGCCACCAGCCCCGTCCCGGCCACCGGCGGCTGGGACGACTACGTCGATCTCGACCCCGTCGCCGTCACCGACACGCCGGACACCCAGACCGTGTACGTGGTCTTCAAGGCGCCGGTGGAGCATTCCTTCGACCTGGACGCGATCACCTTCAACGCCTCCGAGGCCGGGTCGTCCGCTCCGCAGAGCGGTCGCACCTACACCGTGACGAGCGCTCACAGCGGCAAGGCGATGGACGTGCAGTACGTGTCGAACGACAACGGAGCGGCGGTCATCCAGTACGCGCCGAACGGCGACGCCAACCAACGGTGGCGGCTGACCGACGCGGGCGACGGCGCCTACACCCTGGCGGCGCAGCACAGCGCCAAGTGCCTGGACGTGCCCTCCGGAGGCGGCTCCCGCCTCCAGCAATGGGACTGTGCCAACGGCGCAGCGAACCAGAAGTGGCTGATCGAACCGGTTGAATCCGGTGCCTACCGGGTCGTCTCGGTCGCCAGTGGAAGATGCCTGGACATTCCTGAAGCTTCCACCGCGAACGAGGTCCGGCTGACCGAGGCGCCGTGCAGCGCCTCGGCGATCAGCCAGCGATGGAAGTTCGACGAGGCCGGCTGATCCCTTCCTTCCCGCACCCGGTGCCCGCCCGCGTTCGTTCGCGGGCGGGCACCGGGTCTGTCGACGCCGAGAGTACGGCGTCCCACCGCACATACCACCCCGAGGAGTTCGCCATGGACCGACGTGATTTCAACCGACGTGTACTGCTGGGCGGCGCGGTTGCCGCCACATCGTTGTCCGCCGCATCGGAGGCCGCCGCCGGCTCCACCGGGCCGGTCAGGACGCCCCCCGACGGAGGCAGGGTACGGCGCATCAAGCTGTACGCCGAGGCACTCGCCGACGGGCGGATGGGCTACGGCCTGGAGAAGGGCGCGGCGACGGTCCCCGGACCGCTGATCGAGCTGAACGAGGGCGACACCCTGCACATCGAGCTCGAGAACACCATGGACGTGCCGGCGAGTCTGCACGTGCACGGCCTGGACTACGAGATCTCCAGCGACGGCACCCGGGCGAGCGGGAGCGACGTGGCGCCGGGCGCCACGCGTACGTACACCTGGCGCACCCACACCCCCGGCCGCCGCGAAGACGGCACCTGGCGCGCGGGCAGCGCCGGTTACTGGCACTACCACGACCACGTGGTGGGCACCGAGCACGGGACGGAGGGCATCCTCAAAGGTCTGTACGGGCCGGTGATCGTGCGCCGCAGGGGCGACGTGCTGCCGGACGCGACCCACACGATCGTCTTCAACGGCCTGACGATCAACAACAGGCCGGCGCACGAGGGCCCGCACTTCGAGGCCACGGTGGGAGACCGCGTCGAGTTCGTGATGATCACGCACGGTGCGCCGTACCACACGTTCCACCTGCACGGTCATCGCTGGGCGGACAACCGCACGGGCCTGCTCGCCGGACCGCATGACCCCAGCCGGGTGATCGACAACAAGATCGTCGGCCCCGCGGACTCGTTCGGCTTCCAGGTCATCGCGGGGGAGGGGGTGGGCGCCGGCGCGTGGATGTACCACTGCCACGTGCAGAGCCACGCGGACATGGGGATGGTCGGTCTGTTCCTGGTGAAGGAACCCGACGGCACGGTCCCGGGCTACGACCCGCACGCGCCGCACCCCTCGCACGAGCCGCTGCACAAGCACTGACGGACGGTGGGGGACGTGCCCGCCCGGACGCGGTCAGTCGTTCCAGAAACTCTGACGTGCGACGGACCCGTGCACGGCCCGGCGGTACTGGCCCGGTGATGTGCCGGTGTGCTTCTTGAACACGACGCTCATGTACTCACAGTGGCTGAAGCCGAGGCGCTGCGCGATCTGCTGCAGCGTCCAGTCCGTCGAGGACAGCAGCTCGGCGATGTGCCCGACGCGGACGCGCACGATCTCACCGTGGACCGTCCGGCGCAGACTCCGGAGGAACCGCTGGTCGAGTGCGCGCCTCGAGAGCCCGACGTGCCGGAGCACGGCGGCGACGGCCAGAGCCTGGTCCGAACGGTCACGGATGAACCGCAGGGCCTCGGCGACGAGGGGGTCCTGCACGGCGAGGATGTCCGATGACTGCCGGGTGACGAGACGGGTGGGTGCGATCAGTCGGAGGCCCGGCTCGAGGTCGTCGCCTCGCATAAGGCGGTCCAGGAGCTCCGCGGCGAGGTATCCCGTCCTCGTCGTGTCCGGCTCGATGCTGGACAGCGCCGGGGTCGTGAGGTTCCCGACTAGTTCGTCGTTGTCGACTCCGATGACGGCGACCGAGTCGGGCACCGCCAGACCGGCGAGCTTGCAGGCCTCCAGCACCTCCTGGCCGGTGATGTCGTAGCAGGCGAACACGCCGACCGGCTTGGGGAGATCGGTGAGCCATCGCGCGAGGAGTTCACGGTCGGCGGCGCGCATTCCCGACGGTTTCATCCGGAACACCCGAGGGGTGCAGCCGCGCTCGCGCACATGTTCCTCGAAGCGGGCGCCGCGCTTGAGGGACCAGCCGAATCGTTCGTCGCCGCAGTAGGCGAAGTGCCGCAGTCCGCGCTCCTCGAAGTGCTGGACCGCCAACCGTGCGATCGTGCCGTCGTCGGTCTCCACACCGGGTAGTTCGGGCAGGAGCCGTGCCGCGCTGAGATCGACCGTGGGCAGGCCGAGCCGCCGGATGAACGAGGCGGTCTCCTCGTTCTCGATGCGGGCCAGTACGCCATGGCCGTGCCAGTCCTCGAGCCAGGAGAAGTCGGTCTCGTGCCGGCTGTGCTCGGCGAGATACATCGACCAGCCCGGATGGGCTTCGACATATTTCCTTACGCCGCCCAGCACGCCGCGTGCGTATGCGTTGGAGGTTTCGACCAGCAGGGCGACATGACGTGTCTTCGGTGGGTGCATGCAAAAAGTCTAAGGAGGACTGCGGGATAACGCATGGCTAGGTCTCGGTCAACGTCCCTAATCTGGCAGGGCCATGGGAGGTCGATGATGACGCAGAAAATACGGATGGCGATTGCCGGGCTCGGATTCGGAGCCGAGTTCATTCCCATCTATCAGGCACATCCGGACGCCGAGTTGGTGGCCGTCTGTCAGCGGACCGAGATGGCTGTGACCGAAGTCGCAAATCACTTCCGGATTCCGGGCCGGTACACCAGCTATGACGAGATGCTGCGGGACCCCGAAATCGACGCCGTTCACATCAACACGCCGATTCCGAACCACGCGGAGCACACGGTATCGGCCCTGCGCGCCGGCAAACACGTCGCGTGCACGGTGCCGATGGCCACGACGCTCGACGAGTGCCGGGAGATCGTGGCCGCGGTCCGGGAATCGGGCCGGAAATACATGATGATGGAGACGGTGGTCTACTCCCGGGATTTCCTGCACGTCCGGGATCTCGTGGAGAACGGCACCATAGGCCGCGTCCAGTTCCTGCGCGGAGCCCACTACCAGGAGATGGCGGGCTGGCCCGGGTACTGGGAGGGCCTGCCGCCCATGCATTACGCGACGCACGCGGTGAGCCCCGTGCTGAGTGTCGCCGGTGCGCAGGCCGAGAGCGTCGTGTGCATCGGTTCGGGCCGGATCGCACCGGGCCTCGCGGAAAAGTACGGTTCGCCGTTCGCCGTCGAAAGCGCCCTTCTCACACTCCGAAACTCGGACGTCGGCGCCGAGATCGCGCGCTCGCTCTTCGAGACGGCACATGAATACGTCGAGAGCTTCACGGTGTTCGGGGACCGGGCGAGCTTCGAATGGGAACAGACCCGGGGCTCGGGGCACGTGCTGCACACCGGCGAGGTCCCGAAAGTCATCGACGTTCCGGACTTCGCGCACAGGTTGCCGCCCGAGATCGCACCGTTCACGACGCGCGGGGTCTACGACGACGAGAACGAACACCTCTCGTTCGCTCAGGGCGGCGGCCACGGCGGATCGCATCCGCATCTGGTCCACGAGTTCGTCCGGAGCATCGTCGAGGACCGGTCCCCGGCGATCGACGAGATAACCGCGGCCAACTGGACGTCGGTCGGTATCTGCGCGCACACGTCGGCCATGCACGGAGGAGCACGGGTGCCGATCCCCGACTACGAGGAACTGCTCGAACGGGGACGGTCCGGGAACTGACCGGCAGTGCCGTCGAGGGTCGACCCGGGCCGTCCGGGGACGAAGACGAACACGACAGGAGGACCGGTGAAGGCAGCAAGGACGTTCGGAGTCAACACCTGGGTGTGGGCCTCGCCCCTGACAGACCGGCGGCTGGCCGAACTGGCGCCGCGCATCAGGGAGTGGGGCTTCGACGTGGTCGAGCTCCCGGTGGAGAACACCGGCGACTGGGATCCCGGCCGGGCGGCGAAACTGCTCGACTCCCTCGGCCTGTCGGCCACCATCGTCGTGGCGATGGGACCGGGGCGCGAACTGGTGGAGGCGGACGGCCGGACCGTCACCGCCACGCGCGACCTCCTGCGTCGCGTGATCGACACGGCTGCCGCCGTCTCCTCGCCGGTCGTCGCAGGTCCCCTATACGCCTCGGTGGGGCGCACCTGGCGGATGAACGACGCGGAGCGGCGCGCCTGCTACGAGCAGCTGCGGGACGGTCTCGCTCCGGTGGTCGAACACGCGCGCGGAGCCGGCGTCACCGTGGCGGTCGAACCCCTCAACCGGTACGAGACCAGCGTCGTCAACACCGTCGACCAGACGCTCGAGGCGCTCACAGGCCTGCCGGCCGAAGGCTGCGGGATCGCCCTGGACGTATACCACATGAACATCGAGGAGCAGGACATCCCCGCAGCCGTGCGCAGGGCGGGCGACCGGATCGCCCACGTCCAGGTCAGCGCGAACGACCGCGGCGCTCCCGGTGCGGACCACCTCGACTGGCCCGGCATCATCACCGCTCTCGACGCCGCCGGCTACCAGGGGCCCCTCGTGATCGAGTCGTTCACCGGGGACAACGAGACGATCGCCACGGCCGCTTCGATCTGGCGTCCCCTGGCGCCGACCCAGGACGCGATCGCGGTCGGCGGGCTGTCCTTCCTGACCGAAATACCCATCGGGCACAGCTGGCCCACATGAGTTCCTCAGTCTGCACTCGCAGAAAGGGATGGAGAGGACCTATGCGACAACGTCCTAGATACACCCTGTTCATGGTGGTGGTGGCATTCCTGGTTTCGCTGCTCCCAGAAATGGCCGCTAGTGCCGCAGATGGCGTCGCGGAAGACTACGACGTGCTGTTCTTCCACAAGACGACCGGTTTCCGGCACGACTCGATACCGTCCGCCATCGCCGCCGTCGAGAAACTAGGCCAGGACAACGGCTTCGCGGTGACCGAGACGCAGGACGCCTCGGTCTTCACCGACCAGGGGCTGGCACCGTACGAGGCCATCGTCTTCTTCACCGACGGTGAGAAGACACTCGGCGCCACGCAGCGCCAGGCGTTCGAACGCTATATCCAGCGCGGCGGAGGCTTCGTCGGGCTGCACTCGGCGTCGAACACGGACAAGACCGACTGGCCCTGGTGGTCGGACCTCATGGGCGGCGGGTTCTTCAAGAGCCACCCCTCCGGCGCCGGCCAGCTCCAGGAGGCGACCGTACGGATCGAAGACCCCGCACATCCGTCGACCTCGGACCTGCCGGCCGAATGGGTCCGCCGGGACGAGTGGTACAACCTCACCGCTAATCCCCGCGGCAAGGTCCACGTCCTCGCCACACTGGACGAATCGACGTACAACCCGGGACCGGACGCCATGGGCGACGACCACCCGATCGCCTGGTGCTCCGCCTTCGACGGCGGCCGGACCTGGTACTCGGCCCTGGGCCACAACCCCGAGCACTACGACGAGCCGCTGCTGCGCCGGCACATCCTCGGCGGCATCCAGTGGGCGGCGGGCACCGCCGAGGGCTCATGCGGGGAGCCGCGTGAAGGGATCCCCACGGAGGCGTCCTTCGAGAAGGTCGCCCTCGACGACAACACCGCCAACCCGATGGAACTCGCCGTCGCCCCCGACGGGCGGGTCTTCTACGTCGAGTTGGGCGGCAAGGTGAAGGTCTACGACCCCGAGACAAGTGGCGTACGCACCCTCGCGCAGATTCCAGTGCACCGCGGCAACGAGAACGGGCTGCTCGGCATGGCCCTCGACCCCGACTTCAAGACGAACCACTGGGTCTATCTCTTCTACAGCGCACCGTCGCCGGAAGTGCAGCACGTCTCCAGATTCACCGTCGACGGCGACACCCTGGACATGGACTCCGAGAAGATCCTTCTGGAGATTCCGCACCAGCGGGAGGTGTGCTGTCATTCCGCCGGTTCGATGAGGTTCGGCCCCGACGGAAACCTCTTCATCTCCACCGGAGACGACACCGCGCACTTCGCCTCGGACGGCTTCGCCCCCATCGACGGGCGCGTCCACGACGAGCAGAACAGCGAGGACGCCAAGCATTCGTACGACGCCAGGCGCACCTCCGGCAACACCAACGACCTGCGGGGCAAGATCCTGCGGATCACGCCCGAGGACGACGGCACCTATGCGATACCGGACGGCAACCTGTTCCCGCCGGGAACAGATAAGACGCGGCCCGAGATCTACACGATGGGACACCGTAACCCGTTCCGGATCGCCGTAGACGACGAGACAGGCTGGGTCTACGCCGGCGAGGTCGGTCCCGACGCCGGGGGCGACAACCCCGACCGCGGCCCCCGTGGCTACGACGAGTGGAACCAGATCCGCGAGGCGGGCAACTACGGCTGGCCGTACTGCATCGCCGGCAACCAGCCGTACCGCGAATGGGACTTCGCCACCAAGACCCCTGGTGAGTCCTTCGACTGCGAGAACGGCCCCGCCAACAAGTCCCCGTTCAACACCGGCCTGGAGACTGTGCCGCCGGCCAAGGACGCGTTCGTCTGGTACCCGTACGGGCCGTCGCCGCAGTTCCCCGAGCTGCCGTCCTCGGGCGGACGCTCCGCGTACGCGGGAGACGTGTACCACTACGACCCCGACCTGCTGGGTCACGGGCAGTTCCCGGAGTACTACGACGACGCGGTATTCGTCATGGAGTGGTCGCGCAAGTGGATCGGCGCGCTCAGGCTGGACGAGAACGGCAACTACAAGAGCTTTGAACAGTTCATGCCGAGCACCCTCTTCCGCGGCCCGCACGACATGGAGTTCGGGCCGGACGGGGCGATGTACCTGATCGAGTGGGGTATGGAAGCGAATTGGGCCGGAGGCGGCGTCAACCCGGACTCCGGTCTCTACAAGATCAACTACACCAAGGGGGCACGGACCCCGGTCTCGAAGGCCACTGCCGACCAGGACTCCGGGCTCCTGCCCCTGAAGGTTTCCTTCTCCAGCGAGGGCAGTCAGGACCCGGACGGTGACGAGCTGACGTACGCGTGGGACTTCGGTGACGGTACGACGTCGGACGACCCCGGCCCGAGCCACACCTACGCTGATGCCGGCCAGTACACCGCGCGGCTCACGGTCACCGACCCGTCGGGACGCTCCGGTGCCTCCAACATCACGATCACCGCTGGGAACACGCGCCCCGAGGTGACCCTCGAACTGCCCCACGACGGGCAGGTATTCGACTGGGGTGACGAGATTCCCTTCCGGGTCTCCGTGAAAGACGCCGAGGACGGCACCGGCGACGCGATCGACTGCGCTCTCGTGACCGTACAACAGGGTCTCTACCACGACGAGGGCGGCAATGCGCACGTGCACCCCGGTCAGTCGCAGAACGGCTGCGAGGGCGTCCTCGTCACCCAGAGCGACGCGGAGCACGGAGAAGCCGCGGACGTGGCGCTGACGGTGACGGCCAGCTATACCGACCTAGGAGGCGAGGCGAGCGCGCCGGCGCTGACCGGTGGCGTGACGAACTTCCTGCAACAGAGGCGCAAGGAGACCGAGCACTTCAGCGACTCGTCGAACGTCGGTGTCAGCGATGCCAAGGACCAGGAGACCGGTGGCGGCAAGGCGATCACCGGTCAGGGCGGCGCGTGGGCGTCGTACGAGCCCTACAACCTCGAAGGCGTCGGCTCGATGACGCTGCGCGCCGCGTCGGCCGACGACGCGACGGTCGAGGTGCGGCGCGGCGCACCCGACGGCGAGCTGCTGGGCACCGCACGGATCGAGGGCAACGCCCAGGTACCGCGGACGGTGGGCCCGGAGGGCTTCGGCAGCGCCGTCCAGCTCAACGGATCCGGCCCGCAGGAGAAGGTGGAACTGCCCCAGGGGATCGTCGACGAAGTCGAGGACTTCACCATCTCGACGTGGGTGAACTGGTCCGGCGACCAGACGTGGGCCCGAGTGTTCGACTTCGGCTCCGGCACTGGCAACTACATGTTCCTGACGCCGAGCGCGGGCGGCACCGACAAGCTGCGGTACGCGATCACGACCGGTTCCGGTGAACAGCAGATCAACGGCTCGCAGCAACTGCCCACCAGCGGCTGGCAGCACGTCGCGGTCACGCTGTCGGGCACCAAGGGCACGCTGTACCTGAACGGGGAGCCGATCGGGAGCAACGAGAACATGACGTTGAGTCCGTCGGATCTCGGCCGGACGCAGCAGAACTGGATCGGCGACTCCCAATGGGCCTCTGATCCGCTGCTCAACGGCTCCGTCGACGACTTCCACATCTTCGACCGGGCCCTGACACCGGACGAGGTGCGGTCGCTGACGGTCGGCCCCGGTGGCGGCACCGGTGGCGGCAACGTCGCCTGGTACCGGTTCGACGAGGACGGCGGCGCCACCGTCGTCGACTCCTCCGGGAAGGGCAACGCCGCGAGCGTCCTGCTCGCCGAGGGCAACGTCCCCTGGCAGAGCGTCACGTTCGACCTGAAGCGGACCGAGGGGACCTTCCCGCTGCACCTGGTCTTCCCGGACGGCCAGGTGCGGGTGAACTGGATGGAGCTCGGCGCGTCGCCCGCCGGGCTGTGCTCTCCCGCCGATTCGCGGGAGACCGTCTTCGTCGACGATGTCGACAGCGGGGTACGCAATGCCGAGGTCGGGGACGGATGCACCATCAATGACCTCATTCTGGACGAGCGGACATGGACCGGTCACCCCTCCTTCCTCCGGCACGTCAAAGAGGTGACGGCCAAGCTCGTCGCGGACGGGCTGATCACCAGGAAGGAAGCTGGTGCCATCAACCGCGCCGCCAGGCGGAGCGGGGTCGGCCGCGCATGACGTAGGTGGCTGACGCCGTCCCTCCAGACTCGGGTGGCCCGGGGCAAGCTCGCCCTGGGCCACCCGAGTTCGGCGTACTGTGCGTCGGACCTCAGTCGGCTCCGCCGAACGCCGCGTCGAAGGAGGTGGTGGGCCGTTCGAAGTCGTAGGCCTTCAGCCGTCGCAGTGCTTCCGGGGCGCCGTGGAGGCGGTCCATGCCGGCGTCCTCCCACTCGACGGAGATGGGGCCCTGGTAGTCGATGGAGCGCAGCATGCGGAAGACGTCCTCCCAGGGGACGTCGCCGTGTCCGGCGGAGACGAAGTCCCAGCCGCGGCGCGGGTCGCCCCAGGGCAGGTGGGAGCCGAGGCGGCCGTTGCGGCCGTCGAGGCGGGTGCGGGCCTCCTTGCAGTCGACGTGGTATATCCGGTCGCGGAAGTCCCACAGGAAGCCGACCGGGTCGAGGTCCTGCCAGACGAAGTGGGAGGGGTCGAAATTGAGCCCGAAGGCGGGCCGGTGGCCGACGGCCTCCAGGGCGCGGTGGGTGGTCCAGTAGTCGTAGGCGATCTCGCCGGGGTGGACCTCGTGGGCGAACCGCACGCCCTCGGCGTCGAAGACGTCCAGGATGGGGTTCCAGCGCTCGGCGAAGTCCTCGTACCCCCGCTCGATCATGGACGCGGGGGCGGGCGGGAACATGGCGACCAGGTGCCAGATGGCCGAGCCGGTGAAGCCGATGACGGTGTCCACGCCGAAGGCCGCCGCGGCGCGGGCGGTATCGGCGATCTCGGCGGCGGCCCGGCGGCGCACGCCCTCGGGCTCGCCGTCGCCCCAGACACGGTCGGGCAGGATGGCGCGGTGGCGTTCGTCGATGATGGCGTCGCAGACGGCCTGGCCGACCAGGTGGTTGGAGACGGCCGAGCACTTCAGGCCGTACTTCTCCATCAGCTGGTGGCGGCCCTTGAGGTAGGAGGGGTCGGCGAGGGCCTTGTCGACCTCGAAGTGATCGCCCCAGCAGGCCAGTTCGAGACCGTTGTAGCCGAAGTCGCGGGCAAGCCGGCAGACCTCCTCCAGGGGAAGGTCCGCCCACTGGCCGGTGAAGAGGGTGAAACGGTTGGTCATGGCAGGCGTCCTTGTCAGTCCTCGAAGGTGGGCACGGCTGTGTAGACGCTGTCCTTGGAGGCGCTCTCCTCGACGGCGGCGAGCACCCGCTGCACCTGCAGTCCGTCGGCGAACGACGGGGAGGGGTGGGTGCCGTCGGCGATGGCGTGAATGAGGTCGCGGGCCTGGTGGACGAACGCGTGCTCGTAGCCGAGGCCGTGACCGGGCGGCCACCAGGCAGCCACGTAGGGGTGATCGGGCTCGGTCACCAGGATGCGGCGGAAGCCGGCCTGGGCGCCGGGCTCGGTGCCGTCGAAGAAGTGCAGCTCGTTGAGACGTTCGAGGTCGAAGAGGAGCGAGCCGCGCTCACCGTTGATCTCGATCTGCATCGCGTTCTTGCGGCCGGGTGCGAAGCGGGTGGCCTCGAAGGAGGCGAGTGCGCCGGACTGGAAGCGGCCGGTGAACAGGGCGGCGTCATCCACGGTGACCTGGCCGCGGCCGGCTCCCGCTGAGGCGCTCAGTCCCGCCGACGCGATGGCAGGCAGGGGGCGTTCGGGCACGAAGGTCGTCATGTGCGCGGAGACACCGGCGAGGACCTCGCCCACCAGGTGCTGGGCGAGGTCCACGAGGTGGGAGCCGAGATCGCCTAGGGCACCGGACCCGGCCGACTCGCGCTTCAGCCGCCAGGTGAGGGGGAAGTCGGGATCGACGAGCCAGTCCTGGAGGTAGGTGAGGCGGACGTGCCGGATCTTGCCGAGCCTGCCGTCCTTGATCATGGAGTGGGCCAGGGAAAGGGCGGGCGTACGGCGGTAGCTGAAGCCGGTCATCGCGATCCGGCCGGGGTTGCGTTCTGCCGCGGCGACCATGGCCTCGGCCTCCTCGACCGTGTTGGCCAGAGGCTTCTCGCACAGCACGTGCTTTCCGGCGTCCAGCGCGGCGACGGCGATCTCCACATGACTTTCGCCAGGGGTGCAGATGTCGATGACGTCGATGTCGTCGCGGGCGATCAACTGGCGCCAGTCGGTCTCGACGGACGACCAGCCCAGCTTGTCGGCGGCGGCGTTCGCAGCCTGCTGGTTCCGGCCGCACACCGCGGCGAGATGCGGCTCGAGCGGCAGGTCGAAGACTCGGCCGGCCGTACGCCAGCCCTGCGAGTGGACGGCACCCATGAAGGCGTAGCCGATGAGGCCGATCCCGAGCCGGGGCCTGTGGGCGACGGTGGATTCCATATGAGTGAGTTCTCCTTGAGGAGGCAGGGGTGAGCGCGGCGCGCCGCGCTCACCCCTGCCTCAGCGACGGTGAGGGCGAATCCCCGGAGCGGCTTACTTGAACCCGGTCGACATGTAGCGGTCGACGTTCTCCCTGTCGACGACGGCCGAGTACACGGCGACGGAGGAGGGAATCTCGAACTCCGCGAGTCCGCCGAGCCCCTTGCTCTGTCCCAGCGCCCGCGCCAGGTCGATCGCGGAGGCGGCCATGGTCGGCGGGTACAGGACGGTCGCCTTGAGGACGCCGCTGTCGGCCTTGATGGCCTGGAAGGCGGCGAGCGAGCCCGCCCCGCCGACCATGAGGAAGTCGTCGCGCCCGGCCTGTTCGATGGCGCGCAGGGCGCCGATGCCCTGGTCGTCGTCGTGGTTCCACAAGGCGTCGAACTTCGACTGCGCCTGCAGCAGCTGGGCCATCTTGGCCTGCCCGGACTCGACGGTGAACTCGGCGGCCTGGCGGGCGACCTTCTTGATGTTGGGGTAGTTCTTCAGCGCGTCGTCGAAGCCCTGGGTGCGCTGCTTGGTCAGCTCCAGGTTGTCGAGACCGGCGAGTTCGATCACACGGGCGTTCGGCTTGCCCTTGAGCTTCTCGCCGATGTAGTGCCCGGCGTTCAGGCCCATGCCGTAGTTGTCGCCGCCGACCCAGCAGCGGTAGGCCTGGGGGGTGTCGAAGATGCGGTCAAGGTTGACGACCGGGATGCCGGCCCGCATGGCCTTGAGACCGACCCGGGTGAGGGCCTTGCCGTCGGCGGGCAGGACCACAAGCACGTCGACCTTCTTGTTGATGAGGGTCTCGATCTGGCCGATCTGCTGGGCGGTGTCGTTGGAGCCCTCGGTGGTCTCGAGGGTGACGTCCTTGTAGCTCTCCGCGCGCTCGCGGGCGTTGACGTTGATGGCGTTGAGCCACCCGTGGTCGGCCTGCGGGCCGGCGAAGCCGATGGTGACCGGCTTGCCGGGCTTGTCGTTGGAGGCGGGAGCCTGCGCGGCGTTGCTCTTGGCGCCGCCGGTCTCGTTCGAGGTGCAGGCGGTGAGCGCGGCGCCGGCCGAGACGGCGGCAGTGCCGATGAGCAGTCTTCTGCGGGAGGGGTTCATTGCCTGAGCCATGGTGGTGCTTCTCCTTGCGGTGGCGCTCTACTCGTGGGCGGTGCGGCGCTGGATGAGGACGGCGACGATGATGATCGCGCCCTTGGCGATCTGCTGCGTCGCCGTCTGGAGGTTGTTGAGGGCGAAGATGTTGGTGATCGTGGTGAAGATCAGGACGCCAAGCACGGAACCGGTGATGTTGCCGCGGCCACCGCTGAGCAGGGTGCCCCCGATGATCACGGCGGCGATGGCGTCGAGTTCGTAGAGGTTGCCGTTGGTGTTCTGGCCTGAGCCGGACAGGATGATCAACAGGAAGGCGGCGATGCCGCAGCACAGTCCGGACAGCAGGTACAGATACAGACGCTGGCGCCGCACGTCGATGCCGGCGAGCCGGGCGGCTTCGGGGTTGCCTCCGATGGCGACGGTGCGCCGCCCGAACGTCGTGCGGTTGAGCACCAGCCACCCGATGACCCCGACGAACGCGAAGACGATCACGAGAGGCGGCACACCGAGGACGTACGCGTCCTTCTCGCCCAGATCGAGGATCTCGGGGATGGTGACGATCTGTGTGCGCCCGTCCGTGATCTGCAGGGCGAGGCCACGGGCGGAGGCGAGCATGGCCAGGGTGGCGATGAACGCGACCATCCTGCCGTAGGCGATGAGGACGCCGTTGACCAGACCGCAGCCCAGGCCCGCGGCTATGGCGGTGAACAGGACCCCGGCGAATCCGTACTCCTGCGTTGCGACCGTGGTCGCCCAGACCGAGGCCAGCGCCACGATGGCGCCGACCGACAGGTCGATCCCTCCGCCGATGATCACGAAGGCCATGCCGACGGTCACCACGCCGATCACCGACGCCTGGGTGAGTACGAGTTGGAGATTGCTCACGGCGAGGAACGCGTCCGGCTTGGTGACACCGCCGACGATCACGAGGATCGCGAGCACGCCGAGCAGCGACAGCGTGCGCACGTCGAGCCGGAGGCCGAGTGAGGGCCGACGCTGTGGCGGCGGGGCGGAAGCGGACTTCTCGGCCGCGGATACGGCCGCGGACTGCGTCATGATGCGTGGTTCCCTTCAAGTACGAGGTCGAGTACGCGGTGTTCGTCCAGTTCGCGTGCGGGGGAGGTGTGCACGACGCGTCCTTCGCGAAGGACGAGGACACGGTCGGAGAGGCCCAGTACCTCCGGGATCTCGCTGGAGACCACGAGGACGGCCAGGCCCTCGTCGGCCAGGCGCCGGATCACGGCGTACAGCTCGACGCGCGCTCCGATGTCGACACCGCGGGTGGGTTCGTCCAGTAGGAGGACGCGGCATCCCCGGAGCAGCCAACGGGCCAGGACGGCCTTTTGCTGATTGCCGCCGGAGAGGTTCTTGACCTGGGTGTCCGTGTTGTCCGGGCGGAGCACCAGGTCACGCGTCACCTGCTGTGCCGCGGCACGCTCCGCCGTCCGGTCGATCCATCCGAGGCGGGAGAACCGGCTGAGGGTGGAGACCGAGACGTTGCGGGTGACGGACTCCAGCATCAGCAGAGCCTGTGCCTTGCGCTCCTCGGGAGCCAGACCGATCCCCGCGCGAACGGCGGCCGGCACGTCGCCGGGCCGGACCTCCTCGCCGTCCACGAACACCTGGCCGGACGTGGGTCGGCGGGCTCCGTACACGGTCTCCAGGATCTCGGTGCGGCCGGACCCCACCAGGCCTGCCAGCCCGACGATCTCCCCGGGCCGGACCTCGATGTCCAGCGACTCGAACTCGCCCTGACGGCAGAGTCCCCGCACCCTCAGAACCGGCGGAACCTCGGAGGTCACCGGGTCGGCAGTGCGAGGGGAGAAGGGGAACACGTGGTCGACGCGGCGGCCCGTCATCAGGGCGACGATGTCGCTGGTGGACGTCGACCGGGTCGGCAGGCCGTCGGCGACGGACCGTCCGTCCTTGAGGACAGTCACACGGTCGCCGATCTGGCGGATCTCCTCCAGGCGGTGCGAGATGTAGACGACGGCCACGCCGTCGGCCGTCAGCCTGTTGACGATGCGGAAGAGGTTGCGGACCTCGTCCGGGTCGAGAGCGGCCGAGGGCTCGTCCATCACGATCAGCCGTGCGTCGTGGGACAGTGCGCGGGCCATCGAGACGATCTGCTGCTGAGCGGCCGAGAGATCGGCGACCGGCGCCGCCGGATCGATCTCGGGATGGCCCAGTCGCGCCAGCAGGGCGGAGGCGCTCTCCCGGGCGACCCGGGGGCGCACGACGAACCCCGCGCGCGTCGGTTCATGACCGAGGGTGATGTTCTCCGCCACGGGCAGGTGCTCGACGAGGTCGAGCTCCTGATAGATGGTCGCGATGCCGAGGCGCATGGCGTCGACCGGGGACTTGAACCGAGTGGGGCTGCCCTGCCACACGATCTCGCCGTCGTCCGGCTGATGAGCACCTGCCAGGACCTTGATCAGGGTGGACTTTCCCGCGCCGTTCTGGCCGAGGAGGCAATGGACCTCGCCCTCGTTGACCGAGAGGTCGACGCCGGCGAGAGCACGGACGCCCGGGAAGGACTTGGTGATCCCGGTCATCTTGAGCAGCGGAGCCGGTACGCCGGCTGGTTTGCTGAGATGGGTTGTTGGCGGCATGGGATGGATCCTCGGTTCGGTGGGACTCAAGGTCGGGCACTGCTGTTCTTCGTGGCCGCTGCGAACGTCTGCGAGGCGCGGGGTGGGTGCTTCCGCCCGACGGCTCGCGATGCCCGGTCGTGGTGGTGGCCGGGCGGTGGCCGAGGCGCCCCACCGTCCGCGGGGCTGCGACGGTGGGGCGGGTCTGGGCGGCGTCGAGCCCGGACGTCGGGCCCTGCCGGCGATCGGACCGGCTGCGGCGGCCGTGCCGTGCCGGTCTGTGCCGGTCTGTGCTGGCATCACCGGCCACGTCGTGAGCCGGCGCGGCATCTCCGACGTGGGCTTTCAGGAAGCCGGTGTCACGGCCGTGCGGCTGTACGTGGGTTCGAGATGGGCGCGGCCGATGTCGCAGATGGTCCGTGGCGTAAGCCCTGAGGGGCGTCTTCCGGCCGAGCCGTTGTGCGCCTCATGTCGCCTCCTGCCACCAACCGGTTTTCCGTTCCTGGCCCGGTGAAACCTAGCAGCGTTTTTTAGGCAAGGGAAGAACTTACGACAACAGAGCGGTCACTTTCGACGACGAAAAGACAAAGTGTTGGCTTCGGTGCCGCCGGAGTGGATCACTCCGCTTCATTCCCGGAGCGTTGCCCTAACGGAGGGGGCTGAACCGAGCTTTGTCCCGTAGAGGGCGAAAGTTGAGTCCTCTTCTGCATAAGGTCTTTCACATCATGCAGAAGCGGGCTATGTTCACCGTCGACTCACTCGAAGGATGGTGCATCACGACAGATGCCGGCCTTCCCGCTCCGGCACGCAGGACGACCCGCGTATCGACGACCTACGGGGCAGTCGGCAGTGGCCGGCATCGCTCCTGTCCCGTACCCCTGGCCCAGGACCCCTCTCCGCCTTCCGCAGGCGCGTCCTGGGCCAGGCGCCGGTCCGCTGCCGGCCGTCCCGCGTGCCCGGTGGCTCCGGCGCCATGAACGGTCCGTGCCGAGCGTGGAGTCACCGCCCTCGGCACCGGCCATCCCCTCATCACACGCACAGGAACAGCAAAGGAGGCGCTCGCGATGACAGCGTCGACACGGGCAGTGCCACGTACGGGAGTCTGGCTGATCGGAGCGCGCGGCTCCGTCGCCACCACAGTGGTCGCCGGATGCGCGGCCGTCGCGGGCGGGCTGCAGCCGGCCGCCGGGATGGTGACCCTGAGTCCGCGCTTCGCCGGCTGCGGTCTGCCGGAGCCGGGGTCGCTGGTCTTCGGCGGCCACGACGTCGTCTCCTGCCCGCTCCCGAAACGGGCCGAGCAACTCGCCGCACAAGGGGTCCTCCCGTACGAGCTGCCTGCGGCCGTGGGCGGCGAACTCGTCGCCGCGGACGCCGAGATCCGGACCGGTGGCCCGCTCGCGGCCGATCCGCGCAGCGACGATGCGCTGATCAGCCAGTTCGCAGCGGACATCGATTCCTTCCGGACACGGAACAACCTGGCGCGGTGCGTGGTGGTCAACGTAGCGTCCACCGAGCCGGCGGTCCGCGAAGGGGACGGGCGGCTGCCGGCCAGCTCCCTGTACGCCGCCGCGGCACTGGGGGCCGGCGCCAGTTACGTCAACTTCACTCCGTCGACCGGACTGCACCATCCGGCGTTCTCCGGACCGTACGAGGTTCCGGTGGCCGGGCGGGACGGCAAGACGGGGCAGACGATGCTGCGCTCGGTGCTGGGCCCGATGTTCGCGCAGCGTGCGCTCACCGTACGGTCCTGGTCGGGAACGAACCTGCTGGGCGGCGGCGACGGCGCGGCGCTCGCCGACCCGGCCGCCGCCGCCGCGAAGAACGCGGGGAAAGAGCGGGTCCTCGCCGACACTCTGGGCATGACCCCCGAGGGCGTGGTGCACATCGACGACGTGCCGTCCATGGGCGACTGGAAGACGGCCTGGGACCACGTCGCCTTCGAGGGTTTCCTCGGCGCGCGGATGGTGCTCCAGACCACCTGGCAGGGGTGCGACTCGGCCCTCGCGGCACCGCTCGTGCTGGACCTGGCCCGACTAGTCGCCCGCGCGCACGAAGCGGGGCTCGCCGGCCCCTTGCCCGAGTTGGCCTTCTACTTCAAGGACCCCGATCCGGGAGCTCCTTCGTCGCTCGCCGAGCAGTACACGGCGCTGCTCGGCTTCGCGGAGCGGCTGCGGGCGGCGGGGACATGAGCGGAGTGCGTGACCTGGTGCCGCTGGACCTCTCCGTCGCCGAGACGGGCGCCACCCACGAGGGCAGCTCGATCCTGTGCGGCGGGGAGTGAGCGATGCGCTTCCGGCATCCGGACGGCACCACTGTCCACCTCGCCTACTGCACCAACGTGCACCCCGCCGAGACCCTCGACGGCGTCCTCGCCCAGCTCCGGGACCACTGCGAGCCCGTCCGCCTCCGCCTCGGCCGCGACCGCCTCGGCATCGGCCTGTGGCTGGCCAGAGACGCGGCCCACACGCTGATCAGCGACCCCTCCGCCTTGCGGGCCCTGCGCGCGGAGCTGAAGCACCGACGCCTGGAGGTCGTCACCCTCAACGGCTTCCCCTACGAGGGCTTCGGCGCCGGCGAGGTCAAGTACCGTGTCTACAAGCCCGACTGGGCGGACCCCGAACGCCTGCAGTACACCGCTGACCTGGCCCGCCTGCTGACCGAACTTCTGCCGGACGACGTCGCCGAGGGCAGCATCTCCACCCTCCCGCTCGCCTGGCGGACCTCGTACGACCATCCGTCGGCCGTGGTCGCAAAGCGGGCGCTCTCCTCCTTGGCCGAATTCCTCGACACCATGGAGCGGTTCACGGGACGGTCCATCCACGTCGGCCTGGAGCCGGAGCCGGGCTGCGCCGTGGAGACCACGGCCGATGCGATCGGCCCTCTCTCCGAAATCGGCCACGACCGGATCGGGGTCTGCGTCGACACCTGCCACCTCGCCACCTCCTTCGAAGTCCCGGCAACCGCGTTCGGCGCGCTGCAGGCCGCCGATATTCGCATCGTCAAGGCTCAGTTGTCGGCCGCCCTGCACGTACAGGAGCCGCACCTGCCCGAGGCGCGCCGGGCGCTGGCGGCCTTCGACGAGCCCCGTTTCCTGCACCAGACGCGGGTGAGGACGGAGACCGGACTGCGAGGCGTCGACGATGTGGGGGAGGCCCTCCGCCTGGGAGGCCTGCCGGTCGGCGCACCCTGGCGCGCCCACTTCCACCTCCCCCTGCACGCGGTGTCCGCCGGGCCGTTGACCTCCACGCGGCATACGCTCCAGGACTGCCTGACCCATCTGGTCGGCGGGCCCGTCGCGCGTACGCACCACTTGGAGGTCGAGACGTACACATGGCAGGCCATGCCGCTCTCGTTGCGACCGCTCGACCGTGCGGGCCTGAACGACGGCATCGCCGCCGAACTGATGCTCGCGCGTGACCTGCTGACCGACCTCGGCCTCAAGGAGCTGCCGTGACCCGCCCCGGGGCTACTGGTCCGACGACGGCCGCTTGCCCGCAAGCAGGGCCTGTGAGCCACGCCGGGCGCCTCCCCCGGGAGGGTGACAGCCGTAAGGTTCCGGATCGACGTGCTCGGGAGCGCATGTACGGCTCCGGACGAAGCGCCTCGGCGTGGTCTACCGATGTCGGGGGGCTGTCATCGGTAGCGGCTCAGGCGTGCACTGCCCGGGCCGAACACCATGATCCCCGTTACTTATGCTTAACGTCAAGCAAAAGCTCGCGCTCCATCGACCTACGTGGGCTGAGGGGCCTATTCGCCGGCCACCGAGCGGTCGATTGCGGCGGGGCTGAGCGCGTGCTCGATCACCATGAGGGACGCTCCGACCACACCGGCGCGGTCTCCCATCTGGCGGACACGAATGTTCAGGTGCTGGGTGACCAGGGGGAGGGAGCGGCTGTAGATGACTTCCCGCACGCCCGCGAGGAGGTGCTCACCGGCATCGGAGAGGTCACCGCCGATGACGATCGCGCCGGGGTTGAAGAAGTTCACCAGAGATGCCAGTACCCCTCCGATGTCCCGGCCAGCCTGACGGATCATCTGCATCGCGGCGGCGTTTCCGGTCCGGACCAGTCCGAGCACGTCGCGGCTGTCGGCGACGTCCTCGCCGAGGTCCCGGAGCCGTTCCGCGATCGCCCATCCACTGGCGACGGCTTCCAGGCAGCCGACATTGCCGCACCGGCAGACCCGCTCCGGCGCGGTGGTGACCTGGATGTGGCCGATGTCTCCGGCCGCTCCCTGCGCGCCGCGGTGGAGGCGGTGCTCGGTGATGATGCCGCAGCCGATCTCGGTACCGACGTTGACGAAGAGCAGGTGTTCGACCTGGGGACCGAGCGCTTCGTGCTCGCTGAGAGCCATCACATTGACAGACTTGTCGACCAGGACGGGCGCTTCCCACCTGTGCTGGAACCAGCCCGGCACGTCGAAGCCGTCCCAGCCGGACATGACCGGCGGATTGACGGGCCGGCCGGTCGTGTGCTCGACGGGGCCCGGAAGGCCGATGCCCACCCCGCACACGTCAGCGAGGCTGTGCCCGGTCTCGGCCAGCAGGTTCTCGAATTCCTGGACAAGCCACTTCAGGACGTACTCGGGTCCCTCGGCGATGGCCACGTCCTGGCTGCGTTCGGCCAGCACCTTCGTCGCCAGGTCGGTCACGGCGACCCGGGTCCGGGTGGTGCCGACGTCGGCGGAGAGCACGATCCTCGCGCCGGTGTTGAAGGCGAAGGAGACGGCGGGTCTGCCGCCCGAGGAGATCGCGTCACCCTTCGGCACGATCCAGCGGTGGTCGAGGAGGGCGTCGACGCGCTGGGCCACCGTGGACCTGGAAAGACCGGTGAGTTGCACCAATTCGGCGCGGGTCTGCGCCTGGCCGTTACGCAGTAGCGCCAGAAGGGCGCCCGCGCCTACCGGTTCCATGGTCAACTCCGTGTCTCCTCGTGTCGGCGATACCTCACTCCAGGGTTAAGCATACAGACCGAGGCACTTATGCTTAAGGCTTCGAGTAAACCCTCCTTGTGATCCAAATTGCGGCCGATATCGGACGGTATTCGGTGAAAGTCCGCGCTGTGGTGACCGTAACCTGGACTGGCCCACACCATCCGTCTGATCTGATCCGGCCTGAAGCCCTCCGCGAAACGGAGACCCACCACGCCTGTGGTCAGGCCTCCTTGTGAGGGGCCGTACTGTCCCGGACCACGAGGGTGGTCGCCAGCTCGACCCGGCGGCTCTCCAGTTCCTCACCCTCGATCAGTCTGAGCAG
>NZ_JBEOSI010000021.1:0-36409 GCF_040302845.1 Streptomyces sp. NPDC096323
CTGCTCAGACTGATCGAGGGTGAGGAACTGGAGAGCCGCCGGGTCGAGCTGGCGACCACCCTCGTGGTCCGGGACAGTACGGCCCCTCACAAGGATGCCTGACCACAGCACCTTGTCCGACCCAAGAGAGCGCTCCCCTCGGCCTTCCGTCGACGCAGCCCGTGGGCGCTGTCGCGGCGTGGTGGGTCTCCGTTTCACGGGAGGCTCCCACGTCGGGTCAGATCAGATGCATGGTGGCGAGCCAGTCCAAGTTGCGGTCACCACAGGTGCGAACGGTCAGCCCGCGCCGACCACCCACGACCAGCGCATCGCCCAGCCCAGCCACCGGCAGGCCGAGCACTACGGTGACTCGTCCGGTGTGCAGGTCACCGCCCACGGCCCTGTCCACAGCGGCAAGACCGTCGGCTACATCGAGAACGGCGACTGGATCTCCTTCAAGCCCTACGCCCCCGGAAACACCGCCAGGTTCACGGCGCGGGTCTCCTCCGCGGGAGCGGGCGGCAGCCCTCGGCGTCCCCGACTAGTAGCTGTCATGGCTGGGCGTGCCGTTCGGCCGGTAGACGGCGACGATGGTGCCGCACTTGGTCGTCGAAACGCTGACCGGCTCGAGGGCAGTGGGGATCGCCCCCTCGGCGAACAGCCGCTTGCCGGTGCCGATGATCACCGGATGGATGGTCAGCCGGTACTCGTCGACGAGACCGTGCCGCATCAGGGTCTGGGCGAGGTCGCCGCTGCCGATGACGTTGATGTTGCCCCCGTCGGACGCCTTCAGCTCACGTACGGCATCAACGACTTCTCCCTCCAGCAGCGTGGAGTTCTGCCACTCGACGGAGCCAAGGGTCCGGGAGGCCACGTACTTGTGCATGCTGTTCATCCGTTCCGTGAACGGATTGCCGGGATCGGCGGTCGGCCAGTACGACGCGAAGATCTCGTACGTCTTGCGGCCCAGCAGCATCGCGTCGGAAGCCTCGTACCAGCCGGCGATGGCCGAGCCGACCTCGTCGTCGGCGACCGGTTTCTGCCAGCCGCCATGGTCGAATCCGCTCTCGGCATCCTCGTCCGGTCCGCCGGGCGCCTGCATGACGCCGTCCAGCGTCAGGAACGTGCAAACAATGATCTCGCGCATGGTGCGCTCCCTTCCTCGACAGATAGACCTCGCGACCGCCCGAAACTCATCGGCGGAACTCCTCGGACACCTGATCGCGGTGACTCGCTCCCTGGCGACTCCCCCTGCTCGGCCCCGGGGCTTCGGCCTCAGTTCGGCCGGGAAGCGTCCGGGAAACAATTTCAGCCGATCCCCCGCTGTTCGGTGCGGGCGCGCCGAGTCCGGCCTCCGGCCTGGTCGCAGCCGGTAGCGAGGCCGAGGAAAGCGTGGCGGATGTCTCGCGCCGTTCCCGGACGCCCTGCGTGGACGTAGGAAGCCACCGGGGCGTAAGCCGTAGGTGAAGGAGGATTCGGTGGAGCAGAGAAGCCGGGCCGACGTCCGCCGTCGTGGAGGCCGGCTCGGTTGGAGCAGGTGCCCCGCGCCGGTCGTGGGCCGGTGCGGGGCGCGTTCTCGATCGGTCAGTAGACGTAGGGCCAGCCGGCGGAGTCGTAGCCGATCCAGTTGATGCCCAGGAGCGGGGTGCCGTTGTCGGCGTAGTAGTGGTAGTTGAGGATGTCGTGGTCGGTGTCGGCCAAGATGCTCTGACCGCCGGGCCCGTGGATGCTGCCGTGGCCGGCCAGGATCTCGGTGCCGCCGCCGGCGGTCATCGCCACTCCGTTGCGATCGGTGAAGGGCCCGGTGACGGACGTGGAGCGGCCGACCATGATGCGGTAGGTGCTGGACGCGCCCTGGCAGCAGTAGTCGAACGACACGTACTGGTAGTAGTAGTTGCCGTGGCGGAAGATGTACGGCGCCTCGATGGGACCGCCGTTGCGGCCGGCGATGGAGCGGATCGAGGTGTCGGCGCGCAAGCCCGATGAGGGGTTGATGGCGATCATTTTGATGCCGGACCAGAAGGATCCGAAGTCCAGCCACCAGCGGCCCTGGGCGTCCACAACGAGGTTCGGGTCGATGGCGTTGAAGTTGTCCGTGCTCTGCGAGGAGATGACCAGGCCGCGGTTGGTCCAGGTGCCGGGGTCGCCGCTGGGGCTGGTGGCCAGGAAGATCGCGGAGTGGTTGGAGCCGAAGGTCGAGGCCGCGTAGTACATGTAGTACTGGCCGTTGTGGTACGAGAGGTCCGGCGCCCACAGGCTGCGCCCGTTGTTGGTGTAGGCGTACGTCCACGGCGCGCCGCCGGGGAACGCGGAACCGGTGTTGCGGAAGGCGGTGCGGTCCGGGGAGGTCTTCAGGCCGATGTTGTCGCCGGTGTAGGCCACCAGGTAGCCGCCGTTGGGCCGCTTGACCATGGACGGGTCGTGCACACCGGTGTCACCGGTGATGACCCCGGGGCCTACGTACGCGGCCGCGGCGGCTGACGGGAACTGCGCGAGGGCGCCGAGCAGGACGGTCACCAGGGCTGCGACCAGCAGCGCGCTGACCGGCCGGCGGCGGGCAGGGGCGGCTGGACTCCTTCGCAAGTGTCTTGACATGCGATGTCTCCTTCGTCGGATGAAATGGATGCGGCCGGACGGCTTCGGACTGCCCCGGTCGAGGAGGGCGAGCTTGTCGCGGGGCGGGCGCGCAGGGGAGCGGGCCGCGCTCTCCCTGTCTCGCAGCTCGGGACTGGGTGGGCCGGCGCCGGCGGTCCAGCGGATGACGGCAGGTCGAGGCGCACGAGGACTCGCACTCCCAGGTCGGCGCGGCGTAGGTGGGGGGACGCGACTCAAGGGCGAAGCAGCGGGAATTGTTAGCGCTCCCGAGCGTGGCGAGGCCCACCGGTCCGTGTCAAGAGCAAGGACGGCACCGCTCGTCCGGCCAAGGCGCCCGGCATCTGCAGGGCTGCAGCCAGACCTGCGCCGCGGCCGACGGCACAGTGCGCCAGGGCGCGCCGAAGCTGCCATTCCGCATGCTTGGGCTGGTCAGCTGGGTAGAGAAGCGCCCCTGAAGGCGTTGGAAGAGTGTGTGGCCGTGCCGTGCGGGAGGCCTGTTCGGTGCGGGCAGCTGTCGCTGGGCTCGGCGGCATGACCGCCTGCGGACGGAGGCATGACAAGCCTGGCGCGCCACTCAGCAGGTACGGACGCCACCCCATTGACGTCTTTCGGCGCACGCTCACATAGTGGGCGCGGCAGGTGCGGCCGACCGTGCGAGATACCTTGACGTGTCCCTCAAGTCGCCCCATAGTCAAAGCCGTTCAGCCTCCAGAACCTGCGGAGTGCAGGTGGAAACAGAGGTTCGTCGGCGCGGTGGATTGTTAGCGCTAACAATCCTGCTTGCCGAAAGGCTTCCTGCTCCGCGGTCCTGCCCGGCCGGGTTCCGCCGGTCATCGTGCCCGTCAGACGGGTGTCCGGCGCGGCTCCCCCACAACGGAAGAGGTCCCATGAAGGCTCACTCACTGATGCTGCCGCTGCGAAGAGTCCTGCTCGCGGTGGGTGCCGTCCTCCTGCTGGTGACCGGCGTACTGGCCGGTACCGCGGGCCCGTCGCAGGCGGCGAGTTCATTGCCGTGCGACATCTACGCGGCGGCCGGGACCCCGTGTGTCGCCGCCCATAGCAGCACGCGAGCGCTGTACTCCTCGTACAGCGGGCCGCTGTACGAGGTGCAGCGTGCTTCCGACGGGCGTAAGGCGAATATCGGGCTGCTGACGGCCGGTGGATTCGCGAACGCGGCGGCGCAGGACAGCTTCTGCGCCGGCACGACGTGCATCGTCACCGTGATCTTCGACCAGTCGCCGCGCCACAACGACCTGACCGTCGAGGGCCCGGGGGGCGCGGGCGGCCAGGATACCGGTGTCCCGGCGGACGCGTTGCCGGTGACGGCGGGCGGCCACCAGGTGTACGGGCTGTCCTTCTCGGGGCAGATGGGATACCGGGACAACACGACCTCCGGCGTCGCCACCAACGGCCAGCCCGAGGGCATGTACATGGTCACCTCCGGTACGCATGTGAACGACCGGTGCTGCTTCGACTACGGCAACACCGAGATCACCAACTACGACACGGGCAACGGCCATATGGACGCGATCAACTTCGGTACGGAGTGCTGGTTCTCGCCGTGCAGCGGCTCGGGCCCGTGGGTGCAGGCGGACCTGGAGAACGGCCTCTTCCAGTCCGACGCCGGTTACAGCAAGAACGCCGCCAACACCGGCAACAGCAACCCGTTCGTGACCGCCCTGCTGAAGAACAACGGGCAGAACTACTTCGCACTCAAGGACGGCAACGCCCAGAGCGGCGGCCTGACCACCCGTTATGCCGGACCGGAACCCACACGGAGCGGATACTCCCCGATGCACCAGGAAGGCGGCATCGTTCTGGGAACCGGCGGCGACAACAGCAACGGCTCCATCGGCAGCTTCTTCGAAGGCGTCATGACCGCCGGTCTGCCCAGCGACGCCGCCGACAACGCCGTGCAGGCCGGCATCACCGCCGTCGGCTACGGCGCTCCCAGCCCGGTCGCGTCCGGCAGCCTGGCCCCCGGCTCCACGGTCTCCCTGCGGTCCACCACTCCCGGCTACACAGACCGCTACATCCGCCACCAGCTCAACAACGCCGCCACCTCCGTCATCGGCTCCGGCAGCCCCGCACTGGACAAGAGCGACGGTTCCTGGATCGCACGACGCGGCCTGGCCAACGCCTCCTGCGTGTCGTTCGAGTCCCGCAACTTCCCCGGTGACTTCCTGCGGCACTCCGCCTTCCAGCTCCACCGCCAGCCCATGGACGGCAGCGCCGTATTCCGCGCCGACGCCACCTTCTGCCCGCAAGCCGGCAAGAACGGCCAGGGGACCTCGTTCGCCTCGTACAACTACCCCGACCGCTTCCTGCGCCACTACAACAACACCGTCTACATCGCGAGCAACGGCGGAACCAATGCATTCGACAACGCCAACTCCTGGGCCAACGACGTGAGCTGGGCCGTCAGCCAGCCCTGGACGCCGTAACTCCACGCGCCACCGGCCTCACCGGGCGGCCCACCTCCCGACGTCCTGCCGGGGAGTGGGTCACCTGCGCGAAGACGGCCGCCGCCCCGGGGCAGCGGCCGTGGCGCGATCCACTCAGGTCAGTCCGTGTTCTCGGTTCGTTCGCCCTTGGGGCCCCTCCGGTGGGGAACGGGCCTCGGAATCCGGTCACGCTAGGAGTTGTCGAACACAGCCTTCTGGACCTCGTTCGGTCCGTCGAACCGGTCCGCCGGAGCGTCACCGAGTTTCTGGACGAGAGTGTCGTCCGCGCCGTTGTTCTGGGCCAGCGAGACCAGGTCATCCCTGCTGGCGGGATACTCGGCGCCCTTGAGCGCCTTCTGCACGTCGATCGGGCTGATGTCCGCCACGGGGCGTCTCCTTGCTTCTTCGTGATGTGACGTGATCCGCAGGTACGGATCATGGACATGATCAGAACCGGACGGTCCGGGCTCGGCGTTGTGTCACTCCGCCTGGCGACGGTCTCCGGTGACGGCTACGACAACCTCCGTGACGTTCGCGTACGTACCGTCGTCCGGCAGCCGCCGCGCGGCCTCGATGAACGGTGTCCGGCGCATGGTGTCCCCGCAGGACGTCCAGCACCGTCTGCCGGTCCGCCGGGAAGGCGGTCCGCTCCAGGTGGCGCGCCATTTCCAGGCGCAACGACTCCATGTCGGCGTACGCCTCGGCCCGGTCGCGTTCGGCGCCGGGTGGGGGTACCGGTCCGCTTGCGTCGACCTGGATGTCGTCGTCCGCCGGAGGTTCCGGGTCGTTGCCCTCCTCCACGTGCGTGTGCTGTCCGGACCGGAGGTAGCCCTCCAGTTCGTGCTTCATCTCGTCGTCCTTGCGCGGACCGACCGGTTGGCTGCCTCGTTGCATGGTCCTCACCTCACGCTTTCCGCTGGTGCGTGTGGGCGTCACGGCAGGTTCGGCGCAGCAGCACGTTGACGCCCTGGCCTGGATGTCGGTGTCCGCCTTGGCTCCGGCGTCGCGTGTGATGCCCCCGCGGCCGGGCGTGGCGGTCCGTCATCCTCGCGTACGGAGACGGAGTCGCCCTTCTCCACTCTGCGCATCGCTGCGCCGCGGTGCCACTTGGTCGGGCCGGTCACCGTCGCTCACCTGGTTCGTCGCCCCCAGTGCCCTGCGTGCCCGCGGTGGTCGCCGCACCGGTGCCGGCCGCCTCCCCGAGACCCGGCGCGATCGAACCGTCGCCCGCCACCCCGAGCGTCACCTTCGTCCAGCCCGCTTCCCGCCGGTCGAAAGCGCGGTAGGCGTCGATCGCGTCCTCGGTGCCGACCCAGCGGGTGATCAGCGGAGTGGGGTCGAGACGGCCGGCGGCGACCATGGAGACCAGGTCGGGCACGTAGCGGCGGTGGTTGCAGTTGCCGAGTTTGAGCGTGAGGTTCTTCATGAAGGCCGCGCCGAACGGGTAGTGCTGCACCTGCGGTGGATAGACCCCGATGGTGCCGATCGTCCCTGCCTTCGCGGCCATCTGCACAGCCCAGCGGGCGGCCAGCGTCGGTGCGTCGCCGGGCACCCATGTCCGCCCGTCCGGGGCCTGTTCGGGTGCCGCCTCGTCGCGTTCGCGGTCGAACTGCTCGGCCTGCTCGCGCACCGCGTCGGCGGCCGGACCGCGGGAGGGCCGCTGCGCGTCCACGCCCACGGCCTCGATCACGCGGTCCGCCCCGATTCCGCCGGTCAGCTCCAGGACTGCCTCGACCGGGTCCTCGCTGTTGAAGTCGACCGTTTCCGCGTGCTGTCTCCGGGCCAGCTCCAGCCGGTCGGCGAGGCCGTCGACGATGATGATCCGCCCGGCTCCCTGCAGGCGGGCGCATCCGACGGCGGCCTGTCCGACCGGTCCCGCGCCCACGATCACGACGGTGTCACCCGCGCCGACCTCGGCGAGACGGGCCCCGAACCACGCCGTGGGGTAGATGTCGGACAGCAGGATGGCCTGGGCGTCGTCGACCGTGTCCGGCAGCGGAACGAGGCCGACATGCGCGAACGGAACGCGGGCGTACTCCGCCTGGAGCCCGTCCAGCCCACCGGCGGCTTCCGGGCCGCCGAAGAACACCGTGCCCGCCCGGCGGCCCTGCGGGTTGGCGTTGTCGCACTGCGCGTAGTAGCCGGCCCGGCAGTAGCTGCATGTTCCGCACGCCACCGTGGACGGCACCACGACCCGGTCACCGGCGCGCAGGTTGCGCACGCCCGAGCCGATGTCCGTCACGACGCCGACGGCCTCGTGCCCGAGAATGCGGCCCTCCTGCATTCCAGGCATGGTCCCCCGGACGAAGTGCAGGTCGGTCCCGCAGATGGCGGACGTCGTGATCCGCACGATCGCGTCGTACGGGTCCTTGATCTCCGGCTCCGGCACATCGTCCAGTCGTATGTCTCCCAGCGCGTGCCACACAACGGCCTTCATGGCCTGGTCACCCTTCCTCTGTCCGCTCCGTCCCCGCGTGACGACCGAGCGGCCGACCGGCCGGTGCCACGTACGAAGTACCTATGACCCAACCCTGCGCGTTGATCCGGAGGCCTTCAAACGGAACCCGTGTGCTCCCCGTCCGGAGGCTCGCGCCGAGGGCCGGGGAGGCAGGCGGACCACAGGGCCACGCCGCCGAACGGAGGATTCGTTCCCGCTCCCACCTGTGCCTTCTCGCGGTGGCGGGGATGTCCCGGTTAGCGTCATGGCCAGTTGTCATGGTTCCGCAGTATCCGTCGCCCATGAGACGTCTCTCATGGGCGGCCGCGCTGTTCAGAGTCTTGCAGGGGCCAGGACGATCACCTCCGGTCCCCGCACGGTGCGGGGCCGGTTTCGAGTCGCCTTGGAGGACAGAAATGGCCAGCGGAACCGTCAAGTGGTTCAACGCGGAAAAGGGCTTCGGCTTCATCGAGCAGGACGGCGGCGGACCCGACGTCTTCGCCCACTACTCCAACATCGCCGCCCAGGGCTTCCGTGAGCTCCAGGAGGGCCAGAAGGTGAACTTCGACGTCACCCAGGGCCCCAAGGGTCCCCAGGCGGAGAACATCACGCCCGCCTGACCGCCCGTAACGGAGCCCGCCCCCTAACGTTCGCCGGAACGAAGTCCGTCACGAACGTTCGCCGGGCGGGCTCTTTGCGCCGGCACGGAGCCGCTGCGACTGCTCGTTGGCTCAGGTGAGCTGTGGGTGGCCGAAGAGCACGTCGTAGCCGGGCGGGAGTTGGAGCAGGATTCGCCTCATCAGGTCCTCTCCCGCGCAGTCGGCCACGACGCTGAGGACCGCGCTGACATCCCAGGTCGCCGTCCGCTCGGTGGCTCCCTCGATCCATGCCGCGGTGGCCCGGATGAATCGCTCGGGCGGGAGCGGTTCATGTGCTTGGAGCGGGTTGAGCAGCACGAGCGAAAACGTTTCGGGCAGCCGGGCGGCGAGCTCTGCCCGCACGTCGCCCACCAAGTGGGCGCCCAGCAGCCCCAGCACTACGCGGCTCGCCCGCTCGGCCTCGTGGGGCGAAGCGTAGTCTCCGCGGTCCTGCACCGCCGTGAGGAATGCGTCCCATCGCATCGGCATGCGTCCTCCAGAGTTCGGGGGGCCGTGGGTGCGGCCCCCGTGCCGGCCGGCCGGCCGGGTTCAACTGCCGCTGATCCGCTTCGTGGAGGAGTCGGCGCCGCTGATGGCGATCTTGCGGGGTCTGGCCTGTTCGGCGACCGGGATCCGCAGTCGGAGCACGCCCGCTTCGTAGGTTGCGTCGATGCGTTCGGTATCCAGCGTCTCGCCCAGGAAGAGCTGGCGGCTGAAGACTCCGGTCGGCCGTTCGGCGATCAGGACGTCCGCGTCCTGGCCGGCGGACGGATGCCGTACGGCCTTGACCGTCAGTACGTTCTGCTCGACATCGAGGTCGATGGACTGCGGGTCCACGCCGGGCAGGTCCAGCTCGACCGTGAAGCGGTCGCCGTCACGGAAGGCATCCATCGGCATGGCAGCCGGCCGCGCGGCGGTGCCGAGAACCTGCTGCGTGAGGCGGTCGAGTTCCCGGAACGGGTCGGTACGCATGAGCATCTCTGTCACTCCTCTCCCGAACGATGGCGGGATGCACATGACGACAACACCGGTATACCTCGATGGGGAAAACCTGACAAGAGACGCTCAACCTCGGGTTCGGTGCTGGTCAGAGCCGTCTCAGCAGGCGTTTTCCATGACGCCCGGATCGTCCGGTCCCGGGTCCTGAAGCCGGCGGTAGGCAGTGCCGTGCCACTCGCAGAACACAACCGTGGCATCGTCCTGGAGGGCGCCCCTGTGGTAGTCGAGGACGGCGTGGACGAGGCGGCGCCGGGTTTCGGGGACGGGAAGGCCATCGGCCTGGTGTCGGATGACGAAGTCCGTGAAGCGGTCCAGACCGAATTCCTGGCTGCTCGCGTCGCGGGCCTCGGTGATGCCGTCGGTGTACAGCAGGAACCTGTCGTCTTCTTCCAGCTGGTCGCGGCACAGGACGGGCTCGATGCCCAGTCCCGTGCCCAGCGGGGCGGCCGGCGGACAGTCCAAGTTGAGCGGCCTGCCGTTACGGGTCAGGACCGGCGGGTGGTGGCCGCAGTTGAGCCAGGTCAGCTCGCCCGTCGCGGTGTTCAGGTCGGCCAGGATGCCGGTGGCGTAGCGGGTCTGGGCGAACTGTTCACCTAGAGCCTGTTCGATGGTGGCAGCGGCTTCCTGCAAGGTGCCGTTGCGCCGGCGCCGGCTGCGACACGCGGCAACGGCCAGGTTGGCGGTCAGTCCGGCAGCGGTGTCGTGGCCCATCGCATCGAAGATCGCCAAATGTGCGACGTCACCGGCTTCGGCGTAGTCGAAGGCGTCCCCGACGCTCTGGTAGGCCGGCTCCATCATGGCGCCGATGGTCACTTGTCTGTTCGAGAATGTAGTGGGCGGCATCAGCGACCACTGCATCTCGGCCGCGATGGTCATGGGCTGCCTGCGGGTCAGGCGGGCGTAGGAGTCGCTGTGGTTTCGCTTGCTGACCAGCAACAGTCCCACGAGGTCCGCCAGGGCCAGCATTGCCTCGGCCGATGTCCGGGTCCACGGAAGCTCGATGCACAGCACGCCGAGACGTTCGGTGCCGTCCATCACCCGGCAACCAGCACCGCGTCCGGCCCTTGACCGGTACGGGACGGACGCTCTGGAAGGCTCTGCCGGCCGGCGTGCCGTCGACGCGGAGTTCGTGCCCGCCCTCAGCTGCGTCCAGGCCGCGCCCGGTCACCTCGCGCAGCACGTCCTGCTGGATGTCGGCGACGTAGAACCGCGCCCCGGGCAGGCCCGCGGCTTCGGTGTGCCGGGCGACGAGTGCGGGAAGCTGTTCCAGGGGCGCGGTGCGGCTGGTTCTCAGCAGTGCGGTGAGCATCCGCGTGATGCTGGAAGCGGTGGTCACGACCGGGACTCCATTCGGCACGTGTCCCGAATCCGTCCGGCAACCCGCCCGGGTGAAGGCGGAGCCCTTCACTTCGCGCGGAGGTCCCGGCTCCGCTCCCGCGCTGACGACCAGGGTGCTCCCCCAGGGTGAAGCAGTCGCCGGCGGCTCGGCGCCCCGGTGTCGGAACAGCCCTGACGACGGCGCCGCCGCGCGACCGGGGACCGGCACCGGGCGCGCGGCGGCTGTACCCGCCATGGCGATGATTCCTGCCGTGCCTCGGCCCGTCGGCCGTGTCACGGCTGCGTTCAGGCCTGGCCCTGTGGAGCGGGCAGGTTGCCGAAGGCCCGCATGAGGAGCGCGTAGAGCCCCGAGGCGACGACGATGCCGACGGGCAGCGCCAGGTCCACGCCGCCGAGGGCCTCGGCGACCGGACCCGTATAGAGGGTGTTGACGCACAGGGCGGCCGCCGCGACGCCGGCCGCCAGTGCGAGCGCTCCCGCGGGATTGACCCCGGCGGTGTACCAGAAGGAGCCGGCCGGTGTCTCGTTCATGAGTGCGGGGCCGTTGTAGCGGTTGCGGCGCAGCACGATGTCCGTGGCGTAGACGGCCATGGAGGGGCCGAGGAGCACGACGGTGAGCTGGAGGACGTTGCTCACGGTGTCGAGGAAATTGGAGATGAGCAGCCCGTAGAGGGTGAGGGAGACTGCGGCGACTCCGTCGACGAGCACGCTGCGGGTGCGGCGGATGCGTATGCCGACCGCCTGCAGGGCGAGTCCGGCGCTGTAGGAGGTCAGAGCGTTGATGGCGATCGTGCCGAGGACCAGGGCCAGCAGGAAGAGCGGGAAGAACCAGGCCGGCAGGATCTTCTCGAGGCCGGTCTGGGGGTCGCTCATGTCGACCGCGGTCGCGGCGCATGCTCCGAGGGAGCAGACGATGACGCTCGGCACGAAGCCGCCCAGGGCTGTCCAGCCGAGGACGGACTTCGCGGACGTCGTGCGGGGCAGGTAGCGCGAGAAGTCGGCGCTCGTGGTGTAGGACAGCGGTCCGGAGCCGATGAGGGCCACGCCGGCGACGAGGACCGACCAGAGACCGACGCCGCTCAGCGGCTCGTCCGGGGTGTAGCCGAAGTCGGTGTGCCCGAGCACCGGGACGGCGGCCACGGCGAAGACCGCCATCAGGACGAGGGTGATCGGCAGGTACAGCCTGGTGATCAGGCCGTGGCCGTAGACGCCGATGGCCAGGGTGAGGGTGGCGATGACCACCACGACGGCGATCTGGACACCGGTGTTCGCGGTGATGCCCGCCTTCTCCACCAGGGAGAACGCGACGGTCGCGGCCGCGGCCAGGTTGAGGGCGAAGTAGCAGACGGAGATCAGCCAGCCGACGATCGCGTTGTTCACCCGGTTCCCGAGGACTCCGTACATCGCACGGGTGATCACCTCGCTCGGTGCGCCCGCGGCCGGGCCGGAGACGGCGAGGAGTCCGGTGAGCAGCCAGAAGAGATTGCCCACCACGATGACCGCGAGGGCCTGCCGGAGGCTCAGCCCCATGAGGACCAGGGCGCCGCCGGTGACGAGGCTGAGGTAGTTGACGTTCGCCGCCGCCCAGATGGAGAACAACTGTCGCGGGCGGCCGTGGCGCTCGTCGTCGGCGATGTGGTCGATGCCGTGGACCTCGGTGCGACCGGCCCGGTCCGGGCGGGACCGTACCGCCTCGTCCGCAGGGTGTGGGCCTGGTTGCGGGTCGGGAATCGTGGCTGCCATCGGGCTCCTCCGGATGCTGCGTACCCACCTGGTTGTTTATTGGTCGCAAACTCAATAGCATCGATTCCATGCCGTCAAGCGTCTCGCACAAGCGAATCCGTAGATCTCCCGCCGCAAGACGTGCGGAAATCGTTGTCGCGGCCTCGATGGTCGCTCTACGGGAAGGGCTGGAGTGCATCACGCTCCGGCGCATCGCCGAGGAGCTGGGCGTGCGGCCGGGGCTGATCAGCCACTACTTCCCGGCCGTGGAGGACCTCGTCGCGGAGGCGTACGGTGACGCGGCCGGAGGTGAGCTGGACAGCCTCCTTCCGGCCGACCGTGCAGACGCCACCCCGACCCGGCACCTGGCCCGGTTCTTCTCCCTGGCGACAGGCACGGCGTACGACGACATAAGCCGGCTCTGGCTCAACGCCCGGCATCTCAGCCGGTACCGCCCCCTCCTGCGTGACCGCGTCGCCGCGCAGGAGAGCGCTTGGCGCGGCCGGCTCAAAGAGCTCATCCGCGACGGCGTGGCGCTGGGCGAGTTCCGCAGCCGCGACGCTGCGGTGGCGGCCATGCAGATCCTCGTCGTCATCGACGGTCTCGGCGCCCACGCCAACACCGCCGACGCGGACCGGCCGCCCGAGATCGCGCAGATGGCCGTCCTGACGGCAGAACGCGAACTGGGCCTGCCGCCAGGAGCCCTGAGCACCGGCGCCACTACCACCGACGCCACCGACGCCACCGACGCCACCGACGCCACCGACGCCACCGACGCCACCTCGAACTGACCCGCCCCTCCTAGGAGTTCCCCCGTGCGTACCTCTCTCGTCCTGCTCTCGGCCGGTCTGCTCGACCCCGTCTCCGGAAGCTTCCTCCCGCAGACCGCCCTCGCCGCGGCCGGAGGGCGGATCACCGCTCTCGGCGACGACCACGAGATCCGCGCGCTCGCGGACGCCTCGACCACGGTCATCGACCTCAAGGGAGCCACCGTGACTCCGGGGCTGGTCGACGGGCATGTCCACCCGGTCACCGGCGCGGAACTGACCCACGGACTGGACCTGTCGCACTGCACCGACGTCGAGGGCGTGCGCGAGGCACTGGCCGAAGAGGTGCGCTCGCTCGCGCCCGGGGCATGGCTGCACGGCTGGGGCCTGGACCCGAACGTGTTCGGCGACCTGCCGGTCGAGGTCGCCCCCTTCGACGCCGTCCTCGACGGTGTCCCGGCCCTTCTGCTGCTCTTCGACGCCCACTCCATGCTGGCCAGCCGCCGCGCCCTGCAACTGGCCGGCGTCGACGGGCCGCGCACCTTCGCGCAGGCCTCCGCCCAGGTGGTGTGCGACGACCGGGGACGGCCCACCGGGCTCCTCCTGGAGGACGCCGCCTGCGAAATCGTGGAACGCGTCGCCCCACAGCCCACCCGCACGGAACGCCGCGACCGACTCGCCGCCGCCCTGCGCGCCATGGCCGCCGTCGGCCTCACCGGCGGCCACGTGATGGACGCGGGCGGCGACAGCCTCGCCTTCTACGCCGAACTGGACGCCGCCGGCGACCTCCCGCTCCGGCTCCGCGTCGCCCCCTGGTGCCAGCCCGGCACCGACGCCGACGAACTGCGGGCCCTCATCGAACAGCAGGGCACCGGTGGGAAGTTGTGGCGCACCGAAGGCATCAAGATCTTCATGGACGGCACGATCGACAATGGCACCGCCTGGCTGGAACGCCCCGACCACCACGGCGAGTCCACGCACGCCTTCTGGCCCGACCCCGCCGTCTACACGAAGATCATCGGCGAGCTCCACCGGGCCGGTGTGCCCACCGCGACCCACGCGATCGGTGACGCCGCCGTCCGGCACGTCCTCGACGCCGTGGAGAAGGCGCAGGCCGAGGACGGACGCGGGGTACGGCACCGTGTCGAGCACATCGAGACCGTCCCCGACGACACCCTGCGCCGCTTCGCCGAACTGGGCGTCGCCGCCTCCATGCAGCCCACCCACTGCTGCGACTTCACCCGGGCCGACCACACCGACAACTGGTCCCGCCGCCTGGGCCAGGAACGCGCTGATCGCGCCTGGCGCTGCCGCGACCTGTGGAACTCCGGCGCCACCGTCGTCCTCGGCTCCGACTGGCCCATCGCTCCCTACCCCCCGCTCGGTGTCATGGCCGGAGCCCGCCACCGGCGCCCGACGCGCGATGTCACGCTGCCTCCGCACGGCCCCGACCAGGCGCTCACCCCGCTGGAAGCTCTGCAGGGCATGACCGTCAACGCCGCATGGGCGGCGGGTGAGGAACGCGAGGCGGGCCGGATCGCCGTCGGTTACCGCGCCGACCTGACGGCCTTCGCCGGCAACCCGCTCACCACGGCCGCCACCGCCCTGGCGGACCTGCCCGTGCTGCTCACGGTCCTCGACGGCCGGCCCACCCACCGGGCTGCGAGCGTCTGAGCGGCGGCGGCTCCGTGCCGTGTCTCCGGGCGCGGAGCCGTCACCCGTGACTCCCCGGGACCGGCATAACCGATCGACACCCTGATCCCGGCCGGGTTGGATGGACGGTATGCCAGAGCTGCGCACCGATCGTCTTCTGCTCCGCCGGTGGCGGGAGTCCGACCTCGAACCGTGGGCGGCAATGAACGCCGATCCCGACGTGCGGGAGCACCTGGGACCGTTGCTGTCGCGGGAGCAGAGCGATGCCGTGGCGGCGGGCATGCGGGCCGCGTTCGACGAGCGGGGTTTCGGGTGGTGGGCGATCGAAGCACGCCGGACCGGTGAGTTCCTCGGTCGCGCCGGCCTGGACGAGGTGGACGGGGACATGCCGTTCACCGGGGTGGATGTCGGCTGGCGTCTGGCGCGTTCGGCGTGGGGTCATGGTTACGCCACCGAGGCCGCCCTGGCCTGCCTGACGTTCGGCTTCGAGACGCTCGGGCTGCCGGAAGTGGTCGCTTCGACGACCGTCGGCAACCTTCGCTCCCAGGCGGTGATGCGCCGGATCGGCATGACCCGCGACCCGGCCGACGACTTCGAGGATCCGAGCGTGTCCGAGGGGCCGCTTCGCCCGTGCGTGCTGTACCGGATCGCCCGCCGGGAGGCTCACGGCCGCCCCCTCGCGGCCGGGGACGTTCCGCATCCTCTGTAAGCGGGTGCCCCGGCACCTCGTTGAGCTCGCACTCGCCTGGGCCGGGACGGACCGGTCACGTCTCGGCGGCTGCCTTCTCGCGCTGCCGCTCCCACGCCCGGTCGGCGAGCGCCGGATCCCGGAGGATGTCCGCGGCGGTGCAGGCCAGGGCGCGGGCCGACGCGAGCATCACCCGACGCGCCCGCTCGCCGGCCGCGGCAGTGGCGAACTCCGGTGTGTGGTCGGAGTGTTCGGGGCCGAGGATGGCCACGAAGGGGTGGATGGCGGGAACGACCGCGCTCACGTCGCCGATGTCGGACGAGCCCAGGAAGACACCGGGCGTCGGTTCCCGGAGGTCGATGCCGGTCTCCCGGAGGTGCTGGGCGAACCGTCCGGACAGCACGTCGTTGTCGCGGAAGTGGTGGTAGCCGGCGGTGACCCGTGACGACTCCGCCCTGGTGCCGGTAGCGGTGGCGGTGCCCTCCGCGCACCGCACGACCTCTGTGACCAGTGCGTCCAGGGCACTCGTCGTCGCCGCGCGGAGGCCGAAGAGGCCCTCCGCGCGCTCCGGCACGATGTTCGTCGCACGGCCGCCGTCCGTGATGATGCCCTGGACGTGGGAGCCGGGCGGGAGTCGCCGCTGCAGCACATCGAGCGAGCCGAACATCCGGATGAGGGCGGCAAGGGCGTCGATGCCCTCGGTCGGACTGCCCGTGGGGTGCGCGGCGCGCCCGTGGAAGACGGTGCGCACCTGGAGCTGCGCCGTCAGCGGTGCCCACACCCAGTCGTTGACGCCGGGATGGAACATCAGGGCGGCGTCGGCCTCGTCGAACGCTCCGGCTCCCACCAGGGCGACCTTGCCGCCGCCGCTCTCCTCGGCCGGGGTCCCCACGGCCATGACCGTGCCGGGACGGCCGGATTCCGGATCCTCACGGAGGGCGCCGTTCAGGGCCAGAGCGGCGCCGAGTCCGGCGGCGGCGATCAGGTTGTGCCCGCAGGCGTGCCCCAGTCCGGGCAGTGCGTCGTACTCCATCAGCAGCGCCACTCGGGGCCGGGTTCCGGCGCCTGCCTGCGCGACGAACGCGGTGGGCAGGTCCGCGGTCCCCCGCTCCACGGCGAAACCGGCGCGCTCGAGCTCGCCGGAGAGCAGCCCTGCTGCGGCATGTTCCTCGTAGGCGAGTTCGGGGTCGCGGTGCAGGGCGAGCGCGATGTCCCACAACCGGGACGCCCGGGCCGTCACCTGGCGGGTGATCCGGCCGTGGAGAGCGGGAAGACCGTACGTGTCCGGCCCGCCGGACCCGTACGGTCCTCGGTCTTCCGGCATCGTCCTCACTCCTCCACGGCGACGCGCACGCTCCGCACCTCGCCGTCCACCGCGTCCGGGACCACCATGCCGGCGTCGACCCCGCTGCGCAGGTAGTCCAGGACGTCCCGGGACAGCCGTTCGCCGGGCAGCGCCGCGGGGATGCCCGGCGGATACGGGGTCAGCATCTCGGCGGCGACGCGGCCGGCCGCCTCGCGCCACGGCACCTGCTCGGTGGGGCCGAAGAAGGCGTCGCGCGGAAGCATGACCTGGTCGAGCCGCAGCCCGTCGGGGCCCGGGACGTGGATGTCGGGTGCGGGCCGCAGCTCCTCGGCGTGCCGGGCGAGATCCTCGAAGGCGGCGAGCAGCCGTTCGGCCGACTGCTCGTCGTCGGCGTGGGAGAACTGCGCACTGATGCGGCGGTGATCGCTGAGGTGCAGATCGACGCGGTGATGCTCACGGATCCAGTCGGCCGCGTTGTACCCGGAGACGCCGAGCCCCGTGATGTCCACGATGACCTGGAGCGGGTCCATGTCCGAAGCACGTCCCGGCCCGCAGAAGTCGTCGCGGCCGTGCACGTGCATGCCGTCGATCGCGGCGATCCGCTCCCGTACACCGGCGACCAGGGCCAGAGCGTCGTCGTACAGAGCGCGTCCGTGTTCCACCATCTGCCGCCGCCAGCCGTCGAGGGCGGCGTAGACGAGGCTGGAGGGGCTCGTCGTGCCGAGCAGGTCTTCGCGGGAGCTGAGCACGTGGGGGTCGACCAGGTCGCCCCGCAGATGGAACACGGAACTCTGCTCCAGCCCGGAGCCCATTTTGTGTACGGAGGTGACGCACACGTCAGCACCGGCATCCATGCCCCACGCCGGCAGATCGGGATGGAACGGCAGGTGCGCGCCCCAGGCCTCGTCGGCGATCAGGGGTTTGCCGTGCTCGTGACAGACGGCGGCGATGGCGGCGAGATCGGCGCAGGTGCCGTACGGAGTGGGGCTGGTGACCAGCGCCCCTCTGGCCTCCGGATTTTCGCGGAACGCGGCGCGGAAGGACTCGACGGCCGGTGGGTGCGTGAGATGCAGGCCGGCGTCCCACCGCGGATCGACCCAGACCGGGCGGACCCCGGAGATGATGAGCCCCGAGATCACCGACTTGTGCGCGTCCCTGCCGACGAGCAGGGTCTCGTGCGGGCCCGCGACCGAGAGCATGGCCGCCTTGACCGAGAGGGAGCTTCCACACGTGGAGAAGAAGGTGTGCTCGGCGTCGACGGCGTCCGCCATCAGCGCCTGGGCCTCGGCGAGGATGCCGTGCGAGGACGTACGGTCGTCGAGCCCGCTGACGGCGAGGACGTCGGAGCGGAAGACTGCGTCTCCCAGCACGGCACGGACGCGCGGATCCGCACCCCGTCCCTGCTTGTGCCCAGGAGGGGTGAAGGGCGTCTGTCGCTCGGCGTGATAAGCCTCGAGCGCTTCCAGTACCGGTGCCTTCGAGTGGTCCATGGAGAGGTCGGTCCCCCGTGGGGTCGTGCCAAAACGGGATTGCACGACTCTTCGCCCGTCCGGCCCGCTGTTCACCCGGCAGGCGGGCGGGCTTGCGGTCCCGGCCGGTTCCTGGGCAGTGAGGGTGCCGCCTCCGGACGCGGTCGGCGTCAGGCCTGCCGGGGCGGCGGATTGCCCGTGGATCGCGCGTCGTGATCCTGTCCGGTCGTGGCGGACCAGCTGGCGAGCAGCTTCAGGCCGTCCTCGGCGGCGGTGTCGGGGGGCGCGCTGTAGACGACGACGCTCAGGCCGCTTTCGTCCGGCAGGCTCAGCGTCTCCTGATCGAGTTCCAGTTCGCCAACGAGCGGATGGTTGAGGCGTTTGGTGCTGTCACGGAAGGCGTGGACGTCCTGGGATCCCCACATCACGCGGAAGGCGTCACTGCGGGTGGCCAGTTCACCGATCAGGTTCGACAGCTCCCGGTCGTCAGGACTTTTCCCCGCCGCGATGCGCAGCGCGCCCACGGCGAAACGGGCCATGCGCTCCCAGTCGGTGTAGAACCGCCTGGCCGCGGGGCTGAAGAAGGCGAACCTGGCGACGTTCGTCCCACAGGCCGGGTCGGCGTACATCTCCGAATACAGGGCCCGGCCCAGCGGATTGGCGGCCAGGGCATCGAGGCGGTTGTTCATCACGTACGCCGGAAGGTCCGGCATGCCGTCGACGATCCGCGCCACACTCGGCCGCACCGCAGGCCGGACCGCCTGCCGGGGGGCCCGTGTCCGGGGCACCGGCCCGGCGGCCCGCGCGAGGTCGTAGAGGTACGTGCTTTCGGTGTCGTCGAGCCGCAGGGCGTGGGCGAGGGCGGCCAGCACGCTGTCGGAGACCCCTTGGAGGGTGCCGCGCTCCAGGCGCGTGTAGTACTCGACGCTCACCCCGGCGAGCGTGGCGACCTCTCCCCTGCGCAGTCCGGGAACCCGGCGCTGACCGTACGTCGGAAGCCCTGCCTGCTCCGGGGTGATCCTGTCCCGTCGCGAGCGAAGGAATGCGCTGACTGCGTCCCGGTTGTCCATGGGGCCAGGGTAGGCGGGAGATACGACACGTAGGGGTCCCTGCCAGTACCCCTCACAGCAAGGACTCCCCCGGCATGCCCGACTCGCGTTGTCTGGTGCCTGCCCCGGTCCACCGGGGTCCGGCCCCGTGAGGACGTACGCGCCCCGGCCGGCAGCACCTGAGCACTGAGGACACACAGGATGAGCAAGCAGACCGCGACCGTGACCGAGCGCCCCGCGGATGTCGTACGAGGGCTGTACGAGGCGATGGGCAAGGGCGATGTGCCGGGCCTCCTGGCCCGACTCGCCCCCGATGTGATCGTCGATGAGCCGAACCAGCTCCCGTACGGCGGCGTGCACCGGGGCCGCGAGGTGTTCGTGCAGTCGGTCCTGGGCGCGATGATGGGCTACGCCGATGTCGCGATCGCCGACGCCGAGGTGTTCGAGGGCCCGGCCGGCGTCGTGGGAACGCTCACCGGAACGCTCACCGCCCACACCACCGGTGAGAAGTTCCCGCTGACCATGGTGGAGATCCACCGGGTCGAGGACGGGATGGTGTGCAAGATCGACGTCTACACCAAGAACCCCGACGAACTCGCCGCCTTCTATGCTCGCGCCGAGGCGGGCACCCTCTGAACCCGGGGTGCGTGACGCAGCGCCGGGTGGCCGCTGGTCAGCCGCCCGCGTTGTCGGCGCGCAGCCGCACCTGTTCCTCCAGCCGCTGGAGGCTGCTGTCGAGGGCGCCCCGCACCGCCTGCTCGCCCGGGTCGTGGCTCTCGTCGAAGAAGGACAGGTGCACCGTCACCTCACTTGCTCCGCTGCCGATGCCCGCGACCTGGAGCCAACCGGTGTAGCTCCCTTGGTCGCGGGTGCCCCATTCGAGCCGCATCTGGTCGGGCCGGGCTCGCAGCAGGGCGGACACGTCCTCATGGGTGCGGTCCTCGTGCACGGTGACGGCGGGCGGGTCCTCGGCATGCACGTGCAGGCCCTGCGGCATCCAGGCCTCCAGCTGGTCGACGTCGGCGGCTTGGCCGAAGACGTGCTCCGGCAGGGCGGGCATCGTGCGTGAACGTTCGTACTCGGTCATCGCGCCACCGTTTCTCGGCTCGGAGATATACGACCGAACGAATGCCCGGCCCGCCGGATCCGAAGCCGCAGCCTCGAAGTTCCACCCGTTCGCACGAGCGGGGGAGCGCCGGCGGCGGCCGCCACGCCGGGGCGGGCGCCCTCCCCCGGAGCGACGCCTGCGGGAGGTAGACCGGGCGGACCCGAGGAAAGGGCAGGCGGATGGGCGACGACTCGACCGGGACGGCGACGGACGCTCTCGTGCGGCTGCTGCTCGTTTCGGACACCCATGTGCCCCTGCGTGCCAGGCGGCTTCCCGACGTGCTGCTGGCCGAGGTGGAACGGGCGGACGTGGTCGTCCATGCCGGGGACTGGGTCGACGTGGCCACCCTTGAACTGCTGGAGGGACGTGCGCGCCGCCTGGTCGGCGTGTACGGCAACAACGACGGCCCGGAACTGCGGGCTCGTCTGCCCGAGGTGGCCCGCGTCCGGCTGGGCGGCCTGCGGTTCGGCGTCGTCCACGAGACAGGGGCGGCCCGCGGGCGGGAGGAGCGCTGCGCCACGCTCTTCCCGGACCTGGATGTCCTGGTTTTCGGCCACAGCCACATCCCGTGGGACACCGAGGCGCCGGGGGGACTGCGCCTGCTGAACCCGGGGTCGCCGACGGACCGCCGACGGCAGCCGTACTGCACGTACATGACGTGCACGGTGACGCGAGGGGTGCTCGGCGAGGCGGTCCTGCACCGCCTGCCGAGGCGGTGAGCACTCCTCGCGGGGGCCTGACCCGGGGATCCGGCGTCAGCGCACACCGTGAGGGCGGAACTGAACGCTGATGCGTGGCCCCCGGGCGTGGGCGGTCTTGGGGATCGCGTGCTGCCAGGTGCGCTGGCACGAGCCGCCCATGACGATCAGGTCGCCGTGGCCCAGCGGCCGGCGCACCGTGTCGCCACCGCGGCACGGGCGCAGGAGCAGATCGCGCGGGGCGCCGAGGGAGAGGATGGCGACCATCGTGTCCTGATAGGAACTGCGGCCGTTCACGTCGCCGTGCCAGGCGACGCTGTCGCGCCCGTCACGGTAGTAGCACAGGCCCGCCGTGGTGAAGGGCTCGCCCAGTTCGTCGCCGTAGTGGGTGGACAGCGCGTCGCGGGCCTCGTCCAGTACGGGACTCGGCAACGCGTCCTCGGCCCGGTAGAAGGCGAGCAGCCGGGGCACGTCGACCGTCCGGTCGTACATCTGCCGGCGCTCCGCACGCCAGGGCACGTCGGCGGCGAGCTCGGTGAAGAGCTCGTCGGCGCCGCTCAGCCAGCCGGCCAGCACGTCGATCCATGCCCCGTCACCGAGGACTGTCCTGCGCAGCCCGGTGAGACGGCCCAGCTGAGGCCGGTCCGCCTGGTCGAACAGCGAACCCTGGAGAAATTGGGACATGAGGCAAGCCTACCTCGCGCATCGAACATACGTTCCCTTCGCCTGACCGGCCCCGTCCGCCCGGGTCGCCGCCATCCAGGAGGGGCCCCGATCGGCCCCTATTGGAGGCGCCATGCGCCCTCATAGGATCCAGGCCCGGCTTGTCCACCGGCCCCCAGGAGGTGTCGTGCCATCCCGCGTCAAGTTCTGTTACACCTGCGACTCCGACGAGCCTCACCGTCCCCTTACCGGGAACGAGAAGGCATGGCTCAAGGACCGCACCGGCCGGAAGAACGTCGATGAGTTCCTGATGTGCAAGGCGCCGAGCTGCCGCAACGTACGCAGCGGCTTCAACAAACGCCCCTTCAACCCAGTCATCCGCGTACCACTGCCCGACTAGTGCCCACCCGGAGGACCGCCCACCCCTTGACATTGTTTGCATTACCCATAACATTGTTGTTGGTAATACAAACCAACTCGGGAGTCCCTCATGCATGCTGCGGTCATCACGACATACGACGCACCGCCCGTCTGCGGCCAACACCCCGACCCCGTGGCCAAGGGCGAGCACGAGATGGTCGTGGACGTCCTGGCGGCGGGTCTGCACCACCTGACCCGGTCCAAGGCGAACGGCACCCACTACTCCGCCACCGGGGCCTTTCCGCTGGTGCCCGGCGTCGACGGCGTGGTGCGCGACTCCTCCGGCCGCCTGCGTTACGCGGTCCTCGACGACACGGACCTCGGCACCTTCGCCGAGCGCACCGTGATCGACGCGCGCCGAAGCGTCGTCCTGCCCGACCACGTGGATCCCGTCCGGATCGCCGCCGCGATGAATCCGGGCATGTCCTCATGGGTCGCCCTGCGCCGCCGCATCGCCTTCCGCGAGGGGCAGCGCGTCCTCATCCTCGGCGCCACCGGCAGCGCCGGACGCATGGCCGTACAGATCGCCAAGCGGTTCGGCGCAGCGCAGGTCTTCGCCGCCGGGCGGGACACCACCCGCCTCAAGACTCTGCCCGGCCTCGGCGCGGACCTGGCGCTCACCTTCGACGAAATCGCCGCGGCAGCCGACGTCGACGTCGTTCTCGACTTCGTGTGGGGCGCTCCCGCCGCCGACGCCATGCTGCCGATGCTGACGGCCCGCGCCGACCGCTCGGCCCCGCTGACCTGGATTCAGATCGGCTCCATGGCGGGCGCGTCCGCCCCGATCCCTTCCGCCGCACTGCGTGCGGCCCAGTTGCAGATCGTGGGCAGCGGCATCGGCTCGGTCTCCCCCGGTGAATTCATCGCCGAACTGCCCGAGCTGGCACAAGCGGTGACCGAGGGCGCCCTCGACATCCAGGCCCGTGCCGTGCCGCTCGCCCAGATCGGGCAGGCATGGACCGAAAACACCGGCGAGCGCCTGGTCTTCGTGCCCTGACGCCCTCCGGTTGCAGGGACACGGCGTCCTCCGGGGGCGCAATCGCCCCGGACCGTTCCTGGCGTCTCACGACCGACGGCGACGGCGCGCAGGCGGACTCTGCGCAGATCGACGGAGACGCGGGTCTCTTCGACCTCCGCCTCGCGCGCAGGAGCCGGAGGAGGGCGTGACACGGGGGTAGTTCTCCGCCAGAAAGCAACAAAAACTGACGTCATCATTGTGTCGGTTGTGTTCTCTTTCTAGGGTGGGCGCGTCTCAACAGGTGTTACCGGTCACACCGGTCGCACATCTTGGCGCACGAGGAAGGCCCCCACCATGGCCCACCCGAACTCGTCCCCGCACCCCCACCCCCACCCGCATCGCGCTTACGTGAGCCGCCGCCGGCTTCTCGAGGCGGGTGCCGCCGTGCTCGGCGGCCTGGCCCTGTCCGGCGCACCGCCGGTTGCCCCCGCGTTCGCCGCCGCCGGCCTCCAAGCCGGCGGCGGCGAGTGGAACGGGCGCATCGACGTCTTCCGGCTCGGCACGGAGCCACCGCACACCACGCTCATGCCGTACGCGAACCTCAAGCAGGCTCTCGCCGCCGACCGCACCGCGTCTCCGTGGCGTCAGAGCCTCGACGGCACATGGAAGTTCGCGTACGTGGACCGGCCGGCCGACAAGAAGGCGGACTTCTACCGCACCGACCTCGACGACTCCGGCTGGGAGACCACCCCGGTCCCCTCGGCCTGGCAGCTGCACGGCCACGACTTCCCGGTCTACGTCAACATCACCTACCCGTGGTGGGGGCCCAACGGCCTCGGCGAGGACGCCCAGCCACCCGCCGCGCCCACCCTGTACAACCCCGTCGGCCAGTACCGGCGCACCTTCACCGTGCCGAGGGGCCGGGCGGACCGGCGCACGTTCCTGCACTTCGAGGGCGTCAAGGCAGCCCACTACGTCTGGATCAACGGCCACCTGGCCGGCTACCACGAGGACTCGTACACCCCGGCCGAGTACGACATCACCCCGTACCTGAAGGACGGCACCAACCAGATCGCCGTCGAGGTCTACCGCTACTCCGACGGCGACTGGCTCCAGGACCAGGACATGATCCGGCTGAGCGGCATCTTCCGGTCGGTGTACCTGTACTCCACGCCCGGCGTCCACGTGCGGGACTTCAAGCTCGAGACCCCTCTCGGTGACGGGTTCACCACGGCCGGACTGTCGGTCACCGCACACGTACGGGACTACGCGGGCGACGCCGCCGGGGCGGCCTACACGGTCGAGACGCAGCTGTACGACGCCGGCGGGCACGCGGTGTGGGCACGCCCACTGGCCCAGCGCGCGACACCGGCAGCCGGTGAGGTGACCGTGAAGGGCGTCAGGCCCATTCCCTCGCCCCGTCTCTGGTCCGCCGAGGACCCGTACCTGTACACCGCCGTCCTCCAGCTCCGCGACCCCGCCGGCAAGGTCGTGGAGACCCTCTCGCACCGAATCGGTCTGCGCGCGTTCGAACTGACGGACGGGCTGATGCGGATCAACGGACAGCCGGTCACCTTCCGCGGCACCAACCGTCACGAGATGCACCCGGAGCGCGGTTCGGCTCTCAGCCGGGCCGACATGGTCGAGGACATCACGCTCATCAAGCGGCTGAACATCAATTCCGTACGCACCTCGCACTACCCCAACAACCCGCTCTGGCTGGAACTCGCCGACGAGTACGGTCTCTATCTGGTCGATGAGACCAATCTGGAGACGCACGGCATCCGCGACCGGTACCCGGCCGGCAAGGCCGACTGGACCGAGGCGTGCGTGGACCGTGCGCAGAACATGGTCCACCGCGACAAGAACCATGCCTGCGTCGTCATCTGGTCGCTGGGCAACGAGGCCGGCTCGGGCTCCGCCTTCCGCGCCATGCACGACTGGATCCGCGCCTACGATCCGACCCGCGTCATCCAGTACGAGGGCGACGACGGCCCCGCCACCAGCGACATCCGTTCCAGGATGTACGAGTCGCCGAGCCGGGTGGAGGCGCGGGCGAAGGACACCTCCGACACCCGGCCGTACGTGATGATCGAGTACGCCCACTCGATGGGCAACTCGACCGGCAACTTCAAGGAGTACTGGGACGTCGTCCGCCGCTACGACGTCCTCCAGGGCGGCTGGATCTGGGACTTCGTCGACCAGGCGCTCAGCTGGCCGGCGCCGACGCGCAAGCTGCTCACCGAGACCGGCCCCGCCGGGCTGAAGGGCGAGGTCATCAACCCGTCGGGCTCGTTCAGCCACGAGCACGGGGTGAGCGGCGCGACCGTCTTCGCGCGTGACGACCGGCTCGATCTGACCGGCTCGCTCACCCTGGAGGCCTGGCTGACCCCGCACGTCCGCGGCTTCCACCAGCCGATCCTGGCGAAGGGCGACACCCAGTACGCGCTGAAGCAGACCGACAAGCGTGTCGAGTTCTACATCCATGCCAACGGGCAGTGGGTCGCCGCTTCCTGGGCGACGCCCGACAACGGCTGGACGGGCGAGGAGCATCACGTCGCGGGTGTCTATGACGCGGGCCCGGGAACGCTGACCCTGTACGTGGACGGCGCCGCCAAGGCCACGACGAACACCGCCCACGGGCCCAGCAGCAGCACGGCGCCACTGTCTCTCGCCGGTGAGGTCGAGAACCCGACACGGGAGTTCAGCGGCACGATCCGCGGGGCCCGGGTGTACGCCCGTGCCCTGACGCCCGCCGAGCTGGCCGACGACGGGCGTGGTCCGGGGGACGACGGTGTGCGCTTCTGGTTCGACGCACGGACAGCCCGCTACCAACAGGAGAAGGCCCGGGCGAAGACCTTCCACGCGTACGGGGGCGACTGGGGCGACAACCCCAACGACGGTGCGTTCGCCGGCGACGGCATCGTGCTGCCCGACCGCCGTCACACCGGAAAGGCGGCCGAGGTCAAACGGGTCTACCAGACGATCCACGCGATCCGCGCGGACGGGGCGGCGCCCGGCGAGATCACCCTCAGGAACGAGAACCTCTTCACCAACCTGCGTGACTACGACGGCAGCTGGGAACTCTCGGCCGACGGCGAGACGGTGCGGCGCGGCAGGATCAGCCGCGCACAGCTCGACGTGCCACCGATGACCGGCAAACGCATCACGCTGCCCGTGGAACTGCCCGCCCGCCCGGCACCCGGGACCGAATACTTCCTCCAGCTGTCCTTCACGACGAAGGAACGCACGCCGTGGGCCGAGGCCGGTTTCGAGGTGGCGCGGGTGCAGCTGCCGCTGGACGCGCACAGCCCCGGAATCCAGCCGGTCCCCCTCGCCGGGGTGCCGAAGCTCGCGTACCGGAGCGGGGCCGCCGACATCTACGTCACCGGCAGAGGTTTCGAGGTCGTCATCGACAAGTCGACCGGGCTCATCACCTCGTACGAAGCGGCCGGCAGGAACCTCCTCGTGTCCGGCCCGGTCCCCAATTTCTGGCGGGCTCCGACCGACAACGACCACGGCAACGGTCAGCACACCCGCAACCAGACCTGGCGGGACGCGGGCGCGCGGCGCCGGGTGACCGATGTGACGGTGCGCGGGCTCGACGGGCGCGCGGTCGAGATCACGGTCGCGGGCACCCTGCCGACGAGCACCGCATCGGCGTACACCACGACCCTGACTGTCTTCGGCAACGGTGAGATCAAGGTCGACAACACTCTCGCTCCGGGCGCGTCGAGCCTCCCGTACATCCCCGAGATCGGGACCCTCCTCCACCTGCCCGCGGCCCTGGAGCAGCTCCACTACTACGGTCGCGGGCCCGAGGAGAATCACTGGGACCGCAAGGACGGTACGGACGTGGGGCGTTGGTCCGGGACCGTTTCCGGGCAGTGGACCCCGTACCTGCGTCCGCAGGAGAGCGGGAACAAGACCGACGTGCGCTGGGCGGCGCTCACCGACCGGCAGGGTCGCGGGCTGCTCGTCAGCGGTGACGGGCTCCTGGAGGTCAACGCCTCGCATTTCACGCCGGAAGACCTGTCCGTGGGCGCTCGCCACGACTACCAGCTCACGCCCCGTGACGAGGTGATCCTGCGGGTCAACCACCGGCAGATGGGCGTCGGAGGGGACGACAGCTGGGGCGCGCAGACTCACGAGGCGTACAAGCTGTTCGCCGACCGGGACTACTCGTACACCTACCGGCTGCGTCCGCTCACCGACGTACGGAACGCGAGCAGCCTGTCACGCCGGCCGACGGCGCTCGGCTGATCGCTGTGAGCCGGTTCCGGCGCCCGGCGGGCGTCGGCACCGGCTCACGAACCCGCCCCTGTGCGGACGTCTGTGACGCCCCGTCACTTCATGGACCGGCAGCCAGCACGATCACCTCGTCGTCCGCGTTCCAGTACCGGACCTCCGCCTTGGCGGGGTTGACTCGCACCTCATGATCGGCACCCATCCACTCGGGTCCGCGGCTGCGGTATCCGAGTGCGCACTCCCCCCGGCGCGAAGCGGCCTCGACGACCGTGGCGAAGGACGCCCGCTGTCCCGGCCGGATGTAGTCGCCGGCGGGCTTGAGGTGGATCGCGTTGCCCTGCGGAGCGAGCAGTTCCCCGAACAGGCCGGCGAGATGCCGGTTCTGGGAGATCTGAGCCATGAGAAGGCCGACCAGTTTCCCGCTCACGATGAAGTCGGCGCCGACGCCGGCGGGGGCGAGGACTCTGTTGCGGTCGTCGGTCATCTCGGTGACCACCCGGACCGGGACCCCCGACGTGCGCTCCCGGTCACGCAGGAGCAGCAGCGTGACCAGCGTCCGGTCGTCCGGCGAGTCACGACCGGGCCCATGGTCCGGGCCGAGCACGATGACGCAGTCGTGGCCGGAGAGGTCCAGGCCGTTCACCGTCCCGGGAAGGGTCGGGTCGCCCCGGCCGAAGGTGACGGTCAGCGCGGGAGCGGCTTGCGCGGCGGCGTCCCGTACCTCCGTCGCCAGGTCCTCGCCGCCGTGGGCCACCACGTGGAGGACGGAAGCGGCCGCGGCATGGGCGCAGAGGTGGCCGACGATGTGCGGGGCGCGGCGGTTCCATCCCAGAAGCAGCACCCGCTCGGGCTGCGTCGCCGCCGGCGCCCGGCTCACCATCACCGACTCGTCGAAAGCGGCGGGTTCCTCGGTGAAGACTGTGGTGTCGTCGTCCCGGGCGATCACGACAAGCCGCTCGCCCGGGCGCAGGACCGAGGCGGCCGGCGGGTTCAACCGCAGGGCCCCGTCCGCTCGTACGACTCCGACCACGCTGGACTCGGGGCATGCCCTCGCCACCTCGGCGAGGACACGGCCGGTCCGGGCCGGTGCGTCGACCACGTAGAACTCGTCGCCGGCGAAGTCGAGCAACTCCTGGTAGACGAGCGAAAGACCGGGCTGCCTGGCGCACTGGGCGACGAGCCGGGCGGTGATTTCGTCGATCTCGAGCACGACCGCGCCGGGGCCGGCCGCGAGTTGTGCGGCGAGGCGGTACCGGGCGTCTCGCACCACCGCCACGGTCCGCACCCCGCAGCCGGCGCCGACCGTGGTCCGCAGCGCCAGCAGGTTCTTGACGATCTCCGCGTCCTCGTCCGGCCGGTCACGGGGCAGGATCAGGACGACGTTCGCGGTGCCCGGGCTGACGCGCGCGAGCGCGGCCGGATCGGTGGGGCGTCCGTTGCGGCAGACGATCCTCGTCCGGCCGGTGTCCCCCACCTCGCTGCGCAGCCGCTCCTCCATTTCCGTCACGTCGCGGTCGGCCAGGACCGCGACGGCGCCCCGGCGCTGGTTGGCGTCGGCGGCGACGAGCTCGGCCACGACGGTGAAGATCTGCTCCGACCAGCCGAGCACGACGGTGTGACCGCTCTCCAGCACGGTGGAGTGGCCACGCCGCAGGGCGACGAGCTCTTCGGTGATCGCCGTGGTGATGAGGCCCACGATGGTGGAGGCATAGAAGAGCGCCATCAGCGCCAGCAGGACCGACAGAACGACGCGCATCGGTGTGCCGACCTCTCCTCCCAGCCTGAGGGTCTGCCCGACGCTCCGCCACACCGCCGCGGTCTTGGCCGAAACGGTGTCCGGGGCCCGGTCGTCCGTCCACACCAGAAGGGCGCTCACCGGGACCACGACGGCCAGGCAGGCGACGGCAAGCCATCCGATGAGAGCGGTCATGCCCCTGGCGAGAGTGTTGTCGAACCAGTACCGGGCGCGCTCGTACAACGGAGCGCGGGGCGGTGTCCCCCGCGCCGGCCGCGACACATGGGCCGGTGTGCTGCGTGGCTGCCTCTGCCGCCCCACGCGGGCGCCGTCCGCGCTCCGGCGCCGGCGCTCATCCTTGATCATCCTGTACACAGCAGCAGCGTGCGGACTCGGCTCCGCCGCCACACGGGTATCCGGCGACGTTTCATCCGATAGGGATCAGAACGGTGGCGACGACATCGCACCCGTGATCATTCCGGCCGGGGCCGGAGCAGATCATGGCCGGGTCGGTGTCCTGGCGGGGGCAGCTCGCCTTCAAGTGATGAACACTGCGCATCCCATTGACATGCCCATTGCTCTATCGCTTTTATGGCGCCGGGCCGCAAGCCCTCGCCTCCCACCCCCCGCAGAGCGGGAGTTGGGCCCGGGGCCGGGACCGGCGATCGCCCGCGACACCACCATCCCCCATGCCATCAGGGGCCCGGTGCGCGACTGAATGGGAGCGCTCCCATGATCACGTCGCCGGACCATGCCCCCGAGAGAGGAACCAGCACCGTGCTTCACCCTCTCCGCCTTCTCCGACGAGCGGCCAGGACGGCCGCCATCACCGCGGCCGCCCTGCTCCTTCCCCTCGCAGGTTCTCAGGTTGCCCATGCCGCCGACGCCGCGCCGGGGGCCGGCTACTGGCACACCAGCGGCCGGCAGCTCCTGGACGCAGCGAACCACCCGGTCCGCGTCGCCGGAATCAACTGGTTCGGCTTCGAGACGTCCAACTACGTGCCGCACGGCCTGTGGTCCCGCGACTACAAGAGCATGATCGACCAGATGCAGTCGCTGGGCTACAACACCATCAGGCTGCCGTACAGCGACGACATCTTCACCGGCACGGCACCCACGAGCATCAACTACTCCGCAGGCATGAACAGTGATCTGCAGGGTCTCGACTCGCTCGGGGTGATGGACCGCATCGTGGCGCACGCGGGCAGCATCGGTATGAAGGTCATCCTCGACCGGCACCGGCCCGACGCCGCCGGACAGTCGCCGCTCTGGTACACCGCCTCGGTCCCGGAGTCGACCTGGCTGGCCAACCTCAAGGCGGTGGCCGGCCGTTACGCCGGCAACGACGCGGTGATCGGCATCGACCTGCACAACGAACCGCACGACCCGGCCTGCTGGGGATGCGGCGACACCACGAAGGACTGGCGGCTGGCGGCGCAGCGCGGCGGCAACGCCGTCCTGTCCGTCAACCCCGATCTGCTCGTCTTCGTCGAGGGTGTTCAGACCTTCAACGGGGTCTCCGGCTGGTGGGGCGGGAACCTCATGGGCGTCGGGCAGTATCCGGTGGAGCTCAGCGTGGCGCACCGGGTGGTCTACTCCGCGCACGACTACGCGACCAGCGTCGCCCAGCAGCCCTGGTTCAGCGACGCGGCCTTCCCCGCCAACATGCCCGGCGTCTGGGACAAGTACTGGGGTTACATCTTCAAGCAGAACATCGCTCCGGTGTGGGTGGGCGAGTTCGGTACGACGCTCCAGTCCGCCACCGATCAGAAGTGGCTGAAGGCGCTGGCCGACTACCTGCGGCCCACGAGCCAGTACGGCGGCGACAGCCTCTCGTGGACCTTCTGGTCCTGGAATCCCAACTCCGGTGACACGGGCGGCATCCTCAAGGACGACTGGGCCACCGTCGACACGGTGAAGGACGGCTACCTGGCGAGCATCAAGTCCCCGGGCTTCGGCGGCGGCGGGAGCGGAGGTGACGACACCCAGGCCCCCTCGGCACCGGCCGGCCTCTCCGTCACCGGGACGACCAGCGGTTCCGTCTCGCTCTCCTGGACGGCCGCGTCCGACGACACCGGGGTCACCGGGTACGACGTCTACCGCGGCTCCACCAAGGCCGGCACGGCCACCGGCACCACGTACACGGACTCCGGTCTGACGGCCGGGACGTCGTACGTGTACTCCGTCCGGGCACGTGACGCCGCCGGCAACACCTCTGCGGCATCCGCCTCCGTGACGGCCACAACGGGCGGCGGGTCCGGCGGCGGCGGGTGCACAGCCACGTACACCGTCAGCGGGGACTGGGGAACCGGCTTCGGCGCGGATGTGACCGTGACCAACACGGGTACCAAGAGCGCCTCCGCGTGGAAGGTGAGCTGGACCTGGGCGGGAAGCCAGAAGGTCACGAACATGTGGAACGCGGCCTACACCCAGACCGGATCCGCGGTCAGTGTCGCGAATACCGCGTACAACGGCAGCCTCGCACCCGGTGCGCACACGAGTTTCGGCTTCCAGGGAACGCCGGGCTCGGGAGGCGTTCCGACCGTGAGCTGCACCCTCTCCTGATACGGCGGTGCCCCTCCGCCCCGGCCGGCGTCAGGCGGCCGGGGCGGAGGGTGTCGCTGCCGCCTACGGCCGTCTGCCGCTGCTCGTAGGGCTGGGGATCCGGCCGCCGAACGCGAAGAGCTCGAGACCGGGGGCCGGTGGGCAGACCCAGCATCCGGATCGCACGCTGCTCGGTTCCCTCGGGCACTCCCAGCCGGTGCTCCACGGCCGGTCCGCTTCTTGCACCGTCCTCGGCGCGCAAGGTGTCGTACAGCACCTCGGCGCGGAGAGCACGGGCGAAGAAGGCGGTCACGGCGTCGACGTCGGGGACGGTGACGCCGATGTGGTCGATGCCCCGCACAGAGCGGTCCCGGTGCTCGCCGTCAGGACGCCGCATCGGAGGGGCGCAGCCGGCGCAGGGGCTGGTCGAGTTCGCGCCGGTAGAAGTCGATGAAGCCGTCGGGGTCGGGGCCCGCGTTCTGCATGACGAGCCTGTCGAAGCCGGCGTCCACGTACCTCTGGGTGGCGGCCGCATAGCGCTCTGGGTCGGGGCCGCAGGCGAACTTCTCGAGAATGTCCTCCGTGCGGACGGTGGTGGTGGCGGCCTCGAAGTTCACCGGGTTGGGAAGTTCGCTCATCACCTTCCACCCCGTCAGCGCCCAGCGTGACGTCTTCAGCGCGGCCTGCGCGGCGGTCTGCTCGTCCTGTGCCCAGGCCATGGGCACCTCGGCGTATCCGGGACCCGAGCCGCCGGCCTCACGGTAGTGGCGGACGATCGAGGCCTTGTCCTCCGTGGCGAACAGACCGTCCCCCAGTTCGGCGGCGATGCGCGCGGAGTCCTGTCCGCTGGCCGCCACGGCGATCAGCGGAAGCTGCTCGGGCAGGTCGAAGACGCGCGCGTCCTCCAGGCGCAGGTGCTTTCCGTCGTACGAGCGGTATCCGCCCTGCCACAGCAGGCGGATGATCTCCAGCGCCTCGCGCAGCAGTTCGTGCCGCACCGGAACGGTGTCGGGGAACCCGCGGCCGACGACATGCTCGTTGAGGCGCTCGCCGGAGCCCACCCCGAGGACGAAGCGTCCGCCGGAGATCAGGGCGAGTGTCGCGGCGGCCTGGGCGATGATCGCGGGGTGGTAGCGGATCGTGGGGCAGGTGACGCCGGTCACCAGGCCGATGCGTTCGGTCCTGGCCGCGATCGCGCCCAGCACCGTCCAGGTGAACGGGGAGTGTCCCTGCACGTCCAGCCAGGGATGGAAGTGATCGCTCATCTCGACGAAGTCGAACCCTGCGGCTTCCGCGAGGACCGCCTGGCGGATGAGCTCTTGTGGACCGAATGCCTCGGAGGCGAGTTTGTAGCCGATCTCCATGAAGACACCCTGCCCTCCGGCGCGCCCGCCGCCTGGCAGACACCCCCGCCCGCCCGCATCTCCATCCGAACGGCGGGGCGCGGTCCGTGGGGGAAAGGCAACGGTCGCGCAGCGCAGGCGCGCTTCGTTACGGCGCGCTTCTTCGGGGAACACATGGCGCATCGGCCGCTGCGGCGTCGTCCGTCCGACGGCGGGGAGTGGCCGCCGGGCTGGGCGGTAGAAGGCGGGCGGTGAGTGATGGGCGCGGCCGGTACGGCATGGGGCCGGGTCGGACGTTGGTGGCACCGGGCGCGGGAGGTGCCGGGCACCGAGCGTCAGACGGTGCTTCTGATCGTCAAGAGGACGTTGGCCGCGACTCTGGCCTGGCTGGTCTCGTACTACCTCCTCGACGCGCCGTCACCCGCCTTCGCCCCGTTCTCCGCGGTGCTGATCATGCAGGTGACGGTGTACCAGTCCCTGCTGCAGGCGCTGCGCTACCTCATAGCGGTGGCGGTCGGCGTGGCCATGGTGGCGGCCATCGGGTTCGTGGTCGGCTCCGACCTGCTGAGTTTCGTCGTCGTGACGGTCATCGCCCTGGTCATCGGGCGATGGCCGAAGCTCGGCTCGCAGGGGTCACAAGTCGCGACGGCGTCGTTCTTCGCCTTCGCCACCTACGCCCTCGCACCGTCCGCCGGCCAGAAGACCGCTCAGCTGGGCGAGATCGTCCTGCTGGTCGTCATCGGCTGTGGGATCGGCGTCATCATCAATCTCACCGTGGCTCCGCCGATGCGCTATCGCAGTGCCGAGTACGCCCTGCGCGCGCTCTCCAACGCGCTGGGCGGGCTGGTGAGCGACATGTATCCGGTGCTGCGCGAGAACGAGATGGACCAGGAGCGCACCGGCGAATGGCGCAGCAGGGCCGAGAACACCGGCAGGCTGATCGCTCAGGCGAGAGACGGGTTCCGCACCGCGCAGGAAAGCCTCTACTACAACCCCCGGCTCCTGCTCCGCAGGTCGCCCCGGCGGCCCTCCTTCGAGGGATACGGCGCGGTGCTGGAGGCGCTCGTACGCTCCCTGTACCAGGTCGGGTCGCTGACGCGCAGTCTCGACCAGTGGCGGAGGGACGGGGGCGGGCACGACGACGCCGCGTTCTTCCGCAGCTACGCCGACTTCCTCGAGAGCGTCAACAAGATCACCGAGGTGCTCGGCGAGCTGGACGAGGACGTCCTGGAGGACCAGGCCCGGCAGATCGGCCGGCTGGCCGCGGAGGCTCAGGAGCGCTGCCGCGACGTGTCCGACCAGGCGGGCCGCTCCCGTCTGCCGCTCACCGACCCGGTCCACCCGTACGGGGTCCTCGTCGTCGAGTCGACCCGCCTCATGGAGGAGTTCCAGCACACCAGCGACGTGCTCGGGGCGATCTGCTGAACGGCACCGCCGGCCGGCCGGTCACGGCGAGCGTCCAGGTGCGGCCGAGGGCTGAAAACCGTGCGGGCCGCCGGAGTGTGCTCCGACGGCCCGGGTCGCCCCTGGATCGGGCGTACGTGATCCTTGGATCAGGCGGACGTGATGTTCTCCGCCTGCGGGCCCTTCTGGCCCTGCGTGATGTCGAAGGTCACCGCCTGGCCCTCCTGGAGCTCACGGAAGCCGGTGGCGTTGATGTTCGAGTAGTGTGCGAAGACGTCCGGCCCGCCGCCGTCCTGCTGAATGAAGCCGAAACCCTTTTCGGCGTTGAACCACTTGACGGTTCCGCTGGCCATGCCGGTACTCCTCAGTCGTTTCCAGGTTCCGCACCACACGGACCCCAGATGCCCCGGCCCCCGCACAGCGTGGCACCCGCGACGGAACGCGGGCGGTCGGTGGACCGCAGCATCTGGAAAAGACGCTACATGTCGAAGCCCGCTGCCACCAGAGGTTGACGGAGTGTTGCGGACGGTCCGGCCGCGAAGCACCGCGACAGTGTCCGGACCGCTCCGGTACACGGCATACGTTCCCCGGGTGAGGGCAACATGCAACACTCGCCTCCGATGGTTGAACCGGAATGATCACAGCGTCGTCCCGGTGCTCGAACAGCAGGCCGACCCCTTGAACGAGACACCCGCGTCCCCGACCTCGCGCACAGGAGCCCGGAACCGTGACCGTCCTGGATCCCTTCACCGACGCACTCGACTGCCCCCTGTATGTGGTGACCGCCGAGGCAGCCGGTGAGCGGGCCGGCTGCCTGGTCGGTTTCGGTTCCCAGTGCTCGATCCGGCCCGCCCGGTTCATCGTCTGGCTGTCGAAGGCCAACCGGACCTATCGCGTCGCCGCCCGCGCCGATCGCCTCGCGGTGCACCTGCTGAGCCGTGACCAGGACCGGCTGGCCCGGCTCTTCGGCGGTGAGACCGGTGACAGGACCGACAAGTTCGCCGAGGCGGCCTGGCACCCGGGCCCCGGCGGGGCACCGGTCCTCGACGAGGCCCCGGCCTGGTTCGTCGGCCGCGTCGAGACCCGGGTCGACGGCGGCGACCATGTGGGGTTCCTCCTCGCCCCGGAGGCCGCCGAGCACCCCGGAGGCAACGATCTCCGGCTCCTGTTCCTGACCGACGGCCTCGACATCACCCCGGGGCATCCGGCGGACTGACCTCAAGAAGTCCAGTGCGGCGGCGCCTCGGGCGCGGGATGATCACGGTCATGCTGATCGCTCATGAGGGTTGTTCGCCGGCGGTCCACCCCACCGCCTATGTCGCTCCGACGGCCACGCTCTGCGGGAACGTGCGGGTGGGGGCCGGGTGCCGGGTCCTGTTCGGCGCGGTGCTCACCGCCGAGGGCGGGCCGGTGGAGCTGGGCGAGGGCAGCATCGTGATGGAGAACGCGGTCCTGCGTGGCACCCGGCGGGATCCGCTGGTCCTGGGACGGCAGGTCCTGGTGGGGCCCACTTCCTGCCTGACCGGCTGCCGGGTGGAGGACGAGGTCTTCCTGGCCACGGGCAGCCGCGTCTTCAACGGGGCACGGATCGGAACCCGTTCGGAGGTGCGGATCAACGGCATCGTGCATCTGCGCACCGTGCTGCCGCCCGACTCGACGGTGCCGATCGGCTGGGTCGCCGTCGGCGACCCGGTACGCATCCTTCCGCCGCAGGACCACGACGGGATCTGGGCGGTGCAGAAGGAGCTGGACTTCCCCGGATACGTCTTCGGCCTGGACCGCCCGGCCGAGGGCGAGAGCCTGATGCCGGCCATCTCCGAGCGCTTCGGCCGGAACCTCGGCCGCCACAGGGACGACCGGCAGATCTGAACCCCGCTCCGCAACTCCGCAGGAATGGCGCTCCGATGTCGGGGCACCTGACGTCTCGGAGGTTGATACGTATGGTTCCCATCATTCTGGTTCTCCTGCTCGCACTGCTCCTCTTCGGGGCCGGATTCGCACTGAAGGCCCTGTGGTGGATCGCGGTCATCGTGCTGGTCGTATGGCTCCTGGGCTTCGTGATACGCCCGGCGGCCGGCGGCGGCAAGCGAGGGCGCTGGTATCGCTGGTAGGAGAGACCGCGTTCACTGACGAGGCGGGGTGGGGGGGGGGGGGGGGGGGGGGCCCCCCCCCCCCCCCCGGGGGGGGGGGGGGGCGGAAGACAG
>NZ_JBEOSI010000022.1:0-23723 GCF_040302845.1 Streptomyces sp. NPDC096323
GAGGCCCTGCCTTCATGCCCGCAGCCGGCCACGGTCACCCGATCGAGACTCCCGTTCGACGCCCACCCCTCACGATCGGAACGACAACAGCTACTAAGAGGTCATCTCATTTGGGTGACTCGGTATCCTGTGAGTCATGGTGGGGATCGTTGAGCGTCTGGTGCCCGACGAGTTGTGGGCGTTGTTTCAGCGGGTGGTGCCTGAGGCGCCGTCGCGGCCTCAGGGTGGTGGCCGGCGTCGACATGGTGACCGGGAGGTGCTGGCCGCGATCGTCTTCGTGGCCACGTCGGGTTGTACCTGGCAGCAGCTGCCTTCGGCATCGTTCGGCCCGTCCGGAGCGACCGCGCACCGGAGGTTCTCGGAGTGGTCGAAGGCCAGGGTGTGGGCCAAGCTCCACCGCCTGGTCCTCGACGAACTGGGTGCCCGCGGCGAGCTGGACTGGTCGCGGTGCGCTATCGACTCGGTGGACATGCGGGCCCTGAAAAGGGGGACCTGACAGGTCCGAATCCTGTCGACAGGGGCAAGTACGGCTCGAAGATCCACCTGATCACGGAACGGTCGGGTCTGCCCATATCCATCGGCATTTCCGGAGCCAACCTGCACGACAGCCAGGCCCTGATCCCGCTCGTGAAGGGCATCCCGCCGATCCGGTCGCGCCGTGGCCGACGACGGCGCAAGCCCGGCAAACTCCACGCCGACAAGGGCTACGACTACGCCCACCTGCGGCGATGGTTACGCGAACGCAGCATCACCCACCGCATCGCCCGCAAGGGAGTCGAGTCCTCACAACGGCTGGGCCGCCACCGCTGGACCGTCGAACGCACCATGGCCTGGCTCGCCGGATGCCGCCGCCTCCACCGCCGCTACGAACTCAAAGCCGACCACTTCCTAGCCTTCACCAGCATCGCCTGCACCCTCATCTGCTACCGCAGACTCGCCAAATGAGATGACTTCTTAGCCGAAGGGCCCTAGACGTCCGCGCGTCAGGGACGGGAGGAGACTTTGGGACGCGTCAGCTTCCCGAGGACAGTCGGTGGTGTCTGCGGTGCCGTCCGGAGTTCTGGTGGGCGGCCCAGGGTGAGGTCAGGGGTGAGGCTTTCGGCACCGGATTGCGAGGTCAGGCCGCTGCCCAGGCAGTCCAGAAGGTTCAGGGAGGGATAGGTGATGACGTGGAGGACGGTGTATCCGGCGAACTGTCCGCCGGTGACCGTGCCCGCGCCCGTGACGACGGTCTGGCCGAGGGGCCGGGTGACGGCGAAGGTCTCGGCGGTGGTGCTGCTCGGCCCGCTGTTCCAGTCGGTGTTCGACCCCGAGGTGACAGGACTCCCGCCCAGGCAACTGGTGCTGACCGTGTAGCCGAAGGAGTAGCTTGCCTGGGGTCACCGAGCCACCGCCCAGGCAGGAGAGCTCGCCTTCTGCGGAGACGTCGGTGGCCCGGGCGGTCAAGGTCAGACCCGGATCGTAGGTCTGGGTGGTGGGGCCGGTGCAGGTGGAACCTGTACGCGACGACGGGCACGCCAGCCGGTGCACCGAAACCCACACGGCCCGGCCCCGGCCGCCCGCCCTGCGCGAAGAACAGGCGGCCCGCCACCCGCTACGACGTCGGGCGGGTCCTCGCCACCGGCGAGTCCTATACCCAACCCGGACACCCACAAGAAGGGGACGAAGCCCCGGCGAACTGGATGAACAGCAAGAACGGCAGACTGGGGCCCATGGACTCAGGACTTGCCGCGCTGCTGGGCGCCGCCGTCGGCTCCGCCACCACACTCGGGGCCGCAATCGTCAACGGCCGTGCTCAGGCACGGTCCCAGCACGCGCAATGGAGTCGCCAGCATCGCCGCGACGCATACGCCAGCTACCTCAGCGCTCTCCACGACCGTGACATCGCCATGGACGCCGTCCTTGGCGCCCTGCGTTCAGACCAACCCGACCTGCCCGACATCGACGAGAAGATAGGCCGCTTCATCACCCTGGCCCGAGAGGTCCACCGAGCCTGCGAAATCGTCATCCTCGAAGGGCCGGCACCCCTCGCGGCAGTCGCGGAACGCGTCACCGTCGCCTCCGGCAACCTCTCACAGGTCATGCGACGGATGGCCGAGAACGCCCACGCGGGAAACACCACCCACAAGGCCGAAGACATTGCACTTGCCGCCGAACGAGAGCGGAACCTCTACGAAGCCGTCAAGGACTTCCGCCTCGCGGCCCGCAGCACTATCGGCAAAACCAACTGATCCAAGGACTCCGAGCCCCGGCCCCCTGACCGTTGGGAGATTGAGGCGTTGTTCAGCCTGAAACGCTAAACGTCAAGCTATGGGTTGTCCCGTAACTGCTGGTCGTCACTGGGGAGCGACGCGCAGGTCTCGGATGTACCAGTCAAACCGTGTGCCGTCCTTGCTGTACGGCTGCCTGCCGGGGGTGAATCCTGCCCGCCGCGCGACTGCGGCGGATGCGGGATTCTCTGGGTCCACCTGGATCACGGCCTCCTCTCCGCCCTCCGTCGTCGCGTACTGGGACGCCAGGAGGACCGCGCGGGTAGCCAGGCCGCGGCCCCTCCAGGACGAATAGAGGCCGTAGGCGACGTTCACCTGGCCGGGGGCCAAGCCCTCTCCTGCGAACCGCAAGTCGATCGTCCCTGCGAGTGCCTCGTCAGCGGCGTCGCCCACTCGGATGCCGAAAGCACGGAGAGGCCCGGCCGTGTCCCACTGTTCGCGGCAGTGTCGGAAGTATGCTTCAACGCCCTCGCGCGTGCTGGGGCCGCCGTTGAGCCAGCGAACAAGCAGCTCGTCCTCCCCCGTGAGATGCGCCTCCACATCGTCCAGGCGCAGCGGCGAGAGAGTGATGATCCCGTCGGACAGCTTCACTTCATGCATCCGCCGATTCTTGACGCCGAAGCTGCTCCGCACCATCGGATTGCATGGGACGTCATCCGGGGCTACCCCGCCACAGGAGATGATCTTGATGTGGTTGGTGTGATTACGGCGTCGGAGCCGTCTTGGATAGCTCCGTTCACCGGGCTCAGCCCGCGCGCCTGGGTCTGATGCAGCGTTGGGTGACAGGTTCAGTAACGCGGCCTGGAGGGCCGGTGTGGTCATGACGGTCTCGTATTCGACGGGGGTCAGCCGGCCGAGTCCGGCTTGTCGGCGGCGTCGGTGGTAGGTCCGCTGATCCAGGTCACGATCGCGATGTGCAGTTCCTCGCGGGTGGCCCAGGTGCGACGGTCGAGGACGTTCTTCTGCAGCAGGCTGAAGAGGGACTCCATGGCCGCGTTGTCGCCGGCCGCTCCGACTCTTCCTATCGAGCCGGCCATCTGGTGGCGGCCGAGGGCCCGGACATATTTCCGGGAGCGAAATTGCGATCCGCGGTCGCTGTGCAGAATGCACCCGGCAACGTCCTGCCGCCGGGCGACGGCATTGTCCAGGGCAGTCACGGCCAGCCGGGACTTCATCCGCGCGTCGATGGAGTAGCCCACGATCCGGTTGCTGAAGACGTCCTTGACCGCGCAGAGATACAGCTTGCCCTCGCCGGTGGCGTGTTCGGTGATGTCGGTGAGCCACAGCCGGTTCGGGCCGGTCGCGGTGAAGACGCGGTTCACCAGGTCGTCGTGGACCGGAGGGCCCGCCTTCTTGGCCCGGCCGCACTTCTTGCCGAACACGCTCCACCACTGATTGTCCCGGCAGATCCGCCACGCGGTCCGGTCGGCCATGCCGGCACCGGCGTCGCGGGCCTCGTCGGCCAGGAAGCGGTAGCCGAACTCCGGGTCGTCGCAGTGTGCGGCGAATAGCGCGTGCGCGCGATGCGCCTCCTCGAACTCGGCTGCGGTCACCGGGTCATCGAACCAGCGGTAGTAAGGCTGTCTGGCGAGCTTCAGCACCCGGCACGCGACCGCGACGGGCACCCCGTCGCCGGCCAGCTCCTTCACGAGCGGGTAGATCCTTTTCCCGGCAGGTTCGCCTGCGACAGATACGCCGCCGCCCGCCGCAGGACCTCGTTCTCCTGCTCCAGCAGCTTGACCCTCCGGCGTGCTTCCCGTAGTTCCACGCTCTCCTGACTGGTCGTCCCGGGCTTCGTGCCGTCGTCGATGTCCGCGCGGCGCATCCACTTCCACAGCGTCATCGCGTGGACGCCGAAGTCGGCGGCCACCTGCTCGACGGTGACGCCCGGGCCGCGGTTCCTCGCAACCCGCACGACGTCCTCGCGGAACTCCTGGGGATAGGGCTTGGGCACAGCGACATCCTTCCCACCTGCCATACAAGGCGAGCCAGTTCAGATGTCACCCGTTCGTGCGGCAGACCCCCTTCGGGACGCTGGTGACGGTGCTGCGGCGCGAGGGTGCGCATGCGGCCGGCAAGGGCCAGCCGTGGAGCCTTCCGCTGGAGGACCGGGCCTTGCTGATAGCGGCGTACTGGCGCATGAAGCTGAGCATGCGGCAGCTCGCCCCGCTGTTCGGGGTGTCCAAGTCGGCGGCGGACCGCATCATCGACCGTTTCGGGCCGATGCCTTCGGCAGCAACCTGATCCAGACCGGAACCGACTCCTACCGCCTCGCCATAACCCAGGCCGGAGCCGTCGCCCAGGACTCCAGTAACCGTTGACGGTATGTCATGGTCGCCGTTGGGCCAGCCAGAGTCAGGGCCAGATGTGCTTCAGAGTGAATTCAGGCGTCGCATATGGTCCGGCCTGAGGCGCCGAGGGATCGGCAGGACCCTCGGCGTCGGTCACGCGCGAGGCATACGCCTCGGCGTTGTCGACAGGTGTGTAGGCCAGCACTGACTCGTGAGGGAGTTCCCAGAACCTTCGGGAGTTGGCAGATAACGCATACACCGTGGCAAAGCGGGTGGTCTGCGGGGCGGTAAGTGCCGCCCGAATATAGCCAACAGTGTCACGCGGGCTGAGCCAGGTCGCCAGGTGCCGAGGTTCTGTGGGCGCTTCCTCGAAGCTGCCGATACGCAGGCATATGACCGAGAGGCCGAACTTATCCGCATACAGCTGGCCCAGGGCCTCAACGGCTACCTTGCTCACCCCATACAGGCCGTCAGGCCGCGCAGGATCCAGCGGACGTGTGCAATGCGCCGTGGGATAGAACCCCGTGATGCGATTACTGCTGGCCAGCACCACACGTCTGCTTCCCACACGCCTCGCTGCTTCCAGCACATGGTGGGTGCCCAGCACATTCGCCTGCAGGAGATCAGCAAGAGGCGCCTCATCTGGCACCCCGCCCAGGTGAAGCACCGAATCCACACCGGTCAGCGCCGACTCCACAGCTGCCGCATCCCGCAGGTCGACGATGTGTACCTCTTCCGTTTCCGTCTCTGCTCGGAGCGGAACACGGTCCAGGAGGACCAGCCGATCCGCATCGCCTCGCAAAGCCACCCGGACCACAGACCCGATGTTGCCTGCCGCACCGGTGACCGCCACCGTTCCCAGACCCACTACGCCCCCACAGGCTCGACAATGCCCCGATTCTGCCAGCCACCACGTCCGTTCCTGCCCCTGTGCGGCGCCCGGAGTGGTGTCAGTTCTCGGTTCTGGCACAGATCTTGGGGAGTCGCGCAGCGTTACCTCGCTGTTCGATTGCGAGAAGACTTGTCGCGCGAGACCGCGTACGCCCTGTCGTCCACCATCGGAAGTGACGCTCCCTCAGGTGTCCGTCGGCCGCTGCCGCGGTCAGTTGTTGACCGTGATGGTGCTGGTCATGCAGACCGATGCACCGTTCTGGGACTCGCTGGTGTTCGACGGGATCGACGAGGTGGACGTCGAGGCGGTTACGGCCGCATTCGGCAATGTCGAGGTGATGGCGAGAGGCCGCGCAGTGGGGGCGGCATGTCCGGACTGTGGCCGCTTCTCGGACCGAGTCCACGACCGCTATCAGCGCAGGCTGAAAGACCTTCCGCTCGCTGAACAGGGCTTCGTGATCCGGTTGACGGTCCGGCGTTTCATCTGCGGAGTGGCGGACTGTCCCCGCCGGACGTTCGCCGAGCCCTTCTCCCGGCTCGCCGCCCCCCACGCACGGCTCACCACCCGGCTTAGTACTCCAGCAGCGGTTCGTGTCCTGAGCTGGCGTTTGTCGTTGTCCTGGTATGGAAGGGATGACTGAAGTCGGTTGCTGGGCTGCCGAGTTGGAGTCGGTTTTCGCGCCGGTGGCGGGTAGGTTCGCTCGGGCGGATCTGCGGTGGCGGATGCGGGACTATGTCCGTGGTCTGCTGGGGCGGGCGACACGCAAGAATGGCTGGCAGCTCGCGGAATGGGCGGGTCACCGCACGCCGGACGGATTCCAGCGGCTGTTGAACAGCAGTGTCTGGGACGCGGACGCCCTGCGTGACGATGTCCGTGATTACGTGGCCGAGCGGCTCGGCCCGGGTGGCGTGCTGATTCTCGATGACACCGGGTTCGTCAAGAAGGGCACCACGTCGGCCGGGGTCGGCAGGCAGTACACCGGCACCTCGGGGAAGATCGACAACTGCCAGATCGGTGTGTTCGCCGCCTATGTGACCGGTTCGGGTCGAGCTCTGGTGGACCGGGAGCTGTATCTACCGAAGTCCTGGACCTCCGACCGTGGCCGCTGCCGGGCGGCGAAGATCCCCGACGAGCGGGGCTTCGCGACCAAGGGGGAGCTGGCCAGAGACATCGTGCGCCGCTGTCTGGCCGCGGGTCTACCGGCTGCCTGGGTGACCGCGGATGAGGCGTACGGGCAGGACTGGAACTTCCGCCGCCTGCTCGAACAGCTTGGTCTTGGTTACGTGGTAGCGGTGCCCAAGTCCCAGCAGATCAAGTCCCTGGCCGGGATTTGGCGCATCGACGAGCTCATTGCCGAAGCCCCCGCCGATGCCTGGCAGCAGCTGTCCTGCGGCGACGGGGCGAAGGGCCCACGTGTCTATCACTGGGCCGCTGCGAAACTGCCCGCCAACATCATCTTCGATCCGGATCCGCCAACCCATCACCGCTGGGTGCTGGCCCGCCGCAGTCTCTCCGACCCCGGTGAGATCGCCTACTACCTCGCTCACGCGCCCGTCGGCATCGAGATCGACCAACTCGCCCGGATCGCCGGCAGCCGGTGGGCGATCGAGGAATGCTTCCAGGCCGCGAAGAACGAATGTGGCCTGGACGAGTACGAAGTCCGCCGCTACCCCGGCTGGTACCGGCACATCACCCTCGCCATGCTCGCCCACGCCGTCCTGACCGCACTCGCCGCCCAGGCCGCGGTCGAGGCCGTAAAAGGGGCTGCAGAAACGGATCAGCCCTCGTCCCGCTCACCGTGGCAGAGACCCGGCGGCTCCTGGACACTCTCCTGCCTCATCCCCGAGCCGGCCACGATCCCGTCACCCACGCACTGAACTGGTCCGCCTGGAGAAGACGCCGCCAGGCCATCGCCCGCCACTGTCACTACCGAAAACGCAGCTCAGGACACGAACCGCTGCTGGAGTACTAAGAAGTCATCTCGATAGGCGGTGGGCTCGTCGAAGTGCCCTGCCGATTGGGGTGCAAGGTGCAGGTGCGACGATGCGGGCATGCGTGAGTTGAGTCAGCTGATCGACGTTGAGGAACCGGCCTGGCCGGAACTCAGGCAGTCACTCAGTGCCGGGCCCGTGGCCGTCGAAGTGCTTCCTGCCGACAGCGACCTGGGTAGAGCGTCACTTCTCCAGTTGCAGGTCACGGCCAGGTCGTACCTGGGCGCGGTGGTACTGCACTGCGGCGGTCTGCTCGTGGACGACGGATGGTTGCGCGTCTTTGGCAGCCCAGTGGAAGGGGCGGCGCCTGGGGTGCCGGGCCTGGCTCGGGTCAATCAGTTCCCGGGAGTGTTCGACTCCGATTGGCGAGCGGATACGGGCCTAGTGGTGGGACAGGATGTGCTGGGCGGGGTCTTCGCTCTCAACGGCGGAGCTCCCGCCAGCGCTGGCCGCCCCGGAGCCCCGGGAGAGATGGTCTACTTCGCTGCGGATTCGCTTCGCTGGGAGGCTCTGGACGTCGGCCACTCAGCGTGGATGGCCTGGCTGGTGTCCGGGGCGCTTGATGAGTTCTACGCGGATCTTCGCTGGCCCGGCTGGCAGGAAGAGGTCCGCGCACTGAACAGCGATCAGGGCTTGTCGCTGTTTCCGCCGTTGTGGTCTGCCGAGGCGCGCCAAGATCTCTCCGCGGCCAGTCGTCGCGCCGTGCCCATGAGGGAGCTGCTCAGTGTCGCCCGGGACTCATGCCGACAGTTTGATGGGGTTGATCCGGGCTTTCTTGGCGCCGTGTGAACCGGTCAGCCGGTCCAGCCGGCGGTAGCAGATCAGGGCGGCGGCGATCCCGGCGAAGGCCAGGAAGTGTTCCGCCTTGCGTTCGTAGCGACGATGCAGGCGGCGGCAGCCGGCCAGCCATGCCACCGTTCGCTCGACGGTCCACCGATGGCGACCCAGCCGCTGGGAGGACTCGATGCCCCTGCGGGCGATGCGCGGGGTGATGTTCCGAGCGCGGAGCCACCTGCGGAGGTGGTCGTAGTCGTAGCCCTTGTCGCCGTGGAGCTTGGCGGGCCGCCGCCGACGGGGGCCGCGCCGGGATCGGATCGGCGGGATGCCCCGCACCAGAGGCTCCAGGCCCTGACTGTCGTGGGTGTTGGCGGCGGAGATACCGATAGACAGGGGCAGACCGGTCCGCTCGGTGAGCAAATGGATTTTTGATCCCTTCTTACCGCGATCTACGGGATTCGGACCTGTCAGGTCCCCTATCGAAAGGGAAGGCCGGGCACGTGCCCGCGGGCCCTCTTCCTTCGTCCATGTCGTACCGAAGGGGCCTGGTACAGGTTCTGCTTGCCCTGAGCCGATACAGGTTCAGGGCAGGGGGAGGACGGGCATCGTGAATGCCGAAACTGGCCCGCCCCCCGCCCGCCCGTCCTGCGGACAGCTGAACAGCGTCTTCAATAACGCCTCAGGTCGGCAGCGCACGAGGCCGTTGTCCGACGACCGTGCAGTTGGCCAGGCCCACGGTGAAGTGGACGCGCGAGGCTTCGCGGGAGAATCCGTCGACCCCCGGCCGCACGGGTGAGTGCGGACGGGGGCCTGGGGAGGCTGGTTGGTTCAGCTCTTTTTGAAGACGGTGACGGCGAGACTGCCTGCGGTGTTACCGGTGGCGCTGACAGCACCGTTGGTGTCGAGGACCTTCTTCCAGGTGCCGGAAGGAAGGTTCACGGCGTAGGTGCTGTTGGTGGGGTTGTAGACGACGACGGTGTCATGGCTGGTCGGGGCGCTCGCGTTGGAGCTGATCGTCGAGATGACGACGGAGCCGTCGGTGGTGGTGCTCATCTGGTTCTTGACGGCGTCCCAGGTGTTGAGGCGCAGGGCGGGGGTGGATTTGCGCAGGGCGATGGCGTCCTTGTAGTAGGCGAAGGTGGCGGCGTTGGCTGCCTTCTCGCCCCATTGGATCGCGTTGACGTTGTCGCCGGATTCGTAGGAGTTCTTCGCGGCCTCGTAGTCGCCGTTGACGGCCTTGGAGTGGAGGAACTCATCGCCTTCGTGGAGGAAGGGGATGCCCTGGGAGGTGAAGATCATGCCGGTGCCGAAGCGGTCCATCTGGCCGGCCTTGCCTGCGGCGCCTCCGGTGACTCCGGAGTAGGTGATCTTGTCCCAGAGGTTGAGGTCGTCGTGGGCGGAGACGTAGTTGATGGTCTGCTCGGGGTCGTAGGCGAACGCCGGGCTCCAGGGGTCCGCCAAGGGGCTGGTGCTCTTGACGGCGAGGGGGGAGCCTCGCATGCCGAGAGCGATGGAGGAGGCGTTGGAGGCGGCGCCGCCCATGTAGCCGAGGATCTGGTCTCGGGTACCGCCCTTGATTGCGTCGCGGTAGGTGCCGTTGAAGACGCCCACGTGGCCACCGGCCAGGGCCGGTGTTGTGCCGTAGCGGACCTTCTCGGCCTGCAGCGGATCGTCGACCCCTCCACTCCACGGCTCACCGTGGATCTGGAGGGTGCGGTCGGGGAAGGTGGTGTTGAGGTACTTGGCCCACTGGTCGACGTTCTTGTACTGGTGGACGCCGATCAGGTCGAAGCGGTAGCCGTCGATGTTGTAGTTCTTGACCCAGTACTCGAGGGAGTCGAAGATCATGCGGCTGACCATCGGGTTGCCGTCGTCGATGGAGTTCCCGACACCGGAGAGCTGTTCCTGGTGGTAGTACTTTCCGGTGATGTTCTGGAGGGCGTCCTTGCTGGCGGTGTGGTTGTAGACGACGTCCATGATCACGCGGATGCCGTTCTCGTGGAACGCGTTGACCATGTCCTTGAACTCACGCACCCGGTCCTCCGGGGCGGTGAACTGCGAGAACTGCTCTTCGGGCACGTTGTAGTTCAGGGGGTCGTAGCCCCAGTTGGGCACCGTGCTGTTGAAGTCGAACGACGGCATCAGCTGGACGTCGGTGACACCCAGCTCCTTGAGATGGTCGATGCCGGTCTTCACGCCGTTGTACGTGGTTCCGGTCTGCGTGAGGCCCGCGAACTTGCCGCGCTTGGCGCTGTCCACACCGGAGCTGGCGTCGATCGTGAAGTTGCGGACACTCATCTCGTAGATGACCGCGTCCTCCCGCTTGGCCAGCGGCGGGGTGGGCGCCCAGCCGCCGGTGGGCTGGATTGCTTCGGCATCCATGACGATGCCTTCGGTAGTTCCGGGCTTGACCATGCGGGCGTACGGATCGCGGACGGTGCTGTTGCCGACGCGGAACTGGTAGGGCTGGTCCTTCAGGTTGCCGGTCACCACGGCCTGGTAGACGTCGGTGTAGCCACTGACGTCCGCAGGTCTCATGGTGTGAGTCTGACCGCCGACGGTGACGCTCACCTCGGACTTGTCGGGTGACCAGATCCGGAAGGTGGTCTGGGTGGGCGTGTAGAGGGCGCCGAGGGTGCCGTCGAGGGGAGGGCCGGGAGGCTCCTCGGTCTGGACGCTCAGGGCGTGGGTGGTGCTGTTGTATCGGAAGTCGACGTCCGATCCTGATTCCGGGACGGTAAAACTGATGTCGGACCCGGTGGGGCTGCCGCCCTGGCCGTAGCTCTCGTCCCAGGCCAGGCCGAGTGCCGCCTTCACCGTGTACGTGCCAGCCGGGATGGCTTGCGTGGACCAGGTGTAGGTGCCGTCGCCGTCGATGTCCTGGAGCCAGGACTTCAGACAGTTGGGAGCCCAGTCGGCGCTGCATCCGATCTCCGACTGGAAGGAGCCTCCGGCAGTGACGAACTTGCTGTTGACGTCATCGGTGATCCAGTGCGTAACCGGGTCGTACAAGAAGGTGACGGTGCGGCCGCCGGCCGGGATCTGCAGTGGGATGTCGGCACCGTAGTACTGCGCCTTCGCGCCGTAGTTCTCCGCCCATGACTTGTTGAGGGCCGCCTTGTAGGCGTACGAGCCGGCGGGCAGGGTGACCGTCTTGGACCAGACGCCGGACCCGTCGGTCCGTGCGGTGAGCTGCGCCTGGCTGCAGTCGGTGGACCAGTCGCCGCTGCAGCCGATCTCGCTGTTGAAGGAGCCGGCGACGGACACGGCCGTGGGGGCGGCAGCGAATGCCGGGGTTGCGAGGGCGGGAGAGAGGCCGAGCCCGAGTGCGGTGGTCGCCAGGGCAGCGGCCGAGGCTCTTGCGGAACGGCGCCAGGCGCGTTTGCGGGTGCGGTGCAAGGGGTGCCTCCGAGGGTGGAGCTCGCCCGTGGCCGCCCTTCGAGGCGGAGAACGTGCGAGGCAGGGTGGCGCTGAAGGTTTGCAGCGCCTTCACCGGGCCGCGGCTCAGGCCCGGCAGGAACATGTGTTTCGGGTGGCTCCGCAGCTGGCCAGATTGCGTTAACCAGTTGCTAACTCAAGTTAATAATGGGTTAGTTGGAATGCGTCAAGAGATCGCGCAGCAATCCGTCCACGAGGTTTTCCGGCATGTGCGCAGCGCTCGGCTCGACAGCACTGCCCGGCCGCCTCCTCCCCACCGCGACTCCTGGATACCGGCCTCGGAGCGTCCGGGTTCGGGCATGGCTGAGTGGGGCAGCGGCACGCCGCTGCCCCACTTGGGGCCTGGTTCTGTCGGGACTACCGCTGGACGAACACGGCGACGGTGCGGGCGGGGACGGTGAACGTGCCGCTGGCCGGGGTGAACACCGACTGCTTCACCGTCGCGTCGGTGCCGTCCTTCTGTATGGGGTGCAGGGTTTGTGCCGTTGTGGCCAGTGGCTTCACCTGTTGCTGCTGCGTGGTGTCTGTTGCGTTGTAGATGACGGTGACGGACCTGTAGGTGCCCAGACCGTGACCGTCGAGGTGCTGAGTGATGACACCGGGGATCTCTGTAGCGGTGCCGGAGAGCGGGAAGGAGAGCCTCCGCTGGATCTCCTTGGCGGTCCCGAGGGAGAACAAGGGTGTCGACCGCTTGATCTCCAGGAACTGGCGGTACTGCGCGCCGGTGGCATTGATCTCGCGGCAGCCCGGCAGCAGATCAGGGTTGGCGAGCAGCGGGGCGGCCAGGGGCCACTGTGCGCTGTTGGATTCGGCGAGCGGGAGCCCGCGGCCGAAGCCGTTGCCCTTGCGGCAGTCCCACTGGATGGCGTTGAACCAGTCTCCGCTGTCGTAGGAGTTGTGGTCCAGGGACTTGGAGCGCAGCAGGTCGGTACCGCCTTGGGCCATTGACGGGCTCTGGGAGAGGGTGGTGGTGGCCAGGGCGAGGGCCTGGGCGCGTGCGCGGTCGTCCGGGGCGGTGTCGGTGGGCAGTTTGTAGGCGAAGGCGTCGTACAGGGTGTGGTTGTCGTGGGCTTCGACGTAGTTGACGGCTTCGGCTGGGCTCGCGGTGTAGCCGGCGGGGTTTCCGTTGTAGTCGATGCGTGCGCCGGGGCGGCGGGTCCCGTCGCTGGTGGTGAAGGTGTAATCGGCGAGGTTGCCCGCGAGGCCCAGCTTCACGAGGTCCATGTCGTTGAGGAGTTGGGCTCGTTGCTGCTGGGGGGTTCCGTTGACGTCGGCGCCGTTGGGATCGGTGAACAGGCCGCTGCCGAAGCCCTGACGTCGCGGGTCGGCTTCGGATATCCCGCCACCGCGGACGCCGTCGCGCAGACGGTCGTTGAAGGTGCCGATACCGGTGCCGGCCATGTTCCTCTGGGTGGCCTGCTCGAAGCGGGCATCGCCTTGGACGATGCCGTAGTCCCAGCCCTCGCCGTAGAGGGAGGCGTGCTTGCCGTCGACGCCGTCGCGGCGCAGCGTCAGTCGTGCCAGCGAGGACTTGACGTCGAGCATGGTCTGCTTGGGGTCGAGGCCCATGAGGTCGAAGCGGAAGCCGTCGATGCGGTACTGCTTGGCCCAGGTGGTGACCGAGTCGACGACCAGCTTGTTCATCATCGCGTACTCCGGCGCGGTGTCGGCGCAGCAGCTGTCGCGGGTGACGGCGCCGGTGGTGTCCAGGCGGTGGTAGTAGCCGGGGACGATCTTGTCGAGGACGGAGCTGGGGTCCTGGCCCGCGGCGGCGGTGTGGTTGTAGACGACGTCCATGACCACGCGCAGTCCAGCCTTGTGCAGGACCTGGACCATCTGCCGGAACTGGACGATGCGGTCACTTCCGTCCGGCCGGGTGGCGTAGGCGCCCTCGGGGACGGTGAAGTGCAGGGGGTTGTAGCCCCAGTTGTAGGCGTCGCGGGCCTGGGTGGCGGCCACGCATTCCTGCTGCGCGGGTGAGTCGGGGGCCATGGAGGGGAGGTCGCAGGCGGGACTTGTCTGGTCGGCGCGGGCTTCTGCCGTGCCGGCGAAGTCGAAGGCGGGCAGGAGCTGCACGGTGGTGACGCCGGAGTTGACCAGGTCCTTGATGTGCTTCATGCCGCCGGACCTGGGGTCGGTGAAGGCCAGGTAGGTGCCGCGTTCGTCGTCGGGCAGGTTGTCGTCGGCGACGGAGAAGTCCCGGATGTGGATTTCCTGGATCTGTTCCCTTGCCGGTTCCTTCGCTTGGGGCGAGCGAGTATGAGCCCAGCCTTGTGGCGCGGTGGAGTGGTCGGCGAGGTCCACGATCTGGCTGCGCTGGGAATTGGCCGACAGGGACAGGGAGTAGGGGTCGGTGACCTGGTTGGTGACGACCTTCTGGGCGGTTGGGGCCCAGACTCTTACCTGGTAGCGGTAGTACTTGCCGCTCCAGGACCGGTCTCCGCGCACGCTCCAGACACCTGATTCACGGTCGGGGTGCAGAGCGACGAGCCGAGGGGTGGTGTCGGTCGCAGTGTCGTACAGCTCGACGCTGACGCTGGTGGCGGTGGGCGCCCACAGAGACAGGGTAGGCCCGCTCCCGTGGAAGACCGGTCCGAGTCGGGCCTTGCCCGCCTTCTTCGCGTACAGGGCGTCGAGGACGCCTTGGGTCTGCAGGCCGGTGGCGGTGGTGAGCTCGCCGCCTGCGTCGAGGGCGGCGACGGCTGTCTGCCCCTTGAGGAGATCGCGTGCCCTGGCGGCCCACGCGGCCGGAATCCGCAGAGCGCCGAGCTTGGCCAGGTGCGGGTAGGCGGCCTTGGTGTGCTCGGGCAGGCCGCGGGGGTCGTAGGTCAGGGGGATGACGGTGCCGCCGGTGATGCCGGTGCCGCCCGCGGCCAGGCCTCCGCCGGGTGCGGCGGCGAGCTGGTAAGTGCGGGTGGCGGGGGCGTCACCGAGGTCCCAGGCGATGAGGTCGGGGGCTAGCCAGTACGCGGAGCGGGGGGCGAGGCTGGGCTTGGCCGGGCCGCGGTAGACGTCCAGAACCTTCGAGGACGTGCTGTAACTGAAGGTCGTGGGGTCGCCGTCGGCAGCTACGGTGAACGAGGTGGCATCGCCATGCGCCGTCGCCGGCAGGCCGATGGCAGGGCGGGCCCGGTAGGCGCCGGCGGGCAGGGCCGTGGTGGTGAACGTGGCGATGCCGTCACCGTCGGGGTCGGTGAGCCACGAGGCAAGGCAGTCGGTGGCCTCGTCCGGCCCACAGCCGAGTTCGCTCTGGAAGTCGCCGATGGCGGTGACCAGGGCGGTGCTGAGGGTGTCGGTAACCCAGTGGGTCACCGGGTCGTAGACGAAGGTGACGTCAGCGCCGCCGGCCGGCACGGTCAGAGGGACGTTGGCACCGCCCGGGGTGGCGTTGAGTCCGTAGTTCACCGCCCAGCTCTTGTCGAGGGCGGCCTTGTAGGAGTACGTGCCGGCGGTGAGGTGAGCCGTCAGTGACCATGCGCCGTCGGGGTGTTGCCGTAGCTGCGCCTGGTCGCAGTCGGGCGCCCAGTCCCCGGCGCAGCCGAGCTGGTGGTCGAAGTCGGAGGCGATGGCGACGGCCGCGGGCTGGGTGGGGACGTCTTCCGCGGCGGAGGCGGGGACGCCGGCAGCCGCCGTGATGATCAGGGCGAGGGCGGCGGCGCGTGCGGTGTGTCTGTGTCTGGGCAGGGACGGGGGGCGTTGTTGCATCGGGCACCTCATTGTGTCGGTGAGCGGATACAGCTCCGGCCGGGCCCCGATTGCACTGCGGGGGCCGGCCGGTGATCGAGAGGGTCGGTGGGGGCGTCAGCCGGTGGTCCACCAGGCCGTGGTGTCGGCGGGCAGAACGGCGTGGTCGGGAGTGAGCGATATGTCGCCGCTGGCCAGCAGCAGGTGGCCGGGCGGGGGCAGCGTGACGGGTGCACCGGTCAGGTTGACGGTGCAGGTGAAGGTGGGACCGCCTTCGAGGGATCGTTCGAAGACGAGGACGTCGGCAGCGCTGGTGCGCCAGTGGAGGTTGTCGGTGGCGCCGAGGGCCGGGTGGGCGCTGCGCACGGACAGGGCGCTGCGGTACATCTCGAGAGTGGAGTCGGCTTGGCCGGTCTGGGATTCCACGCTGAGCGAGGCCCAGTCGGCAGGCTGGGGCAGCCAGCTTCCGCCAGTTCCGAACCCGTAGGAGGGGCCGTTGCTGGTCCAGGGGATCGGCACGCGGCAGCCGTCGCGGAAGCCGTCCTGGCCGGCTGCCCGGAAGTATGCGGGGTCCTGGCGTGCTTCGTCGGGGAGGTCGGTGACGTCGGGCAGACCGAGTTCCTCGCCCTGGTAGATGTAGGCGGATCCGGGCAGTGCGAGCATCAGCAGGGTCGCGGCGCGGGCGCGCCGCAACCCGAGGAGGGGGTCACCAGGTGTGCGGATCTGGGTGCCGAGGCCGGGCGGGTTCGCGAAGCGGGTGGTGTGGCGGGTGACGTCGTGGTTGGACAGGACCCAGGTCGCGGGTGCGCCGACCGGGCGCATGGCGTCCAGGGTGTCGTCGATGACCGAGCGCAGGGCGTCTGCCTGCCACGAGGTGGCGAGGTACTGGAAGTTGAATGCCTGGTGCAGTTCGTCGGGGCGCACGTAGTTGGCGGTGCGCGCCAGGGTGGGGGCCCAGGCTTCGGCGACGCCGATGCGCTCGCCGTCGTACTCCTGGAGGATGGTGTGCCAGCTCCGGTAGATGTCGTGGACCCCGTCCTGGTCGAAGCTCGGGGTGGCGTTGTTCCCGAGCAGTTTGGTCTGCTCCAGGCTGCCGAGGTCGGGCAGGCCGGCGGCTTTGACCATGCCGTGGGCGACGTCGATGCGGAACCCGTCGACGCCGAGGTCGAGCCAGAACCTGAGGATGGAGGCGAATTCGTCCCTGACGGCCGGGTGGTCCCAGTTGAAGTCCGGCTGCTCAGGGGCGAAGAGGTGGAGGTACCACTGGCCGGGCGTTCCATCGGGGTTCTTCGTGCGGGTCCACGCCGGTCCGCCGAAGATCGATTCCCAGTCGTTGGGGGGTACTTCGCCGTGTTCGCCCTTGCCGTCGCGGAAGTGGAAGCGTTCCCGGTGCCGGGAGCCTGGTCCTTCGCTCAGGGCGCGCTGGAACCAGTCGTGCTGGTCCGAGCAGTGGTTGGGGACGAGGTCGACGATGATGCGCAGCCCGTGGTGGTGGGCGTCCGCTATCAGGGCAACCGCGTCGTCGAGAGTGCCGAACATGGGGTCGACGACCCGGTAGTCGGCCACGTCGTAGCCGGCGTCTGCCTGTGGGGAGGAGTAGAAGGGGGACAGCCACACGGCGTCCACGCCCAGGTCGCGCAGGTAGGGCAGGCGGCTGCGGATACCGGGCAGATCACCCATGCCGTCGCCGTTGGCATCGGCGAAGCTGCGCGGGTACACCTGGTAGATCACCGCCTCGCGCCACCAGTCGGCTGTACGAGCGGGGAGTGCGGGCGTCTCGACGGTGTCGGGAGACTCGGTCATGAGGACAGTCCTCCGGGCAGCGGCGCAGGACGCGCCGGCATGGATTGCGGTACGTGTAGGAGGCGAGCTGCGGGCGGTCTAACTCTTGGTGCCGCCGGCGGTGAGTCCGGCCACCAGGTGCCTCTGCGCGATGTAGAACACGGCTCCGGCCGGGATCGCGATGAGGACCGACGTGGCCGCCAGGTAGTTCCACTGGGAGTTGAACTGGCTGATGTAGGTCTGCAGACCGACGGCGAGCGTGTAGCGCTCCTCGGTGAGCATGAACTTCGACGCGAACGCCACCTCGCCCCAGGCGGTGATGAAGGAGTAGAAGGCGGCGACCGCGAGACCGGGCCGGGCCAGCGGCAGGATGAGCCGCCAGAACGTGCCGAAGGGGTTGAGCCCGTCGATACGGCCGGCTTCGTCGATGTCGACCGGGATGGTGTCGAAGTATCCCTTGAGCAGCCAGGCACAGTAGGGAACCGCAGTGGAGCAGTAGATCACGATCAGGCCACCGTAGGTGTCGAGCAGGCCCAGCCCTCCCATGATCCTGTAGAGGGGGACCATGAGAACTGCGACGGGGAACATCTGGGTCAGCAGGAAGGTGTACATCAGCGAGCCCCGGCCCAGGAACTTCATGCGGGACACAGCGTAGGCGGCGCTGGCGGCGATCAGGACACCGATGAGCATGGTGCCGAAGGCGACGATCAGGGAGTTCGTCATCCAGGTGCCGAAGCCGGTGTGCTGCAGCACGTAGGTGTAGTTGTCGAGAGTGATGTGGTCCAGGATGCGGGAGGGGTGCTGGTAGTCGTTCTTGTCCGGACCCAGCGAGATGTAGAAGATCCACAGGATCGGGAAGACCGCGACGAAGGCGCAGACGGACAGTCCGGCGTGCAGGCCGGCGGAGGCGGAGCGGCGGCGCCTGCCGAGCGGCCGGGGCGGTCGGGAGGCAGGCGTGTCGCCACCAAGGGCGCTGGGCACCTGCGGGGGGCTCACGGTGGTCATGCGAGGACTCCCTGGTCGTTGCGCTTGAGCCAGCGTCGGTACACGCTCGTGAAGACCACGAGCAGGGACAGGCAGAGAATGCCGACGGTCGCCGAGCGCGCGTAGTCCTGGGGCTGCTGGCTGAAGAAGAGCCGGTAGGCGTAGGTGACGAGGATCTGCACGCTGTCGCTGTTCCCGCCGAACAGCAGGAAGATCACGTTGAACTGGTTGAACGTCCAGATGACGCCGAGCAGGATGACGGTGCTGCTGACCGGGCGCAGCCCCGGCAGGGTGACGTGGACGAAACGCTGCCACGGTGTGGCGCCGTCCATTTCCGCGGCCTCGTACTGCTCCCGGGGGATGGACTGCAGACCGCCGAGCATCGAGATCATCATGAACGGCACACCGCACCAGATGTTGACACCGATCGCGGCCGCTTTCTGTGCCAGCGGATCGCTCAGCCAGGACGGGCCGGACATGCCGACCGCGCTCAGGGCCTGGTTGACCACACCGTCGTCGGCGAGGATCAGCCGCCAGGCGAAGATCGTGACGAATGACGGCACCGCCCAGGGCAGGATCAGCAGCATCCGGTAGGGGCCGCGGCCGCGCATGTTGCGGTTGAGTGTCACGGCGAGCACGAGGCCGAGGGCGTAGGTCAGTGCGACGCAGGCGACGGTCCAGATGACCGTCCAGGTGAAGTGGGGCCAGAACTGGTTGTTCGGCCCGGTCAGCACGTCGGCGTAGTTTTTGAGCCCGACCCAGGAGAACGAGTCGGGGATCTCGTTGACGCCGATGGTGCGGCCGACGTTCTGGCTCGTGGCGTCGGTGAAGGTCAGGTAGATGCCCTGGATCAGGGGGTAGGCGACGACGGCTCCCAGGACCAGGACTACGGGAACGCACATGGCCCAGGCGTACCAGTGCTGGTCGTAGGAGCGTGTCAGGCGTTTCAGCGGGCCAGGTCCGGGCTTTCGGCCGTGGCGGTGTGTGCGGGCGGGCGTGCTCCCGGCTGCGGTGGTCATCGTGCACCTCGGTGTGACAGGAGGGATCGACAGCGTGTGCGGGCTGGCCGCCCCGCTCTGGCGGGGCGGCCAGCCGCGGTCACGAGGTGCTGTAGTCGGGCAGGAGCCTCTTGGCCTCGGTGGCGGCCTTGTCCAGCCCGCTCTTCGTGCCCTCCTGACCGGAGACGATCTTGATGAGTTGCGTCTCCAGGGGGGTGTACAGCGAGGAGTACTCCGGCAGCTGCTGGCGTGCCACACCGTCCGGGAGCAGCTTCTGGTATCCGGCGATGCCGGGGTTCTTCACCACGTCGGCGGTGTACGCGTCCGAGCGGGTCGGCAGCGTGCCGTTGGCGAGGGCCGTCTTCTCCTGCGAAGCGGCGGAGGTCATGAAGACGATGAACTTCTGGGACGCCTTCTGGTGGGCCGCGTCGGATCCGGCGTAGGCGACGAGGTTGTGCCCACCCAGCGGCGCCCCCTGGTCGGCACTCCCCTTGGGAACCGGCGCGATGCCCAGGTTGGCCTTGTCCTTGAACGCCGAGCCCTTGAAGACGTTGGCGTTCTCCCACGGGCCCTGGATGATCGCGGCGACCTTGCCGCTGTTGAAGGCGTCCATGATGTTCGCGTAGGCGTTGCTGGTCGTGTCGAGCTTGCGCGCGCCCGGGGCCGCCAGGACGCCCTTGAGGATGTCGATGCCCTTAACGGCGGCCGGCGAGTTCAGGGTGACCTTCTTGCTGCCCACCTCGACCATGTCCGTGCCCTCACCGAACAGGAACGGCATGGCGTAGTAGCCCTGCGGGTTGAAGGCGAACCCGTCGGCTCCCGCCTTCTCCTTGATCTTCGCCATGTCGGCCTCGAGCTCGTCCCACGTGGCGGGCGCCTTCGTGATGCCGGCCTTGGCGAACAGCTGCTTGTTGTACATCAGGCCGAGCGTGTCGGTGACCTGGGGAATGCCGTACAGCTTGTCCTCGTACTTGGCCTGCTCGATCAGGTTGGGCTCGAACTTGTCCGACTCGGCCGCGGCCGGGGTGCCGTCGAGCGGCGCGAGGTACCCGGACTTGGCGAAACCCGGGGTCCAGCCGACGTCGGCGCGCAGGACGTCGGGGGCGCCCTTGCTTCCGGCAGCGGTCTGGAACTTGGTCTGCGCGTCGCCGAAGGGGACGTTGACGTACTTCACCCTGATGTCGGCGTTGGCCTTCTCGAAGTCCTTGATCAGCGACTTGAAGGTTCCGGCCTCGTTGGTCGCGTCCGAGGTGTCCCACCAGGTGATGGTCACAGGGCCGGAGCTGTCGGAGCCGGAGTCGGAGGTGCCGCTGGAGCAGGCACTCGCTGAGATGGTCAAAGCCGCTACGACGACGGCTGCCGCAATACCACGGCGCATGGGAACTCCTCGGTGGAAGAACTGATCCGAAACGGCGAGCCCGGTGCTTTCGCCGGCAGCGGGACGGAACCGGCGAAAGCAAGCAAACTTGCACCTCTCGCGCAAACGGTATGCCGAGCGGCCGGGTCGCGGATGGCTCCCCGGACGGGCGGCTGGTCCGCCACCTGTCCGGATCGAGCCTCGCGAGCTCTGTGATGTCGCAGACGTTAGCAGGTTATTAACAGCAGTTAGTTAACGGTTCCGTAACGCGCAATTCTTATCGGACGAGGGCGTCTTGTGGGGCAACTGCACCGCCCTGGGCGGCGCAGAGGCACGCCGGGGCACCACGTGCGCAGCCCTCTGCGGCCGGATCGGTCGGCTGCAGAGGGCTGCGGGGAATCAGGTGGGCGCGAGCTGTCAGCGCGAAGGAGTACCGAGGCGCGCGGTGGAGTCCCGGACGATCAGATGCGTCCCCAGGAGCTGATGGGGATGCTGATCCTCCCCCCGTATCGCCGAGAAGAGCAGATCAGCCGCAGTACGGCCCTTGGTGGTGATGGCCTGGCGCACCGTGGTCAGACGAGGACGCATCCACGACGACTCCGGCAGGTCGTCATAGCCGGTGACGCTCACATCGCCAGGCACCGACAGGTTCAGGTCATGCAGAGCATCAAGAGCACCGAAGGCCAGAATGTCGGACATGGCCACGATCGCGGTCGGCGGGTCCTGCGCCATGATCTTCCTCGTGGCGCGGAAGCCGTCCATACGCGTCACCGGCACCTCCACCAACGAGATGTCGTCAATCCGCAGACCAACGGTCTCCAGCGCGCTCTCCATGCCCGCCATCCGGCGCGCGAGCGGCCCCCGGTAGCCTCGCTCGGCAACCTCGGGGCCAGGATCCAGGGACAACACGGCGATCCGCCGATGCCCGAGATCCAGCACATGACGCATGGCCTCGAAGGCGCCGGCCTCATCATCGACATCCACGCTCGAAACATCCTCGCGCGGACTGCTGTCCACCAGCACAAAGGGGATGCCGCGCCGCTTGAGCTCGGCCACCTCACCGCGATCGTGCTCCAGCCCGCACACGATGAACCCGTCCACCGCCGCGTACGGAATGGCCTTGAGCATCGAGTCCCTGAGCGGGGGCGTCAGCAGCATCGTGTAGCCCTGCTCGTCACAGACCTGGCCCACGCCCGTGAGGAACCGGGCGTAGTAAGGGTTCTCCATGACTCGCGCCAGGTTCTGCGGCAGAAGTACCCCCAGTGATTGGGACTGCCCGGCCTTCAGCATCCGCGCCAGGGTGTTGGGAGCGTAGTTCAGCTCCGTGGCAGCGGCGAGAATCCGGTCTCTGGTCGCCGCGGACAGCTTCTCCGGACTGTTGAAGGCGAACGAAACGGCCGACCGCGACACCCCAGCCGCCTTGGCGACATCGTTGGCCGTGGGCCGCGACCGTGCGGCGCCCCCGACCTTCCCTGGCGATGTCGCTGACATATCAGCCCCCGTATCCCTAAATGATTAGTAACGCGTGACGCCTTCTACTGGCAGCCTACCGCCGGCCGCCCGCCCAGGAGCGGACGAAGTCGCTCCCCCCATCTGCGCCTCGCACATTTACCCACCATTAACTTGAGTTAGCAACTTCCAACAATCCGGCCTGGCACGTTCCGGCCATACCCCGCTCTGACATCTTGAGCCCTTCCGCGAGACAGGCCTCCGGCCACTCACTCAGAGAGCCCGGCCCGCGAGGCCATGCCCAAATTGCCCCATCTCTTCCCTTGACACCGTTGGTATCAGTTTATTAACTGGATTTACCTGTTTGTGTTAGCCAGTCGTTGCGCCGCAGCTTCGCGCCAACGACGCACCCGCACAGCACCCGAAATGGGCCAGCGCAATGACGATCTCCATGGAGCCCGTGCCCTCCCCCTGGCACCAGCCCTCTACGGACAACTGCAGCACTCACCTGCCACTCAGCGGCTGTCTGCGCGGCGCAGCGGCCGCCCGCCGCCATGTCGCTGAGGCACTCGGTGACTGGGACGTGGCAGAGCCCGTAATCGAGGGCGCGCTGCTGGTGACCTCCGAGCTCGTCACCAATGCCGAGCGCCATACGCCTGACGGACCCATCGAGCTGTGGGTCGCCCTGCAGGGCACTAGCGTGCTTGTCGCAGTGCGCGATGGCCGTCGAACCCCCCTCCCTCCGCCTCGGACGGCCGCCGACGACGAGGAAGACGGTCGCGGTCTGCAGATCATCCGCGCTTTGGCGGACAGCTTCGGATGCAGTCCCGCCCACGCCGGCAAGATCGTATGGGCCTGGATCACAGGCTGAAGTGCGAGGCGCCTGGGCCGAGTGAACACCCTCCGCACCCAGCGAGAGTCTTCAGTCGGCGCGGACAGCCGGTCTCCCGCCTCGCCCTCCGACCTTCACGCTAAGTAGCCATCAAATGCGATGCACACCAGGCATCCAGGTGTTGCAATCTGGGCTGTGTCGTCGTGTCCCCGGTCGTGGTGCAGCTGATCACGGCCCGTCGCTTCCGCTGTTTGCCCGGCCGCAACGTGCCGCAGCCAGCTGTCGTACGATCACCGCTGGCCCCGGCCAGCCCGGCGAGCCTCAACAGGGCTTACAGCGAGGGCGAGCGGGCCGCGACCTGGGGATTCCGTCAGCTTATCGTCTACAACACTTGGCGGGACGCCATCCTGGGGGCGGTCGGCGGCTCGATCAGGTCCACCCGTATCCGCCGCAGCAGTTCGGCCCGCACCTGTTCCTCGGGCCGTTTGGCGTGGTGTTCGCTCTTGCCGACGTCCAGGCCGAGTGAGGCGTCGATGTCGCTGGTGTCGATCACGTGCAGGGCCCCTCCATCACGCGTTCGTCCGGCCTTGCCTCGGCACCGAGCTGCCACACCCAGGTTACGGAGAGCTCTTCCGGCCCGGGTGAAGCCGGTGCTCAAGCCCCTCATCAGCGGTCCGTCGATGCCTCCGGGCCCGGTGACACCAACCCCCGGATCATCAACCGCAACAAGGGGGAAGTCATGCCGGGCCCGAAGGCCGGTAGCCCCATTGCGGAGCTACGAAAAGGACATCCGATGGGGTTAGTAGGTCAAGCCGCGATCTTTTTCGAGGTCTCCTGGACCGGGTAACGGGTAGCAGTCCGCCGGCTTCATCCCCCATTACTGAGTAGCTGTTGTCGTTCCGATCGTGAGGGGTGGGCGTCGAACGGGAGTCTCGATCGGGTGACCGTGGCCGGCTGCGGGCATGAAGGCAGGGCCTC
>NZ_JBEOSI010000023.1:0-20376 GCF_040302845.1 Streptomyces sp. NPDC096323
CAACAGCCATCAGTCGCTCACCTTCCCTACAGCATCCGAACGTTCCCCCACAGCCTTCGCAAGCCCGGCCCCGCCGACAAGCTCCCAGATTGCTCTGCTCGGGCCGGGCTGAGGCAAGTGAAGAGATGCGTCTCGAGTGGCGCCGCGGAAAGACTGGTGACCAAGTCCATGGACGAGTCCGGAACTGGAGATGTCGCGATGGCTTTGCCCGAAGTTGTGTCACGAGATGAATGGTTCGCGGCGCGTATGCCCCTTCTCGCCAAGGAGAAGGCGCACAGCCGTGCCCGGGACGCGCTGCACGCCGAACGGCAGAGTCTGCCGATGTTCCGTGTCGACCAGGAGTACGACTTCGACACGCCCGAAGGCAAGCGAAGCCTGCTGGAGCTGTTCGACGGCCGGCGACAGTTGATCATCTATCACTTCATGCTGCCGTCCGTCACCGGCGGCAGCTTCTGCGTCGGCTGCTCGTTCTGGGTCGACAACATGCCCCGCCATCTTGAGCACCTGCACGCCCGCGACACGTCGCTGGCGGTGGACTGCCCCGTTCCCCTGGCCGACTTCGTCGCGCACAAGGAGCGAATGGGCTGGACGGTCCCCGTGGCCTCTTCGCTCGGCAACAGCTTCTACGACGACTTCAACTTCGAGCTCGTGCCGGGAGCGACGAAGATCCCGGGCATCAGCGTCTTCCTGCGCGGCGACGACGACGAGATCTACTGCACCTACTCGACCGCCTTCCGCGGAACGGATCTGGTCAACAACACCTACAACTACCTGGACCTGACATTCCTCGGGCGGCAGGAAGCCGATCTGCCCTTCAAGTGGGCGTGGCTGCGGTATCACGACGAGTACGAGAGCTGAGCCGATCCCCGAGGGCCGGCCGGTCGCCGGCCCAGGTCCCTGAATGTGGCCGGTATCCCGCGAAGGGGTACCGGCCACATGTCATGGAGGAACATCGGCGCGATCAGGACTTCAGCACCTCGGCCAGTGCGTCGTCGATGGCAGCCGCGTCCTCGGGGACCATGCCGTACATGGTGAAGTGCCCCAGCGGGCCGTCGATCACCCTTAGCCGGGCGTCGCGGATCATGGCCACGTCGCGCTCGTGGTCCTCGGCCGGGAACAGCAGGTCGTCACCGAACGCGAAGACGAAGAACTCGGCGGTGATCCGGCCGAGCGCCGCCTCCATGTCTCCGCCGGCGCACAGGCTGACGTCCGCGGCACGCCACTTCGCGGCCTGGCAGAGCAGGTTGTTCGGGTCCATGGGCTGGAAATGGCCGCGGATGAATCCCTGGGTGAACTCCTGCGCGGCGGCGAATCCGATCCGGCGCCACACCTCGTCGCGGAAGAACCGGTAGCCGGTGCTGGTCGCGGCCCAGGCCATCGCATGCCTGCCCAGGCCGAGATGCACGTCGTCGGAGTCCGTGTAGAAACCGTCTGCGAACGCGGGATCCGAGCGCAGGAGTTCGCACTGCACATCGAGCTGCAACTGGTTTTGGACCGGCGTCTTCGCGGTGGCCGCGAACACGGCCGCCCGCAGCACCGTCTCCGGGTGGCGCACCGCCCATTCGTAGGTCTGCTGACCGCCCATCGACCAGCCGAGCACCGCGTGCAGGGCCGTGATCCCGAACCGCTCGGTCACCAGGCGGTGCTGGGCGCGTACGTCGTCGGCAATGGTCACCGCGGGGAAGTGGCCTCGGTCGAACGGCGCCGGCGTGTTGCTCGGTGACGAGGAGAGGCCGCTGCCGAACTGGTCGGGCAGGATGAGAAAGTACCGAGAGGGGTCGAGCGACCGGCCCTCACCGATGAGCATCTGCATCGAGGCGGACGTGCCCGAGTACATGTGCGGCACGAGCACGGCGTTGTCCTTGGCCGCGTTCAGGCGGCCCAGTGTGCGGTACGCAAGCCGTGCGGCGGGCAGCGTGTCCCCGCTGTCCAGCGTGTACGGACCGAGTTCGAAGCAGTCGTGCGGACCCTGCACCGCGGCGGAATAGTATTCGGCGCCCATGGTGACCTCCCAAGGAATGGCTTTGCACACGACTGTTCCGCCGAAGGCGGTGCCCGTCTTCTTCCCCCGTGCGTGCTTTCCCGAGCACCGCATTTGAGGAGAACCCGAAACGGCCGGCTTCGCCAATAATCGAAATTCGCCGTTGTCGTCAGCGGTCAGGGCGTATGGGGTACCACCATCCACGGTTGCGGAGGATTGATACACATGGCCAGCGCGGCAGAGCAAGTCGATGCGGTTGTTGTGGGAGCCGGATTCTCCGGTCTCTACATGCTCCACAAGCTCCGGAAAAAGGGCCTGTCGGTCAAGGTCTTCGAGGCGGGCGCAGATATCGGCGGTACGTGGTACTGGAACAGGTATCCCGGTGCCCGGTGCGATGTGGAGAGCATGGACTACTCGTACTCGTTCGATCCCGAGCTGGAGCAGGAGTGGGAGTGGACGGAGAAGTACCCGGGCCAGCCCGAGATCCTCGCCTATCTCCAGCACGTCGCCGACCGGCACGACCTGCGGAAGGACGTGGTCCTGGAGACCCGGGTCACGCACGCGGCCTACGACGAGAGCACGTCACGGTGGACGGTGCGGACCGATCAGGGCCAGGAGGTGTCCGCGCAGTACTGCGTCATGGCGACCGGCTGCCTGTCCACGCCCAAGTTCCCGGAGGTGCCGGGCCTGGAAACGTTCTCGGGCGCCTGGTACCACACCGGCCTGTGGCCGGACGACGAGGTCGACTTCAGGGGCCGGCGCGTCGGCGTGATCGGAACCGGCTCGTCGGGCGTCCAGGTCATCCCCTACGTCGCCGACCAGGCCTTGGACCTGACGGTCTTCCAGCGTACGCCGAACTACGTCCTGTCGTCGTTCAACGGCCCCATCGACCAGGACCGGGTCTCGGCCACCAAGGCGAACTACGGGCAGGCCCGCGAGGCGGCACGCCAGTCCATCTTCGGCATCGCGGTGGACATGCCGACGAAGTCGGCGCTGGAGGTCAGTGACGAGGAGCGCCGGGAGGTCTACCGCAAGGGCTGGGAGCGCGGACACCTGAACGCGATCCTCCAGGCCTACACCGACCTGATCTTCAACGAGGAGTCCAACGAGACCGCCGCGGAGTTCATCCGGGAGCAGGTCCGTGCCAAGGTCACCGACCCGGCGACGGCGGCGAAGCTCGAGCCGCGCGGCTACCCGTACGGCACGAAGCGGCCCTGCCTCGACACCCGGTACTACGAGACGTTCAACAAGGAGAACGTCCACCTCGTGGATCTGCGGGAGGAAGCCCTCGTCGAGATCACGGAGACGGGCGTCCGGACCACGGCGGGCGATTACGCGTTCGACACCTTGGTGATCGCCACGGGCTTCGACGCCATGACGGGCGCACTCCTGAACATCGACATCACCGGCAAGGGCGGTGTATCGGTGCGCGACAAGTGGCAGGACGGCCCGGACACCTACCTCGGTCTGGCGCTCTCGGGTTTCCCGAACCTGTTCGTGATCACCGGTCCCGGCAGCCCGTCCGTGCTCAGCAACATGGTCGTCTCGATCGAGCAGCACGTCGAGTGGATCAGTGACCTGATCGACTACATGGCCGCCAACGGGCATGTGGTGATCGAGGCGGCGGCCACCGCGGAGAAGGAGTGGACCGAACACGTCCGCGCGGTCGGCGACATGACGCTGTTCCCCAAGGCTGATTCGTACTACATAGGTGCCAACGTCCCCGGCAAGGCCCGCGTCTTCATGCCGTACGTCGGCGGTGTGGCCGGCTACCGGCAGAAGTGCGACGAGGTCGCGAGCGCCGGCTACGCCGGGTTCGAACTGCGATGAGTTGAGCCCGCGCCGCCGGTCCGGCGGCGCGGGCTCACCATCCGGCAAACGCCGAAGAACATGACCGGCCTGATCGGGCCACAGCCTGGTCGTATCCCCTTGCGGAAACGGCTACGAAGGAGCGGATCCTGATGGAAGAGCGTTGTCCCGTAATGGATACGACGGGTCGGGACATCCACGCCGAGGCAGCCACGCTGCGGGCGCTGGGACCGGCCGCCCGGGTCGAACTGCCCGGCGGCATCGTGGCCTGGTCGGTGAACTCCCACAGCGTCATCAAGAACATGCTGTCCAGCCCGAAGGTCACCAAGAGCGCACGCAACCACTGGCCGGCCTTCTACAACGGCGAGCTGGCGCCGGACTGGGAGATGATCAGCTGGGTGGCCATGGACAACGTGTCCACGTCCTACGGCAAGGATCACCTGCGGCTGCGCAAGCTCATCGGCAAGGCGTTCACCCCGCGCCGCACCGAGGCCATCCGCCCCTTGGTCGTCGGCCTGACCACGATGCTGCTCGACGCGCTCGAGGCGACGCCCGCCGGAGAGGTCGTCGACCTCAAGGAGCGATTCTGCTACCCGCTGCCGGGCATGCTGGTCGCCGAGCTGATCGGCATGGGCGAGGAGCAGCGTGCCGCCACTGCGAAGGTCATCGACATGATGATCGACACCACGGTGACCCCGGAGGTCGCGCAGGGCGTCCTGCAGGGCTGGCGCGGTGCGATGGCGGACCTGATCGCCGAGAAGCGCGCCCATCCGGGCGAGGACATCACCAGCGACCTCATCGCCGCCCGCGACGAGGACGGCTCGCGGCTGAGTGAACAGGAGCTGGCCGACACCATCTTCGCCATCCTCGGCGCCGGCTCGGAGACCACGATCAACTTCTTCGACAACGCCATCACCGAACTTCTGACCCACCCCGGTCAGCTCGCGAAGGTCCTGTCGGGCGAGAACAGCTGGGACGACGTCATCGACGAGATACTGCGCATGCAGTCCCCGCTGGCGAGCCTGCCGCTGCGCTACGCGGCCGAGGACATCGAGCTCGACGGCGTGACCATCCCCAAGGGCGACCCGATACTGATCAACTACGCCGCGGTGGGCCGTGATCCCAGCCTGCACCCGGACAGCCCGGAGTCCTTCGACATCGCCCGCGGCGACAAGGGCCACCTGTCCTTCGGCTACGGCCCGCACTACTGCCTGGGCGCAGGCATAGCCCGCCTGGCCGCCACGATCGGTCTGTCGTCGCTGTTCGAGCGTTTCCCGGACCTGTCCCTTGCGGCGGCGCGCGACGAACTGGTGCCGATGCCGACGTTCATCATGAACGGCCACCGCTCCCTGCCCGTCCGGCTGCATGCGGTAGCGGGCAGCACGGCCGCCTGAGCCCGCGTCAACGCGCACGGCCCGGCCGCTGACGGACTTTCCGTCGTGAGGCCGGGCCTTTCGCGCGCGGGCCGGTGATGCGCTTCGTTGTCCGTACCGTGCGTTCAGGGGTCAGCCCCCACCCGAGGGTGGGGGCTGACCCCTGTCTCACGCTGCCGCGGTTTCCGGCAGGGCCCAGTGCATCCCGTCGGCCGACGGCACCAGCCCGTCGGAGCGGACTGGTACCTGCTCGTCGACGGTGCCTCCGGTGGCGGCCTGCACCTGAATGTTGGCTCCGGCCTGCGCGACCGACCAGATCGCGTCCTCGACGTCCCGCCGCTGGCCGTAGGAGCCGGCGTCGACCAGTGCGCGCTCGTCCGAGGAGCCACCTCCGACGAGGGACACGAAGGACTGCAGTTCCGAGGCCGTGCCGCCGGCGACCTTCTTGGCCTTCCAGAAGTAGGACTTCTCGTCGGAATGCATGTCGTAGAAGGAGACGAGGAACTCGTGGAAGCGCATGTACTCCTGCCGGTAACGGACTTCGTACTCCTCGAACAGTGTCTTCTCGTCGATCTCGGCCTCGGCCGTCGCGCGCAGGGCGGTGTTGAGCGAGCGCGCGACGAGCAGTCCGCCGTAGGTGGCCAGGTGCACGCCCGAGGAGAACACCGGGTCGATGAAGCCCGCCGCGTCGCCCACGAGTACCAGTCCCGGCCGCGAGAACCTCTCCTGGATGTAGGAGTAGTCCTTGCGCACCCGGATCTCACCGTACGGGCCGCTGGTGACCCGCTGGGCGTCGGACAGGAAGTCGGCGATCATCGGGCACTCCGCGATCAGCTCGTTCAGTGCCTGTTCGCGGTCTCCCTGGATGCGGTCCAGCGCATCGCGGTGCACCACCGCCCCCACGCTGGTGAGCTCGTCGGACAGCGGGATGTACCAGAACCAGCCGGCGCTGAAGGCGACGGCCAGGATGTTCCCGCTGGTCGGGGCGGGCATCCGCTTGCCGCCGGTGAAGTAGCCGAACAGCGCGAGGTTGCGGAAGAACTCGGAGTACTGCCGCTTGCCGCCCACGCGGGAGTGGATGCGGCTCAGGTTGCCGGAGGCGTCCACCACGTACCGGCCGCGGAACTCGCGCCGCACGCCCGCGGCGTCGGTGCAGCTCACCCCGCGGACCCGCCCGTTCTCCTCGATGACGTCGGTGACGGTGTGCTCCTCGCGCACGTCGACGCCGTTCCTTTTGGCGTTGTCGAGCAGGATCTGGTCGAACTTCATCCGTTCCACCTGGTAGGCGGGCGCCGCCGCCTCGGCGAACTCGGGCGCGATGCCGAAGTCGAACGTCCAGGGCTCGGGGTTGGCGCCCCAGCGGAAGGTGCCGCCCCGCTTGACCGGGAACCCGGCCGCCTCCAGTTCCTCGGACACTCCGAGCAGCCGGCAGACGCCCTGCACGGTGGACGGCAGCAGCGACTCGCCTATCTGGTAGCGGGGGAACCGCTCCTTCTCCAGGAGTACGACCCGGTGCCCTTGGCGGGCCACCAGCGTTGCCACCGTCGAACCGCCAGGGCCGCCGCCGACGACGATTACGTCAGTCTCAGTGATGTCTGTCATTGCTTTCCTTCGCTTCGCGCAGGTTGACGCCTGCGGCCTTCGCCCGCGCCGGCGGACCCGCGCGAGAGGGCTGATGGCTGCTACCTGTCCATGACCGCTACGGCTCGCTCGATCGCGATCCGCGCGTGCCACAAGTCATCGGGCTCCCGAGGGATGTCGAGCACGAACGTGCGGATGCCTCCGTTCAGATAGGCGGTCACTGCCTGTGCCACCTCGTCGTGGCTTCCCACCAGGTAGGGGCAGAAGGTGTGGTGGTACCGGAAGGGAACCAGCCAGTACGGCTGTCCTTCCGCCTCGTCCGGGATGGGTACGGAAGCCAGCTGCGGCTGCCAGGACGAGACACCGGCGGACAGGAGCAGCTTCATGCGCTCGGCTCCTTCCGGGTCGGCCGGGAACCGCTTGCGCGCGATCCGCCATGCCTCGGCCGAGTCGTCCCGGGCGATGATGCCGATGCTGATGCCTGAGCCGAACTTGTTCTTGCGCAGGTCAGGGCTCGCGAAATCCTCGGGCGGCACGGGGAATGAGAGCTGGCCGAGGCCCAGCGACTCGCCGGCTTGCAGGCTGGCCGCCGAGGAGCCGGACACGTACGCCGTGGGCAGCAGGTCCTCGGGCACCGCCGTGGTGAGCCGGGCCCGCCGCACTGTGTAGTACTCGCCCGTGAAATTGGCCATGCCGCCGCCGAGCAGCGTTCTGACGATCCCCGCGTACTCGGTGAGCCGGTCGTAGCGGGCGTCGTGCGACAGGGTGTCCCCCTGGACGGCGAGATCGCGGATGAATCCGCCGCTGACGAAGTTGATGTCGACTCGCCTGCCGTACAGGTGTGCAAGCGACGACACCGCCCTGGCCACCGCGAACGGGGTCTTGTCCAGTGGCTGTACCGCGACCAGGGGTACGAAGGAGGCGGTGTTCGCGATGGCCGCCTGAGCTGCCAGCCACGCGTCCATCGACGTGTTGTCGCTGTACACCAGGGCGCCGCGGTAGCCCGCGTCGTCCACCCACCCGGCAAGCTCCAGCAGCGTGCGCAGGTGGGACGTCTGGCCGTGTCCGATACTGGACCGGACTGTTGAGTAGAGAGTGACGCCGCTGGCGGCCAGGTCGCTCATTTCGTCCCTCCCGCCCTGCGGGCGTGATTTCGCGGATCAGGGCTGTTGGGTCGCGGACGCCGGGACCCGGCCGGCGATGCCCCTGACGGACGGGTCGGCCAGGAAATCGCGCAGGTTGATCGTGATTCCGAACTGCTCCTCCAGCCGGGCGACGAGCACGGCGGAGAGCAGGGAGTGCCCGCCCAGGTCGAAGAAGCTGTCGTCGACCCCGACCCGCTCCACTCCCAGGACCTGCGCGAACAGCTCGCACAGGATGTCCTCGGCGGGGGTGGACGGCTCCCGGCCGGCCCCGCCGGAGAAGACGGGCGCGGGCAGGGCCTTGCGGTCCAGCTTCCCGTTCACCGTCAACGGCAGCGCGTCCAGGACCACCACCGCGGAGGGCACCATGTGGCTGGGCAGGACCTGTCCGGCCGCGGCCCGCAGCTGCGCGGGATCCAGCACGGTTCCGGCGGCTGACTGCACATAGCCCACCAGACGCCGGTCCCCCGGCCGGTCCTCGCGGACCACGACGACGGCTTGGTCCACTCCGGGCTGCCGGGCGAGCACCGCCTCGGCCTCGCCCGGTTCGACCCGGAATCCGCGGACCTTGACCTGCTCGTCGGTCCGGCCCAGGTACTCCAGCTCACCGTCCTGCCGCCGGCGCACCAGGTCGCCCGTGCGGTACATCCGCTCCCCGGACCCGAACGGACACGCGACGAACCGCTGCGCGGTCAGCCCCGGCTGGTTCAGGTATCCCCGGGCCAGACACGGCCCCGCCAGGTAGAGCTCCCCCGCCACCCCGGACGGCACCGGCTCCAGCCGGCCGTCCAGCACATACGCGCGCACGTTCCAGACGGGCTTCCCGATCGGCGCGTCCCCTCCCGACAAGGGGGTGCTGATCGTCGTGCACACCGTCGTCTCGGTGGGGCCGTACGCGTTGAACATCCGCCGGCCCGCCGACCATTCGACGGTCAGCTCGCTGGGGAGGGCTTCCCCGCCGACGACCAGGCATTCCAGTCCCTGCATGCCTTCGGGTGCCGCCCCGGCCAGCGCAGCCGGTGCCATCACCGCGTGGGTGGCCCGCAGTTCGCGCAGCGTCCGGGCCAGCTCTTCCCCGGCCAGCGGTCCTTGCTCGGGGAGGACCAGGGCGGCACCGGCGGGCAGGGACGAGAGCAGTTCGAGCAATGACATGTCGAAGCTCAGCGAAAGGAGCTGGGCCATCCGTGAGGTGGGGCCGGTACCCAGCGTGCTGATCATGAACGCGGACAGGTTCGCCAGGCCCATGTGGCTCACCACCACACCCTTGGGGCGCCCGGTGGACCCCGAGGTGTAGATGACGTAGGCGGGGTGTGCGGGCAGCAGCGGCGCCGGGCGGTCCTGATCGGTGACAGTGGCGCCGGAGAGCCCCGCCAACGCCGCAGCGACCTCGGGGGCGTCCAGGACGACCAGGGGGCTGGGGGTGACCAGGTCCCCGCCGGCCTGCCGGCTCGTGACCACCGCGACCGGTGCGGCGTCGGTGAGCATGAAGCCGGTCCGGTCCGCCGGATACCCCGGATCGACCGGCAGATACGCCGCACCGGTCTTGGACACCGCCAGCACCGCCGCCACCAGCTCCAGCGACCGCGGCAACGCCACCGCCACCACCCGCTCCGGCCCCGCACCCAGCCCCAGCAGATACCGCGCCAGCCGGCTCGACCACGCATCCAGCTCCGCATACGACCACGACACACCGGCACACTCCAGCGCCACCGCATCCGGCGTCCGCACCACCTGCGCCGCGAACAACTCCGGCAACACCGACACCGGCACATCCCGCGCCGTGTCATTCCACCCCGAAACAGCCAACTCGCGCTCGGCCGTCGTCAGCATGCGCACGCCGCTGACCCGGAGCGCCGGGTCGGCGGCGACCTGGCCCAGCAGCCGCACCAGCCGTCCGGCGAGCGCTCGCACCGTGCTCTCGTCGAACAGGTCCGCCGCGTACTCCAGCTCGCCGCTGATCCCGTCCGGGCTGCCGTCCGGCCCGTGGCGCGGCCGGAACGTCAGCGTCAGGTCGAACTTCGCCGCGCCCGCGTCCAGCGGCATGTCCTGGGCCTGCAGACCGCGGATCTTCCACTGTCTGGCGGTGTCGTCGTCAGAGGCCAGCATCACCTGGAACAGCGGGTGGTGAGCGCTCGAACGTACCGGGTTCAGCGCTTCCACCAGCCGCTCGAACGGGACGTCCTGGTGTGCGTAGGCGGCCAGGTCCCGGTCACGGACGCGGCCCAGCAGTTCCGCGAAGCTCGGGTCGCCGGACAGGTCCGTCCGCAGCACCAGTGTGTTGACCAGGAATCCGACCAGCTGGTAGAGCCTCTCGTCGCCCCCGCGGCCGGCCACCGGAACACCGATCGGGATATCGGTGCCGGCCCCGGACCGGGACAGCAGGACCGCCAGTGCGGCCTGCATGACCATGAACAGCGTCACCTGATGGGCCCGCGCAAGTTCCACCAGCGCGAGGTGCAGCTCGGCATCCAGATCCATCGTGATCTGCGCACCGCGATAGGAGGGATGCGGGGGGCGGGGCCGGTCGAACGGCAGCTCCAGCTGCTCGGGCAGGCCGGCGAGTGCCGACTGCCAGTACGCCACCTGCCGGGCCAGCACGCTGCCGGGCTCCTGGTCCCCGCCCAGCAGCTCGCGTTGCCACAGCGTGTAGTCCGCGTACTGCACGGGCAGGTCCGGCCACTGTGGTGCCTGGCCCGCCAGCCGTGCCTGATACGCCTCCTCCAGGTCGCGCAGCAGGACGCCCAGCGACCAGCCGTCACTGGCGATGTGATGCATCAGCAGCACCAGCACGCACTCGTCCGGGCCGAGCCTGAACAGCCACGCGCGCACGGGCGGTTCGGCGGCCAGGTCGAACACGTACCGGGCCGCCCGGTTTGTCAGCGCGGCCAGTTCCGACTCCGCGGTCTGCACCACCGTGACCTCGGGCATCACCTGTGCGGCCGGTGTCACCTGCTGGTACGGCTGCCCGTCCACCACCGGGAACGTCGTCCGCAGCACCTCGTGCCGCCCGACCACGTCACCAAATGCCGCGGTCAGCGCGGCCGCGTCCACCTGTCCGCGCAGGCGCCACGCGACCGGCACGTTGTAGGTCGCGCTCGGTCCCTCCGACTGCGCCAGGAACCACAGCCGCTGCTGCGCGAACGACAACGGCAGGCGCTTGGGGCGGTCCGCCCGCACCAGCGCCGGCCCCCCTCCCCCGGTCTCGTCGAGCGACCGCGCCAGCGACTCGGCCGTCGGGTGGTCGAAGACCGTCCGGATCTCCAGCTCCACGCCGAGCGCCGACCTGGCACGGCTGATCAGCCGTGCCACCAGCAGGGAGTGCCCGCCCAGGTCGAAGAAGCTGTCATCGGCCCCGACCCGCCCCACTCCCAGGACCTGCGCGAACAGCTCGCACAGGATGCCCTCGACAGGGGTGGACGGCTCCCGGCCGGCCCCGCCGGAGAAGACGGGCGCGGGCAGGGCCTTGCGGTCCAGCTTCCCGTTCACCGTCAACGGCAACGCGTCCAGAACCACCACCGCGACAGGCACCATGTGGACGGGCAGCGCCTGTGCCGCGGCGGCCCGTATCCCGACCGGGTCCACCTGGCTCCCCGCCGCGGGCACGACGTAGCCCACCAGCCGCCGGTCCCCCGGCCGGTCCTCGCGGACCACGACGACGGTGCGGGCCACCCCGGGCTGCCGGGCGAGCACCGCCTCGATCTCGCCCGGTTCGATCCGGAACCCGTGGACCTGGACCTGCTCGTCGGTCCGGCCCAGGTACTCCAGCTCACCGTCCTGCCGCCGGCGCACCAGGTCGCCCGTGCGGTACATCCGCTCCCCGGACCCGAACGGACACGCGACGAACCGCTGCGCGGTCAGCCCCGGCTGATTCAGGTATCCCCGGGCCAGACACGGCCCCGCCAGGTAGAGCTCCCCCGCCACCCCGGACGGCACCGGCTCCAGCCGGCCGTCCAGCACATACGCGCGCACGTTCCAGACCGGCTTCCCGATCGGCGGCGCATCCCCTCCCGACAACAGCCCGCTCATCGTCGTGCACACCGTCGCCTCGGTCGGACCGTACGCGTTGAACATGCGCCGGCCCACCGACCACTCGGCGACCACCTCACCCGGGCAGGACTCACCGCCCACCATCAGGCATTCCAGCTCGGGCAGTTGTTCGGGATCCGCTCCGGACAGGGTTGCCGGTCCGACCAGGGCATGGGTGACCCGCAGCCCGCGCAGGGCGTCGGCCAGCACCTCCCCGGCGAGTTGCCGCTGTTGCGGAAGGACGAGCGCGGCACCGGCGGGCAGCGACATGACCAGTTCCATGACGGCCGCGTCGAAACTCAGCGACGCCACCTGACCGACCCGTGATTCCGGTCCGATTCCGCAGGTGTCGATGAGATACGCGGACAGGCTCGCCAGGCCCATGTGGCTCACCACCACGCCCTTGGGACGCCCGGTGGACCCGGACGTGTAGATGACGTAGGCGGGGTGTGCGGGCAGCAGCGGCGCCGGCCGGTCCTGATCGGTGACAGTGGCGCCGGAGAGCCCCGCCACCGCCGCGGCCACCTCGGGGGCGTCCACATGGACCACGGTCATGCCCGCCGGAGCCGGCAGGCGCGCGGAGGTGGCCCTGTCAGTGACCACCGCGACCGGTGCGGCGTCGGTGAGCATGAAGCCGGTCCGGTCCGCCGGATATCCGGGATCGACCGGCAGATACGCCGCACCGGTCTTGGACACCGCCAGCACCGCCGCCACCAGCTCCAGCGACCGCGGCAACGCCACCGCCACCACCCGCTCCGGCCCCGCACCCAGCCCCAGCAGATACCGCGCCAGCCGGCTCGACCACGCATCCAGCTCCGCATACGACCACGACACACCGGCACACTCCAGCGCCACCGCATCCGGCGTCCGCACCACCTGCGCCGCGAACAACTCCGGCAACACCGACACCGGCACATCCCGCGCCGTGTCATTCCACCCCGAAACAGCCAACTCCGGCTGGAGGCCCATCTCGGTTACGCCCGTTCGGCTTGGACAAGACTGTTGGGGCGCATGTCGGTCCACTGCGCTTCGACGTATCCAAGGCAGTTCGAGCGGGAATCCACGTCATGCGCCGTGGTCCAGCCGGCCGGAACAGCGACGTCGGCGGGCCACAGGCTGTACTGCCCTTCGGCGTTCACCAGGACCAGGTACAGGGCGTCAGGGGCCTCGAATGGATTGGACACGGAAAACCTCATTCCCATCGACGAGCGGATTCCTTGAGGGCTGTCACTCAGGACGCCGGACCGGCTTCCTGCTGCGCCTTGACGCTGTCGTAAAGGTGCTTGATGTTCGAGCTGCCGAACGAGGTCGCACCGACCCGCTCGATGATCTCCAGGAAGATGGTGTTCCTCGGGTGAACGGATTTGGCGAAGATCTGGTACAGCTGGCCGTCGTGGTCCTCGTCCACGAGTATGTTCAGATCGCGCAGCTCACCGACGGGGTGCCGGTGCTGCTGGACCCGGTCGGCGAGCGCGGAGTAGTACGCGGACGGGGTGGTCAGCAGCGCGATGCCGTGTTCGACGAGGTCTCGCACGGTGGTGAGGATGTCCGCGGTGCTGAAGGCCAGGTGCTGCACGCCCGGACCGTCGTGGTCCTTGAGGAACTTGTCGATCTGGCCGACTTCCAAGTGGGTGTCCGCCTCGATGAGAGTGAACGTGACGGCACGCGACTTGCTCTGGACCACCTTGATGGTCATCCCCTGGTCACCGGTGACGATCCGCTCGGTGAGGGTGAGGTCGAAGTCCAGCGTCCGCCGGTAGTAGTCGACGGTCTCGTCGAGCCGGCCCGGCTCGACGCAGGCCGCGAAATGGTCCACCTTGAGCAGACCGGTCCCCGGGGCGGGGGCGTGGCCCGGCACCGCGACGAGCCCGCGCCCGTCGGCCGCTGTCGAGCCGTCGGGCCGCTGGATGAACGTGTGGGTCACGTCGCCGAAGCCGGCGACCGTCGCCGTGGTCACCGCGCCACGGGTGACCGGCTCCTTGACCGGCCGTACGCCGCGCCGCACTGCCTCGGCGAACGCCCCGGCGGCGTCCGGCACCCGGATGCCGATGTCGCCGACGCCGTCCCCGTGCTGCTCGGCGTAGGCGCGTGCGGGGTGGTCCTCGGTCGACTCGGTGAGCAGCAGATCGATGCCGCCCTGCCCGACGTTGACCGACCGCGTCGCACCGTCCGCCGGAGCCGAGTTCGCGCGCACGGCGAAGCCGTAGCCTTCAACGAGCCAGGCGAGGCTTCGATCGATGTCTTCCACATAGAACTCGACATAGTCGATCTTCATATCCTGTAGAGCGTTCGTCACGGTCTCTACCTCCACCGGCAAATGTCTGGCCTCTGGCGTCCGCCCCAGCGAGCTACTTCGAGAATCACAGTGCCGGACCGGCTCTGTCGTCTCTCACGTTGCCTGCGTCAGTAAAGGGACAGCGGGTCACGCGTTTTCCGCGACAAGCCGGGAAAGCCTTCGCACGCCCTCGGCGATCTGCTCCGGCATCAGATAGCTGCAGGACAGCCGGACCGAGCGGTCGCCGCCGTCGGTGTAGAAGAACCTCATCGGCGTCCACAGAACGCCGTACTGCTCGGCGGAGAGTTCGAGAAGTTTTTCGTCGGCCCGGAACGGCAGGTCGACAACTGCGAAGAAGCCGCCGCTCGGCACGTTCCATCGCACCGTGGGTTCGCCGCGTCCGGAGTGCGGGAAGTGTTTCTCCAGCGCGGCGAGCATGGTGCGCAGGTTGCTCCGGTAGAACGCGATCTTGTCCCGGTTGGCGGCGCGCAGGCCGCCGCCCGATTCGACCAGGACGCCGCCGATGACGGCCTGCGAGACCGCCGAGGTGTTCAGGGTCAGCATGCTCTTGACCGCCGACATCTCGTCGGCGAGCAGGGTGCGCCGGCCCTGCTCGCCGACCACGGTCTGGTCGGCGACGAGGAAACCCACGCGGGCGCCGGGGAAGCAGGATTTCGAGAACGATCCCAGATAGATCACGCGTCCGTCGGTGTCCAGTGACTTCAGGGTCGGGCGCGGTTCGTCATCGAGTCCGAACAGGCCGTACGGGTCGTCCTCGAGCAGCAGCAGGTCCTGCTCGCCGGCGACCTCGAGCAGCCGGCGGCGGGTGGCCACGGGCAGCGAGACGCCCGAGGGGTTGGAGAAGTTCGGCACGAGGTAGAGCGCGCGGGGGCGCTTTCCGGCGGCGCGGACCGTACCCGCCACCTCGGCCACGGTCTCCGGTACGAGCCCCTGCGGGGACTCCGGTACGGGCACCACCTCGATGCCGAGGATGCGGGCCGCACCGGTCAGCCCGACGTAGCAGGGCTCGGCTGCCAGGACGACGTCCTGGGGGCTCGGACACAGCGCCCGCAGCGCGATGACCATGGCTTCCTGGCAGCCCGATGTGACCATCACCGCTTGTGGCGGCACCACGATTCCCTCGTCGATCTCGAGCATTCTGGCGATCAGGGTGTGGATCTGGCCGTTGGTCCGCCCGTACTGGAGCAGCTGACCGCGCACCTGTGCCTCGGGGACTCCGTCGGCGCGAAGGTGGTTCAGATAGACGTCGAGGTAACGCTGCACGTCCTGGGTCGAGTAGAACCCGTCGTAGGGGCGGCCAGCGGCCAGCGAGATCGCGTCCGGGAACCGGCTCGCGATCTCATTGAGGAAGTTCATCGAGGTCGCCGCGGGGTCGGACACCGAGACGTGCAGGTCTGCGCGGGACAGCTCAACCATGGGCCACCGTTTCGGTCGCAGCCAGTTTCGTCAGCTCCACGAGCCGGGTGCCGACGTCGATGACGGGCAGGTCGCAGACGGCGGCGATCAGCGGCAGGAGCGCGGTGAAGTGCGTGCAGGCCAGGACGACGGCGTCGAGGCCGAGGTGCTGGGCCATGCGCAGCGTGGTCGGCAGGTGCGAGGCGGTGAAGGCCGCCTCCACGTCACCGGCCTCGATCCCGCGCACCAGGGCGGGGTCCGACACTCCGAGCATCCGGTGGCGGGGGGCGGTCCGCAGGGCGGTCCGCTCGAAGCCGAGGAGGGCCTGGGCGTTCCCGGTGACCACCAGGGACGACTCCAGCTCCGGCAGCAGTTCGCCGTAGACCGTGACCGGTGAGACGACCGGCAGCACGGCGTCGTCGTGGTTCACCACCGCGGAGATGGAGTTGCAGAACAGCATGACCTGTTCGGTTCCGCCCGCCCGTAACCCGGCGAGGCGCTGATGGAACGCGGCCGCCAGAGCGCCGGGATCCTGGTACTGCAGCCGGTCCTGCTCGTCGGGCGACGCCGCCATGGCGTACGGATGTGCGGTCAGCCCCTCGGCGCGCAGCAGTTCGACGCCGAGCCCCGTGTCGTACGGGGTTCCGGCGATGACCGCCACCGCGGGCCCTGTGCCGGTCGTGGTCATGGGTTCACCGTCCTGGGGGCGTCCGTTGTCTTCGGTGCCCGCGGCCGGGAGGGCGGTCGCCGGCTTCCGGATTGCGGCCGGCCCGGCGCGATCACCTTGCCGGGGTTGAGGATCCCGGAGGGGTCGAGCGCGGCCTTCAGCGCCCGGTGCACCCGCATTCCGACGGGGCCCAGTTCGCGGGCGAGCCAGTCCCGCTTGAGCATGCCTATGCCGTGCTCGCCGGTGCAGGTGCCACCCAGCGCGAGGGCAAGTCGCATGATGTCGTCGAACACCCGCCGGCCGCGTTCCATGCCGGACGGGTCCGCCCGGTCCACGACGATGACCGGATGCAGGTTTCCGTCTCCGGCGTGCCCGACCACCGCGACCAGGAGGCCGTGCCGTGCGGAGATCTCCTCCACGCCCTTGATGAACTCGGCGATCCGCGTCCTCGGCACTGCGACGTCGTCGACCACAAGGCCACCTCGCCCGCCGGGAAACGCCCGCCTGGCGAGGTGCTCCATCGCCGGATGGGCCAGTCGGCGGGCGGCGGTCAGCGCCTGGGCCTGGATCTCGTCCTCGGCCACGTACAGGCTGTCCGCCCCGGCGGCTCGACAGCAGTCGGCGATCGCCGCCAGTTCGGCCCCGGCGCGGTCGCCCGTGTCGGCGGCGATCAGCAGCATCGCCCCGGCCGTCCCCGGAAGGCCCATCGGCCGGTACGCCTCGATGGCCTCCAGGTGTGTGCGGTCCAGGAGCTCCAGCATGCTCGGCACGTGGCCGGCGGCGGTCACCGCCGCGACGGCGGCGCAGGCGGCCGTCACCGTGGGGTACAGCGCTACCAGAGTCCGGATCTCCCCGGCGGCGGGCCGGAGCCGGACGGTGATCTCGGTGATGATGCCGAGCGTGCCCTCCGCGCCGACGAACAGCCGCGTCAGGTCGTACCCTGCGACGCCCTTCACCGTCCGGCGACCGCAGCGCAGGATCTCGCCGTCGGCGAGCACGACCTCCAGGCCGAGCACGTACTCGCCGGTGACGCCGTACTTCACACAGCACATCCCGCCCGCGTCGGTGGAGACGTTGCCGCCGATCGTCGAGGTCTCCCAGGAGCCCGGGTCCGGCGGGTAGGTGAGGCCGTGCTCGGCGGCGGCGCGGTGCAGGTCGGCGTTGACGACACCCGGCTGCACGACCGCGATGCGCTCCGCGGGGTCCATCTCGATGATCCGGTTCAACCCGGTCAGCGACACGACCAGGGCGCCGTCGACCGCGTTGGCCGCACCGGTCAGCCCGGTGCGCGCCCCCTGCGCCACGACCGGAACACCGTGTGCGGCGGCCACCCGTACGGTCGCGGCGACTTCGGCGGTGCTCTGCGGGCGCACCACAGCCAGCGCGGTGCCCGCGGCGCACAGGTCGGCCTCGTCGCGGCGGTGAACGGCCAGCAGGCCGGGGTCGGTGAGCACCCGGCCGGCGGGCAGCACCGCCAGTAGCTCTTCGACTGTGGCATCCATTCCCGCACCGTAACGAGGCGCACGGGCAGGACTCCATCCGGCGACGCGAACTCCGCATTCCGGGAGATGGGCGCCGGTGCGCCGGCCGGCCGCCGCGACGCCGCGGACCGAGGTACGAAGTTCCGCCCGTGCGGCCCTACGCGCCCTGGCCCCGCGGTGCGGCCCGTACCGTCACCGGCACGCCGTTGAACACCGCGGTCCCCGAGACCCCGTCCAGCACCGCGTCGTCGGTCAGGGTGTTCGCGTTGACCCCGGGGTCCCGGCGCGCCACCTTCTGGGGGGAGTCCTGGTGGCCCCAGCCGTGCGGCAGGCTCACCACGCCGGGCATGATCGTGTCGGTGATCTCGACCGGCACCGTCAGCTCGCCGACCGCCGAGCCGATCAGCGCCGGCGTCGTGGCGTCCAGGCCGAGCCGGTCGGCGTCGCCCGGGTGGATCTGGAGCGTGCAGAGGTTGGTGCCGCCGCGCAGCTCCTTCACGTTGTGCAGCCAGCTGTTGTTCGACCGGAGGTGGCGGCGGCCGATGAGCACGAACTCCGGCGGTTGGGCGTCCATGCACGTGCGCAGCCGTTCGGCTTCCGCGACGAGTTGGGGCGGCGCCAGGTCCACCCGGCTGTCGGGGGTGCGGAGCAGGGCCGGCAGGCGTGGTTGCAGGGGCCCCAGGTCAAGGCCGTGCGGCGCGTCGAGCAGTGCCTTGAGCGACAGGCCGTAGCCGCCGGCTCGTAGCAGTGCGTCCAGGATCTTCTCGGTGCCGTCCTCCCCGTCGAGTGCGTCGGCCGCCTCCCCGGTGATGCCGAGCTGTTCGAGGAACATCTCCTCGGCGCGGGCCGGATCGGCGCCGGCGCCGAGGCCGGCGGTGATCAGCATCAGCCGGGCCAGGATGTCGGCCTCGGAGCGCTGGTCGTCGTCCAGCGGCAGGATCGCGCGGGAATAGCGCGCGTAGTTGCGCACCATGATGATCTGCACCAGGAAGTCGAAGTGCGAGCTCTGGAGCGTCCGCGGCGGCGGCAGGATCACGTCGGCCAGGCGCGTCGTCTCGTTCAGGTATGGGTCGACGCAGACCATGAATTCCAGCCCCTGGACGGCCCGGGCCAGCCGGGGGGCGTTGGGGGCCGAGGACGCCGGGTTCCCGGCGACCGTCACCAGCGCCCGGACCTGCCCCTCGCCCGAGGTCTCCATCTCGTCGGCCAGTGTGGCGACCGGGAGCTCTCCGAGCACCTCCGGCAGTCCCCTGACCCGGCTGTGCCACTTCCCGGTCGAGAACGCCGGGCCTGACCGGAAGATCTCCAGCGCCGCCGTCTCGGCGAACATCACGCCGCCCCGGCGGTCCAGGTTGCCCGTCAGGGTGTTGAGTACGTCCACCAGCCACTGCGCCACCGTGCCGAACTCCGTCGTGCACGTCCCGATCCGCGCGTAGACCGCGGCCGTAGGCGCGGCGGCCAGCTCCCGGGCCGTCCGCACGATGGTCTCCGGCGCGATCCCGCACACCGGCCCCACGGTCTGCGGCGTGAATCCGCGGGCCAGTTCGCGCAGCTGCTCCAGCCCGGAGACCTCCAGACGTGTCGTGTCCAGGCCCTCGTCCAGGACGGTGTGCACCATGGCCATCAGCAGCAGCGGATCGGTGCCGGGCCGCACCGACAGGTGCTCGTCGGCCAGCGCGGCGGTGCGGGTGCGCCGGGGGTCGACGACCACCAGCTTCCCGCCCCTGCTGCGCAGGGCCTTGAGACGCCCGGCGAAGTCCGGAGCCGCGCACAGCGAGCCGTTGGACTCCACCGGGTTCGCGCCCAGTATCAGCAGGTGGTCGGTGTGGTCCAGGTCCGGCACCCCGATCGCCATCGCGTCGCCGAACATCAAACCGCCGGCGACCTGCTTGGGCATCTGGTCCACGGTACTGGCCGAGTACACGTTCTTCGAGCCCAGGGCCTGGGTGATCGCCTGCCGGTAGAGGTAGGCGCCGATGGTGTGGAACGTCGGGTTGCCGAAGTACAGCGCCACCGCGTCCCGGCCGTGGCTGCTGATCACCTCGGACAGGCCCGCGTCCACCGCGGCGAACGCCTCGTCCCAGCTGACCTCCCGCAACTCGCCGTCCCGGCGCAGCAATGGTCTGCGCAGCCGGTCGGGGTCCTCGTCCAGCTTTCCCAGTACCGCGCCCTTGGGGCAGATGTAGCCCTTGGAGAAGGGGTCCTGCTCGTCCCCGGTGACCCGCAGGACGCGCCCGGCGTCGTCCAGGTCGAGCCGCAGGGCACAGCCTGCCTCGCACAGGGGACAGGTCCGGTGCGCGGTCCTGGTGCTGCCTTGCTGGCCCGTTACGTCTTCGACGGTCATCACTACTCCCTGGGGACGGCGTGTTTCCCGACGACAGGGTATTTGTGAACCCGCCCGCGAAAGCCCTTGCTCTTGCGCCGCAGCATTCTGCGAGATGCGGCCGTGTGCCGAAGGGTCCTTGGCGGTTCAGCATTCTGAAAGGTGCTCAGGAAAAGGCCGCCGCTGTGGCGCCGACGCTTTGCCGTTGAGCAATCTGGGAGCTTGTCGGCGGGGCCGGGCTTGCGAAGGCTGTGGGGGAACGTTCGGATGCTGTAGGGAAGGTGAGCGACTGATGGCTGTTG
>NZ_JBEOSI010000024.1:0-11992 GCF_040302845.1 Streptomyces sp. NPDC096323
CTACATCACGCCGTACCAGGCGAGGATCCGCTGCCATCAACGGCTGGACCTCGCGGCATAAAACGGAAGTGTCGGGACCTGAGGTGTCACTTCACCTCACTGAGAACAGCAAGACGGCCAGCTACATCTACGACGCCGACGGCAACCGCCTCATCGCCAAGAACGCCGACGGCACCAGCACCCTCACCCTGCCTGACGAGAACGAACTCACCCTCAGAGCTCGTAACACGATCATGCGGCTCCAACCCAGCAGTCGTGTCGTGGTGGAGCATGGGAGCGTGGCCCTGGATCGTGGGCGATGACCTGTGTGAGGAAGAGTGACTGGATGAGCGTGGTGTGGGCGGCGACTTCGCCGGAGTCGGGACTGTTCCCTCCGGTGGAAAGACGTTCAGAGGTGAAGGACCTGTCAGACCGCTTCAACGACCTGCGTTCTCGTGGTGAGGGGTACGTCGAGGTTCGGTCGCCGAACAGGGAGTTCCCGGTGCTGACCCTGGCCTTCCGAGGTGATCACGCCGTCGTCCATCTGATGAGTGACACCGAGCGGATGTCCCTGCTCGTAGGAGACGGCACCGTGCCCTCGGGTGCCGAGGTTGAAGTCCCGATCATGGACGGCCTCGCCGCGTTCACGGGCGACTTTGTCCTGGATGTTGATCGGGCCTGGGACCTGGTGCACGACTTCGCCCAGACGCGGGCGGCTGGCCCTCTGGGTGAGTGGTGTGAGCTGTAGCCAAAAGCTCGTGGCACGATCATGATCGGGCCTTCGTGAGGCGTCTCCAGCAGATCAGGCCGCAGGCCAAAGAGACGAAGGCGTCGTGGAGTTCGGTGCGGCGTTCCCAGCGGACGGCGAGTCGTTTGAAGTGATGGAGAAGGGCGAAGGTCTGCTCGACGACGTATCGGAGCTTGCCCAGGCCCTTGATGTTCGGCGATCCCTTGCGGGAGATGACGGGCAGGATCCGGCGGTGACGCAGCTCGTCACGGTTGGGGTTGGAGTCGTAGCCCTTGTCGCCGAGGAGGGCTTTTGGTCGTCGGCGGGGCCAGCCGGGGCGGCCCGCGACAGGTGGGATGCCGTCGACCAGGGCGAGGGTCTGGGTGACGTCGTTGACGTTCGCTGCGGTGGTAATGACCTTGAGTGGGGTTCCGTGTCCGTCGCAGATCAAGTGGTGTTTGCTGCCCGTCTTCCGCCGGTCGACCGGCGACGGACCGGTGTCGGGCCCCCCTTTTTCGCGCGGATGTGGGAGCCATCCACGCACGTGCGCGACCAGTCGAGTTCGCCGGCCGCGTTCAGCTTGGCGAGCAGGACCCGGTGCAACCGGTCGAAGACCCCTGCCTTCTGCCATCGGTCCAGGCGGCGCCAACACGTCTGCCCTGAGCCGAACCCCAGCTCCAAGGGCAGGAGTTGCCAGGCTATGTCGTTGTAGAGGACGAACAGGATGCCCTGCAGACAAAGCCGGTCCGACACCGGACGCGGCCCCGGCGACCGCTCCGGCCACGGAGGCAGCAACGGCTCGATCAACGCCCACAACTCATCGTCCACGATCCACGGTCGGGTACCCACACCCTCACGAACAGCCGAATCGTCACACCGGTTACGCCCCACCAGCGCACTTCAGCAAGATCGTGTTACGAGCTCTCAGCGCCACTGGAACCAAAACCGGCACCCGCTACTACACCCACCATGGCGAAACCGTCGCTGTTCGCACTGGCGGAACCATCTCCTATCTCATCAACGACCACCAGAACACCGCGATGACCGCGGTCGCCGCTGGGACCCTCGCCATCACCCGCCGCAAACAACTCCCTTCGGCAAGCTGAGATCCGAACAGTCGACAGCCTTCGGGACTCGCGGATACGTCGGCGGCATCATCGATCGCACTGGCCTCACCCACCTTGGCGCCCGTGAATACGATGCCAGCCTCGGCCGCTTTATCAGTGTCGACCCAATTATCGACACCAACGACCCCGCTCAAATGAACGCCTACAGCTACGCGCACAACAACCCTCTAACCAAATCCGACCCGGATGGTCTCCGCCCCGATGGCCCAGCCGGAGGTGCCAGCTACAACGACGACCGTTGGGCCGACGACCGCGGAATGAACGCCGGATACACCTACAAGAGCGGGAAGTGGGCCTGGCACGAGAGCCCGAAGAAGGATATCGATTCGCGGCGTCACTATGCGGCCTATCGGGCAGACCCCTCCAGGTACATGGTGCGAAAGCTGCCGAAGTATGTCCCTGGTTACCAACAGCATAGGCCGGTGCATCGCCAGAACGGCCCAGATGTTGCCGGGTCGGTAAAGCGGGGAATTGACCATGTCACAGACAAGGTTTCCAAAGCATTGGCCACGGATGGAGAGGTGCATACTTATGGAGTATGCGGTGGCTTTTCGGGTGAGCCTGGCGCATTGGGTAGCGCTGGAGGCTGCTTCGTGTGGGGTAAGAATCCATCCGGGAACTGGAAATTTGGTATCAGTTTGTCGGCAGGAGTGGGAGGGCCCGGCGCGGGTCTAGCTGGAGATGCCGGCTACGTGCAGAGTAATGCCGATGATCTGAACCAGCTTGCGGGCTTCGGCATAGATAAATCGGTATCGGTTCACTATGCTGGTGGAGTAACAGCCCTGCATGAAGGTGCTGTGAACCCGGATGGGACCTTGGTGCGAAATTCTCGTCAAGAGCCGGTTTGGGCCACAAGTTTTGGCGGTGGCGTGGGGATCCAGGGTGGACTTGGCGGAGGGCTGAATCACACCTGGATGTTCGGCCTCAACTGACCGAATCTTCGCACGCTGCGAGCAGTGGCGCCCTACGCCAGTTATGCGTAGGGCGCCACCCGCAGCATTATTGAATCATGGAGCAAATAGTGATGCTCATTGTTTTTTCCGCCATGTTCATTACTGCAGGTTTGGCGATTAGAAGGAATTGGTGGGGGGTTGGCGACCAAATATCCGGAAAATACGTCAGCTCTAATCCTTTGCTTCATGAGAGGTCCTGGGCTTGGAATGGGGCTAGGGTTTTTGGTGGCCTCTTTGTGGGTATGGGATTTTTGATGGCTTTGGCTTTCGTTTACATCACGATCAGTGAATGGGTGGTGTGAGAGTCGTTCCTGCCTTTCTGTTTTCACGGATGCGATGAGCCTACCCTGGGGCGACATTCTCTTTCGGGCGGGTGACCGCAGATCCTTCCTTGCATTGCTGCGTAGTTGGAGTTTATAGTGCTCTTTTTTATCTTCGTTTCACTATTTCTCCCGTTGGGATAATTTTTCTCTGGAACCCTGACGGGAGGATGGATGGATTTAGATCGGAACTTGAGGGATATGGGCTTCGTAACCAATGGATCACTGCGATCGCATGGGGATGGTGCGTAGTTGGCGCATTGGCTTTCGTGGCAGCAGTAGAGGCAACCGTTGATCAGTGAGCTTCTTCGAGCCCCCAGGCGGCGTAGACGAGGTCCAGGTGCCCGAGGCCGGCCAGGCGCTGCACCTGGGCGACGAACCGCCCGGGTGAACAGGCGCTGTGCCGACGTCTCGCCGTGCTGGTCGATGTGGTCGAACACCAACTGGTCGTCGACAGCTGCCCTGTTGCGCCACTCCAGGACCTGCTCGCGGATGAGCTCCTGAAGGACCAGCTCCTGGTCGTCCTCGATGTCGGCGCCCTCCGGCTGCGGAGCAGGCACGATAGCGGCGGCCGTGTCCGGCGAGGTGCCACTCTGCGTGAGCCGAAGACGGCACCTGAGCTCTGTTCAGTCTGCGGCCCGACGAACGTCGTCCAGGTGTCCCAGGGCATAGCAGCGCTCTTCAGGATGACGGGCCAGGCGGGCTATCACCGGCGGCAAGACGGTGAGCGCCATTCACGCCCGGTAGCACCACCGCCCCCTCTCCACCCCACGCGGCTCCTCCGGTCGGACGATCAGCAATGCCTGGTGGCCCGCTTCGGTGTCGAGGGCATCTGGGAGCGCCAGACGCTATCTCGACACCCGCCCCGGCGAGGACCGGCTGCTGCTGTCCAACCCGCAGGACTTCGACCGTGTCGATTCGGTACGCGCCTCCGTCGACGCGATCCTCGTCGGGGCCGGCACTCTGCGCGCCGACAATCCCCGTCTCCTCGTGAACTCCGAAACCAGGCGTGCCGCACGGGTAGCGGCAGGTCTTCCGGAATACCCGCTGAAGATCACCGTCACGGGGAGTGGGGATCTCGATCCGGACTGGAAGTTCTGGCACCACGGGGGCGAGAAACTTGTCCTGGCCGTCGGCAGCAAAGCCGCCGAGAAGGCAGGCAAGGCGCTCGGTGGCCTCGCCACCGTTCAGGGTGTTCCGCAGGATGCCACGTGGCCGGTCGCACTCGATGTTCTGGCAGACGTGTACGGGGTGCGGCGGCTGATGGTCGAAGGCGGCGGCACGATCCATACCCAGCTCCTCGAACAGCATCTCGCCGACGAACTCCACCTCGTCATCGCCCCGCTCCTGGTCGGACAGAGCGACGCCGTACGGATGCTGGGCCCGGCTCACTACATGGGCGGGCCCTCCGCCCGGCTCCGGCTCCTGGAAACCCGACAGATCGGCGACGTGGTACTCCTGCGGCACGCGCCCAAAGACATCAGCACGGAGCCTCGATGACCGATCGCCCCTCCCCCACCGGCTGTGGCAGGCCCGGCCCCGGAAACGAGGTCACCACCACCGACCGGGCCTGGCTCGCCATCGCCTGTGAACTCGCCACCCAATGCCCGCCCTCCAACACCGCGTTCAGCGTCGGCGCGGTCATCGTCGCCGAGGACGGCACCGAGCTGGCCCGCGGCTACTCCCGTGAGAACGACCCCCACGACCACGCCGAAGAAGGCGCCCTCGCCAAACTCGGCCACGATGAGCGCCTGAGCGGCGCGACGCTCTACAGCTCGCTGGAACCCTGCGCGAAACGCGCCTCACGACCCCGGTCCTGCGCCCAGCTCATCCGGGAAGCCGGGATCCGCCGGGCCGTCACCGCATGGCGGGAACCCGACACCTTCGTCCCCGGAGCACAGGGCACCGAACTCCTCCAAAACGCCGGCATCACCGTCATCGAACTGCCCGAGTACACCGACGCAGCGAAGGCACCCAACCGGCATCTGCTGTAGCCACCCGTGCGACCGGTGCTGTTGCAGGTGCAGCGGCGTGCCGGGCGGCGGGGGCCGCTCCGCTCCGGCGAACCTGGTGCCCGCGACGCCGAGCAGGGCGGCGCCCAAGGCGGCCAACGACCCTTGAAGTAGATCGTCTGCGCCTTGGGCACGCGCTTCGAAGAGGCGGGCTACACAGGTTGGTCGGCGAACACCTCGGTCCACTGGGACTCGGGCCGGCCGACCAGCGCCTCGCGGACCGCGGCCCGCAGCTGTTCAACATCCGCGGCTGGCATGTCGGGGCAGAGCCTCAGCACTGCCTCCACGAACGGGGACGGATCGGGGGACGGTCCTGTGCCATGCCAGGACAACGAACTGAAGCATCCCTGCGCAACGGCACCTCAGGTGACCGGTGCCAGCGCGATCAGAGGCCGTGTGAAACATCGTGCCCACCCCGCGTAACTAGGGCACAGTCAGTGCTCACGTGGGCCAGACTCCCATAGCCAAGGAGAAGACGGACGGCGGAGACGCGCGACTCTCACGGACGAGTCCTGCTGACCTGCGCGCCGTCCACCTGATCCACCACCCCGTCGCCGCAAAGGAGGCCCCTATGGGGCTGAACTCCCGCAGAGCCCAGATCTTCTGGGCGATCGTTCCCATCGCGCTGGCCGGGTTCATCCTGGAGCTGCCCTTCGTCTGGCGTGCGCTCCAGACGAAGAAGAGGAGCGACATCACGGCGGCCGTCGTCTTCGGCGTTGCCCAGCTGGCGGTGTACGCCGCGTTCGCCTTCGACCAGAGCGACAAGGCCGATGAGATCAGCAACCTCACCGGCGCCGTGGTGTGGCTTTGCGCCTTCTCGGCCACCGTGGGCGCCGCTTACCTCTACCGCCCGCTCAGCAAAGAGGAGATCGCGGAACAGCGCCAGGACACTCGGCCGGGCACGTCCTACTTGGGCTGACGTGCTCCCGCTCTCTGCTGCCCAGCACGGAGGCAGGCCGCCACACCCGACGCTCGACGCTCCCTGCCCCAGGGATTGAGGCCCGCAGGGCCTTGGTGGCAGGCGGCCACCCGGGCCAACCCCGTGCTAGCGGCCCGCTGCACGGGGTTGGTGGGCATCCATGGTTCAGAAGAGCCTTTCCGAGTTCATCTGCTGCTCGGGCAGGGAAAACAGCACGTCATCCATGGCCGCCCCGCTGCTCAGCATGGCTTCCTGCTGAAGTCGGGTCACCTCGGCGGACCGGCGCCTCACCCGCGAGGTAAAGCTGGAGTCGGACAGGACGGGCTTTCCGGCAAAAGCCCGCTGGCGCGGAACCATGGGCCGGTAGTACTCCGGCCCGCGTGCCGTGACGTACGCCCTGTCTCCGTCACCTGCCGTCTCCCGCGTCTCCTCTGAAACTTCCTTGCGGGCTGGTACTACTAGGGCGGCTGGCGAAGTATTGATCCGGAATGAACTGGTCCACATCTCGGTCAGGCCCGCGTCCTCCTGCTTCTCGAAGCGCCACGCCCGGTTCCAGGCGTCCTCCCACTCCTTCCAGTCGGGTGGGACTTCGCAGGCCCGCAGGAATCCCCGGAACTGATCGAGGCTGTGCGGCACGGCCTGCTTGTTCACCATTCGATGCGCCGAACTGCGGGGAAGAGCTCCGAAGGCGCCCGCCCTCTTCTCCATGGTCCGCAACGGCGGTGCACCCGCCTGCTCGTACACGTCTCGCAGCGCGGCGCTGAGGTCGGCAAAGTCCCGTACGAGCCTGGGAGACGGCGCCGGGTGCCGCCCGTACGTGGCCCGGACGTGCTCACGCCTGGCCCACCGCCACAGCCTGCGGGCATCCTCGGGCGGTGCGTCGCACGCCCGGGCGTATGCCAGTACTGGCGCGAGCCGGGGCACCGAGGCACCAGAGGCAGCGCGCTGCAGGGTCGTGGCGTGCAGTCCGGCACGATCCGCGAGGTCGCGGTAGGTCAGGCGTGCCCGGGCCCGTTGTATGCGCAGCCACTCCGCCAGCTGGCGGAGCCCGGCGTTGGACGTGATGATCTCTTTCTCGCGGCGTCCCACGGCGTCTCCTTCACGCGGCCGTCAGGGCGGCCTTGAGCACCGTCCTGACGGACCGGAAGGAGAGACGAGTGCTGAGCGCGATGGTGGTCCCGGCGATGAGGCCGGCCCCGGCGAGCAGTTGCAGGACTTCAAGGGCAGGCACAGCGGTGAGGGCGGTGAGAGCCGCGGTGATGACAACCACGACGATGATCACGATGGCCTCGGCCCCGTTGAGGCGGCGGGCGCTGGGGGATCCGTGCTCCACGCAGGGTCTTGCTGAGGGGTGCTGCTTCGGCATGAGTTTCCTGACACTTTCAGTCCGGCGGCCTCGCGGCCGCCGAACACCTGGCTCCATCTGGGTCGCACCACGGGACAGTTGCCGCCGTCCCCGGCGTGGTGCGTGGACAAGATGGTGGCACCCCGAAGCTGCCAACTCCCCACTACCGGGCATCAATCGCGCGTTTTGATGCACGACTGTCCCTTGTAAGTGCGTGATAGTTGTTGACTTCTTCTCTGCATCGGGTGGGTATGACAGGTCCAGCCCACGCGCCTGGGCTGTGAGTTGTCCGGGGGAGGACGTTGCTGTCGGTGAGCAGTGATAGGGCGAATTGATGCGCGTCCGCCCCAATCCTTGTTGCGTCGCGTACGCGCTGCTGTCACGATCCGGGCCGTACGCATGCCGTACGACCCTGATGGCTACTGGCTCCATCCACTGATCAGCAGGGCTTTGAGTTCCGCGTTGCCGCGCGGGCTCGCCGGAGGCCGTTGCCGCAGACTGCGGTACCGGCCTCCTGTCGTTGTGCGGGGCTCAGGGCGTGGCCGCCAACTCCGCATCTCAAAAGCCGTCGGGGGTGGCTGGAGGGCGGCGGGCGGCGGCCAGCAGTGTGCTGACGGCCGCCGGTTCGGTGCCAGTCACGGTGGCGATCTTGTCGATGCTCAGGCGCAGTTCTTCGTGGAGGAGCAGTGTCTCCTCTGGTGCGGTCAGCGTGCGGCCGCTGCGGTGGGCCACGGCGTGGGTGTGGCGTTGCCAGGCCCAGGCGGCGGGGTCGGGTTCGCAGACAACGGTGGTCCAGTTGCTGGCGACGAGGTCGAAGAGGTGGGAGACCGCTATCTGCGCTTCTTCCGGGGCCAGGCGGGCTGCGGCGTAGGCGCGGTAGGCGGGGCGGTGCAGATCGTAGAACGCGTAGAAGGCGTTGATGAGGACGGTGGCTGGGGGTGGCTTCATGTTCTTCTTTTGGGTCGGTCTGGTCAGCCGAACGCGCCGGCGGGATAGGTGGAGGTGCTGTCGGCGGTCTTTTCGACGGTGGAGTGGGCTTTGCGCCACAGCGGCCAAGTGATCTCAGGCAGGCTCTGGAAAGCGACGGTGAGCTGGCGGACGACCTGCCATTGCGGAACACCGGGCCCTTCGAATGCCTGGCGCACGTCGGCCTTGATGATGGTGCGCTGCACGGAGGCGAGGATCCGTGTGTCGCTGGGGGATCCGGCGGCGTAGCGCAGCGCGAGCAGGTATGAGCGCAACGCGCGGACGGGTTCTGTGTCGGGGGTCTGTACGCCGGCGACGACTGCCCAGAGGGGTTTGACCAGGTCGGCGTTGCCGCCGCACTGGTCGACGATCATGTTCACGTGTTGCAGGGAAATGTCCCGCTCGCCGGAGAGCATGCGCGAGATGTAGGACGGGTCGACGTTCATGCACTGGGCGAGGGCGCGCTGAGACACCCCGGACTGTTTCCACATGCGGGTCAGCGCACAGGCCAGGCGCTGACGGGGGTGGCGCAGCAGGTCCCTCGTGGTCGGTAAGTCGTCGGGACGCGGAAAGGGAGGAGGGACGCGCATGGGCCGGCTGCGGGTTGTCAGGTCCTGGTCCACGGTCTGGGGGACATACTTCTTGCGGAGCCGGTCCTCGGTGAGGTTGAGCATGGGGGCGAGGTCCCTGAGCGGTACGCCCTGGGACCTCTGGCGCACGACGAGTGCGGCGGTCGCTTCCTCGGCGAGAGCAGCGAGGGTGGTCACGGTGTGGAGCAGTTCGGCGGTGGGGACGTCGGGGTCGGTGGCGCGGTTGATCAGTGATTCGGCGACGACGACGAAGTCCTCGGCAATGTCGCGCACGGCTTCGGTGCAGCGTTTGGCCCGGTCGACGTCGACGGCGGCCCCGTTGCGGGCCGGCCGCGAGGGGCCAGGATGCGAACGAATGGACACGGGACCTCTTTCGGGGCGCTGGGGGCGGGTATCTGTGCCCGCCCGCCCGGTTGGCGCGGTGAGGATCTGAGGCGCGGTGGTGTGACGGGAGCTGGGCTCCCGTCACACCACCGGTCAGGTCAGCGACGGCGGACCCACTGACGGACCAGCAACGATCCGTGAGAAGCCGTCAGGAAAAGCGCCAGAAAGGGCAGCACCCCGGACGCGGCAAAGCCCGGGATCACCAGCAGGGGCAGACACAGCACGACGATGAGCAGACTTCCGCGGACCGTGACAGCTGTGACATCCCACTGCAGTGTTTGAACCATGCCCGGAGCAGGGATGATACGTTCGCGACTCAGTTTCCGCGTAAGTGCAGACGCACGTGCGGGGAGACGAGATCGACGTCGGTTGGACACGAGGGGATTCCCTTCCTTCAGGGTGTCAGACAGGCGTTGAAGAGCAGCAAGAGACCCCGGTGAGGCGACCAACCAGCAGCCGGGGTCTTTGCATGCCCGGCGAAAACCGGGAATCGGAATGTACTACCTTCCGCAGCCACGCCGTGCCACAAAGTAGCGCTGTGGGTATGGGTACCCGCCACCCTCCCATCGAGGGACCACCCAGACACCTGGGCAGAAAGACACACCAATCGACCACATACGATCAACCACATCTGAACAAACACCTCAAACGGGATTCTCGACGTGCACCGGCGCGAATCGACGCCACCCCGCGCCACCACCGCGCTCCCCCGTCCGGCAGCCCGCGAAGTTCTCCGAACTTGTCAACGAACCCCCGGCACAGGACACCGACTCGCCCCTCGAACGAGTGAACGCCTGAACCGCACCGGCCCGCCAGGGCCTCACCGAGAACAACCGCGGGCACATCAGCAGGGCCCTCCCTGCCAGCAGACGCCCCGTTCAACGCCGCCCCCGAGCTGCCCCTGAAGACCCCCAGCCCACCGGTGCCAGGCCACCAGCTCCGAACCCGGCCAGTAAGAAGCCAGCAGGACTGTCCGAGTGAGCGCAGCACGACCGCCGACGCGCCCTCGCACACGCTATTCGAACAGTCGTACCATTCAGGTGTGCCCACGTACGACTTTCCCCAGGACCTGCGCGACGCCCAGCTCGCCCTCCACCGCACCCGCGCCGCCATGGAGCAGTACGCCAAGACGCTTCCCTGGTCAGCCGAGCCAATACCCGGGCGGGAGACGGACAAGCAGCTGCTCTCCGGCACCGCTCCGCCAAGCCGGAGAGCCCCGGCTACACCGACGATCAGCGCGAACAGCTCGCGGCATACCGAGCCGAGCTGCTGGAGCTGAGCACCACCGTGATGACGCACCCCTACTGGACGGGGCTGAGCGAGACCGTGGTCGCGGCCCGCATGGCGCTGCAGCACGCCCATGAACAGCCAGCCGACGAGGCAGGCTGAGAGCAATGTCCGGCGCCGGTGCTGGTGCGATATCCAGCCTCGACAAGTGGCGGGCGACGCGCGAGTACCTCGCGTGGCAGCTGCGGTGCGCGGACCAGAAGGTGCGCGAGCTCGAGGCCGCGGAGGAGAAGGAGCGCCAGCGGGCTGAGCGGGCACAGGCTCGGGAGTCATGGAAGATCCAGCCGCAGCGCTCACACGAGGCCGCGCTCCTGCACCGCGGGGACTGCTCCCTCTACAAGAGCGCCGTCAACTTCATCAGCTACGAAGACGCCGTCATCGCCCTGGACGAACCGGACGTCGAGCCGTGCCAGATCTGCATGCCCGAGAGCGGACTCCCGCCGGCGTGAACCCATCGGCCAATGCTGCGGCACCAGGGCGGCGGGGCTTCCCCGACCGGCCGGGTGCCCAAACGCGAGAAAGCCCCGGCTGGTCGGGGGAGGCCAGCCGGGGCGGTATGAAGGGTGTGGGCGCGGAGGGTGGTCGCCTCTCGGCGGAGGGCTCCATGGGGCTTCAGCCGAACGATCTTCCCCATGGGCTATAGGTGAGGCCCGGGGACACTGTCCCCTCCGTACCCACATGCAGATGAACGCTCAACTACCGCCGATCATTCCCCGCACTCCTTGCATTCCCCGCGCCACCGACCGCCCGAAGAACGGCTTCGCGAACGCCTCGTGCCGGTGATCGATGATCACGTCAGCGAACCGGGTCTTCCACTCCTCCACCGGATGCCCCTCAAGGGCCTCGCGGACCTTCGCCCGCAGCCTCACCACGTCGCGCTCCGACATCCTGGGACACCGGGCGAGCACCGCGTCGCAAAAGTCATCCGGGTGCAGAGCTGAATTCGTCACGCTCTTCCAACGACGAGCAAGCCCCTCGGACGTGGCCCGCCGCCAACGAACGACATCCCAGCAGCCGGCGCAGCCAGCTCAGAGTTGCCGGGCGTAGCGGTGCAGGCGGGTGCGGGTATCGGGTTCCGTGAGCCCGAGGGCGGTGGCGATAGTGTCCCAGGACTGGTCGTCCGCGCGGGCGTTGCAGGCGGCGGTGCGGGCGGCCTCGGCCACGGGGTACTCGAGAGCGGCGACGGCTCGGAGTGCAGCCAGGGGGGCCTCGGCAGCCAGGGTGTCCAGGCGGGTCCAGAGCTGCGCGAGGAGGGCGGTGACGTCTTCGGGGATGGGGATGGTGCGCTGTGAAGTGACACCTCAGGTCCCGACACTTCCGTTTTATGCCGCGAGGTCCAGCCGTTGATGGCAGCGGATCCTCGCCTGGTACGGCGTGATGTAG
>NZ_JBEOSI010000025.1:0-5712 GCF_040302845.1 Streptomyces sp. NPDC096323
CCGACGAGAAGAAACCGACCACCTGCCCCGCGAAGCACAGCTTCCTGCCCGGCACCCCCGTCCTCCTCGCCGACGGCCGTCGCACGCCCATCGAGGCCGTCCGTGCCGGCGATCTGGTGATCGCCACCGACCCGGTGACCGGCAGGACCGGCGCCCGCCGCGTCGAGCGGACCATCACCACGTACGACGACAAGTACTTCACCCGGCTGACCGTGCGCACCGGCGGGGCCCCGGCCCAGCTGACCGCCACGGACACCCACCCCTTCTGGGTGACCGGCCAGCGGCGCTGGACCGACGCGGGCGACCTCGGCCGCGGCGACGAGCTGCGTACGGAGACCGGCGGCACGCTGACCGTCACGGGAGTCACGCGGTACTCCCAGCGGCAGACGACGTACGACCTCACGGTCGAGGGTGTGCACACCTACTACGTGGGCATCGGCTCCGCGAACACGCTCGTGCACAACACCGACTGCGACCTGTCGCCGGAAGAGCTCGAAGCGGCCCGCAAGCCCGGTGTGGGCGAGGGGGACCCCAAGAAGTTCAAGGACCACTTCCAGCGTCACAAGAAGCTGATCGAGGACGCGCTGGGCACCAAGTACAAGAAGCTCAAGGAGGACGGCCCGCAGTTCCGGCAGGACATCGCGGACGCGATCAAGGACGGTACGTTCGAGCTGGTCGGGAAGGGCACCTTGAAGAAGGGCGAACCCGAGGGGCTGATCTATCGTGGCAAGGGCGTGACGGTCGTCCTCAAGGAGAACGGTGACTTCTGGACCGCTCTCAAGAGCGGCGAGGGAATGGACACCGGGATCGTGATCACCAAGAAGGTGCCGGTGAAGTAGCCGGCGCGGCGGGAGCCCGGCCGGCGGCCGGCAGGAGCGGGGAGCGGACATGGGCGGTTGGCCGACGGCCGAGAAGGCACTGCGTGACCATCCCGTCCGTGATGTCCTCATCCCGGGGTTCCTGGATCGCGACGACGACGTCCCCGAGTTCCGTCCGCAGCCCCTCGCCGTCTGGCTCCGGCTGGACGAGGGGCTGCTGCGGTTCGAGTCCGTGGGCCAGTACGACCGGCTGGACATCACCTCGGTCGACGCCGTCGGCTGGGACGACATGGAGCTGTTCGCCGATGCCGAGGAAGAGGTGATGGTCGCCTCGTGCGGTGAGCAGCTCTTCGGCGACGGCCGCGACGAACTGCGCTGCACCCGCCTGCGCGTCTACCGCGCGCCGGGTGCCGCCGACACCGTCTGCACCTGCCTGGCCCTCGATTTCCAGGGCGGGCACACCCTGTTCCTCGACCCGACGTGGACCTTCGGCGTCAGGATCGGCAACGCCTCGGACGAACAGCGGTGGCTGAAGCTGTACGGAGCCGGTGGGGCCTCGCTCGCCGCCGAGGTGACCCTGTCCGAGCAGGCCTGACACGACTGTTGCCGTTGCTTTGAGTATCAGTGGATCTCAGCAATTCCGGCGTTTCTGCCGGAAGAGTCCGTGACGGTGTCACCAGAGCGCGAGTTGCGCCTCGGTGTCCTGTTGACGGTCTCCCGTTTCTGTCCCGGCCCGGGGGCTGGGGATGACGCCACCTGCCCGCCCCGCCCACGCCGTACGGCGTGGGCGGGTGGTGCGGGTCCTACGGTCGGCTCCACGGGGCTTCGACCCCCACCACGGTGGGGTCCAGGTCTCCGGCCACTCCGGTACCTGTGAGGCAGGTCGTGCGGGTTGCGAGGGCGAGCAGGCTGTGCCCGGCGTTCTCGTCCCGGTCCGCGACGAGACCGCAGGTGTCGCACTCGAAGACGCGCACGCGCGACAGCTCTGCCGGGACTCGCGGGAGCGCGTCGCGTCAGGGCAGCTTCGCCGCCTGGGCGGCGACGAGTTCGGCCGGGAGCTGCGGGGTCTTCGCCGTGACGAAGTCGGCCACGTAGAACGTCACGACGGTCGAGCCGGTGCGCACCAGCTGGAAGACCAGCGGCACCTTGTCGCCCTCGATGCTCCCGGTCACCTGGTAGGCGATGCTCTCCTGGCCGGCTGGGGGCAGCGGGAGCGGTTTGACCTCGGCGTAAGTGGAGGGGCCGTCGTCGCCCGACGTACGGAAGCCGCCCGCGCAGGCGCGGACCGCGTCCCGGACACCGCGCATGAGCTGCTGCGCCCCGTCCTCGGGGTGCGAGGTGAGGATCTCGGTGACGACGGTCTGGTCGTCCTTGCCCTCCTCCGACTTGTCCATGACGGTACGGAAGACGGTGGCGGCCGGGGCGGGTTCGGGGGCGCCGTTGATCACCGCGACGAGCGGCCGGCAGTCCTTGTTCTCCGACCGCTCCGTGCCGCTCTCCTCGCCCCCCTGCATGGGGGTGACCTCGTAGTGCCCCACCTCTCCCGTGGCCAGCGCGACCTGGGCGAGCCCGGCCTTGTCCAGGACCTTGCCGTTGCTGGTGGGGGTCGAGGTGGGTGCCGGGGCGGCGGAGTCGCTCGCGGCCGGGTCGACGGAGGGTGTCCCGCTCGGCTTCGCACTCGCGCTCGCGGCCTTCCCGGCGTCCTTCTCGGACGTCTTCCCGTCCGGCCCGCAGGCGACGGCCGCCAGGCAGAGCGCTGCTGTGGTGGCCGCCATGGCTGCCGTACGCGCCCTGGGGACTCTCGTAGTCACTGACCGCTCCTGACCGGCGAACCGCTACCGCCGACGTTGTTCCCGCACGGACCCTTCACGCTAACAACCCGAGCGGTGCGGATGCTTGGGCCCACGGGCCCAACTCATGGCGGGCCGGAGCCGAGCAGCGTCCACGCCCCGTACGCCGCCGACGCCGCGGCGAGGACCGCGAGCACCGCCGCCGTCCGGGCCGTGGAGCGCAGCCGCAGCAGCGCCCCGGCGGGCGGCAGCAGAAGCGGGAAGGCGGGCATCATCAGCCGGGGCCGGGAGCCGAAGTACCCGGACCCGATCAGCGAGATGACGACGACGGCGATCCCGTAGACGAGTACCGGCAACGGCTGGCACTGCCGCACGCACAGGGACACCAGCCACCCCAGCGCGGCCAGTGCCGCGCACAGCCCGAGCATGCCGGGCCACGGCAGGCCGAGGATGAAGGAGGCGAGGGCCGCGCCGCCGTCGATGCTGTTGCCCCACTGCGCCTGGACGTCGAAGTAGGCGAACGGACGCCCCTCGCGCACCGCGACGAACACGACGTACGCGAGCCAGCCCAGCGGCGCGACGGCCACCCCCAGCAGCATCCGTCCGTTGCGGCGGACCATGCCGTCGGCGGTCCCGGCCCGGTACTCCCGTACGAGGGTGACGGCGGCGGTGAGCGCGAGGGCGGCGATGAGCGCGGCGGCGGACGGGCGGGTCAGGCCGGCGAGTGCGCACAGCGCACCGGCGACGATCCACCGCCGGGTCAGCACCGCGTACAGCGACCAGGCCGCGAGCGCGGTGAACAGGGTCTCGGTGTACGCCATCGATTGGACGAACGCCGTCGGGTACACCCCCCACAGCGCGGCCACCACCACCCCCGCCCGGCGGCCGTACAGCCGTGCCCCGACGGCGAAGATCCCCCAGGCGGCGAGCAGCCCGGCCGACCAGGCGACCAGCAGCCCGGCGCCCGCCGTGCCGAACGGGGTCACCTCCGCGATGGCGCGCTCCAGCGCGGGCAGCAAGGGGAAGAAGGCCAGGTCGGAGTGGACGCCCCCGTCCGGGAGCGTGACCGTGTACCCGTAACCGTTCTCCGCGACCCGCTGGTACCAGACGGAGTCCCAGCGCTCGGAGAGCAGATGCAGCGCGTCCTTTCCCGCGGCCGACGCGGCGGCCCAGAAGACGGCGAGCCCGACGATCCGTACGGCGGCGTACGCGCCGAGCGCGGGTCCGGCCGTGGTGAGGGCGGCGGCGGCGCGTCCGCGCACCGGCGGGCGCTCCGGGCGCGGGCGGGCGGGGGTGACCTGGGGGGAAGGGTCGGGGGGCATACGGCCGATTATCTCCGCCGCCCGGTATCCGGCCGGGCGCGGCCCCGCCTCAGCGCCTGCCTCGGCGTCTCCGCCTCACTGACCGGAGGCCGCGCGCCGCAGACCGTGTGCGACCGCCTTCACATGGTCGCGGTAGTGCCCCGTCCGCTCCATGAAGGCCCGTTCGGACGGGATGAGCGCAAGCAGGGTGACCAGGAGCGTGTGCGCGGCCCGCAGGGCGCCCTCCGTCACCGGAAGGCCGGCTTCGGCGGCCGCCACAGGATCCGCCGCGAAGAGCGCCGGCAGACTCTCGCCCTGCTCCCCCAGCACGAAGTCACGCTGTGCGCGGTCGGGCATCGCGGTGCGGAACGCGTCGGTGCAGCGGCGCAGCAGGGCCAGCTGGTCGGAGCCCGGGACCAGCACCCACCCCGGCCCTTCGTCCGTCCGCCGAATCCGGACGCGCGCCCTCACCCGTGCTCCTTCTCCGCCACCGGCTGTTCCCTGAACGCCCATCGCACCAGGCCTGCCATCTTGAGGACCGTCTCGCGAAAGTCGCCCACCCGCTCCACGAACTCCGGTTCCGGCCAGATCGCCGCGGCCGGAAGCGTGGTGAGCACCGCGTGAAGGGCATGCAGCTGCTCGAAGGTGAGCGTGACCGGTCCGGGCACCGCGTCGTCGTACGAGAGTCCCAGCTGGAGCGGCTCGTCCAGCGAAGCCCCGCCGGGGCCCAGGACGAGCTGCCGGACGGCGGGGGACTTCTCATGGTCGGCGAGGGTGATCGCTGCCCGCCGCAGCAGATGGAACTGCCGCTCGGTCACGTACAGCACGTACCGACCATCCGAAGTGGCCCGGATGGGGACCTCGGCCTGCGATTGCGACTCAGCGTGGGTCAATTGCGCTTCGCTCCCGCCGTGAATCTCGCCTTGAACGCCGCTTCCGACATCTTGTACCCGTGGATCATCGTGCCGTCCTTGACGATCACCACGCCATTCTCCCAGATGGCGTCCACCTGGGCGCTCGGATTGTTCGGGTCCGGCGGGTTGGCGTCGTGATGGGTGAACTTCCGGTTCTTGTACTTCGCCAGGTACTCGGCCATCTTCGTCGGGTCCCCGTCGGTGCCGGGGAGAATGTGGTCCTGTGCCCGCTTGATCCGCGCCGCCGCCTCGGCCGGCGTCTCGCCCGGCACGGTCTCCCGCATGGTCTTGATGACCTGCGCCTGGTAGTCCACGCCGCGGGCGGTCTCCGGCCCGTACTTCGTGTCGATCTTGTCGTAGACCTCGTCCTTGATGCCGTAATTCGGATCGGGGTCGTAGTCCGGGTTGTCGCAGGGATCGTTGTTGTGGACGAGGGCGCTGTTCCGGGTGCCCACTCCCACGTAGTAGCTGTGGATGCCGTCCACGGACAGGTCGTGGGTGGTGCGCCGCCCGGTGTACGCGCGCACGGTGAGCACGCGCAGAGTGCCGCCGGCCTCCGTACGCAGCGTGGCGCCCGGCTCGATGTCGGCCGCGTCCGTCCAGCGGCCCAGGTCGACGAGCCAGAACGGGTGGGTGCCGGTGGCGTCCAGGAGTGCCGTACCGGATGAGGTGCGCACGGTCAGCCGGACGAAGGCCTTGTCGTCATACGTGGTGAAGGTCTGCGTGACCGGCCGCGCCTGGCTCAGACCGCTGACCGGGTCCGTGGCCTCGACCAGATCGCCGACGCGCACCTTCTCGATGGGCGTGCGACGGCCGTCGGCGAGGAGGACGGGGGTGCCGGGCAGGAAGCTGTGCTTCGCGGGGCAGGTGGTCGGTTTCTTCTCGTCGG
>NZ_JBEOSI010000026.1:0-5523 GCF_040302845.1 Streptomyces sp. NPDC096323
GCGGGCTTTCCTCCGGGCGCTTCCCTTCGGTCTTGCGTTTCCGACTCTATCAGACTCTTTCGTGTCCGATTCCCGGTCGAAGCGGGTCTCGCATTTTCGCTTTCCAGTTCTTCGCTTTCGCGCTTTCCCTTTCCGGCGAGCTCAACTCTACCAGAGGATTTCGGGCCTGATTCCCACGGCCGGGAGGGGCCCTCGGGACTGCTGAGGGCCCGTCACACGTCGGCTCGTCGTCGCGAGATCGGTCTGGCCCGGGACGCCGGCCCCGGCTCATTCCTCGCCCGGTCCCTCGATCGACCGGACCATGATGGCCCGCCGGTCGTGCCGCCCGAGCCACCGCTCGCAGTCGGCGCCGATGCGTGAGTAGAGCTCAGCGGCGCCCCTTTCGTCCCCCGAGGCTCCGGTCAGTTCGGCGAGTTCGGTGCGGGCGGCGATGGTCTCCCTGGGTACCCCGCCGAACTGAAGGGTGAGCCTTCGTACGCGCTTGTCCGCTTCCCGGCTGCCTTCGGCGACCCGCGTGTTCACGTGCGGAGGACGACCTGGGGCAGCAGCTCGGTCGAACTTGCGCGGTGCGGCCGGCATGTACCGCTCGGCCGCCTGGATCGCCCGGATGACCACCCTCGCGTTTCGAGGACGATCCGCCGGGTTCTTGGCCAGCAGCGCGCCATGATCAGGTCGTCGAACGGCTCGGGTACTCCCGGCACCTGTCGCCCGGGCCGGGCAGGACGCTGGAACTGGTGCGCCTTCACCAGCGCCGCCGAGTCGGAGTGCCGGTCTCCGAAGGGGGGCCAGCCGGTCACCATCTCGTACATCACACAGCCCATGGAGTGCAGATCGCTGCGTTCGTCCCCGGATTCGAAGCGGCAGCGCTCGGGGGATCGGTAGAGCGGTGTACCCGTGTCCGTGTGGGTGTCATTGGCGTCGGCGAAGCGCGCCAGCCCGAAGTCGATGATGCGGACGTCGCTGCCCTCGTCCGTGATGAGGATGTTGCCGGGTTTGATGTCACGGTGCACCACCCCCTCCCGGTGGGCGGCCGCGAGTCCTTCGGCGATCTGCCTGCTCCAACGGACGGTCTGCTCCAGCAGCACCGGGTCGCCACCTACGTAATGGGTCAGAGCGCGCCCGTCCACGTACTCCATGACGATGTACGGGACTTCGTCCCTGGTCTCGCAGTCATGGATCGTCGCCACGTACGCGTGGTCGACGCGGGCCATGGTGCGCCCTTCCCGAGCGAACGGCTCCCTCATCACTGCGGCGCTTTCGGCGTCGGGAGCCGCTCCGAGGAAGTGAGCGGCCAGGAACTTGACCGCCACGCGCCGACCGAGCCGTTGGTCCCTGGCCTCCCACACCTCCCCCATGCTCCCTCGGCCGAGGGGGCCGATCAGCTCGTACCGAGACCCCTCACCCACGCATCGACGGGCGCCGGGCGGGCCGGGTGTCACCGCTCCTCCTCCGGGAGGGCCGCCGCCTTCTCCTGCCCCCAGGTGTCAGCACCCCAAGCGGCCAGAGGGCCGGACGCCTGCAGGTGCGTCACCCACCCGGTGAAGAACTCCTCGCGCGCGTCCAGCCCGCGGCTAAGCGACCGAACGCTGCGACGCGCCAATGCCAGTCCCTCCGTGCGTAGCTGGTCCCGTCGGATCGGGACCCTGCGCCATTCGTACCGCGCCCACAGGGCACAGGCCCCCGCCATGCCTCCCAGGACCACGCGGGCCGGGCCCCGAGGGCGTCAGGATGCCCAGAAGGCCGGCCACCGCGGTCAACAGGATCGCGCCCCACAGCCTGACCGGCCTCTGCCGCACCGCCGCCACACGCCGGTCGGTGCGCTCGCCAATCGTTCCGGCCAGATCGGCGGCGAGCGTCTCCGCGTCGACAGGGATGGCCAGGTCGGTGGGAACAACACCGCGCCATTCCCCGGTGCCGATCGTGAGCTCCCCGGGCAGCAGGTGCACGGCCCGGTCGGCGCACTCCTGCGCCGCGTCCAGGACGCGGGGCCAGAGATTGGCAAGGACCAGGCGCCGGGCCTCCTCGCCGAGCCGGACCGACGGCGGCACGAACACGGCGTTGGCCAGGAGCGTGCGCAGGTCGGAGGGCCTCCGCACCTCGCTCTCGGCGGCCAGGTCCGCTTGGGCAGCCCGCACATCCCCATCATGGGAGATGACGGCGCAACTGCTCCATCCTGTGGTCGAGCGCCTGCTCGTCGTATCGAACCGGGCGATCAGTGCACCGAGCGCGCCCTCGGTGTGCGGACCGGTGCCGGACCACGGCGTCGGATCATCGGAAAACTGCTCGTTCAAGTGCTCCAGGACGGCAGACGGCACAGTCGCCAGTTCCCACCCCCTTCGCAGGTGAGCCCATTCCGCCTCGCGGCAGAGCGTGCCCAGTTCCTCGAACGCGGTGTCGTCGAGCCGGTACCTGAGGTCCCGGACGTGCCGGGCCACTGGATCCTGGTCCCCGGCGTCGGTGCCTTTCGCCAGCGCGAACTGCCAAGCCCAACGCGCCATCGCCGTGCTCGGCGTACGCGTGCGCCTCGCCCCCCAGCTCCTTGCACGCGACGGCGTCCAGCACGATCTGAAAGTCCTCGTCGAGGGCGAACGGATCGATGGAATACAGGTACCGATCCTCCAACGCGCTGCTTCGGTGAACCTGCCGAGGCGGGAGCAGGTCAACGCGAAGAACAGGTCTGTCTTGGCCGGGTCCAGGGAGTACGCGATGCTGCGGGCCCGCCGGGCCCGCTGCGCCTCTCCCAGGTAGTCGGCGGCAAGCGCCACGACAGCGGGCGCGAGCCAGTGCGAGGCGTCCGCCAGCATGGTCTCGCCCGTGCACGCCTCGATGACCGCGCCCTCCACGACACCGTGCTCCAGCGCGTCGCGGACGAGCGTGTGCACCAGGCCCTGGGCCAGCGCCCGCGTGTGGCGCCGCCGCGCGAAGCGGCTCTGCCACTCCGGGGTGAGCCTGGTGAGCTCCGCCTCGGCCTGGGCGCGTACCTGATCCTGGGCATAGCGCTCGGCGAACTCGTCGAACCGGGCCCCGAGCTGGTTGAGCACGCTGCCCACGTCGCCGACCGCCTGCGCCACATCACGTACCTCGGAGGCCACAGCACCGAGATCACGGCGCAGTCCCGCGACCGCTTCCTGCACCTCGGTGATGTCGTCGTCGAGGGAAGCGATGTCCTTGCCCACGCGTGCCAGGACACCGTCCCGGTGCTCCTGCTCCGCCACCAACTCGCGGAGCCGTTCCCCCAACTCGAATTCCAGTGGTTCGGCTTCGAACCGTTCAGTCATGGTGTCCCACAGCGCCCCACCGCCACCTCGACTCGCCGCCCCCTCGCGAACTCAGGTCATCCGTGCGCACCCTTCGCACGTGAGGCCGAACGGCTAATCTGAGGCTGAACGCCGCAGCCGCGCAGGGGGAGCCGTGGAGCAGCCGTACCGGCCCGTGCACGATCTCTTCTTCGGACGCGACGACGCGGAGTCGGACTTCGCCGACGGCCTGCTGCGGCGCGGTTTCCAGACCACTTACGTCTCCCGCGCAGCCATGGAGGGACGCGAGTCCCTGGTGATCGGCCGCAAGGGCTCCGGCAAGAGCGCCATCTGCGCCCACCTCGCGGACGGGGGGTACGCAGACAGCACCACGCTGATCACACCGGACGACGCTGCCGGCGACGCGATCCGGCGCTTCGAGCTCCAGGGGCTGACCGCCGACACGGCCAAGTCGCTGATCTGGCGCTACGTCTTCGCGATCCACGCAGCCCAGTACGTCAGCGAACACGCCCACACGCACAAGGGCTTGCGCGTGCCGGCCTCCGTACGTGCGCTGCGCGACTTCCTGCGGGCCAACGACGAGGGCCATGACGGACGCCTCGCAGAACGGCTGAGCCGCGGTACGCGCCGACTCCAGTCCGCGTCGCTGTCCCTCAAGATGCTCGGCTTCGAGGCCGGCCTGAACGTCGGCGGCGAACCTGACGCGGCCGCGGCCGGCTCGGAGGGCGCCCGGGCGATGCGCCAGCTCGACACACTGGAGGCGGGGGTGCGGGCCGCCTTCGAGGACCTCGGATGCGCCACAGCCGTCGGCGAACCGCCGTTCCTGAGCCTCGTCGACCAGTTGGAGCAGGTGTGGCAGGGCTACACGGACAGCCATGCCCTGGTCACCGGGCTGCTCCTGGGGGCCCAGCACGTCGTCACGGCGTACCGGCATGCCGCACGGTGCGTGCTGTTCGTGCGGGCCGACATCTACGACTCCCTCAACTTCGCCGACGGTGACAAGTTCCGCAGCGACGAGGTCCGCATCAGCTGGCACCCGGAAGCCCTGCACGACCTGGCACGTACCAGGGCGGCATTGTCCCTGCGCCGCCCGGTGTCCGCCGAGGAAATGTGGCGCCTCATCTTCCCGCCTTCCGTAGCGGGGGAGCCGGTGCGCGACTATCTCGTCCAACGCTCACTCTCTCGTCCGCGCGACATCATCCAGTTCCTCACCCTGTCCAGGGACGCGGCCGACCGGCTCGGGTACGCCACCATCCACGAGGCCGACGTACTCGAGGCCACGGAGCAGTTCTCCCGGTGGAAACTCGACGACCCGGCCAAGGAGTACAACGTCGGATTCCCGTTCCTGCGGCCGGTGTTCGCCCGGTTCGAGAACGCCGGGTTCGAAGTAACCCGCACCGCGTTCACGGCCCCATTCGACGAGATCCGCGATGCCCTGCACGACCGGTACTCCGACTACACGGAACAACTGACGGCCCAGGGCGCCATCGAGGCCCTGTACGGCATCGGCTTCCTCGGGGTAAGCCGGGGGGACGGCATCGTCTAAGCGGGCGACTCCTTGTTCCCCGTCCAGCCGTACGAGCACGAGCTGCGGATCCATCCCTGATTCCGCCCCGCCGCTCAACTGCCGCTCCGCAACGGGTCGCCACACAAGCGCGGTGGTTGGCACGGTCGAGGGGAGAACACTCGCCTCTTCGACCCGCACGTCATTTCTCAGGAACGTCACCGCGACGGACGCGGGTACCAGGGCGGACCGTCCCATACAGCTCTCGAACGAGGCAGCGCTCGCTGCGGACCGGCTGATACGGCAGTTGGACCGTTCGGCCCTGCCCGACGCACTGCGTCTCGACATACAGGAGAGCCTGGCCGGCCTGCGTGCGAACTCGGCAGAGCGGGCGAGGCATTCGTGGCCCGGCACCGCATCCCCGACCGCCGCCTTCTCGGATCACCTGATGCAGCTTCACGAGCGCCTCAACGGACTGGGCTTCGGCGACGAACCGGTGACTCGGCGCTTCGCCGACGAGTCACGCATCCTGCGCCGAGCGCTCGGTGGTGCCGTGGGCGGCGGCGAGGGATCCGACTCCCTCGGCTGACATCGCGGACCTGCCGCATTCTGGTCCGGAACGCAGAAAAGCCCCGTGCCACAAGGGCACGGGGCTTTCTACAATAACTGTTCGGCGGCGTCCTACTCTCCCACAGGGTCCCCCCTGCAGTACCATCGGCGCTGAAAGGCTTAGCTTCCGGGTTCGGAATGTAACCGGGCGTT
>NZ_JBEOSI010000027.1:1869-5118 GCF_040302845.1 Streptomyces sp. NPDC096323
CTGTCCTTCGGTTGCCGGCCCCAGTGAACTCATCCGGTAAGGGTGGGGTGATGGGTGGCTGGTCGTTGTTTGAGAACTGCACAGTGGACGCGAGCATCTGTGGCCAAGTTTTTAAGGGCGCACGGTGGATGCCTTGGCACCAGGAACCGATGAAGGACGTGGGAGGCCACGATAGGCCCCGGGGAGCTGTCAACCAAGCTTTGATCCGGGGGTGTCCGAATGGGGAAACCCGGCAGTCGTCATGGGCTGTCACCCGCTGCTGAACACATAGGCAGTGTGGAGGGAACGCGGGGAAGTGAAACATCTCAGTACCCGCAGGAAGAGAAAACAACCGTGATTCCGGGAGTAGTGGCGAGCGAAACTGGATCAGGCCAAACCGTATGCGTGTGATACCCGGCAGGGGTTGCGCATGCGGGGTTGTGGGATCTCTTTTTCATGGTCTGCCGGCCGTGAGACGAGTCAGAAACCGTTGATGTAGGCGAAGGACATGCGAAAGGTCCGGCGTAGAGGGTAAGACCCCCGTAGCTGAAACATTAACGGCTCGTTTAAGAGACACCCAAGTAGCACGGGGCCCGAGAAATCCCGTGTGAATCTGGCGGGACCACCCGTTAAGCCTAAATATTCCCTGGTGACCGATAGCGGATAGTACCGTGAGGGAATGGTGAAAAGTACCGCGGGAGCGGAGTGAAATAGTACCTGAAACCGTGTGCCTACAAGCCGTGGGAGCGTCGCGCATCGAGTTTACTCGGTGCGTCGTGACTGCGTGCCTTTTGAAGAATGAGCCTGCGAGTTTGCGGTGTGTTGCGAGGTTAACCCGTGTGGGGAAGCCGTAGCGAAAGCGAGTCCGAATAGGGCGATTTAGTAGCGCGCTCAAGACCCGAAGCGGAGTGATCTAGCCATGGGCAGGTTGAAGCGGAGGTAAGACTTCGTGGAGGACCGAACCCACCAGGGTTGAAAACCTGGGGGATGACCTGTGGTTAGGGGTGAAAGGCCAATCAAACTCCGTGATAGCTGGTTCTCCCCGAAATGCATTTAGGTGCAGCGTCGTGTGTTTCTTGCCGGAGGTAGAGCACTGGATAGGCGATGGGCCCTACCGGGTTACTGACCTTAGCCAAACTCCGAATGCCGGTAAGTGAGAGCACGGCAGTGAGACTGTGGGGGATAAGCTCCATGGTCGAGAGGGAAACAGCCCAGAGCATCGACTAAGGCCCCTAAGCGTACGCTAAGTGGGAAAGGATGTGGAGTCGCAGAGACAACCAGGAGGTTGGCTTAGAAGCAGCCACCCTTGAAAGAGTGCGTAATAGCTCACTGGTCAAGTGATTCCGCGCCGACAATGTAGCGGGGCTCAAGCGTACCGCCGAAGTCGTGTCATTCACACATATAGGGCCAACGCCTGTGTGGATGGGTAGGGGAGCGTCGTGTGCCGGGTGAAGCAGCCGCGGAAGCGAGTTGTGGACGGTTCACGAGTGAGAATGCAGGCATGAGTAGCGATACACACGTGAGAAACGTGTGCGCCGATTGACTAAGGGTTCCTGGGTCAAGCTGATCTGCCCAGGGTAAGTCGGGACCTAAGGCGAGGCCGACAGGCGTAGTCGATGGACAACCGGTTGATATTCCGGTACCCGCTTTGAAACGCCCAATACTGAATCAGGCGATGCTAAGTCCGTGAAGCCGGCCCGATCTCTTCGGAGTTGAGGGTAGTGGTGGAGCCGACGAACCAGACTTGTACTAGGTAAGCGATGGGGTGACGCAGGAAGGTAGTCCAGCCCGGGCGGTGGTAGTCCCGGGGTAAGGGTGTAGGCCGTGTGATAGGCAAATCCGTCACACATTAAGGCTGAGACCTGATGCCGAGCCGATTGTGGTGAAGTGGATGATCCTATGCTGTCGAGAAAAGCCTCTAGCGAGTTTCATGGCGGCCCGTACCCTAAACCGACTCAGGTGGTCAGGTAGAGAATACCGAGGCGTTCGGGTGAACTATGGTTAAGGAACTCGGCAAAATGCCCCCGTAACTTCGGGAGAAGGGGGGCCATCACTGGTGATCCGATTTACTCGGTGAGCTGGGGGTGGCCGCAGAGACCAGCGAGAAGCGACTGTTTACTAAAAACACAGGTCCGTGCGAAGCCGTAAGGCGATGTATACGGACTGACGCCTGCCCGGTGCTGGAACGTTAAGGGGACCGGTTAGCTGACTTTCGGGTCGGCGAAGCTGAGAACTTAAGCGCCAGTAAACGGCGGTGGTAACTATAACCATCCTAAGGTAGCGAAATTCCTTGTCGGGTAAGTTCCGACCTGCACGAATGGCGTAACGACTTCTCGACTGTCTCAACCATAGGCCCGGTGAAATTGCACTACGAGTAAAGATGCTCGTTTCGCGCAGCAGGACGGAAAGACCCCGGGACCTTTACTATAGTTTGATATTGGTGTTCGGTTCGGCTTGTGTAGGATAGGTGGGAGACTTTGAAGCGGCCACGCCAGTGGTTGTGGAGTCGTCGTTGAAATACCACTCTGGTCGTGCTGGATGTCTAACCTGGGTCCGTGATCCGGATCAGGGACAGTGTCTGATGGGTAGTTTAACTGGGGCGGTTGCCTCCTAAAGAGTAACGGAGGCGCCCAAAGGTTCCCTCAGCCTGGTTGGCAATCAGGTGTTGAGTGTAAGTGCACAAGGGAGCTTGACTGTGAGACCGACGGGTCGAGCAGGGACGAAAGTCGGGACTAGTGATCCGGCAGTGGCTTGTGGAAGCGCTGTCGCTCAACGGATAAAAGGTACCCCGGGGATAACAGGCTGATCTTCCCCAAGAGTCCATATCGACGGGATGGTTTGGCACCTCGATGTCGGCTCGTCGCATCCTGGGGCTGGAGTCGGTCCCAAGGGTTGGGCTGTTCGCCCATTAAAGCGGTACGCGAGCTGGGTTTAGAACGTCGTGAGACAGTTCGGTCCCTATCCGCTGTGCGCGTAGGAATATTGAGAAGGGCTGTCCCTAGTACGAGAGGACCGGGACGGACGAACCTCTGGTGTGCCAGTTGTCCTGCCAAGGGCATGGCTGGTTGGCTACGTTCGGAAAGGATAACCGCTGAAAGCATCTAAGCGGGAAGCCTGCTTCGAGATGAGTATTCCCACCCCCTTTGAGGGGTTAAGGCTCCCAGTAGACGACTGGGTTGATAGGCCAGATGTGGAAGCCCGGTAACGGGTGGAGCTGACTGGTACTAATAGGCCGAGGGCTTGTCCTCAGTTGCTCGCGTCCACTGTGTT
>NZ_JBEOSI010000028.1:0-1687 GCF_040302845.1 Streptomyces sp. NPDC096323
AGTAGCTGTTGTCGTTCCGATCGTGAGGGGTGGGCGTCGAACGGGAGTCTCGATCGGGTGACCGTGGCCGGCTGCGGGCATGAAGGCAGGGCCTCTTGGTAGCTCGGGGTTGCGAAGCCAACCGAGATCCAGGAGACCCTGTTGCCGCAGTTGTACGTGCTCGCGCCGGTGGAGTTCAACTCGGCTGCTCTGTCGTGTGATTGTGTCGCTCACCGGTTCGGGAATGCGGCCGACCATCCGGAGCGTGTTCGGCGGTATCCCTCGGACATGACGGGCGCGGAGTGGTCGGTGGTCCGGCCGCTGCTGCCGGTGCCGGGCTGGCTGCGAGGTCGGGGCGGGCAGCCGGAGGCGTACTGCCACCGGGCGATACTGGATGCGATCCGCTATCTGGTCGACAACGGGATCAAGTGGCGGGCCATGCCGGCCGACTTCCCGCCGTGGGACCGGGTCTATGCGTTCTTCCGCCGCTGGCGCGACCACGCGCTGGTCAGAGAGTTCCACGACCGGCTGCGCGGCCGGGTCCGCGAGGAGTCGGGGCGAGATGCGGAACCGACGGCCGGCGTGATCGACTGGCAGTCCGTCAAGGCGGACGCCGTCGTCGGCGCCGACAGCCGCGGCTTCGACGGCGGCAAGCTGATCAACGGCCGCAAACGGCACGTGGTGGTCGACACCCTCGGCCTGCTGCTGGGCGTGATGGTCACGAGCGCGGACATCGGCGACCGCGCCGCCGCGAAGGTGCTGCTTGAGCGGGTGACCGACGCTCACCACCGGCTGGAACTCGTCTGGGCCGACGGCGGCTACACCGGCAGCCTCGTCAAGCACTGCCTGGCCGCGCTCGCGCTAGTCCTGGCGATCGTCAAGCGGAGCGACGACATGCGCGGCTTCGTGGTGCTGCCCAAGCGGTGGATCGTCGAGCGGCTCTTCGCCCACCTGATGCGAAGCCGCCGTCTGGTGCGTGACTTCGAACGATCCACCAGCAGCGCCGAGGCGATGATCTACTGGTCGATGACCATGATCATGACCCGCCGTCTGGCCCGCTCACGCTCCGCGCGAGGGTGAACCGGCCCGGTGCCGGCTCGGCCAGCCAGCCCCGCGCGACCAGGCGTTTCGCCTTCGACCGCAGCCCCTCCACCTTGGCAGGCACCACGTCCAGGCCGAACGCAGTGGCCATCTCCTGACAGGTCAGCGGCCCTTGACCGAGACGGACCCGATCCTCGATCGCGGCCAGGATGCGCTGGTAGTCCACCGACAGTGCCGTCCCGGCCAGCCCCTCGCGCCACATCGGAACCTGCGACCTCGCCTTCACCACCAGAGGTGCAGACGCCTCCACCTCGGCTCCCGTCACAACACCCTCTGGCACCTCGGTGACCACGCCGGCTGAGTCACTGCCCGGCGGGGACAGCACCGCACCGACACGCTCGCGGGCGATCGTCCACTCCGACCACTCCTGCTCGGCCACCGCGAGCTCGGCCTGGATGCGGTCCACTTCCTCACGCAGCCCGTCCACACGACGACGAGCGGCAAGCTCGTGCTGTTCCAGCAGTCCGACAACCGACGGCATCCACGGCCTCCACGAGAGCGACGAAACGACACCCCATCACTCCCATACCGACGCCGCCCCTACCCCTGACCAGCGAAAACACAGTCGTCAGACTCGGAAAGACAACAGCGTCTAAGGGCTGTCCCG